>NZ_CP048021.1:1332975-1999462 GCF_010092505.1 Virgibacillus sp. MSP4-1
TGTTCGGCTGTTAATAGCCCCAGTATAATTGAATAAAGCTTACTTTCATGCGTATCTGAACGGGAGGTAAGCACGATTGGTGCAGTGGCTCCACTGATTACAGATGCAACCTTTGCACCTGCAAAATAAATAAATGACTTATATAAAGCATTCCCTGTTTCCAATTCAGGTACCACCAGTATGTCTGCCTGACCTGCAACCTCAGACTTAATACCTTTTTCATGAACGGATTGCACAGAGACTGCATTATCAAACGCCAGAGGTCCATCCACGATACAGTCCTTTATTTGCCCTCTTTTTTGCATTTGTGATAAGGCAGCTGCATCGATAGTTGCCGGCATAGAAGGGTTTACAACCTCCACTGCCGCAAGAGCTGCTACCTTAGGTGTGTTCTGGTCGACTTTTCGGTAAACATCAACGGCATTTTGAATGATTTCAGCTTTCGTTTTCAAATCTGGTGTAAGATTCATAGCTGCATCTGTCAGATAAATCAACCGATTCTCTTCAGGTATTTCAAAAACAGCTACATGGCTCAATACACGTGAAGTTCTTAAACCATGTTCCTTGTTCAATACCTGTTTTAAGATCTGTTTTGTCGAAAGATTCCCTTTCATTAAAACGTCTGCTTTTTTTTGATGAACATCCTGAACCGCACGTTGAGCCGCTTCCTCAAAGTTTTCTGTATGAAAGACTTCAATTTTGCCTTGATCTAGATCCAGACCAACCTCTTCAGCATAGGTTCGAATATGTCCAGCATCTCCAAATAATCTAAAACCAGCCAGATTCATATCAAGAGTATGCTTAACTGCCTTTAATACTTCCGGATCTGCGGCTTGTGCTAAAGCAATGGTTCTTGTCGCTTTAAACCTGGTTAATTTTTCATGCAACGCTGATAATTTCATGTTCCTCACCTCTGTATCTATCGCGAAACAGCCTCCATGATAAACACATGCAAAAACCGTGCCAAATCCATTGTGTTTGAAAACGCTTTAATCTATGTGGAAAACTGTCTGCAAATTTTTGCACTCATGAATGATTTTGCATGTCACTTTTGTCAATGCTGTGCTTGTCCAGCTTGTAGTAAAGATTCCGAATGGAGACTCCCAATCGGCTTGCTGTTTTTGTTTTGTTATATTGATTTTCTTCCAACACCCTAATTAAAACCTGTCTTTCATATTCGTTTAACGCATCCTGGAGAGTCATGCCCCCAATATCATGGCCGGGAATCTTTTCCTCGGGTGATTCAGACTTCATCCGGCCTGTGAATTTGGGAATATGTTTTGCTTTAATTTCATCTTCAGTATGATTCATATAAATCATCGCACGACCCATAATATTCTCTAACTCTCGAACATTTCCCGGAAAATGATAATTGGTTAAACTCTGAATGGCCTCCTCACTAATAGCTTTCACCTGACGTCCATAATCCTGATTTAATTTCTGAATAAGGTGATGAATCAGTGCCGGTAAATCATCCAGACGTTCTCTTAGGGGTGGGATATAAATCGGTAATCGGTTCAAACGGTAATACAAGTCCTCACGAAATTCTCCCTGCATAATCGCTTTTTCCAGATTTACATTGGTCGCAGCTATAATCCGTGTGTCAATCGTTACTGGATTCGTACCCCCTACCCGGACGATTTCTCCCTCCTGTAACACACGCAAAAGCTTGGCCTGTGTGTTGAGAGACAACTCACCAATTTCATCCAGGAATATGCTGCCATTGTGTGCTTCTTCAAATAAACCTCGTTTCCCATTTTGCTTAGCTCCAGAGAATGCCCCTGCTTCATAACCAAATAGTTCACTCTCCAATAATGATTCTGCAATAGCTGCACAATTCACACGAATAAATTTATTGTGTCTGCGAGTACTCTCATTATGAATGGCATGCGCAAAGAGCTCTTTCCCTGTGCCTGATTCTCCTCTTAATAGAACCGTGGCAGGTGTTTTGGCACCAACCTTGGCCTGCTCCAAAGCTATATTCATTTCTGTGGATTCTGCGATAATATCATCAAAAGTATATTTAGCTTCAAGGTTCCGGATAATTTGTCTGGCACGTTTTAATTCAGAGGTAAGAGATTGTATTTCAGAAACATCATGAATAACACCTACACTTCCTTTAAGCTTTCCATCAACAATCATAGGAGCAACATTCACAATGACATCTTTATTGGCCGGCCCTACCTTTAGATGAACCCCACGTACTGGCCTGCGCGTTCTCAGGACCTTTAAATGCATACTCTCGCCCTCTGAAATATCCGCTGTAGCCGGTTTGCCTATAACATCCTTATCCGTCAATCCGGTAATGCGTGTATAAGCCGGGTTAATCATGAGTCCATTACCCTTTTCATCCACAACTGTAATGGCTTCTTCTGAGGACTGAATAATCGCCTCGAGCATCGTCTTTATTTCCTTTAAATCTGTAATTTCCTCTGCCAGATTAACAACCTCAGTAATGTCTTTGAAAACGGCAAATGCACCTTCAGCTTTATTTGCTGAATTAATAATAGGAATCCTTGTGGTAATAACCTTTTTTCCATTATGTAATTGAAGTTTCTGGTTGACCTCTTTTCTACCTACTTTAAACACATGCGGAAGCCGAGTAGAAGGAATAATTTCTTCAATCGGCTTGTGAAGCATCTCAGCCCTTTTAAATCCGAGAATTCGTTCTGCACTTTTATTAACAAAACTTACCTGGTAATGCTGATCCATAACAATCATGCCGTCATGAATCGCATCCAAAATAAAATCACGGGTTTTCGTATGGCTCTTCAACTCCCCTACCAACGCTTCCTTTTCATCTACCAGTTTAGATGTCACGTAAGCAACCGACCCCGGAACCACAACCATCTCAGGCGGCTTTTGGGCGAGAATATCCTCATAGACCTTTTGATTTCCTGTTGCCTCGATAATGATGTCAATATCCTTCTGAAGCCAGGCACGATAATCATGACCGGTCTTAATATGATAATTCTTTGCCAGTTTCAAACCTGGTGCATCCGGGTGAATATCAACAATACCTGCCACATTTAGCACATCGGAGTCAGCCAGGATTTTCAAAATAGCTGATCCTCCTTTTCCTGCACCAACAATCAGTACATGATTCACCTAAGCACCCCCTGCTTTTTGCAAAAAATTGCATATATTCATGATAAAGAAAAACGGAAATGTATGCAATATAATTCATGGGTTCAAAGATTAGAAGAACATAGGGCTAGCACCTTTAGATAAAGTGAAACATCCATCAACAGGGGAATTATGACCTGGTACTTCGTGATCCATAAAATTAATTTTAATAACTTTTTCTTTAATGAATCATGCTTTGATATAATTAACAGGAAGAGATAAAGTAAAACTTTCATCAGTGGGGCCTCTATCCCCCACTTAGTCTTGTTGGGGGTATTGTAAAAACTTGGAAGAGGGGGTTCACGGCCCGTTAATACGTGATAAAAGAGGGGGAGTACAATTATGTCACGAATCATCGCCTTACTCACACTTTTTATACCTGGAATTTTTGCTGTTATAGGAATAAAGCTTATGAGGGACGCCTTATTTAATATCGTCCATCCAATTTTCTTTCATTTGTTTATACAGTTTGCTGCCGGCCTGATTATATTTTTATTAGGCCTGGCCTTCATCGGCGGCTTTATGGTCCACAGGGATCGAAAAAAGAACAAAATCCAGCGTAAAAGGTAGAAAAAAGAATTTTATCTGTTATATACAATTTCCTGTTTGTTTCGAAATAGGTTTTCTAAGAGATAGTTCGTTTATTTCTATTTAAATATGGGGATGATATCCATCATCAGTAACAAAACTATACAAAAAACATGTCTGTCAAAAAGTCCCTTTCCTATCTCCTGGTGATTGTTGTTTTTTAAACTGTCATTTTTGATAAATCATATGCCATTGATTACATCCTTTAATGAATGCTTTATTGTTCTAATCCAAGATGAGTGTATGCATACGTTCCGGAAGAACAGTTGGTTTTCCATGGGCCCGGCCCAACCTCCTCGGGGGCAAAACCGCTTCCTGAGGGGTCTTCACCACGGACTTTTCCCACGATGAACAGGACGTTCTAGTGTGGCACATTATATATCTTTTGTGCAAAATGACAATCTTTTAGAAAACAGCCATCAAAAAAGACAAGGCCATTCAATGCCTTGTCTTTACAATTTAACTTTCAAAGAATACTTGATAAAGAGACTGGACGGATTCTTCAATTCTTTCCTCTTTAATTCCAAACATAACCGAAACTTCAGAGGAACCCTGGTTGATCATTTCAATATTGACACCAGCATTGGCAAACGCCTGTGTGGATTGACTGGCCACACCGTAAGTACTATTCATTCCTTCACCAACCAGCATAATCATAGCTAAATCGCGCTCAACGGTAACCATATCAACTTCTAATTCTTCCTGTATACGTTTCATAACCTTTTCTTCTTTGGCCTTTGGGAAGTTCTCTTCTCGTATAATAACGGACATGTCATCAATACCAGACGGTGCGTGTTCAAAAGAAATGCCTTCATCAACCAGGATTTGCAGCAAATTCTTACCAAAGCCGATTTCCCGGTTCATTAAATATTTACTTACATAGAGACTCAGGAAGCCTCGATCACTGGCTATGCCAACTACTGTGCCGGATGACGGTTCTGTCCGTTCAGATACAATCATAGTACCTTCTTTGTCAGGATTATGGGTATTCTTAATGCACACCGGAATTTTTGCTTTAAAGGCCGGAATAAGAGCCTCATCCTGAAAAACGGAAAATCCGGCATAGGAAAGTTCTCTCATCTCTTTGTAAGTTAATTCTGAGATTTCTTTAGGATTTTCCACAATATTAGGGTTTACACAGTAAACGGAATCCACATCGGTAAAGTTTTCATATAAATCAGCCTTTACGCCGGCAGCAATAATGGCCCCCGTAATATCAGATCCACCCCGCGGGAATGTCATTAGTTTCTGGTCCTTCGTAAAACCAAAAAATCCCGGAATAATCATAATTCCCTTATGTTCTCTTAATCTATAAATCTTCTCATAGCTTTCATCTAAAACCTGCGCATTTCCAGGCTCATCACTCACAATAATGCCGGCATCCCGAGGGTTGATATATGTAGCTTCCTCTCCAAGTGATTGTAGATAGGCACTCAAAATCTTTGCTAAAGAATCCTCTCCCATAGCCTTTAAAGAATCCAACCGGTGATCTTTTATAGACGGATTTATTAATACCTGATCAATCGTTTCACTAATATCATCTACTATTGCAGAGGACAGAGACAGGTTATGAATCATCGTCTGAAACCGTTCCACTACTTTTGCTTTTATGGCATCGACAGATTCATTTGCTGCGTGCTTTTCTCCCAGTTCGACTAATAAATCGGTGACTTTAATATCGGAATCATTGCGTTTACCTGGTGCGGATACGATGATAAATTTGCGATCTTTATCATCCAAAATAATTTGAGCCACTTTCCGGATCATGGAAGCATCTGCTACAGAACTTCCGCCAAACTTTGCTACTTTCATCTTTTCACCACTCTACACATATTTTTAGGTTACTGGATTTATATATTAATATATTCTAACATGTATGCCCGTAAATTTTAATGAATTTTTTTACATTATAAGCCGTTGTTAAGGATTCTGCCGAAATTTTGCAAATGCCTGCCAAAATTATAGTTATTTGGCCTTAATTAAAGTTGTTACCCTCATATATCGAATCATGAATGTACATCCGTTTTATTCCGTTTCGGGAACTTCGTATAGATTTTTTGATCCATTCCGCTTCGAATCACTAGGAATTAGATAATAATGATATGGTTGTATGTTCAATTTTGACTAAGTCCCAGGCTGAGATAATACCGAGAGGAGAGGAATCCTGATTTCCGTCTTCTGAAATTAATATAGCCTCAAGCTTTTGCCGTTTCTCATAATGCGTTTGAAAAGCATCCTCAACATCGTAAACAGTTTGCTCCCGGCTTAGACAGGCAACATTTCTTCGTTTCTCAACCTGTAAAATGTCTTTGGCGGTTACCTGATCCAGATTTACACAATCATTTTGAATCGTTCGTGATACCCACTTCGCAATTCCCCCTTCTGTTAACAATCCTTTAAAATGACCTTGCTCATAAATAGGAAACTGAGAGTATCCATACTTTTCAATCGCAGCCAGAATTTTTTTAATTGAGGATTCGGCTTTAAAAAATTCAACGGGCTTTGATGCGATGTCCATGGCTTTAGGTGGGTTTTTCAGAATATCACTGATCCTTTCAATATCATCTACTACGTCAGCGTGAGGCTCTGCTATATAAAAGTCTTTGTCAATCCGTTCATGTACAATGGCATTTCTCAATTTTGCATACTGTTTCAGTTTATAATAATTCGAATTCAGCACACCATATTTTTCACGATTTTCCTGCAACAGATCTGCGAATCGATCGGTTTTCATATCCTTGGAACGTTCTTTTAAAATCGAATGGATCTGGTTAAATGCGATCTCAAATCTTTCCACATGATTTTTGGATTGCATAGGCTCCACCTTTGTCACTTAATCAAATTTCTTTTTCCTCTTATTTTGTTCCGTTAACGAATAACTATCCAAAAAAAGAAACCGTCCCTTACATTTAAGAAGGAACGATTTCTCCTGAGTATGTTTACCGCCGCCACGGAAAGAGAATGTCAATCAGACCGTCTAACAAACCGCCGCTATCCTCTTCCTGTGACTCTTCCTCGTCACCGGTATCGTCTGAAGAATCATCTTCATTTGGTTCTTCACTGTTGGAATCCTCTTGTGAATCATCATTTGTACCTTCGTTATTAGATCCATCTTCCTGACCACCATCTGTGTTATCGTTATTAGTTGTATCTTCATTACTGGAATCTTTCTGGTTATTGTCTGTATCATCCTTTTGACTGGATTCATCATTTCCGTCATTATTTGACCCGTCTGATGGCGCGGAATCCTGATTTCCTTTTTCAGACTCGTCTGGTGAATCCGTGTTTTCTTCCTCTTCCTTTGAATTATTATCTGTTTGATCCTTTTTCTGTCCGTCTTCTTCTTTAGAATTTTCCTCTTTTTCTTTCCTGGCAAGACCAAGCTTTTTGATTAATTGCTCCAACGATTTTATGGTATCATCCATTTGCTGTGAGAGGTCTTCCTTCGTCTTCTTTAATCCTATTTCTTCTACTGCTGCCGTTACCTTTTTTAACCGTTCTTCCACTGGTTTAATTTCTTCTTCAAGGGTATTCCACTTTTGAGTTAAATTCTCAATATCAGGTTTTTTATCTCTTGTTGAGGCTTCTTCAAATGCTGGGACCTTACCCTCATTTTTCTGCTCACTATTCTGCTTCTGTTCTTCACTATTCTCATTTTGTTCCTCATTTGCGTCACTCATTTTTTGCTGTAATTCCTGGTAAATTTTTGATTGTTCTTTTAGTTCATTTTCTTTATTTGAATCTTGTTCTTCAAGTTTTGCCAGTGTTTCTTTATTCTTACTAATGCTTTCTTTTAATTCTTCCAAGTTGGATGAAGCCTTCTCCATATTATTAAATAACTTGGAAGTCGTATTATCAAAGGATGTATATTCACTGTTTAACGATTCAATCTTGTTCTTTAAATCTGAATCAAGGTCCGATAAATCACTAACAGAATCCAGACCATCAACAGACTGTATAATCTGCTTAATGGACTCAATCTGATTTCCCTGATTGATTTGATCGAAAAGCTTTTCTGCTTCATCCGTCAGATTTTTTATTGTATTAAATTGCTCCAGATTTTCCTGCAGTTTCTCATTTAATTCCTCCAAAGATGATGGAGGTTCCTCTTCAATTCCCTCAAGCATTTTCTTAGCTTCTTCTGTCGTCATAGAAGGGGTTTCAGGGATACTCCCACATTCATTCCCATAACAAGTCTTTACCGTTGCATTTGGCAGAGTAATCTCATCAACCGTCTGGTAAGGTACGGTCATGGAGACATCTTTCAGACAAAGTCCGCCTACTTTACTGGGAACGCATAAACCGCCCAGGTGAGGTGGAAGTCCATCAATTGTTTCTGTTTCAAGATTTTTAACATGGACAGGCCCTTCTGATTCAATTTTGATTACTATGGGCGTCTCGGCATTGTTAAGCACTTTTGTCATCGTCAGACCATGAATGTCTGCCTCAAAAATTTTCACTTTCCCCATAAGCGCGCCTAACAGCTCAAGATATCCATCCACCTTTTCGGATTCAATTACAAAGCCACCGCTATGATTGTCTTCAGTAGCCGCTGCAGGCTGAGGATTAAAATACGGAATGGATATAGCAAAAATAATGACAACCATCAGACTAATATGAAACAGTTTTTTCACGTTTCGCCTGTATTTCATGTGAATTCTCCTCGAAATTAATCACTAATCATCTTCTTTTTCATTCTCCTCCCTAATCTAGGCTTGTAAGGACTGGTTGTTTTCAATAGGCCTTTGATGTTTTGGACGTCTTTTCACACGTTTGTTCTCAGAAGGTGTATCAGCCGGGACTTCTTCCTGCTGCCACGCTATACATAAAGCACCGCCAACGATGCCAATGATGGTACCAATAATGAAACCGCCTAAAGCTCCCATAATTGAAAGTACGGATAAGAATATGGTCATCACGCCAAAGAGAGTGGAAAGCTTTGGGTAAAAGTAGGCACAGCCACCAACGATAAGGATCAGACCTCCAAACAGGAATCCAACAAACACCAGACTGCCAGGAACAAAGGCAATAGCATATAATTGAAGTGGAATATATAAAATCATTAATCCTGCCAGCAACGTTAGTGTAGCCCCCCAAAACGGACGGTCATTTCGCCATTTTTTAAACTTTCCTCCTCCCTCGAGACTCTCATATTTCTTTTGCAATTTTGCCTGCTTCTTTTCCAGTTTTTTTGCTGCTCTGCTTTCTTTATTTCCCATTCTTCATCCTCCTTTCAATATGAGAAGCTATTCTATCGTTTCAGGTCCCTCAATCATTTCCATTGAAATTTCAGCACCATCCAGGCTTACCATGGACTGGAACAGGTAACTCGTCGCAATCTTGGCATTTTCAATCGTTACTTTCGTTGCATTTTGTGTCCAGTTTTTGGAAATGTCGTCAGAATTTTGTTCCTTTATGGCCATCTCCTCAAAGCTCAAGTTTGCATCGATAAATCTTGCATCCTGAATAAGTCCTTTAATTGATGCACTAGGAGCTTCAATATGAACACGCACCCAATTCCCTGTAGGCAATTTTAAATCCTTATAAATGTGTAAGTTTGTAATATTTGCTTTGGACATTTTGTTTCGTACCATTGGTGCAGAGTCTGACTTTCCTGTTTCACCTGTTTTAGGTATAAACTGAAAATCCTCCCCATGTAATTCATCGAACTCAACAAAGAATTCTCCCATACCACCAAGCGGCATAGCAAAAGCTGTACCTGAAAGTCCAAAGACACCAATAATTCCCCCTAATGAGAGGAATCCTGTCAAAAAGGCAATGAAGAATTTCTTTTTCATCGTGTTTCCAATTTTTACACTTGAATCTTTCATTCCATTCACCTCATTTAAATTTTATAAATACTGTAAATTCTGAAAATTAATATTGTAACCACACCAACTTAAGTCCAGGCAGTTCAGTATGTCCCAGAAAAAAACAGTTGTTTTTCACCTCCCCATTTCTTATTAGTTTGAGCCTTTACATAGTATTTCTTATTAAGCTGGGTCAGGAAGCTGATGGCTCATTTGCTTGATACTCGCTAAGCATTTCGATGGAAAATTCAGCCCCATTTAACGTAATCATATTTTGAAATAAATAATCTGTAACCATTTCACCATTCGTTATCGTTACGGTTTGTTCATTTTGTATCCAGTTAGTGAGTACATCCGTATCCTCAGACGATTGATTCATTGCCATTCCATCCAATTGCAAATTTGCTTCAATAAAGCGAGCGTCCTGAATTAAACCTTCAATCTCTGTTGGCTGGTTGGCATGGATGTTCACTCTAATCCATTCACCTGTCGGAAGTTTAAAATCCTTATATAAGTGCAAACCATAGATGGTAACCGACTGGAAGCTGCTCCTTATTGAAGTATCATCTGTTGAGTCATCTGATCTCCCAAAGCGGGGACTCATGGAAAAACCCTTACCTTCGAGCTTATCAAAGGTCACGTGAAAATCCCCAATGCCTCCAATAGGCAAAACAAACATGGTACTTGTAAAACCAAAAGATCCAATGAATGTACCAAGAAGCATAAATCCAATAAGTAGAGAAATCAGGAACTTTTTCTTAATGATGAAACCGATTCTGTTTATCCTCTCATCCATGTAAAGGGAGATCCCCCTTCTCAGCCTGCCAACTTTTCAGAATTTTTATATAATTGTTGGCTTACTTTATTGTAATCCAGAAGTACTCGTTTGCAAATCCTAGAATTATAGGTTTATTTCCTGTTTGTAAGCACTTTCAAAAATGCGGGATACTTATCTGCTCTGTATCCTGCACTTAACTACAGATTAAAGGAAAAATGCGAAGTGACCAATTCCTATAAATATAGGAAAATGTTTTTTGATCATCAATCATCCCTACATTTGTACCTCAGGTAAGTATTGATCATCTATAGTTAGCTTAATTTTAACAAATTTTCATTTAATTCACAATTTTTGCATATCCATGTTACAAAAGAAGGAATTATTAGTTTCACGTCGAAATTCATCACATACGATCTTATATGTTTCGATTAAAGACAAGCAAATGAAGATTGAAATTTTGTCCGATATTTCTAATCTTTTAGTGAAAGGAAAGAAGGTATGATGAAAACCTTTAACAGTAAAATGAATCATGTTTATTCAAAGGGGCTTCAGCTTGTAAAAAAGCATGAAACTGCGATTAAAGCTGAATGGGAAGAACTTTTACTGCACCTGAAAAAGGTAGGAAAAAAGTCATACAAAATTGTAGATGATACTACCCATTTCCTTTCAACTTATTTATTTCAGGTTAATGATGATGTCCCCACCGGACGTTTTTCAAAATGGGAGAATCCGCAAATCATGGAATCTGTTTCTTCCAATCAATATATTTTAACATTACTGGAAAACGGAATTCATAAAGCAATTCAATCCGGACAGGAATATACTTATCAGGATCATCAGGCTGTAAAGTATTTATTTTCCAAGATTAGCGAGCGGATACGCACACAGCCATATCAGGAACACTTCACCATTGAGCACTTTCTTCAGCAGATTGTCTCGTCTAAACAGATTCCTATAAAGTGGGCGGCAATGGTAACATTCAAAAACGAAAAGTATACATTGGTAAAATCGTTTCATCAAAATAAGGATCAATTCCATAACCATTTAGACATAAAAGCTGATTCCATCTATGAACTATCAGAATTACTGCTTCAGCAGATGGATGAATCAATGAATCAGAATGTACTTCCGATTCCCTATGAAGATGGTACTTTATTAATATGCAGCCGTGATCAGAATGCATCCGATATTATTCCTCTTATTACCTATTCATTACAAGTGTTTAAAAAGGGACAGAACTCGTTCAAAGAATCACAACAGATGGATCAATGGAAAGATTCTGTCATTTTGTTTAATGAAACCATTATGCGTGCACAAACCTTTGATGAGGCAGTAGAAAACATTACAGCAGGGTTTGTTGAATATTTACCGTTTGAAAGGTGTGCCTTATTCTCCTATTCCTATAATGAGCAAATGGGATTTGGACTCTATGGGCATCGTCTGGATAATAAAGCCATCCAGAATATCAATGAGGATATCGAAAACCTTCCAATTATCCAGGATAACCTTCAATTCCTGCAAATGTTCGGACAAAATATGAATTATTTGCAGCCGTTTTATATAAAGGACGCATCCTTAGGTTTTCCGGAGCGGTATGTAAAGCAATTTGAATTAAAAACCGTAGTTGTAGCACCCATCTTCACCTCAACAACGAGTAAGCTGTTAGGAGCGGCGATATTGGATCAGGGACCGGATAAGACCTTTAAGATCAATGAAGACACTTTCTCGGCATTAATAAAATTCGGGCAGAGCGCGGGTGAAATGTTAAGTAAATTTTACAATGATCAAATCGAACCATATAAAGGGGAACGAGTGAACTTCTCCCCGCGAGAGGTGGAAGTATTAAAATTAATGGCAGAAGGTGCATCTACCAGTGAAGCAGCAACCACACTCAATTTAAGTGAATACACCGTAAGAGATTATGTTTCTGCCATTATGCAGAAAATGAATGCACGCAACAGAACAGAGGCCGTAGCCAGAGCTCTGCGGGAAGGAATGATTAAATAGAAGTGCAGGAAAAAAGGTCCATTCAATCAACGAATGGACCTTTTTATGGTCTGGGAAACTAAAAAAACAGATATCCTAATTATTTTTCAGCCGTTGCCACCGCTTCATTCCGACTGGCCTCAGCCTCCTGATAGGCTCGCTCTATGGTATCACTATATTTCTTTTCTATTACTTTAACCCTGGTAGACAGCTTTGGTGTAATCTCTCCCGTATCAACCGACCATACATCTCCTATGACCACAACCTTTTTTGGCTGTTCAAAATTGGCAAAGGATGATGTTAAACGCCGGACTTCCTTTTCCATCAGCTCTTGTACTTTTGGATGCTTACTAAGCTCTTTTAAGGATTTTGCCTGAATTCCCTGTTCTTTTGCCCAAGGCTCCAAGGTCTCAAAATCCGGATTAATAAGAGTAATGATAAATTTCCGCTGATCCCCTAGTATAACGGATTGCTCAATATAGGCACTTTCATTGATTGAGCTCTCCATAGGCTGTGGTGCAACGTTTTTACCTGTAGATAATACGAGAATACGTTTTTTACGATCGATGATTTTTAAATAATCCTCTTCATCCAACTCACCAATATCACCAGTTCGGAACCAATCTCCATAAAAAGCCTCTTTTGTAGCTTCCGGATTATTATAATAACCTTTCATAACACTTGGGCCTCTAACCAGAACTTCTCCGTCGTCCGCAATTTTCACTTCTAAGTTAGGCAGAACTTTGCCAACCGTACCCGCTTTTGCTCTTAACATCGGATTTGTTGTTACTACCGGAGTGGTTTCTGTTAACCCGTAGCCCTCCAGAATGGGCAAATCCAGTGCCCAGAAGAATCTGGCAATTTCCGGGTTTAACGTTCCGCCACCGGAGACCATTCCCCGCAGTCTTCCACCCAGCTTTTCTTTAACCTTCTGATAAACAAGGCGGTCGGCCCGCTTCCATTTTTTCATAAAATCATCCGGCATCGCTTCCTGCATGATTATATCCTGAACTGGAGTTTTCAAATAACGTTCATAGCGTTCCAAACCGACCCCTACAGCCCAATTAAACACCTTTTTCTTAATAGGGGAACCGCTTTCAATTTCATCGATAACCTTTGTATAAACCTTTTCAAACAAACGGGGGACACTTGTTAATACTGTTGGACGTACTTCCTGAAGATTTTCCTGGATGGTATCAATACTTTCTGCATAAGCAACGGTTGTACCGACCGCAAACTGCATATAATGGCCAGCCATCCGTTCAAAGACGTGGGATAATGGGAGATAGGATAATTGTACATCCTCTGGTAAAAGTTCAATCAGCCAGAATTGAATCGCCTCTATGTTGGCCAGAAAATTTCCATGGGTAAGCATAACTCCTTTAGGCTTACCTGTTGTACCGGACGTATGGATGATTGTAGCCAGGTGATCCCTCTCGATTTGCTTCCATTCATCCTCCCAATACGGGAGCAGATGATGCTGTCCAGTGGCCTCAAGATCAGCAAATGAAAGCACCCGGTCCTGCAGGATATCTCCACGACTTGGATAAATAATAATGCTGTATTCAATTAAATCGCTATGGACAACCTTCTGCAGCTGTTCATCATCCTCCACTACAGCTACACGCACATCAGCATTATTCAAAATAAATTCGACTTGTTCCGCCGGCAGAGTTGGATAGATGGGAACACTAATCGCTCCTAAACTGGCTACCGCAAAATCTGTAATCCCCCAGGCCGGATTGCTATTGGACAATATAGCGACTTTATCATTTGCCTTAATCCCAAGCCTGGCTAGACCTGAAGCAGTATCACGAATCTCCTGCCAAAAATCATGATATGTCATACTGCGGTATTCCCCATCCTCTTTCCACATGATGGCATCTTTTTCCCCATACCGATCCACGGTTTTCTTCAGCATTTCCACTAAATTATTTGGTTTCATTAGAAAACCTCCTGAATTTCTCCTAACCTAAATCTCTTTTACAGCCTGAATGAAACTCATCAAACAGGCTCTGCCTTGACCAGATGTTCATCCAGCTCCTGAGCATTATTAAAGTTCTTTACGCGATCGACTTGCTTTTTCCGTATGTCAAATTGGCGCTTTGCATACTTTCTCATCGCATCAGAGTCAAAATCCAGCGATGAATTGGTCCAATCCTGGGCCATTTGGACATCATATAAGGATGTGAGATATTCGACAACTCCATATGCATCCGGCCATAATTCATCCATAAAATCATGAAACACTTTTAAATGATTATCATTGCCGGCACATAACCGCTGAATCGTATAAATTCCAAATTGTAGATGTCGTCCTTCATCCTGATTGAGGTAATCAATTCCTTGTAAAATTCCGGGCAGTAATTCTGCTTTTTTGAAGATTTCACGGAAGGAGTGGTATCCTGACTCTGCTAAGATGCCTTCAACAACCATATTGTAAACCGTTGCTGCACGAATAACAGCTTGAGGTGAGTCATCAACGTTCAAACGTTCCATAGATTCCGGAAGGGCTTCATAGAAAATTCGTTTGTAGCTGTCACTATGGAAAACAGACAGCTCCATCTCACCTACTCCAATATAACTTTGCCATCTGGAAAACATTTCAGTATGTTTGGCCTCATCAAACATAAATGTGGTTAAAAACATGGTATCCTCCAGTCGCCCCTGTCTGGCCATGGCATATACCATCGGGAGGATATCCAGTGTAACGGCTTCCTCACCTGCAGAAAAGGAAGCAACAAGCGGCATAGATGTTATTTTTTCATCTTCCGTCATACTTTCAAAATCGACTTTATCCTGACTGAAATCAATATCTGCCGGGTTCCATTTCCCATTCTTTTTAGCTTTCTCATAAAGTCTGTACATTGGGGAATTCCAATTTAATTCTCCATCAACCGTTTGAAAGGATTCATGTGCCACAAAAAACGCCCCCTCTTTTAAAATTCAAATGAATTAAGTACGGTTTGCAGTTTAAGTGCGAGACCCATATTCCCTTTAATCTTTAACTTGCCTCCCATAAATGCAGCTGTCGGGTTTAAGTTGCCAGCAACAAGGTCCCTGAAATTATCCGCTTTTAATGTAAGGGTAACTTGAGGATCCTGCTCTGCACCTTCTACTGCTCGCGGACCATTTTCATCAATAATCAACTGATAGGTCCCCTCGTCTTCATCCTTAATATTAAATTGGTACACACCTTCCTTTCCTTTCGTCACCTCTGGATCGGTTTTGACTGCGGCATCGATAATCTGAAAAACCTCCTGCATGCTTGGTTTTACATAATTTTTAGGCATACTGAATTCCTCCCTGAAATTTATTTGAAATAAATTATAAACGCTCGATGATGGTGGCTGTTGCCATACCAAATCCAATGCACATGACTTGCAGCCCATATTTTCCACCTGAATCTTCAAGTGAGTGGAGTAACGTTGTAGCAATTCGAGCTCCACTTGCACCCAAAGGATGGCCAAGTGCAATTGCACCACCGCGCGGATTAACTTTGCTCATATCCGGTTTAAGTTCTCTTTCCCAGGCTTTCACAACAGAAGCAAAAGCCTCATTAATCTCAATGACATCCATCTGATCAATGGTTAAGCCTGCTTTATTGAGTACTTTCTTCGTTGCCGGTATAACTCCGGTAAGCATTATAACAGGATCAACGCCAACAACAGCACGTGCAAGCACCCTGGCTCGCGGTTTCACGCCTAATTCCTCTGCTTTCTCCCGTGACATCAGTAAAACACCCGATGCTCCGTCACTTATTTGGCTGGAATTCCCCGCTGTTACAACACCGTTATCCGGTTGGAAGGACGGTGTTAATTCCGCCAGCTTTTGCAATGACGTATCGGTCCGAATCCCCTCATCTCTATCAAAATTTTCCTTACCTTTATCTGTCTTCACTTCTAAAGGCAGTATTTCCCGGTCAAATTTTCCTTCCTCTGTTGCTTTTGCAGCTTTTTCATGACTTTGAAGTGAGAATTCATCCAGTTCTTCTCTCGGGATCTGCCATTGCTGGGCAATCATTTCAGCAGAAAAACCTTGAGGGACTACATTATACTGGTTAATCAGATCATCACTGAATCCTCCCATATCACTACCCATGGGAACTCGCGACATATTTTCCACTCCACAGGCTATGGTTATATCTGTATCACCAGCCAATATGGATTGCGCGGCATTATGAATCGCCTGCTGACTGGATCCACACATTCGATTCAGCGAAAATGCTGGTACATCTACCGGAAAACCAGCGGCAAGCACCGCCATACGGCCAATATTTCCTCCCTGTTCATCCGTCATCGTTACACAGCCTGTAACCACATCTTCAACATCTCCTGCATTCACACCATTTCGATTGACCAGTTCTTTCAATACCGGAGTCAGTAAATCAACCGGATGGGTTTGAGATAAAGATCCATTTTTTCTGCCCGTTGCTGTCCGGACAGCATCAACAATTACGGCTTCACGCATTGCTAAAACCTCCTTTCTGTAAAATTTTTAAAAGGTAAACAGCTCGATACCTCCTGACACATTCAAGCCAACTCCTGTAATATAGTTGGCTTTATCTGAAGCCAAAAACGTGATGGCATTCGCAATATCTTCCGGTTCGCCTGGACGTTTAAAGGCCGTACGATTAATCATCCGTTCATTCATTTTTGGATTCGCCATATGAAAAGCCTCTGTACCAATAATTCCCGGAACGATCGCATTTACGTTAATTCCATACCTTGCTCCCTCCAGGGCCATTGATTTTGTAAAACTCAGAAGACCTCCTTTTGTGGCGGAATAGCTGGCCTGACCAAAGCCTCCTAATGTACCTGCAACAGAGGACATGTTAATAACTTTTCCACTTCCCTGTTCTTTCATATATGGCCAAACTGTCTTCGTACAATTATAAGCCCCGGTTAAGTTCACACTTAAATCCCGCTCCCAGAAATCGTCATTCTGATCCTCAATCTGGGAAACATGATCCAAAGTACCCGCATTATTAACTAAAATGTCAATACGGCCAAATTCATCTTTAATTTTTTCAAATACTTCCTTTACTTGTTCTTTATCTGTAACATCCATTTTGATGGCAAAAGATCTTCTCCCCATCTCCTGAATTTCTTTTGCCGTTTTATCTGCATACATGACCTTTGTACTCTGCATTACCTGTGCAATTGGACCATATTTTTCAGCTTCCTGCTCGTTCTCTTCATCCGTTTCAATCAGGATATCTGTGATGACAACATCAGCTCCTGCTTCTGCGAGAGCCAGGGCATCTGCCCGCCCTAAGCCGCGTGAAGCTCCTGTCACGACTGCTACTTTTCCTTTTAACAATTCATTCCATGATGACATGATTCCTCCACCTCTTCTTTCTCTATTTAATGTGATTTTTGAGCCTAAGTGGTTGTCGGCACTTCAGTGTCCTTCTGCGGCTCCTAAACAAATTGTGGTTTTTCTTTTTGGAAGAATGCTGCAAGGCCTATTCCTGGTTCTTCCGTTAAAAAGGTATCGGCGAAAGCTTTTGCTTCCACTTCCAGCCCTTTTTCAACCGGTCCATCTGCTGCATTCATGGCCCGCTTAGCAAGCCCCATTGCATGGATAGCACCTTCTGCAAGTGTTTCTGCAAAAGCTTGGGTTTCAGCTTCCAGCTTTTCCGGATCCACCGCACGAGTAATCAGGCCAACGTCCACAGCTTCCTCTGCTTCTAATTGTTTTGCAGTAAAAATTAACTCGGTCGCTTTGGCCCGGCCCAGAAGCTGAACCATTCGTTGAGTTCCCCCGGCTCCAGGAATAATTCCCAAAGAAACCTCTGTTAAACCAATTCTGCCTTTCCCCATCATTCGAAAATCACAGGCCATGGCCAGTTCACAGCCGCCTCCTAAAGCATGACCATTAATGGCCGCAATGACGGGTTTTGGCATGGATGCAATACGATGAAAACAAGCCTGCATACGTGCACTTTGCTTTTCTATCGCATTTTCCTCTTCAGCGAAATCACCGCTATTTTGAATCATTCCTTTCAGATCTGCTCCAGCCAAAAAGATTTTCTCATGGCGGGAAGTAAGGACGACCACTCGAACCGATTCATCGTTTGTTAACTCTTCCACCACTGCATCAAGGTCCTGCATTAATCCCTCACCTATTGCATTGACTGGGGGATTGTCTATGGTTACCCAAGTCACTCCTTTATCCCGTTTTTCGATTTCAATGGTTTGATAGGACATATAATTCCTCCTTAGCAACTGTTATTAAACCCGAATTTCATATGGTGCATATTGTCTGCGTGCGACAACTAAATGCTGAATCTGGTTTGTTCCTTCAAAAATGTCAAAAATCTTTACATCCCGGTAAAGTTTTTCAACCAGATGATGATTTAATCCGGTTGGGCCTAAAATCTCCAGACATTTAGAGCATACGTCTAATGAAATTTGTCCCGAATAAGCTTTGCACATCGCTGCTTCTTTTGCATTCGGTAGTCCCTGATCGGCTTTCCAGGCAGCTTCCCATGTCAGAAGCCGGGCTGCCGCAATATCCTGCTCAGCTTCCGCCAATGTTTCCGAAGCCATACGGAACATCTCTCCGCTTTTTGGATATTCCCGTCTAACAAAATCAAGGGTATATTCATAGGCTGCACGTGCAATTCCAATGGCCATGGAAGCAACAATGGGCCTTGTGCTGTCAAACGTTTTCATCGCCACCTGGAATCCGGACGGTTTGCTGCCACTGGCTTCATAAAGCTCCTCTCCTCCAAGAAGATTTTCATCGGGGACAAAGCAGTCTTCAAAGAGAAGCTCAGCTGTTTCGTTTGCTCGCAGACCCATTTTTTTCACCAGCTTTGTACAGCTGTATCCTGGTGTACCTTTTTCAACGACAAATGCACGCTGACCAGCACGGCCCAATGAAGGATCCACTGTAGCAAACACCACTACCCAGGAAGCGCGACCGCCGTTTGTAATAAATATTTTCTGTCCGTTAAGTATATAACCCCCATCAACCTTTCTCGCTGTTGTTTTTACTCCTGATGCATCCGAACCTGCCTCAGGCTCTGTTAATGCATAGGCCCCCCACCGTGGTTTATCCTTTGTAAAAATCGATAAGAAGCGTTCCTGCTGTTCCGGGGTCCCGCTGCTTTGAACTGGTGGTCCGCCAAGCCCTGCTCCTGGTAAAGATAATGTGATGGCAGGATCGCCCCAGGCCATCTCCTCGGTAGCAAGAACTCCCATCCGATTTCCTTCCCGCTCCTTTTTATCCTTTCTATCGGACTTTCCTCCACCACCAAATGAGGAGGTATTCAGGTGTATGCCCATTTTGTTTACATTATCCAGCCACTCATCCGGAACCCTTCCTAATTTATCCGCCTCCATGGCGATCGGACGAATTTCATTTTTTGCAAACCAGTGAGTCATTTCTTTAATTTGTTTTTGCTGTTCTGATAGTTCAAATGAAATCACGACATGGCTGCCTCCTTTTCTCCCTTTATTAGTTGTTCTCCCCTCTTGGTGAGCATTTGTTTTTCGCGACCGTATAAGGCCACTTGTGCCTGGGCATCACGCATCCATTTTTCCACCGGATATTCCTGAACATATCCATGTCCCCCAAGCAGTTGAACAGCCGAATCGGTCACAAAACGAAGAGATCTGTGAGCTCGATAAAGCGCACGTAAACTGTAGCCGTCAGCACTCTCGTCCTCTTCATCTGCTTTTAATGCGGCCTCCCATACGAGATGATTGGCTGCTCTTGTCTCCATCGCCATTTCAGCTACACGGAATGAGACCCCCTGGAACTTGGCTATTTCTTTTCCAAATGCTTTTCTGCCCGCGGTATACTCTGTTGCATAATCGAGAGCTGCCTCCATGAGCCCCACTTCTTTAGCTGCCTGTAAGATTCGGATTCTCGTTCGTCCCGCTTTTATTAGCTTTTCCGCTTCCTCTCCTTTTGCCAGTACATGGTCTGAGGAAACACGAACATTCTGAAATTTTATTTTAGCAAGTCCGGAAGCAAGCAGACCTAACCGGTAGTCCCCTTCTTCTGCCATCCATGGGTGTTCCTGTTTATTCAACCATAAAAGAACAGATTCTCCTCCTGAATCTTTGGCACCTATCAGTACATAGTCAGCAAATTGTGCTGATCGCACTGGTTCGGACGTTCCATTAAGAAGATACTCTGTTCCTTCATTGCCTGCGTTTAAATTTGAGAATAATTGATGTTCAAGATCTAAAAATGAAACGGCAGCACCTTCCTCGACAATTGTCTTTTTAAAGGATTCAAGAACGGGGTGATCCGGTATTAAACGGATAAAAGAAGCAGCATCTCCTGCGTCAGACAGACCTTGAACAGTATCCAGATCTCCATAGGCCAGCGCCTGCCAAATTTGCACCTGAGAAATCAATGGCAACTCTAAACCTTCCCAATTTTCAGTTAATTCAAGGGATAAAAGTCCCAGTTCCCGTATTTCCTGAACTAATTTCTGATTCACCTTACCGTTTTGCTCAATCTCTCTGGCCACTGGACGGATTTTTTCTTTAGCAAGTCCTCGAGCCACATCCACGAATGATTCTTCATCTTCATTAGGACGAAATGAGATCACGTCTGTTCCTCCTTTTAAGTTTCAGAGCTTTTTTTACCAGCGAGGAATAACTTCCTCACTGGCATAGATTTATTATTTAGATGCTGCTTTATAGGACGATAGAATATCCTGAAGTTTCAGGGCAAGCCCCATATTTCCTTTGATTTTCAGCCTTCCACTCATAAAGGCCTGTGTGCCATTTAAATTGCCTTCAGACAGCGCTTTAAAATCATCCGTATTCATTTTAAGAGTACAATCAGCCTCTTCATCCGTTCCCTGTTTTGCATAGCTGTCATCCCCACGCAAAACAAGTTGATAAGGTTCTTCACCCTCCAGGTCAAATTGATAAACGGCATTGACTCCTTCTACATAACTTGGATCCTCTTTTAAAGCTGTGTTAATTTCCTCAAATATTCCTTTTACTTCTGACATTTAGTCATTCCTCCCTAAAATTCTTATCTGAATCTATATTCATAATAACGCTTTCATAACCGTTAAAATATTCCGAAAATAATAGGTTGTTTTAACTTTTCCAAACCAACTAACCCGATTAATGTATGTCAAAATGGTTATGTGTTTGCTTTTTATCAGTCGAATTCCCACGTCTGTTCTTTCACTATTCAGAGTAACAGGACCTGATGAAATTAAGTCTTGAAAATAGACCGAATGTGACAAGCTCCAATCGTACTTTACGAGGAAAAATCCTTTTTACAATTTCACGGTCTTTATATCCTAACTGATGTAAACGAACAACTTCCTTCCTGGTACTTTCCAGATATTTCAGTTTTTCTGCAATCATTTCCCGACCATTAGGAATCAAACCTTCATGTCCTCCATATAAAGAAGTAAAATCAAGCTTCTTCAACTCCTTCAATGAACATATATAAGAGGAAACCGATTCATTCTTTAAAAATACTTTTGGATAAGGAGTAATGTACATATCCCCCGAAAAGAGCCATCCCCGGTCAGGCTCAAGCAGACACACATGATCAGGTGTATGAGCAGGTGTGGGTATCGTAATAAATTGGTGATTGGGGGTTTGAATCTCCCCGGTATAGATCTCTGTATCCACGGAGAGATTCGTTCTTTCGTGGGCAAATATCCTCGGGGACAGTTGTTCATCCAGCCAGGATACCATTCCCGTGTGGTCATCATGATGATGGGTGAGAGCGACTGTCTGTATATCCAATGACTGATATATACGGGATAGTTTACGCTTTTGAATTTTCGGTCCTGTGTCAATTAATAAACCATCCACAAAATAACAGTATACGGACATTTTCCGAAAGAAAGGATGTACAGGAATTTTAATGCTGCATAAGTCCTTGTCTTTAACAACCTTCATAAATTGCCACCCCATATAATCGTCTTTAGGAATATTAAATAATCTTTATCCTGCAAATGCTATCCCTATTTGTATAGGTTGATTATACGTTAATTTCGTTGAACATAAAAAAACCATCATGGAAGATGGTTTTTTTATGAAAGAATTATTGTGTTTTATGAATCAGGAAACTTTATGCTCTAAGCGCAGGCGATCAGCTACCATGGCAATAAACTCACTGTTGGTAGGCTTTGCTTTGGACATGTTCACCGTGTAACCGAACAGTTTCGAAATGGAATCAACATTTCCGCGATTCCATGCTACTTCAATCGCATGACGAATAGCTCTTTCCACACGGGAAGCTGTTGTATTAAACTGCTTAGCTATATCAGGATAAAGTACTTTTGTAATAGAGCCTAATAATTCGATATCATGATAGACCATTGAAATAGCTGTACGTAAATACATATAGCCTTTTATATGTGCAGGTACGCCAATTTCATGAATAATATTCGTAATACTGGAATCCAGATCTACCCTGTTATTAACAGTTTGTGTCGTCTGTGACATAGCCGGGTGAGTATTTTTAACAACAGCAGGTCTGCCAGCCACTTGTAAAACCTGCTCTTTTAAATGTTCCAGATCGAAAGGTTTCAGAATAAAATAAGATGCTCCCAAATCTACGGCTTTCTTTGTAACCTCTTCCTGTCCAAAGGCGGTAAGCATAATCACTTTTGGCAGCTTTTCATTGTTAAGCTCCCTCATTTTAGTCAGAACAGCTAAACCATCAACGTGGGGCATAATAATATCTAATATAAGTACGTCAGGCTCCTTATCCTCAATGACTTCCAGGCATTCTTTACCGTTAAAAGCTGTTCCTATCACATCAATTTCAGTCTGGTCGCTGAAATAATCCTCTAATAATTGAACAAGCTCTCTGTTATCATCTGCTAAACAAACATTAACCTTCTCCACAATACTTCCTCCTCTATAAAAATTACTTCAATTGTCCCTTCCACCTATAACTTATTCGACACAACCTTTAAAATCCCTTTTTATTTGCGAAAAAGTTTTAAAAAGTTGGATTTATATTGATTATTCTCTTATTTTCTTGATTATACCTTTAGTTTCTACAAATTTCGATTTTTAATGTCGAAAAATCTTTTTATATTAACACATTATTCCATATATAAAACATAATAAAAAAGCGAGCCTTTTAGCTCGCTTTTTGTTCGCCATCCTTTTTATAAATGTCTATGCCTGCTTCCTGGAGCATCCATTCAATATGGACTCCATAGCCACTTGTCGAATCGTTAACAAAAACATGGGTTATCGCTCCAACCATTTTTCCGTCCTGAATTATTGGACTTCCACTCATTCCCTGAACAATGCCTCCTGTTTCCTCCAAAAGCCTGTCATCCGTAATTTTTATAATCATTCCTTTTGTGGATGGATGCTTCTGAGGAGTGGAGCTGACGATTTCAACATCAAACTTTTCGACTTTTTGGCCTTCTAAAACTGTTAAAATTTGTGCCGGTCCTTCTTTGACCTGATTTGATAAAGCAATTGGCATTGGTTGGTCCATGACATGATTTTGTACATTTTCATGAAGTTTTCCAAAGATCCCAAACGGGCTGTTACGAGTGATATTTCCAATACTCTCGTCTTCTACAGAAAACTCTGCATTTTTTTCTCCCGGCATTCCATTCTTCCCTTTATCAATGGAAGTTACATTCGACTTTACAAGCTTTCCATCATGAATTTCAATCGGTTTTCTTGTATCCATATCAGAAATGACATGACCTAATGCTCCGTAACGTTTTGTATCGGGATGGTAAAAAGTCATTGTTCCGATACCAGCTGCGGAATCCCTTATATATAATCCCAGGCGATATTTATCATCCTGCTGATCATATTGAGGACTCAGAGTTGTTGTAAATGTCTTTTCATTTCGTTTCACCTTGACTTTTAGCTCATTTCCTTCTTTGTCTTCCAAAATCGAAGCAACCTGTTCGACTTTTTTAAGTTCCTTCCCGTTAATTTCCAATAAAATATCTCCAACTTTAATCCCTGATTCTTCGCCAGGTGACACTTTCCCCTGTTCGGTCTGAATCAGATGATGTCCAACCACGAGTACGCCTAACGTGTGCAGACGAACACCAATGGATTGTCCGCCTGGTACCACTTTTAAATTCTCGAGTACCTCAACATTAACTTTTTTCATGGGCAACCCTGCAAATTCATAAATCAAGCTGCTCTTGCCTGGTTTCTCTGCGACTAATTGATTTGAAAATGCCTGGGTAATGTTGTTCTCAGGTTCAAGAGAGGGTGTACTTCCTGCAAGGGCTGGTAAAGCATAACCTTCCTGATTTTCAAATAATGTTATTTCATTAGGGATGGAAATATATTGTTTCACAGGAGATATAAATGGAATAGACAGGAACGAAACAAGGAGGATCAAGCCTATCATGATGCGCATGATTTCTCTCTTTTTCAACTTTGTCACACTCCTCGCTTCTAACCCATACCAAAATGTCTGTATCTATAATTTGACCGTAACAGACTCGTTTTAAACAGTGTAATCTACAGAAATAAAAGAGAACATTTCCAGTGGAGGAAGAAAAGCGGAAGAAACTGTTTAGGACCCACACCACATGAAAAGCAGAATATCCGGAATAGCCGTAGTTTGGCTGTTGTGGTATTCTGCTTATGGCCGCTTAAGCCGAAGCTGGACAATAGAAATGCCGGCTGCAAGACCTATTTCAAATCATTAGCGAGGCTTATAAGTTCTTCGGCGTGCTCTTTTGTGGTTTCTGTCAGCTCAGTACCTGAAATCATGCGGCCGATTTCATTAATTTTATCCTTATGATTAAGCTCATTAACTTTTGTAATGGTACGATCCTTCCTTATTTCTTTTTCGATTAATAAATGAATATCTGCCATAGAGGCTACTTGAGGAAGATGAGAAATACATAATACCTGAGAGCTGTTTGATATGGAATAAATCTTTTCTGCAATTGCCTGTGCGACTCTGCCACTTACACCTGTGTCTACTTCATCAAAAATCACACTGGTCACACCCTGATGCCGGGCAAAGTTCTTTTTAATTGCAAGCATAATTCTGGAAAGCTCTCCACCGGAAGCAATTTTGTGAACCTCTTTGAGCGGCTCGCCAACATTTGTACTGATTAAAAACTGAACTTTATCAAGTCCATTTTCGTGCAGCTTGACTTTTCGCCCTTTCCATTCCGGATCAGATGCCGAGCCTTCCTGTACTGAAAAATGCACATCAAAATCGGCTTTTTCCAAATACAGGTCCTTTAGCTCTGCAAGAATGGCTTCCTTTAATTTTTCTGCTGCTTTCTTTCTTAGTTCATGAAGCTGTTCTGCAGCCAGTAATACGTCACGTCCCTTATTTTCAAGGTCCTGCTCTAACTTACTTAAATGGACGTCCTTGTTTTCTAATTGCTCAATTTCCTCATCAATCTTAGCTGCATAATTCAGTATTTCTTCTACAGATTGGCCGTATTTACGCTTCAGACGGTTGATTTCATTTAATCGTCCTTCGATTTCATTCAGCCTTTCCGGGTTGTATTCCATTTCCTCTAACTTGTTACGCAAATCAAAGGAAAGCTCTTCCATTGTATAATAATGATTAGAAATGTCACTGGCTTTCGTTCCCAGATCCTCATCAAATTCTTTAATATTTTCCAGGGAGGACATGGTAAGAGCCAGCCAATCCAATGCCTTTTGTTCCCCGTACAGGGCGTGATAGGCATCAGATATATTTTGATAAATCCTCTCATAATTTTGCAGGGTGTTTCGCTCCTGTTCGAGCTGCACATCTTCATCAAGGGTTAATTCTGCCTCTTCCAGCTCCTGTTGCTGGAATTTAAGCAAGTCCAGTCTCTGAGCAATTTCCTGTTCATTTTCACTTAGTTCACGGTATCTGCGTTTTAATTTTTTGTACTCTTCATAGATTTCCTTATATTCCTGTTTGGCATGCATAATTTCCTTCTGACCGTATAAATCTAATAATGCCAAATGTTTTTCAGTATCCATTAAGGATTGAGTTTCATGCTGGCTATGGATATCAATTAAGGTTTGTCCAAACTCACGCAAAATAGCAAGGGTAACCAGTTTTCCATTTACACGGCAGATGCTTTTACCGGAAGCTGTAATGGTACGATTTAAGACAAGCATCCCCTCTTCGTCCATTTCGACTCCAAACTCTTCTGCTTTCCGGTAGGCGGAATGTTCCTCTGAATCCAGAAAAAACAGCCCTTCAATTTCAGCTTTTTTGGAACCATGGCGGACAAATTCCACAGAGCCCCTGCCACCTGCAAGAAGCTGGATGGCATCAATAATAATAGATTTTCCGGCACCCGTTTCCCCAGTTAATACGGTTAATCCATCTCTAAAATCAATTTTAATTTCATCAATAATGGCAAAATCTTTTATCGATAATTCTGCTAACACGGTTTCCACCTCTTATTTTTGTGGATTTTATTAAAGCATATCTAAAAGCTGGGCTTCAATGTTATCGATTTGATCCGCTGAACGGCAGATAATCAGACAAGTATCATCTCCGCATATGGTCCCCATAATTTCTTCCCATTCTAAGTTATCAATAAGTGCCCCAATCGCATGGGCATTCCCGGGTAACGTTTTAAGCACAATAAAGTGTCCAGCCTTATCGATCTTAACAAAGGCATCCATCATTAGCCGTCTTAACTTATTTAATGGATTAAAGCGCTGGTCGGCTGGCAGACTGTATTTATATTTTCCATTGGCTGAGGGTACTTTCACGAGATGAAGTTCCTTTATATCACGGGATACTGTTGCCTGTGTAACATTTAAACCCAGACTTTTCAGCTCATCGACTAATTCATCCTGAGTTTCAATTTCATTTTCGGTTATAATTTCACGAATTTTTATATGCCTTTGTCCCTTGTTCATTGCTTCTCCTCATTTCCATGATATTCTATCAAAGCGTTTTCTTACTCTGTCTCTAAGTTAACAGGAAAAACAAAAAGTGGCAATAGAGGGTTTACCAGGGGGATATGTAACAACATATAGAGGGATTAGAGAGACTGCATCTACAAGGATGAGTCTCCTTTGGCTGATTTCCTTACTTTCGCAATTCCTGATGTGCATCTTTGATAGTCTGTTCGATATCAATGGTATCCTTAATGCTTCCGTCCTGCTGATCCCACTTAAGGTGAAGTAAGAATTCAACATTTCCTTCGCCGCCTGTAATTGGCGAAAAGGTCAAATTTTCTACTGTATAGCCTTCCTTCACACTAAACTCAATCATGTTCGTGATAACCTCTTTATGAACGACGGGATCTTTAATAATTCCTTTCTTTCCCACTTGCTCCCTTCCAGCTTCAAATTGGGGTTTTACAAGAGCAACGATATCACTCTCGTCAAGTAAAAGCTCTTTTAAAACAGGTAAAATCACACGCAGAGAAATAAACGATACATCAATCGTAGCGAAGTTGGGACGACCGGAAGTCAGATGCTCAGGCT
Organism: Virgibacillus sp. MSP4-1; assembly: GCF_010092505.1. Classification (NCBI taxonomy): domain Bacteria; kingdom Bacillati; phylum Bacillota; class Bacilli; order Caryophanales; family Bacillaceae; genus Virgibacillus; species Virgibacillus sp. MSP4-1. The sequence continues at coordinate 1,360,674 of NZ_CP048021.1, forward strand.
TTACATACCTGAAGTTCGTTTTTTCCATAACTATAACCCGGTCATCATTTCTCAATTTCCAGTCCAGTTGATTCTGTCCAACATCGATGGCATAGCTTAGTTTTGCTCCATTTTGCAGTGCGCAATCCGTAAAGCCACCCGTAGACGATCCAATATCAATCATCTGTTTTTCCTTCACGGTTAATTCAAAAGCTTTTAAGGCTTTTTCCAGCTTCAATCCGCCACGACTTACATAATTATGAGTTTTCCCTTTAATTACAATGGGGATTTCAGTCTCAACCTTCATACCTGGCTTGTCCAATCTAACTTGCTCGGAAAAGACTAAACCCGCCATAATTGTACGTTTAGCCTTTTCTCTTGTTTCAAAATAGCCTCTATCCACTAAAAGTACATCTAGTCTCGTTTTCTTCATCCTTGCTCAAGTCCTAACTTATTTGGGATTAATTCCTTTAAAGAGTTTACCACTTCATTTGTTGTTAAGCCAATTTCATCCCACAATTCATTGACACTTCCATGTTCAATAAATTGGTCAGGAATTCCCATTCTTTTCATGCATATCTTTCCTAATAAATTTCTCTCTTCAGCAAATTCAAGCACAGCGCTGCCGAACCCTCCCTGAAGCACATGTTCCTCGAGAGTTAATACCGGGATATTTTCTGAAAAAATCTCTCTTAGCATTTTTTCATCTAAAGGCTTAATAAAGCGGGCATTGACTACTCTTATGCTCATTCCGGATTGCTCCAGCTGCTCACTTGCGTTTAATGCCATATCAATGGTCGTTCCAAAGGTTAAAATGACACCATCATGGCCTTCCCTTAGTATTTCCCAGGAGCCAATAGGAATGGATGTCAATGTTTCGTCAACCTCGATCCCTTTTGCATTCCCTCTTGGGTAACGAATAGCGATAGGACCTTCATTATAGTCAATTGCGGTATAGACCATATGCTGGGCTTCATTTTCATCCTTTGGCATCATAACAACCATATTCGGTATATGACGCATAAAGGATATATCAAAAACTCCCTGATGGGTTTCACCGTCAGCTCCAACTAATCCAGCCCGGTCAATTCCAAAAACTACATTTAAGTTTTGTCTGCAAACATCATGGACCACCTGATCATACCCTCGTTGCAGGAAGGTCGAATAAATGGATAGAAAAGGCTTCATACCCTGTGTGGCCAATCCGCCGGAAAGTGTGGTGGCATGCTGTTCTGCAATTCCGACATCATATAGGCGATCCGGAAATTCCTTTTTGAAGTTTTCAAGCTTAGATCCTACTGTCATGGCGGGAGTAATCGCCACAACCTTTTTATTGTTACGGGCAATTTTGCTTAAGGCATCACTGATCACCTGACTCCATGCAGGGCCTTTTCCTTTTTTCTTTAATGATTCACCGGATTCAATCTTATATGGTCCTACCCCGTGCCAGGTTCCAACCTTATCCTGTTCAGCAGGATGATAACCTTTCCCCTTCTTGGTAATCACATGGACAATGACAGGACCTTCTGTTTTTTTCGCATAACGAATATTTTCAATCAGGTTTTCAAAATTATGACCGTCCACGGGTCCATAATAAGTAAAGCCTAACTCTTCAAAAAACATACCGGGCAGAATAAAAGATTTCATACCATCTTTAAGGTGCTCGGCTGTTTGAGCGAGTTTTCCGCCAAATGCAGGAATTCTTTTCATGAAGCTCTCCAGCTCATCTTTAAACCAGTGGTATTTATTGGCACTGCGCAAACGACCAAGCACATTGTGCAGAGCACCAACATTTGGTGCAATAGACATTTCATTATCATTTAAAATGACAGTCAGATTCTTCTTTTCATGTCCGATATGGTTGAGAGCTTCAAGAGCCATACCACCAGTTAACGCACCATCACCGATTACAGGAACCACATAATGGTCCTGTCCCTTTAAATCCCGGGCAATTGCCATACCCATTGCCGCTGACAGTGAAGTGGAACTATGCCCTGTTTCCCAATGATCATGTTCACTTTCCATACGTTTAGGAAAACCAGACAACCCTTTATATTTTTTCAGAGTATTAAACTGATTCGTTCTGCCTGTGAGTATCTTATGTATATACGACTGATGCCCGACATCCCAGATAAATTTATCCTCTGGACTGTTGAATTCTTTATGAAGGGCCAGGGTTAATTCGACTACACCAAGATTAGGCCCTAAATGCCCTCCTGTTTTTGACAGAGTTTGAATTAAAAACTCCCTGATCTCATCTGCAAATGATTCCAATTGTTCAATTGAATATTGTTTTAAAAAAGCAGGATCTTTAATAAAGTTCAGATCCATCGCGGATCACTCACCTTCATTGGGAATTTCGTTTCTTTTTCTTCTTCAGGGACGGAAGAATTTTTATTCTCAAATTCTGTTCAATGAACGCTATCGCCCGGCCCGCAAATAAAATAATCTTTGTAGAGGCATGGACACCAAAAAATTTCCCTAACGCTTTTCCACCAACTGTCAGAGCTGCAACAACACTAGTAAAAACAATCGATATCACCATATGCTGGGATGACTCTTCCGGGAAGCCGAAACCAAAGGCAATCTGGAGTACAACTGTAGCAGATGCGGTACCGCTTACAATGCCTGCTATGTCCCCTATCACATCATTACAAAAACTCGCAAACCGGTCCCTGTTTCTTACAATGACAATCGATTGTCTGGCTCCATATATTTTTTCGGCTGCCATGGAATGAAAAGGCACTTCATCTGCGGCCGTAGCAGCAATACCGAACATATCAAAAATGACACCCACTAACACAATCCCCAGTACGATTAATAAGCCGGCAAACCAGCCTACACCCTGTAAAAGGACACTTGAGATAACTGAAAAAAGTGCCGCTAACACAAATGTGATAACGGCAATACTTATACTAAATCGGAGTGATTTCCTGTAATCTTCGTTCATTTAAATACCTCTATATGTATAATAATTGTTGATTATAACAAGTAGGGATGGCCATTTAAAGGATAAAAATTGCAGCTTAGGTCCAGTAGGTTTTCCCAGATGAATACCATGAGTTGCCTCAATGGCGGTTCCCCTTTAAATTCATCTTAGCCCCGTTTCCGGAAAGCTAGACTGGATTACCACTTAGTCTGCACCATAATCTCCTTTAAATGTCCACCGGAACAGTCTAGGAGTTTTCCTCGACAGTCTTTAACCGTTCCCTAGCCTCTTTTGCAGTATTGATTTCAATTGGTGATAGGTGAACAAAATAGTGGCCGGCTATTTTATCACTTTTTAAACCAATATCCCCTCAACACCACTCAAGGCAGGCTACGCTGTGGATAGAGTTTCCCCATCCCTATCTCACAGGTTCATACCCCATCCCATAATGCTTTGAGCTATCAAAGCATCACAGCAATGGGCCTCCGCGGAAGCAGGGTCAACGCCCACATGCCTTTGTGGATCGCCCTGCAACCTTAACTCCCAGCACCGACCCAAGGCTGGGCGCCTCAAGCCGGCACAAGGAACTTCATCGATGTGCCCTTTGGCGGATTTTTAGGCCCGCCTTCAGGAACGGAGGACCGACTAGAATACTGCACCATCCCTATTTTGTATCTTTATAATATCATATTTTCATTGTCTTGCTCAATGACAATTATTATCCATTTTCATAGAGAAAACAGAAACCAGGAATAATCTTTGATAATCTCAGGCCGTCATTGATTTCATTTTTCAATTTTTAAACCAGAAAAAAATTCCTGACGATTACATTTCCCTGTTTCCTAAGAACTCAACAAAGTCAAACAGCAATCGACCTTTTACATTCGCCTGTTTTAAAGCAAACTCAGCTTTTTCCATCAATTCTTCCTTCTTTTTAATCGCACCATCCAAACCTAAAATGCCGGGATACGTACTCTTTTTGCTTTTCTCATCACTTCCGACAGGCTTACCCAATTTCGTTTCATCCCCAATTATATCGAGTATATCGTCCTGTATTTGAAAAATAAGGCCTAAGTAGGTTGCATATTCATCCAGTGATTCGAGCTGTGGAGGAGTTGCACCCGCTAAATAAGCTCCACTTCGAACAGCAAAACGAATAAGTCTGCCTGTTTTGAATAAATGAATCTGGTTTATTTCATCCAGATTAAGGGATTTATCCTCCGCATCAAGGTCAAGGATTTGTCCGCCTACCATACCTTCAGCACCTGCAGCCTCAGATAATTCTGCAGATAAAAATACTTTCTCCTCTGCACTTAATTTCGCTGAGGCATTAATCATTTGAAAGGCTGTTGTTAACAGGGCATCTCCGGCTAATATCGCAGTTGCCTCATCAAATTTTCTGTGATTCGTAGGTTGTCCACGCCTGTAATTATCATCGTCCATAGCCGGAAGATCGTCATGAACTAAGGAATAGGTGTGTACCATCTCCAGAGCAATAGCAGGATCATATACTTTTTCATCTAGTTCAGAATAAGCTTCAAATGCCGCCATCATCAAAAAGGGCCTTAATCTTTTCCCACCTGCTTCAATCGAATACAACATCGACTCTTTTAATTTCTCAGGTGTTTGAAGGGATTTTAGTTTCTCACTCAACTTCTCGTTAAATGTTGCTTGATTTCGGTTAATATATAGGGAAACCATTTCTTTATTTAATCCTCCTGGACAGAATAGGGCTCAAATTCACCTTGATCATTTAAAATTTGTTCCATTTGTTTTTCCACTTTTGTCAGTTTATCATTACAGAATTTTGACAGCTTCATGCCTTCCTGATAGTATTCAATAGCTTTTTCAAGGGGGACATCGCCTTCTTCCAGCTTTTCTACGATATTTTCCAGCTTTTCAACGGCATCTTCAAAGCTAATTTCCTGTTTTTCATTTTCACTCATTTTTTTGAACCTCCTCTTCTAATCCCCATACTTGGCAATCTACTAAACCATCTTTCAATCTCACATACATTTTATCTCCGGGCTGAACCTGCGAGACGGTTCTGACCACATTTTTCTGCTGATCATAAGGTATTGCATATCCGCGTCGAATCACTTCCATAGGGTTTAATAATGATAACTTTTCAACATCCTTCTGAAAGCTGTTCATTTTTTGCTGCAGCACATATTCCATTTGCTTATGGATTCTGCTTCGGATCTGAGTTACATTTTTTTGCATGTCCCCGATTTTCCGGTTCGGATGATGCTGGATGAGTCTTTTATTTAAATGCTCATTATTTTCCTTTTTACGCTGGATATATTGCCTTGAGGCCCTTTGCATTTGCTCAAACATCCGGTCCAGATCCTGTTCTTTTTGTCTCAGCATATGAACAGGATAGCGAAATGCATAGGATTCTCTCAGTGAGGTTAACCGCTCACGATTGGCCTGTGTCTTCGTTTGCAGGGCTCGTACTATACGATTTCTCATAACAGTTATACGATCTGCCACTTCTTTTAAAGATGGTACGGCCAATTCAGCGGCTCCTGTCGGGGTAGGAGCCCGTAAATCTGCAGCAAAATCACTGATGGTATAATCGGTTTCGTGACCTACCGCTGAAATCACCGGGGTGCTCGAATCCACAATAGCACGAGCCACACGTTCTTCATTAAAATTCCATAATTCCTCAATAGAACCTCCCCCTCGTCCTACAATTAAAACATCAAACTGGTCTGATAAATTCGCCTTTTTGATGGCCTGAACAATGGAATCAGCTCCATTTTCTCCCTGGACGAGCACGGGTATTAAGGTTTTTTTCACGATTGGATATCGGCGATTCAATGTGGAAAAAATATCGCGGATAGCCGCTCCTGTGGGGGAAGTAATAACTCCAATATGTTCCGGATAGGCAGGAATCGGCTTTTTAAAACGTGGATCAAACAGTCCTTCAGCTCCTAGTTTTTTCTTTAACTGCTCATAAGCGAGATATAGAGAGCCGATTCCATCTGGCTGCATCTCATGAATATACAACTGATATTGGCCATATGGTTCATATACACCAATTTCCCCTTTTATAAGGACACTCATCCCGTCCTCAGGAGTAAATTTAATGTATCGGTTGTAGCTGGCAAACATCACCGCTTGTATTCTGGACCGATCATCCTTGATTGTTAAATACATGTGCCCTCGTGAGTGACGTTTAAAATTTGATATCTCTCCCCGTAAATAAACCTGCTTTAAATTACGGTCCGTTTCCATTTTTCGTTTCACATATCTTGTTAAAGCCGTTACCGTTAAGTACCGATCTTCCACAGTCATTAATCCCCTTTTATGATGAAATTTGTTTGGCTGCTTTCAGGGTGTTCCGGAGAAGCATCGTGATGGTCATTGGTCCTACTCCCTTGGGTACAGGTGTAATATAGGAAGCTGCTTCTTTCACAGATTCAAAATCTACATCACCTGCCAGCGAGCCATCTGACAGATAATTGTTTCCAACATCAACCACCACTGCACCTTCTTTAACAGCATCTTTTCCAATCATGTTAGCTTTTCCTACCGCAACAATTAAAATATCCGCCTGTCTTGTGATAGCACCTAAATCTTCTGTTACGGAATGGCAGTAAGTTACCGTTGCATGTTCGTTCAGGAATAACTGTCCGACCGGTTTACCGACTATATTACTTCTTCCCACAACAACTACATGTTTTCCTTTGATTGATATATTGCTTTTTTTGATCAGCTCAAGTATTCCCAAAGGTGTACAGGGAACAAAGGCATCCTGATTCGTCTGCAGACGTCCTATATTATATGGATGAAAACCGTCTACATCTTTTTCCGGAGCAATACTCTCAATAATTACCTTTTCATCTATCTGCTCCGGAAGTGGTAATTGGACAAGGATTCCATGAACACTTGAATCTTCATTTAATTGATTTACATGCTGCAGGAGTTGTTCCTGTGTTGTCTCTTCCGGAAGTTCGATTACGCTTGAACGAATACCTGCTTTTTCACATGCACGCTGTTTAAACTTCACGTACGATTTTGAGGCAGGATTATCGCCGACAATAACAACGGTCAGTCCCGGGTGGATCTCTTTCTTTTCAAGTTCCTTTACTTCCACTTTTAATTGTTCTCTTATTTCTTCTGCCATTTTGCTTCCATATATAATTTCTGCAGTCATTCCAATTCCCCTTCATTCATCAGATACAATTTTTGATAGAACACCATTAATGAACTTTCCTGAGTTTTCCTCTCCATATTCCTTGGCAATCTCCACAGCCTCATTAATGGAAACTTTTATCGGAATCGTTTCATTGTATTTTATTTCATAAACGGCTAATCTTAGAAGTGTACGTTCCACTGAAGCAATTCGGTTCAAACTCCAATTCACCAATTGTTCGGAAATTGCCTGATCAATATCATCTTTGTATGTAATCACACCACGTACTAACTCACTGGTAAATTCATGAATAGCTGCACCCTCCAATGCAAAATTTGCTGCATCCTCAAAGGCAATGTCATGATTATCCATTTGAAATAGCACCTGAAATGCTTTTATTCTGGCTTCTCTACGATTCATGTTTGTACTCCTTTATTTACCATTATGCTAGCCTGTAACATCTATTATCCCTAAAATCATAACATTTTAGCATGGAAAAGAAAAGCAGATGTACCTGCCATAAAGCCCTAATGGACCAAGAAGGTTTTTAAAAATAAATTGACCATGGAGGACTCTCCTCCATGGTCAACGATCTTTGTAATCATGCTTCACTGGTACCGACTTCATCTTCTTTAGCATCCATTTGAACGGCAACAATGTGCACATTTACTTCTTCAATTTCTAGGGCAGTCATATTTTTTAGTGTCTGACGGATGTTATCCTGAATTTGCTGTGCAACAGTCGGTATAGATACACCATATTCCAGCACAGAATATGTATCAATTTTAATGCCATTATCCGTCAGTTCAACTTTGATTCCTTTTCCATGATTCTTTTTTCCGAATCTCTCTGTGACATTAGAAGCAAAGTTCCCGCGCATCTGTGCAACACCTTTTACTTCATTGGCTGCAATTCCGGCAATTACTTCTATAACTTCAGGTGCAATTTGAACATTTCCTAAGGATGTATCTTCACTAACATTTAATAAGTTGTTATCCTGCAACAAAAGTCACCCCTTTCTAAATGGTGAAGCTCCATTTATTTCTCATCTTCCATTATATGATAGGTTTCAAGAAACTTTGTATTAAAATCCCCATCTTTAAATACCTTATGCTTCATCATTCGCTCATGGAAAGGAATTGTAGAATGGATGCCATCTACAACAAATTCATCAAGCGCTCTGCTCATCCGGTTGATCGCTTCTTCCCGTGTTTTTCCGAATGTAATCAGCTTAGCGATCATGGAATCATAATAAGGAGGTATTCTCCATCCTGAATAGGCAGCCGAATCCACTCGGACACCTAACCCGCCTGGAGGAAGGTACATCCGAATATCTCCGGCGGATGGCATGAAGTTTTTCACGGGATCCTCTGCATTTATTCTACACTCAATCGCCCAGCCTGTAAACGAAACATCCTCCTGACGTAAAGGAAGCTGTTCACCATTTGCTACTCTAATCTGTTCTTTAATCAAATCAACTCCGGTAATTTGCTCTGTTACTGGATGTTCCACTTGGATACGCGTATTCATCTCCATAAAATAAAACTTCTTATCAGTACGATCGAATATAAATTCGATTGTACCAGCCCCTCTATAGTTTACTGCCTGGGCAGCCTTTACCGCAGCCTGTCCCATTTCCTGTCGAATACTTTCGGTCAGAGCCGGTGAAGGCGCTTCTTCAATTAATTTTTGCATGCGGCGCTGAATGGTGCAATCTCTTTCTCCCAAATGGATTGTATTCCCATATTCATCAGCTAATACCTGAATTTCAACATGACGGAAGTCCTCAATAAACTTCTCCAGATAGACTCCCGGATTGCCAAAGGCTGTTTCTGCCTCATTTTGGGTCATACGTATCCCATTAATCAATTCATCTTCAGTACGGGCAACACGGATTCCTTTACCGCCACCTCCTGCGGTAGCCTTAATGATTACCGGAAATCCGATTTCATTGGCCACTTTCAGCCCTTCTTCTTCATTCTCGATAATTCCATCTGAACCTGGGACTATAGGAACACCAGCCTGTTTCATGGTGTCTCTTGCCACATCCTTTGTTCCCATCTTTTGAATAGAGTACGCGCTTGGACCAACAAAGGTAATATTACACTCTTCACAAATCTCTGCAAAGTCCGGATTCTCTGACAAAAAGCCATAGCCTGGATGAATAGCATCCACTTCTGTTAAAGTAGCTAACGTCATTATATTTGTAATATTAAGGTAGCTGTCTTTACTTAGGGCAGGGCCTATACAATAAGCCTCATCCGCCAGTTGTACATGTAACGACTCCTGGTCAGGCTCGGAATAAACAGCCAACGTACGAATCCCTAACTCCTTACATGCACGAATTATACGCACAGCAATTTCGCCTCGATTTGCAACTAATAATTTTTTTATCAACGAAGTCAACCCCTTACTTGCTCTTCACTCTGAATAACGGCTGTCCATATTCCACAAGTTCTCCATCTTCCACAAGAATATCAACAATCTCACCATTTATTTCTGCTTCAATTTCATTAAACAGTTTCATTGCTTCTACAATACATACGATAGAATCATTAGTTACACGATCTCCTACCTGAACATAAGGACCTTTTTCAGGAGAAGGGGAACGATAAAAGGTTCCTACCATTGGTGAAGTGATTTCTTCATCATAATCCTTCGCTTCTTCCTGTATTTCTTCTGAAGGTGCCTGGTTTTCAACAGCTGTTGCTTCTGGCTTTGCATCCGTTTTCGATTGCTCATCAACAGATGGTTTTACTTGTTCTTGTACTTCCGAATCCTTTTGAATGACTACTGGCTGGCTTCCCTGCACAGCACTCTCCTGCTTTTTAAGGTTAAGTTTCGTTCCGTCGGATTCATAATTTAATTCATTAATAGATGATTCATCAATTAATTTAATGAGTTCCCTGATTTCCTGAACTTTTAACATGTCTGGCACTCCTTTATCTTTTTAATGCATAGCTGCTAGCCATTTTTATACAGGTTTTGCTTTTTATTAGCAACTGGTACTAATAACACCTGTCAACATTCTATTATATTTACCTGCTAACCTGCAAGAAAACGTTATAGGTTATAGTTCAACATACATTTGTGAAAACCCTTTTTTTATCTGAAATCTGCGTGAAGTTAAAGAACCTTGCCGTTTATACGACAAGGCACTTCTTATTTACGTATTCGATGGCTGGAAATCAACTTCCACTCTGATCTCGCCGAATTCATCCCTTACCATTTGCATAATATGATTGGCCTCTGTACCTGAATGTTCGTCCGCTTTTACCGTAACTTTCACAACATTTTCTTCAGCTCTGACCAACACATCAGAGTAATTCTTTTCTGATTGAATGACTTTTTCCAAAATGGCTTCCTTTGTTTGAACTTCTTCTAAGCGATTTTTCTTTTCCATCGCCTCATTTTTTTCTGCTGCCGTAGCACTGCTGGATGTCAGTACTTCATTAAACTGTTCCTTTTGCTGGCTACGCATGTCCTGAATTTCCAGTCTAAGCTGGGTAAACAGATCATCCGTAGAAGTGGATGAAATCGGATTGCCATTTGCATCAACTTCGGTAGCCTCTCCTTCCGTCACATTTGTTTCAATTGTTGAATCTTCATTCGACGTTTCCTCAGCGTTTTCTTTATTATCATCATTAATAAGAGCTACCTGATCGCCTCCCGGTGAGGTCATGTAGTAAACACTCAGCACAATAAGCAGGCTTAACATGGTTAATAACCACACAGTTTGTTTCTTTAGCATCATTTAAAAATTCCTCCTTAATTAATTTTTTTTGGGTGCTACAGATATACGATGTGTCGGTACATCCAGTACACGGGAAACAGCTTCAATTACCATTTCCTCTGTCTGGACGTTTCCCAGACCATTGCCCACGATTAATACACCGCGTACTTTAGGTTTTTTCGTTTGAATCAGTATCGGTGATTCATCATTTTGACTTCGCACAATTACGGTCTGCTTATCCTCCGAAAACTCCTCTATTGTACGATCCCCCCCATTTGAATCTTCCTCTTCTGTTGTCTGTTCATTTGTTGTTCTATTTTTTTCATAGATTTTGAGCGAAGTAGCATCCAGGTTTACCATCACATCAACACCAGAGATCCCCTCCATATTCTTCAGCATTTCTTGTAGTTCGGTTTCATATTGTTTTTCCATTTCAGCTATGATGCTTGCTTTGTCCGGTTCGCTCTGATGGGTTTCAACCCCACTGTTTTTCGGGGCACTCTGGTTTTGTTCTAAATAAGGGGCTGGTTCATTTGAATCATCCTGAAAAATATTACTCGTAAGTACAAGCAGGATCCCTACTAATCCAAGAATCATAACATATGAAAGTTTAGTAGGCTTTCCATTTTCATCTTTTCTCAATTTAAAAAGAGACCATAAATTTTTCATGTTTGATTCCCTCCTTCCCCAATGATTGAAATTTTATCTTTGGATATTTCCCAGAAGGAGGATAAATCATTTTTGATGTCCTCTATGGGAAGCTTTTCTTCAGTTGCTGGTTTTTCATCAATATCAACATCTACTTCGCGTATTTCCTGATTTTCTGTCTCTTCAGATCGTTCAATGGCTACTGAAAGCATTTTGATATTCTCCCAATTAACCTCCTCTGATTGGTCTGGAAATGTAAATTTAATATCTTGAATCATGACTCCATATTTTTTTATCAACTCCTCTTCAGCTATTGTTTTTAATTGTTGAGCTATCTGATTTAATATATATGCACGTTGTGAGGCTTGTATATCTATTTTTTGATTTTCTATCTCTTTTTCCAGTTGTTCTGATTCGTTTGACCCGGAAAGAAGCTCATTCTGCAGGAATTTTGATGGATTGGCATTAAAAACATGAAATAAAGGCTGAAGAAAAATTAATACGAGAATCATTCCTACTGCAAACCGTACGTATTTTTGCATGGAAGATTGGGGCATTAATAAATCTACAATCATAGCAATTAATATAAAAATAATGATTTCGGTAACCCAGTCCTGTATATAAGACATTGTTTTCAGCCTCCTATCGAACCATTAAGGTCAAATTGCTGGCCGCTACCAGAATGACAATGGAAAAAAAGAACATCATCGTTACAACGAGCAGGGCTGCAAAAATATACATAATGTGTTTACTTATTAAGTCCATTGTATTGATCACCGGTCCTCCTCCTACCGGCTGCAGGATGGCAGCAGCTAACTTATATATAACCGAAATCACTAAAACCTTGATAGCCGGAAATAGAGCTACTCCCAAAACAATAATCACTCCGACGATTCCAATGGTGTTTTTTAACAGCATAGAGGCTGATAACATTGTATCTGCTGCATCCGTAAACATTCTTCCAATGACAGGAATAAAATTTCCCGTCACAAATTTTGCTGTTCTGACAGCCAGTCCATCTGTAATAGCAGTCGTTGCCCCTTGCACAGAAATAACACCTACAAAGATCGTAAAAAATACGCCTAGAACAGAAAGACCCACATTTCTAAGCAGATTGGCCAGCTTGGTTGCCTGATAGTTTTCATTCAAGGAGCTTACAATATGGAGCAGAGCCGATAGAAAAATCAGCGGAATAACAAAGGTTGAAATTAAGAAACCACTGACATTGATTAAAAAGAGTATAATCGGCTGAAAAAAAGTTATAGAGGTTATACTTCCTACTGATGCCATAATGCTCAAAATTAACGGCAATAGAGCCCACATGAAATTTGACATTGCATCGATGGCATTATTGGTATAGGAAACAGCTAACTGAAAGCTGCTCAAGGCAAGAGTAATTAAAACAAGATAGACGATGGCATAGGCAACTTTATTTACGGTTTTGGATTCAAAAGCATTTTGCAGCGTTTGCAAAATAACTGAAAACAGCGTTAATAGAATCAGTGACCCCAGTAATTTCCCATTCGCCAATAATTCATGAAAAAGATACTTTAATAGACCATTGATCCAGCTTTTAATGGATACAGATGCGTCATCCTTCATAAAATCCGTCAAATCTTTATTAGATAAGTCAGGTAAAAACTCTCCATAATTTTTCTTTAGATTTGACCAGTAATCTCCTATTTTTTCATAGGATTGATCCTGTATTTGCTGGTTTGCCCAGCGCTCCGCATTTTGCTGTGAAGTCGGTTCAGCAGCTTGTACTTCTTCAGGGAGTAATAAATAGAAATAAACTAAGAGAAGAGCCACTATGAATCTTTTAAAGTACACATTCACAATAATTGCTCCCTTCAATCCCTAAACAGGAATAAAGCTAAGGATGGTTTCAATAACAGCTGTCAGGATAGGTACGGCAAGTACGAGAATGAATATTTTTCCAGCCAGTTCAATCTTGGAAGCAATCGAATTCAGGCCTGCATCCCGTATAATTTGTGCACCAAATTCGGAAATATAGGCGATACCAATAATTTTCAGAATGGTCTCGACATACATAAAATTAATATTGGCTTTCGTCGTCAAAGTTGAAATCAGCCGGAATATTTCGGCTATGTGCTGAATGAGGACTAAAAAGATAATGATACCTGTTAACATGACGATAAAGAAAGAAATTGAAGGGCTTTGATCACGAACAATAATGGCTAATATAGCAGCCAGCATTCCCAGGGAAACAATTTCAAAGATCCCCATAAATTCAGAATCCTCCCAGGATAATCTGAAAGAGAAAAACCGAGCGTATTTGCTGGAATAACTCGGCTAAGTTATCTATAACCACCAGTAAAACGATGATAAATCCTACCAATGTTGCCCAATGCGCTAAGTCCTCTTTTCCCGCCTGTTTCAACAGTGTGTGAATGATGGCAACAATCAAACCGATTCCTGCAATTTGGAATAAAAGATAAACTTCATTCATCATTTTGAATGCCGACTCCTTTCCACTAAATCAGTAACAGGATCACAAATAACCCCGTCAACACCCCTAAACTTTTCGCCATTCTTCCATATCTGTATTTTTCCTCTTCAGCATTTGCCAACTCCCTTTCCAAATGGGTTAATGCAAGCTGGATGTGTTTTTGCTGCTGTGTAAAATCATGCTGGCCCAATGTTTTCCCAAACTGGTCCATGATTTCCCTTTCCGCTTTCTTCATGGCTGATTGTTTCCAGATTTCTTTTAATGTGGGGTTCCAAATATCATATAAGGTTGTCTGACTAACGGATAATCGATTATGCAGTTCAGAAAAGAAATCACTCAATGGTTCCGGGATTTGCTTTGATAACTGATAAAAAACTTCATGAATAGGTGTTTGACCATAAACAATTTCTGCTTCAAGAATTTGCAAAGCATTTTTTAATTGCCGTATTTGCTGCGGTCGATCCGAAAGCCGCTTTGCTATATCAAAGCCTGCTTGAGTTGTCGCCAGCAGGAACAACATGGCTCCAATCCATTTCATAACCTTTGCTCCTTACGTGGTGATTTTGGGTTTGTCCATTTTCATCTGTAACCGATATTACCGTGCCAGGTTTAGGGTGATTCGAAAATGTCACATAGCGTTGAAAAGCATTCTGCCGGAATAAGGGCTGTAATGAAGGACGGCTTCGTACCTCATCTAAATTTTGTCCATGAACACTGCAGATCACGGTTACTCCTGCATAAACAGCTTCCATTAAGGCCTTCACATCTTCTTCCGACCCTATTTCATCCACGGCAATTACATCCGGGGACATTGACCTGATCATCATCATCATCCCTTCAGCTTTTGGACAGGCATCCATTACATCCGTTCGAAGTCCTACATCATGCTGTGGAATTCCGTTCCTGCAGGCAGCAATTTCTGATCGTTCATCAATCACTCCAACCTTTTTAGCCGGATAATGTTTATAACCATTACTCATATAGCGAATGATATCCCTTAAAAATGTGGTTTTGCCGCATTTAGGCGGACCAATGAACAATGTATTCAGATAACGGTTCTGATATAACAGCGGAAGATAAGGCTTACTTGTGTCCTTTACCTGCCTGGCTATACGTATATTAAAGAAGGTTAGGTGCCGAATAGCCTTCACATACCCTCTTTCTGTATTGACTTTGCCGGAAATCCCAACCCGATGACCTCCTTCAATGGTAATGTAGCCTTCCCGAAGCTCGTCCTCAAATCGATAAATCGAATGTTCACTTAATTGGTTTAAAATAAACAAACCATCCTGTTTATCCGGCAATAGATGAACAATCATTCTGGAATAGGCCGTAAAAACGAGTTCTATAGGTTTTCCAATACGAACTCTAATTTCCTCCAGCTGGTTCCAATTCATAATTTCTCTCCGAAGCTTGTCTTCAATCGATTCAGGAAATAGTCTTAAAATCTCTTCCAATGTAAGGATCTCCTTCTACTAATAGTTGCTACTCTAAATCTATGCGATACAAAGAGATTTATGACTATTCGTAAAGTGAAACCTCCATCAGTGGGGGATCTTTCCATCCCCCACTGATTTAGCCATAATGCAGCATAAACAACAAAAAAAGAGCTACCCTAACGGATAGCTCCTTGCATTTTTATGTTTAATAATCGTCATTATGCTCTGGAAACATATTTTCCATCACTTGTATTAACAACAAGTACATCCCCATTGTTTACAAAAAAAGGTACCTGTACAACTAATCCTGTTTCCAGTGTTGCAGGTTTGGTACCTCCACTGGCTGTATCACCCTTAATTCCAGGTTCTGTTTCAGTGACTTCCAATTCCACTGTATTTGGAAGTTCAAGACCAATGGTTTCTCCTTCATAAATAAGCATGGTAATTTGCATATTTTCTTTTAAGTAGTTAAGTTCCTTCTCTAATTGAGAAGATTGAAGTTCGATCTGATCAAAAGTTTCCTGATCCATAAATGTATGAACATCACCTGAAGCGTATAAATACTGCATGTTTCTCCGCTCAAGATGAGCCGTATTTACTTTTTCCCCTGCCCTAAAGGTTCGCTCCTGTATGTTTCCATTACGGAGGTTACGCAGCTTTGAACGAACAAACGCTGCACCTTTTCCTGGCTTTACATGCTGAAATTCTACCACCTGCCAAATATCTCCATCCAGCTCAATGGTTTGTCCTGTGCGAAAATCATTTACTGAAATCATATGTTATCCCCTTTCTAAACACAACTATAACGTTATAAGTTCTTTTTTCGCAAATGTCAGTTTTTCATATCCATTTTCAGTTACCACTATATCATCTTCAATACGGCAGCCGCCTACATTAGATATATAAATTCCGGGTTCCACGGTTACAACCATCCCTGGCTCCAGCTTCTGCTCTGATCGGAAGGAAAGCCCCGGACCTTCATGAACATCCAGACCAATTCCATGGCCTGTGGAGTGTCCAAAATAGTCTCCATATCCTTTAGCTTTAATATAATCCCGTGTTAGAGCGTCTGCTTCAATTCCGGTTATGCCCGGTTTAATTCCTTCTACACCTTTTAGCTGGGCCTGAAGAACTGTATCATAAATATCCTTTAGTTCGTCACTAATCTGCCCTACAGCCACCGTTCGCGTCATATCTGAACAGTAACCCTGGTAGTATGCTCCAAAGTCCAGAGTGACAAGCTCACCGCTTTCAATCATCTTTTTAGAGGCTACCCCGTGCGGCAGTGCAGATCGATAGCCGGATGCTACGATGATATCAAAGGAAGAAGACTCTGCCCCATTTCTTCTCATGAAAAATTCAAGTTCATTTGATACATCAATTTCTTTAACACCTGGCTTAATATAGTCAAGAATATGATCAAAGGCAGCATCTGCAATTTCACATGCCTGTTTGATCCTTTTCAATTCATCTTTGGTCTTAACCAGGCGGAGCTTTTCAATTAAACCTGATGACGGAATCAGCTCAGCAGGCAGCTCATTTTTATATCGTTCATATGTACTATAAGTCATGTGATCTTTCTCAAAGCCTAAGGATTGTATACCAAGCTTTTTGACCTGGTTGGCTACTTCCTTATGAATCGGTGTTTTATGTTCAATAATTTCAAATCCTTCAGCCTGCTCCTTTGCCTGCTCTGTATAGCGAAAATCAGTAATAAAAAGGGCAGCTTGTTGTGTTATAAGTGCAACGCCAGCTGTACCGGTAAATCCGGTTATATATCTACGGTTTTTTTCACTTGTGATTAGCAAACCATCATATTCCTGATCGGCTAATGCTGATCTAAACTTGTCCAGTTTCTCCACTCTTATCATCCTTTCTCTTATCTTCTTCAAGAAATGCAAGGGCTGCTGCTTTATAGCCAAGCGTACCCAGGCCGGCTATTTGTCCCCAGCAAACGGGCGCAAGTAACGATTCTCTCCTGAATGCCTCCCGGTTGTGTACATTTGAAATATGTACTTCGATAACAGGGACTTCCACTGCGCTAATGGCATCCCTCAAGGCAACACTTGTATGTGTATAAGCAGCAGGATTAAAGATAATCCCTTCATAGTGCTGATTTGCCTCATGAATGGCATCGATCAGAGCACCTTCATGGTTGGACTGAAAGCTTTTTAATCCCCAGCCTTCCTCCTTTAAAAACGCAGCTAATTCACTCTCAATTTCCTGGAGCCCACTCTTACCGTAAATATGAGGCTCTCTTGTCCCTAATAAATTCAAATTAGGTCCATTTAACAGGAGCAATTGTTTCATACCTCTCCCCATCCTTGTTCTCAGAATGTTGTCTAAGAAATAGTGTATCATACTACTTATGCATTTTGGGAGTCATTTTCCTTTCTTTGCTGCTTCATCTCCTGCAGGCTTTTATATTCAAATGAAATTGAATAGCCAATAAATGTACCATATAAAATTAAGAGGCAAATCGTTGTGACCACTGTATCAACCGTCATATTGGCCAGACCGGGAACGGCTGAGAACATCGGATTAAAAAAATATAAAAAAATAAACCAGATCACTAGCCCGTATAAAATTCCTGGCAACATTCCTTCCCGCTTTCTTAACAAAAGATAGTAAACATACGCAACCAAAATGGAAATAACACCTACTATCAGAACGCTTAACATTTCGCCTGAAAACCCATCAATCCAATCAGCCTGCCAGAACGAGCGTAAAATAAAACTTGCATGGGAAACTTCAGAGAAATTAAAATAATAAGCCAAAGAGCCTAGAAGACCCCAGAATATTCCGCCGATAAACCCTGTTAATAAAGCTTTCTGCAATAAAGACATCGGTTCTTCCTGCTGATTTTGTTCCAGTTTTTCCTGGTTCATTTCTGCCATATTTTCCACCTCCGTTTTGTTATCCTAACCAATTTGCGAAAAGACATGCCTAATCATTGGTAAAATGTATACGTTAAGAGCTTTTTCTAGTAAAATAAAAATAAATATAAAATATTCAGCATAACTATATATGAAACGAAAATTTGATAAGTTCAACGAACCCATCAGTGCGGAACGGAAAAATTCCTCAATTACGCAAAATAACAAAAGGATATGAATATTTTTCCTCCCAATGGGCAAAATTTTAACAGGTTCTTTTTACATAGAGTACGAATGAAATTATAGGTGATCCGTTTTTCTTATGTTCAGTTCGGGATCATTGCGAATGAGAAAGGAGGCCTGTGTCATGCGATTCCGTGCAAGAAATCTATTTGTTTATACCATAATGGCTCTGGCTGTTTTCGGTATTTTCTATCAGCTACTATTTGATACTGCCCAGCTCTTCACCTATATTCTTATAACCGCTGGATTTGCAGCTATCTTGTTCGGTATATTCTATGTTTTCATGAGAAAAAGAGGCACTGGAGGTATTTCCAAAGAGTATCGTAAAGCAGTGAAGCAGTCCCGGCGTAAATACGGTAATGCCGTACCGAACAAACGGATGTATCAGGCTACTGCACGCAAACAGCGAAAACGAAACGCACAGCCCGGTAAATCCAAAGGCAAAAGAAGCGCAGCCCATCTGCGAGTCATTGATGGAAAAAAAGATAAGAAAAAAAACCGAGCGTCTTTTTAAAACGGTCGGTTTTTTAATAGGAAGCAGGCGTTTACTTTGTTCTTAATAAGTCCAGGTTTTCAGATATTTGACAGCACTTTTCCTGCCTAGTTCCATAAGTCTGTACTTTTCCTCATCTGATAACGAGAAATCTGTAGCGTCAATATCCCTGGTCGGGATAAACATGACATTGGCTGCGACAGATTTTGAAATATACCTGGCATCATGAGCATGGATCATTGTGGAAAATAGAGACTGAAACATTGAAATAGCATTTTTTATTTTTCGTCTGGGCAGCTGATCAGAGGAAGTGCTGAGCTTCATCCCTAAAATAGGACGTTTTGGCTTTTTTGTCCCTGTTTGAAACACCCAAATGGGAAAGTTACTTAATAATCCCCCATCCACAAGAATATTTTTGTGCCTTTTGTCTCTTATTCTTTTTACAGGAATAAAAAAGAAAGGAATGGATGCGCTAATCCGAACAGCTCTTGCTACAGGAAAAGATAATCCATCGATGCCGTAGAACCTTTCCAGGTCATCCGGAAATACAACCATTCTGCCAAGAGATAAATCAGAGCCGATAATTCTCAATTCCCCCGGTGGTAAATCCTGAAACGTGTGAATCCCTTTTGCTGATAATTTCTCTTCAATCCACTTTTCTAAGACATCCCCTTTATATAACCCGAGCCGATGATAAATAAGCAGCCATTTTAAGAATGGAAAAATTTTTTCAAGCGTACTTTCCTGCATAAATGACTTTAAGTTTAATTCCATAAAGGATTCTTTTATTTCCGAAGTTTTATATCCGGCTGCAATTAATGCGGCTAATATGGCACCAGCTGATGTTCCCGCTACCCTTTCAAACGTGAATCCTTTTTCATCCACAACTTCCAGCGCACCAATAAAAGCAATTGCTTTCACACCCCCACCCGAAAAGACACCATCTACCTTCAAAATAATCATCCTTATCTTTTTAAGGGTTTCTATTAGATGTATAAGCAGAAGAGGGTGTACATTAGAACACCGGAATTCAAGCAGAACTATCTTTTTGCAAATGAAAAGAACGACCTCGTATGTGAGGTCGTCCTTATTGAACATAATCTTTATTACAGACCGCACTTAAGCTGTGCGCTACAGTTTGTACATGTATTGCATCCGCCAATGTCTTCTACAGTACCTTGACGGCAAACCGGACACGTATTTCCAACCTCAGAACCGATATTGACACTTGTTTTGTCCAGTTCCTGCACTGTATCCATCAACACAACCATAGGCTCTTCATTGTTTTTCTCTGTTTCCTTTTCTGCTTCCATATCATCACGAGTATTTTCTTCAGCCTTTAAGGTTAGAACCTGAGTATCACGGCTTCCATCTACATAAACCGTACCACCTTTTGCTCCACCTTGATATAAGCGTTCATATACCTTTTGAACCTGGTCCACCGTATAGCCTTTTGGTGCATTTACGGTTTTGGAAATAGATGAATCCACCCATTTTTGTATCACGCATTGAGTATCTGCATGGGCTTCAGGTGATAAGGACATAGCTGTAACAAACCATTTTGGCAATTGGTCCGGATCCTGGTCCGGATTCTCCTCTAAGTATTCCTGTACAATATCAGCTTTGACTTCGATAAACTTACCTAAGCGGCCACTGCGATAGTACGTAAAGGAGAAATATGGTTCCAGTCCTGTAGAAACACCGGCCATTGTCCCGGTAGACCCTGTAGGTGCTACGGTTAATAAATGGGAGTTACGAATGCCGTGCTCAAGAATTCCCTGACGGATATCCTCAGGCATTTTCTGCATATACCCTGTTTCAGTAAACCGTTTACGCAGCTCTGCTGTTTCCTCATCTGTGTTCCCCACCAGGAATGGGAAGCTTCCTTTTTCCTTTGCCAGTTCAATGGAGGTACGATAAGCCGTTGTCGCAATAGTTTCAAAGACCTGATCAACAACCTGGTTCCCATCTTCAGAACCATACTCCGTCTCTGTATAAATGAGTAAGTCATGAAGTCCCATTACACCTAAACCAACACGGCGCTCACCTAATGCCTGCTTACGATTTTCTTCCAGGAAGTACGGGGTCGCGTCAATAACATCATCCTGCATGCGTACACCTACTTCAACTGTACGCTTCAATTTATCAAAATTGACCGTTTTATTTTCTTTATCCGCCATTTCTGCCAGATTCACAGCAGCTAAGTTGCAGACAGAATAGGGTGCAAGTGGCTGTTCTCCGCACGGATTCGTTGCCACTACTTTTTGACCATAGCTCTTCGCATTGGTCATGTCATTCGCATTATCAATAAAGAAAATGCCGGGTTCAGCTGAATAGGTTGCACAAATATTAATCAGGTCCCACAATTCACTTGCTTTTATTCTGCGATGTACACGAACTTTATGGCCTTGCTTTTCCCATTCACGGACATCTCCAACTTCAGCCCATTTCTCATTATAAATGGCCATTTCTTCTTCATTATAATTTTCCACATCAGGGAATTTAAGCTCATAATAGCCATCCTCTTCAACAGCCTGCATGAATTCTCTTGTCAGGCAGACCGAAATGTTTGCACCTGATAAAAATTCGGGATGATTAACTGAGAATGTACCACCATCACGCAGCTTTTGCTCTGCATCCCTGATTATTTTCTCATTAAAACCACCAAGTCCGGGGATACTTTTATAATTAACAATTCCCTGATACATCATTTCTTCCTGTTCTGTCAGAGGAGTAAATTTCAGCTTATCCTCAGCATGCTTTTTAATTAAATCATCATTCGTATTTTCAATTAAATATCTAAGAATTCTTGGATTTTGCATCTTGGAAATTATAAATTCGATGATATCAGGATGTGAATCCACAAGCATAATCATTTGTGCTCCCCGTCTTGATCCTCCCTGCTCTACAAGATGAGTGAGCTTTGCAATATCATCCAGCCAGGAGACTGATCCTGATGATTTCCCGTTAACTCCTCGAGCCAGTGTGTTTCGTGGACGCAGCGTGGAACCGTTCGTACCAACACCACCACCACGGCTCATAATTTCCATAACCTGTTTCCGGTGTTCGGAAATGCCTTCTCTTGAGTCCTGAATATAAGGCATCACATAGCAGTTAAAATAAGTAACATCGGTATTTGCACCTGCACCATAAAGAACCCTTCCAGCAGGGACAAAGTTCAGATTCGACAGCTGTTCATAATATTTTTCAAACCATTCCTTCTGCTTCTCCTCAGTTTCTTCTACAGCGGACAGCCCTGTCGCATTTCGTAACGCGATTTGCTCATAAAACACTTCAAGTGGTTTCTCGATCACATCCAATGATCTGATAACGACCCCTGTTTCTGCTTCTGTTTCATTATCCAGAACAGCCTGAAATTCTTCATCCACAAGAACCCTGGCAGTCTTGCTCTCCCAATCAATTGATTGAATAACGCCCAGACCACGTGCCGGAAATTTTGGATCTTCCTTTACAGTCAGGACAACAAAATCTCCATCTGTTAAGGTTACCTTCTCTGTATCCTTAAAAGCATACCGGTCCAGCATCACAAGTCTGGATACACCCTTATGTAAGATTTTCATATCTGACGTTATCGGATGTACCTGAGGAAACAGCCTGATATCCTGATTCAGACGCTCCACATTAACTGGCAGATTTACTTCTTTTACTTTTTGCAAATTCATCTCATCCTTTCCTGATATTAAAATGTGCATTTTTTTAAGATTTGAGTTAAAATAAATAAGTTCGTTACAACAAAGTAAGACACTTTGCCGTATAAATTCCTCAGTTCGACAAAGTGTAACAAACGATAGGAAACATATCTAGTAATCTATTCTTTGATGTTATCATTAACTTATCATATCCAGCCGTAAAAGCGCAATAATAAACTCAAGATATTGTATAATAATTCTTGCAAGCGCACAACATCTTGTACTTTAGAACAAATGACTCTTTTTTTGTCAACTTGGAATTTGTGTAAAAAACTGCGGGAAACAGAGATAAATGGATATAGCATAAAGTAATTGAGAATATTGACGAATTTTGTTACTTGCAAAAGAAAATCTTATGTTGAATTTTAAATTTATCCATAAATAGCAATTTATTCCTTAAACATTCAAAGTTTTACTTTATAGAAGAAAATTCTTTGAATCTTATCTGAATCAACCATATAATAGATGTAAATGGTTTAAAGCAATGAAAGGGGATCAGGATGGAAATAATATTTATACTAGTCGTAGCCATTATTGTATATTCACTTACGAAATATCTTCTGCAAAAGCGATATTTAAAAATAGTAACCGAGGAAGAATTCAAACAAGGGTATCGTAAAGCACAATTAATTGATGTAAGAGAACCTAACGAATTTGACAGAGGTCATATATTAGGTGCCCGAAACATTCCTTTATCCCAGCTGAAGCAACGGCTTATTGAAGTTCGTGAAGATAAACCGGTTTATTTATATTGTCAAAGCGGTTCAAGATCAAGAAGAGCAGCGAACATTCTTTATAAAAACGGATGCAGGGATATTAGCCAGCTTAAGGGTGGCTTCAAAAAATGGACAGGAAAAATTAAAACTAAAAAATAAAAAAAGATGGCCAGGAATTCCTGGCCATCTTTTTTTATTTATTGCTCTTTCATATACCTTAGTACAGGTTTTCTCGCTGCCAGGGTTTCATCTAACCGGCTGACAACTGTCGTATGCGGTGCATCCTGGACCAGTTCCGGGTCATCCTCTGCCTCTTCTGCAATCTCAAGCATTGCATCAACAAACTCATCCAGCGTCTCTTTTGATTCTGTTTCTGTAGGCTCCATCATCATGGCTTCCTCCACATTTAACGGGAAGTAAATGGTTGGGGGATGGAAGCCATAATCCAGCAGTCTTTTTGCTATATCTAATGTGCGTACACCGAGTTTTTTCTGATTTCTTCCTGATAGAACAAATTCATGTTTACAATGCTGATCAAAAGGCAGGGCATATTTTTTCTGAAGCCTGCGCATCACATAATTAGCATTTAAAACGGCGTATTCACTAACCTTTTTCAATCCATCAGGTCCCATGGTACGAATGTACGTATAGGCACGGACATTAATACCAAAGTTACCATAATAAGGTTTTACACGTCCGATTGATTGGGGACGGTTGTAATCAAATTCAAAAAAATCACCATTTTTAACAAGAACAGGTTTAGGCAGAAATGAAGCCAGTTCCGCTGTTACGCCAATTGGACCTGAACCTGGACCGCCACCACCATGGGGACCTGTGAAGGTTTTGTGTAAATTTAAGTGAACCACATCAAATCCCATGTCACCTGGCCGGACATAACCCATAATTGCATTTAAATTAGCCCCGTCATAGTACAGTTTGCCACCGGCGTCATGAATGATTTCTGCCATCTCTAAAATATGTTCTTCAAATAAACCAAGTGTGTTAGGGTTTGTTAACATGAAAGCGGCTGTTTTCGGCCCCGCAACACGTTTTAAATCCTCTAAGTCTACTAGACCATTTTCATCTGTTTTTACTGTTACGGCCTTAAAACCAGCTACTGTAGCTGAAGCCGGATTGGTTCCATGGGCAGAATCAGGAACAATAACCTCTGTTCGTTCCGTATCCCCATTCTTTTCATGAAAGGCACGAATCATCATTAATCCGGTCCATTCTCCATGTGCACCTGCTGCAGGCTGCAGAGTCACGGTATTCATTCCGCTGATTTCTTCAAGGGATGTCTGCAAATCATACATTAATTCCAGTGAACCCTGAACTGTTTCTGTTTCCTGTAGAGGGTGGACGTGACTGAATCCCTCAAATCTCGCCACATCTTCATTCATTTTCGGATTATATTTCATCGTACAGGACCCTAATGGGTAAAAACCTGTGTCGACACCATAATTACGTCTTGACAACGCTGTATAATGTCTGATGAGCTGCAGTTCACTTAGTTCAGGCAGATCCGGTTCTTCTGTACGAATGTAATCATCCCCAAACTCACTTGCAAGATCTGCCTCTGGAACATCTAAGTCAGGCAAGCTGCAGCCTTTACGTCCTTCCTTACTAAGTTCAAAAATTACCGGAAAGTCCTTTTGGTCAGCCATTGATATCACCCAATTCTTTTACAAATTGATCCACTTCCTCTTTTGTGCGCACCTCTGTAACAGCAACCAGCATCTGGTTTTTACAGCTGGAATCAATCCTTTCCAGATTAAATCCGCCTATAAATCCGCGTTCTGTCAACGCCCGATTAATATCTGATACATTGCGTTTACATTCAACGACAAACTCATTAAAGAACGGACCCTTATATCGTATAGCAAAGCCGGCTTCTTCCAGCTTTCTTTTGGCATAACGCGCCTTTTGCATATTCAGCACAGCCATTTCCTTCAACCCCTGTTTCCCCAGGGCGCTCATAGCTACGGAGGAACCAAGAGCATTCAGTGCCTGGTTTGAGCATATATTAGAGGTTGCTTTATCCCGTCTAATATGCTGTTCACGGGCTTGCAAAGTTAAAACAAATCCACGCTTTCCTTCTTCATCCACGGTCTGACCAACCAGTCGTCCCGGTACTTTACGCATGAGTTTTTTATTTGTGGCAAAAAAACCGCAATGAGGACCACCAAACTGAGCAGGAATCCCAAACACCTGAGTATCACCCACAACGATATCGGCGCCAAAATCTCCAGGCGGTGTTAAATATCCTAAAGCAAGTGGATTGGTTGAAACCACCAGCATCGTTTTCCTGAACCCGTCGACAAGGCTCCGGATTTCTTTAAGGGGTTCAATTTGTCCGAAAAAGTTCGTGTATTGTACGACGACACCCGCTGTATTTTCATCAAGTTCCTCTTTTAATTGATCTAAATCGGTAATCCCATCCTTACTGCCTACTTCAACAATGTCTAAACCAGGCCCTTTTGCATAAGTTTTAATAACATCAAGGGATTCAGGATGAATAGTCCCGGAAACAATCACTTTTTTCTTTTTCGTCTGACCTGCACTTAAATTAACCGCTTCAGCCAGAGCCGTTCCTCCATCGTACATAGAGGAATTGGCCACTTCCATTCCGGTTAATTCACAGATCATGGTTTGAAATTCAAAGATAGCCTGAAGTTCCCCTTGAGAGACCTCTGGCTGGTAAGGGGTATAGGCTGTATAAAATTCCGAGCGTGAAATGACATGATCAACAACAGATGGAATGTAATGATCATATACGCCTGCACCCAGGAATGATGTATGGGTTTTAAGATTTACATTTTGTTCTGATAACTCTTTAAGTTCCTTTTTTAACTGCGATTCATTGTTGGCTTCTTTTATGTTTAATCTTTCTTTATACCGGACCTTTTCCGGAATATCCTGAAATAACTCTTCTGTGGAATCAATTCCTATTGTATGAAGCATTTCCTGTTTATCCTGTTCAGTCATAGGAAGATAACGAAAACTCATGAAATTCCCTCCTTTTACTTACGCTTATAAAACGGTACGGGTACAACTTTTGCTTTTAAACGACGCTTTCTTACTTGTATTTCCAATTCTTCACCTTCTTCTGTAAAAGAATGATGAATCAAAGCAAGACCCACATTCTTCCCAAGTGTAGGTGATTGAGTGCCGGAAGTTATCACACCGATTTTTGTTTCGCCTTTAAAAACTTCATAACCGTGACGCGGAATTCCTTTATCAATCATTTCAATTCCTGTTAATTTTCGTTCAGGTCCTTCTTCCTTTTGTTTCCTTAATGTGTCCTTTCCTATGAAATCCACATCTTTTTGAGGTTTCACTGCAAAACCCAACCCCGCTTCTATTGGGGTAATGTCCTTTGTTAATTCCTGCCCATATAAAGCTAAATTCGCTTCAAATCGAAGTGTATCCCTGGCACCAAGTCCTACAGGTGCAATTCCCTCTTCTGCACCTGCCTGTAAGATTTTTTCCCAAAGAACAGGTCCGTCTGGTTGAGCAAGATAGATTTCAAAGCCGTCTTCTCCTGTATAGCCTGTTCGGGAAACAAGCGCCCCGGCCTGCAAACCTTCGAACTGGACATCATCCTGAAACCTGAAAAATTTAATTTCCGAAAGATCTGTTTGGGTTAGCTTTTGGACGATTTGTTCTGCTTTGGGGCCTTGTATAGCAAGCTGCGCATATTCATCTGAAACATTTTGAACCGTGGCGCCATCGGTTACATGCTGCTTTAACCACTCGTAGTCTTTCGTTGTATTCGCTGCATTCACGACTAATAAAAATTGATCTTCTTCCTTTTTATAGACGAGTAAATCGTCAACAGTACCACCATTTTCATAGCACATAAACGTATACTGTGCACGATTTACAGTGAGTTTCGAGAGGTCATTCGTCAGCATTTTTTGAAGGAATAATTCACTTTCAGGGCCTTCTACAAGGATTTCACCCATATGGGAAACATCAAAAAGCCCCGCCTTTGTTCTGGTCGCTTCATGTTCCCTTTTTATACCAGTGAATTGAACCGGTAGCGCCCATCCGCCAAAATCCACAGTCTTTGCCCCATACTCCTTATAGAGCGGAAATAAGGGAGTTTTCTTTAATTCCGACATATAAAGCCTCCTCAACATTTTTAGTATTTTCTATAAACATAGATTTCTTCTATTACTGCTACCATTCAGTTGGAACTGTTTTTCATAAGCAAACTAAAAAAGAGAATTCCCCTTATTATGAAAAGAGAAATTCTCTGTCAATGAACCCGAAAGTTTGATGACGGCTACGTCACTTGCCTCTTGGGTGGCTCACTTATGTGAACACTCTCCAGAGCTGCGTCATGCAGGAGTCTTTTTGCCTGAGAGATTCACAATCTTCCCATTGCTTGCTCCTTCGGCGCTGCATATACTGCAGTCTCTCCCCCTGCAATCATTCGCTTTAATTATGTTTTTTTTATATTCATGGTTTTGATTTTAATAAAATAGGACAAACTAACATAACTGAAATGTATACGTAACGATTTAAAGATATTATATCATATGAATTTTCATAATGGTAAGACAAATTATTGGAGTTTTGGGGGGAGAGATCATGAATATAGATTATAACTTCGATCAGCCATTTATAAAGGAATTTGATGATCGAATCGAAAATCACGGTCCATTTTGCAGTTATGACATATTTGAAATGGCCTATGAATCTGCGAAAAGGCTTGCTGTTTCCAATTTTAAAGGGCTTCAGTCACCTCAGCATTTGCCGCATATGGATTTTTTAAATCATCAACTTGATTGCGCAAAGCAAGTGGTAGAAAACATGAATGGCCGGGCCATCCTCGCAGATGAAGTTGGACTTGGAAAAACAATTGAAGCCGGGTTAATCCTGAAAGAATACATGATTCGTGGATTAGCAGAGAAAATATTAATTTTAGTCCCGGCATCACTTGTAAACCAATGGGTAAAAGAATTGAATGAGAAGTTCTATATCCCAGCGGTTTCTCAGAGAAAATCCTACGTTTGGGAGCAATGTGATGTCGTTGTATCTTCCCTAGATACAGCAAAACGACCACCCCATCGTGATATTGTACTTGATCAGCAATATGATTTTATAATAATCGATGAGGCCCATAAACTAAAGAATCATAAAACCAAAAATTATCAGTTTGTCAACAGTTTAAAGAAAACGTATTGTCTGCTTTTAACCGCAACACCCGTTCAAAATCAGTTGTCCGATATTTTTAACCTTGTCACCATTCTTAAACCAGGTTATCTGGGAAGTTATGACGAGTTTACTAAAACCTTTGGGAATAAACGTACTGCCCTTAAGCAGGATGATAAATTAAAAGAGCTTATCCAAAATGTTATGGTCCGGAATCGCAGAGAGGATACAGGGGTGGAATGGACAAAGCGTAACGTCGAAACGGTGTGGATTGATTTTAATGATGAGGAACAAATGGTATATAATGAACTGGATCATGATCTGGTCTCCAGTGACCCATTTACAACGATTACCCTAAAAAGAGAGTTATGTTCGAGTCGTGAAGCCTGTTATCTTTCCTTAAAGAAAATGTTTGACAAACATCAGGAAAAATACGACGGTCACTCCTGGAGTAAGGAGATTATTGAAAAAATTGAACAGCTCCCCCATCATTCCAAGGCAAAACAAATGGTAGAAATTATTCAGCAGTCATCAGAGAAATTCATTGTATTTACAGAATATCGTTCGACCCAGTATTACCTCCAGTGGTTTCTTCAGCAGCATGGAATTACGTCCGTTCCATTCAGGGGTGGATTTAAGCGAAGCAAGAAAGAGTGGATGACTCAATTATTTGAAAACCATGCTCAGGTATTAGTTGCGACTGAGGCTGGTGGAGAAGGGATTAACCTCCAGTTTTGCCGTAATATGATTCATTACGACTTACCCTGGAACCCGATGAGACTGGAACAGCGTATTGGAAGGGTACATCGTTTTGGCCAGAAAGAGGATGTCAATATTTATTACTTAGCCATTAAAAATACCATTGATGAGCATTTAGTATCCTTACTTTATGAAAAAATAAATTTATTTGAAAGAGTCATCGGTGATCTTGACATCATTTTGCAGCAATTAAATATACCGGATCTCGAGGATGAAATTAAGGATATCTATGCAGAATCAGAATCTCCCGGGGAAGCCAGAATTAAGCTGGAAAACCTGACAGCAGCTTTTCAGAATACTGCAGAAGGTGAGGTGACAGAGGATGGAGCAACAGACTATTCATAGTTATCTTCAAAAATTCTTTGAGCTTAATGCATGCGAACTGAAAGGAAATGATTCAGGTGTTTTAACGGTAAAGTTAAATGAGGAACTGGATCGTTTGCTTCTTAACCGTCCTTTTTATTGGGAATATATAAAGAAAATCGGTCAGGAAGGAGAGCCCGCCACCCTGACATTTATCACAAACCCGAATAAACGAGAGGAAAAAGGGGAATGGATTCATTTTGGGTCACCAAGACTGCACCAGATCTTTCAATACCAGCTGAAACACGGTAAGTATACAATGCTTTATGAACAGGCCAGTCAGGCAGCACTTAACCCGTGGCTTGTAGTGAATATCAAAATAAGCTACATTGGTCAGCAGAAGAAGGATGAGATTTTATCCGTCGGTTTACACTTAATAAGTGGTGTGATGGTATTCGATTTTATGGAAAGGATAAAATCCATCCATTTTCATACGGTTATCCCCGATTATTGCTTTACGATTTCTCCTATCATAAAAATTCAAAGTGGCTATAGGCGAATCGAGGGCTATATCCGTCAGTACCTGGATTCAATGGAGCACCAATGGGCCGAGCTGTCCTATAATAAATTCCAGCAGGAAAAGGAAATCTTAACCCACTTCTATGAATCCTATCTTCAATCCGCGGATGAAGAGGAGCAGGAACAGCTGACAGAGAGGTATGATAACGAAATAGATCATCTTAAAAAACGATTGCTGCCTAAGATCCATATTGAACCGATAAACGGCGGTCTATTTTACATGAGTGAAAAAACCGAAAAAGCTTTGAGAGCATAAAAAAGGAAGAGGATTATTATTTCTTCCTCTTCCCATCCCAGAACATTTTAAACGCCGCTGGGAGCATGCCAAAATATCGATTGGACCGGCTGCTTTTTTCATTTTTCCTTCTTGACTTCCTCTGTTCCCGTTCATCTTTAGGTAATTGCATGTACTTTGTCAATTCCTGAGTCATATATTTAACAATTTCGTTCCCTGACATGGGGGTCACTCCCATAATCTTTATGTTTTATAATAGCATTTCCCATTTAATAATGAACTATACACTTCATGATCATTTGCACCATTCTTTCTGTACTATAATCATCTGTTTGAATGATTTGATCTGCACACTCTTCATACATGGACTGTCGGTTTTCGTATAACTGCTGCTTTTTTTCCATTTCCTGATTCCACAGTGGCCGGTTTTTGTCAAAAGCAAGCCGTTGCTTGATTTCTTTAAATGATGTTTTTAAATAAACCGTAAAAAAGTCATTGTTCAATATATCCCGGTTCATTTTAGCTTCAATAATGCCTCCCCCGGTAGCTATAACCGTATCCTTTTGAGGAAGTCCCTTAAGTACTTCTGTTTCATACTCGCGAAATCGTTTTTCACCCTCCACTTGGAAAATCTCAGGGATGCCCATTTGCCTCCATTTTATAATTTCCTCATCTGTATCGAGAAAAACAGCATCCAACTTTTTAGCAAGCTCCTTTCCTAATGTAGTTTTCCCACTGCCCATAAATCCAATCAAACAAATACTTTTCATTTTGTACACTCCTGAATTTTTTGTCACGTCATTGATTCATTATCCCATTTTCCTTTAGTAAGTTGCATTTTTACTGCACTCAACCAGGTGCATTCAGCCATTTTAAATATATGACATTTTCGTCAGATGGTTGTAGAATACCTTTAAATTTACAAAAATGAAATAAGGCAGGGATCTCAATGGAAGCATGTGAAGTGTTATCACAAAAAATACTAAGAAGTGCGATTTCAAAATCAGCGTCTGATATCCATTTCTCTCCTTCTGAGAATGGAACGGATATTTACTTCCGATTAGGAGGTAAACGGAATTTCATGTTTTCCATTTCTCAGCCGGAATATCAGTCATTGCTGTCTTATTATAAGTTCTCAGCCGGAATGGATATAGCAGAAACACGTATGCCCCAAAACGGTACCTTAACTCATCATTACCAGCAGCTTATTTATGATTTGCGATTTTCCACCTTACCTGTTGAAGCTTCAGAAAGCCTCGCCATCCGTATTTTACCCCGACAGATGGTTCCACAATTAGAGCAATTATTTCTCTTTCCTTCTCAGGCAAAAATTCTCCAGAAATGGATACAGCAAAGGTTTGGAATGATTCTCTTTACCGGACCAACAGGCAGCGGAAAAACCACCACGATGTATGCCTTGCTGCAGTCTATTGTAGAAAACAGACCCTTTCAGGCAATTACACTCGAGGATCCCATCGAAAGAGAACTAGACAATATTTTACAGGTGCAGGTTAATGAAAAAGCCGGCATGAGCTATGATGCCGGGCTGAAGGCGGTGTTAAGACATGACCCGGATATCTTAATGATTGGTGAAATCAGGGACCGGCATACAGCTCGTTTTGCCCTTCAAGCTGCCTTCACAGGTCATCTTGTATTAAGTACAATTCATGCCAAAAATGCATTTGGCACCATTTTTCGTCTTCAGGATCTTGGTATATCGAAAGCTGATCTTAACCAGGCACTAATTGGTATTGCCTCTCAGCAGCTATTGCCTTTGGGAGATGGTCTGATAACAGATCAAAAGCGTGCAGCTATTTTGGAACTGATTGATGGAGACGTTCTTACTAATGCTATAAAGGGAATTGCTCCTGGTCAGTATGATCGTTTCAATTCATTTGAATACCTGAGGAGGAAGGCCTATGCTCTTGGTTTTACTAATGAAAATACGCAGTAAAAACTTTTTCACGAGGGAAAGCAAGTTAACTTTAGCTGATCAGATACTGTTAACCAGACGTCTATCCGCCCTCCTACAAAATGGGTACTCTTTAAATAAAGCTTTACAGTTGATTTCGTTAGACCCTAAACAGGGAGCTGTAGCTGAGCACATTCAAAAAAAGTTAATAAAAGGAAAACATATTGACAAAATCTTTCAGGGACTTGGTTTCTCCCCTATTGTCACCTCTTACCTTTATTTCTCACGTTCTACAGGTCAATTAGGAGACAGCTTAGCAAATGGCAGTGCTTTGCTCAGTCGATTGAAACAGTTTCAGGATCAGCTGAAAAAAGTATTGCAGTATCCTTTATTAATTCTTATGTTTTTAGTTGTGCTTATGGTTGCCTTAAAGTTTTTTCTCTTACCCTCATTAAGCGAATTATACGTGGGTATTCAAAACTCAGACCCGAACCTTTCACCTAAGATCTTTGCATCCATTGAGTTTTTTATTAACCTCTTTTTTATTACCTGTTTACTTATTCTTCTCATTTCAGCAATCTGGTCGGTGATTAAATCAAAATTATCCACAGACTTAAAAATTCGAATATACGCTTTTCTTCCCTTAGTCAGAAAAATAAAAAGCCTGGAAACTTCTTTTTTATTCAGCTTTCACTTCAGTTCATTACTCCAAAGTGGGCTGTCCGTAAAAAATGCACTCCAGATCATTTCGGAACAAACCCATTTACCCGTACTGAAACGATATTCGGTGATGTTGATGCGTTCTGTTTATGCCGGACAGTCTCTCCATTTGGCCGTGGAGAACTTTCCACTGGTTGAAAAAGAATTAGGATTGATTTTCAAAAGAAGCATGCAGGATGGAACGTTAGAAAAAGATTTAAACAATTATGCACACCTACTAGTTGAAACATTCCTTGAAAAAATGTCTAAATCCATTACGTACATTCAACCCATGTTCTTTATCCTGTTTGGCGTTATCATTATTTTTGTTTACCTTTCTATCCTAATGCCTATGTTTGGGCTGATCAATCAAATTTAAGGAGGTGATCTAATGAAAAATGAAAATGGTTTCACTCTTATCGAAATGCTCATTGTATTAATGGTTATTTCTGTTCTATTAATCCTGACCATCCCTAATATTGGGAAACACAATACACTCATTGACAAAAAGGGATGTGATGCGTATGTGGAGCTGGTTCAGTCACAGGTACAGGTCTATAAGCTGGAAAATGATTCATATCCAACAGAATTATCACTCCTGGAAGGGGATTACATAAAGGAGGATGATTCCGCATGTCCAAACGGGGTTGAAATAGACGCTGAGGGCAATGTCGCAAAAGTAGAGTAATGAAAAGCTTGGTGAAAATGAAATGTGTCAATTAAAACAGAAAGAAGCTGGCTTTACCTTAATAGAAATGCTTGTTGTCCTAACGATATTCATGACCCTCGTTTTTATTACAGCTCCAGTGAATACAAACGTACAGAAGGAATTAAAAGTTCAGCAGTTTTTCAGTCTGTTTGAACAGGATGTATTATGGATGCAAAATCAGGCGATTACAAAGAATGAAATATACAGACTGCACTGGCATCCGGATTCCCATAAATATGAAATCCGGCAAAGTGGACTTGGAAAGTTAATGGTAAGACGAAATTACAGCTCTGAAATCGAAGTGGAATTAAAATCTTTCCAGCTTCCGTTCTCCTTTTATCCATCCGGGGCACCAAACCAGCCTGGTGTACTGCTTATCCATACGGAAGAGGATACTTTTCAAGTTACATTTCCACTAGGGAAAGGACGATTTTATGTCACAAAAACTTCAACCTGATGGATTTGCTTTCATGGATATGCTGGTATCACTGACCTTCTTGCTCGCAATGATTCTGATCTTTCTCCCTATCATTCAATATACACG
The DNA here is from genome assembly GCF_010092505.1 of Virgibacillus sp. MSP4-1. NCBI lineage: Bacteria > Bacillati > Bacillota > Bacilli > Caryophanales > Bacillaceae > Virgibacillus > Virgibacillus sp. MSP4-1. The sequence goes on from NZ_CP048021.1 coordinate 1,394,951, forward strand.
TGATGAACATCATCTGCTGTCTACCCGCTCGCAAATGATGACGGAGCTCTATAATGAAATGCTTACCCATCAGAAGGAATATCCAATTTATAAACAAGTTAAAATCAATCATACTCCGGCATCGATTGAGATCAATCTCGCCGATTCATCTGCCTCCGGGTGTATAACATGGGAAAATATCAAGAGAAAACAGGAAAGTAAGTGTATCTATGTTAAAAAAGGAATCTAGCCGAGGATTCACATTAGTCTCTGTTTTAATCTCCCTTTCAATCTTATTAACGATTTTACCAACTCTTGCCCCGCTTCTGGTACAAATGAATCATATAAGGCAATATCCGGAGAATGAACAAGCCACCGTTTCCACATTTTTTCACCTGCTGCAGCTGGAGTTGAATCAGGGGAAGGAGTATCGTCTAAAATCTTCAGCTACCGGAATATATATACATGAAAGCAGCAACAGATCTATTCTTATTGAGCAATATAAGGAAAATGTGAGACGACGAATGAATTTAACAGGACATGAAATTCTTCTGTTTAACGTAAAGGATATCCGCTTTCAAAATAATCCGGAAACCATTCATGTTTCTTTACAGATGATTGGAGGGAACAACTATGAACGGACGCTTTATAAGCTTCAGTCCGTTAAAGAATGAACGAGGATATATGTTTCCTTATATGCTATTTCTCTTTATGACTCTGTTTCTTGTTACAAACCATGCACTGCAGGCACTTACACTGGAAGCAAAGCATGTATATAATCAGGAGGAGAACATTCATCTGGAAACACTCCTCTTAAGTGCCTATACAGATTTTGAGGGTGACTTGCCTTCTCTTCAACCAACCTCCGAAAAACAAAATCTTACTTATCGTTATCCTGATGGACAAGTCCAAGTCACCTACTTTCTCTCCAGCAGCACAGAACGGACAGCACAATTTCGCGTAACTACGAAGGATAACTCAAGGTTAGCTCAGGAAATAGTGTTAGAAATAAATCCTGAATCCAATGAATAATAAAAAGTTCATCAGGCAAATATAAAAATGTAATTGGGCTATAGCCAAGCGGTAAGGCAACGGGTTTTGATCTCGTGATGCGCTGGTTCGAATCCAGCTAGCCCAGTTTTCATATTTATGTCAAATATTTTTCCTTAAGTCGATTCCCAATTCATAGAACTTCTTGTATGATAGGTATGTACCACCTCTAATAGCAGGGAGGAACATACCATGAACGATACATTAAAGATAACAAATGTTTTGAATGATTCCACAAGGTTAAGTATCTATGAATATATATCACAGAAGCATGATGTTGTAAATGTTCAGGAAATTGCGAAACAATTTAAAATTCACCCTAACGTAGCAAGGCTTCATTTGACAAAGCTTGAAGATATTGGCATGGTAAATTCCTATTTACAAAAAAACCAAAAAGGCGGAAGACCCTACCGGATATACCAGCTTTCTGATGAGCTTGTACAACTGCAATTCCCCTTCAGAGATTATCAGTCATTGGCTAAGATAGCTATTGAGTCTCTTGTTGGTTTAGGAGAACCCGGAAAACAGGCTCTTTATGAAACAGGAAAAAAATTCGGCTCACACTTTTTGAATTCTAAATACCGAAATGTAACCGTTCATCAACAAACTAATGAACAAAAAATAAACATACTAAGAGAAACTTCTGTCATGCTGGGACTTGAGCCTGAATTCAACTATGACGAAACAGCACAGGTCATTTCTTTTAGTATCTTTAATTGTCCATTCAAGGAATTAGCCTTTTCAGAACAGAATGAGAATATTTGCGAAATGCATCGCTTCTTTATAAGAGGCATGTTTGAGCAGCTATTTCCTTCTGTTACACTTGAAGAAGAAGCAAACATGGTTGATGGCTGTGAGGCCTGTATGTACAAAACGAAGCTATCTGTATAAAGCAATGCATAGTCAGTCCTATACCCTGTTTATTCTAAAAGTACCAAAAAGTTCATTTACTTTCTTTTTTAGGTAGTTTATAATAAATTTTGATGACTTTCCCGGAAAAGGAGGGGGATATTATGGATCGTATGTTTCGTGTTCTTTCTTTCTGGACTGGTATATTTACTGTAATGTTTTATGTTGGGGAAATGTATAACACCTCCATTTTATTTTTAGCACAAACGGTGTTCTTTTTAACATTAGGATACTTAAAGCTTTCAGAACGCTTGTATATGTACATATTTGGTGCTTATTGTACAGTTTTCTTTATTGGATTTACGTACTATACGACCTTCCTCTTAGTCCCATCTTTTGGACATTAGAAGCGGGGAATAAAGGCAAAAGAAAAAGGATTGGCATTGGTGCCAATCCTTTTTCTTTTGTCTGGGAAGTTGTAATGGATAAAAAACAGGAGAAGATAATTCCGACTCTGCTCGTTTATTTCTCCTGTATGTTCAGAAAATGATCCACAACTTTTGCGCCCATATTTTTGGATTGTATACACACATCAAACATACTGCCCATCCAGTCATCGCTTAACAAGGTTCTAATGGCCCGATTTCGTCTGGCCGCCTTCGAAAAGGGATCTTCAGGCTTAACCTCGGCAAATAAATGATTCAACTCCCCAATCTGACCAAAAAATTGATTCTGCCTCGTTAATAAATGATGCTTCCAATGTCTCTCCTGCCCTTTTTTTATCCATGTATCCCACGGTACATGATGAGTGATATCCATATCTCCTGGATACTGTAATGGATTATAGACCATCCTGTGCCGCATGTATCCCCGCAGACTTCCCTTTCTCCGATAATAATGGAGTCGCTCTTTATTTGTATATCCATAATCAAATGTAAATATCAAACCCTTTATAAGAGACTGATCAATCAGGGATGTGATGTTATCCATATATACAGGTACTTCTGTTCTTTGATCATTCATCAATGGAGGGAACCATTTACTCAGCCAATTCATTAAATTAGTTGCGCATGGCTTCTCGATTTCCGTAAGCTCCCCCTTGTCATTAACAGCTACCATGACCTCTTTAAGTTCTTCCCCGCGATTAACGACAACCCGAACTGGCTGAGCATCCAAGAATTCATTAGAAAAGACAAAACCTGTAAACCTGTCTTCTTGTTTCATATAATGTTCAAGAGATTCATACACGTCAACGTTCACATCTGCCGGGAAATTTTTCTCCATCTGTTTCCTAACGTATGGATTATGTTCAACAAAGATATACTTGTCAGGTTTCAGTCCCATTTTTTTGAATGCGTCCATCAGCTGCATGAAAAAGCGTCCGTCCCCTCCTCCAAGCTCCATGATTTGTAATGGAAGGTTTAACTGTCTTGCTGCCTTAAAAAATATCCTGGCCATAAGCTCACTAAATATTCCGCCGACATGATTGGCTGTGTAAAAATCACCCTCTTTTCCCAGCCTACCGACATTTTTCTGATAGTATCCATATTTATTGTGATATAAAGCCAGTTCTATGTAAGTATCATACGGGATCACACCATTCCGGGCCTTTTCCCTGATCTCCTGAAAAATCCCTGTCATTATTAGCTCCTTTTTTCGGTTTTCACTATTGACATAGTGTTAATTAACCTTTATAGTTTTAATAGTAGCTTAACTAATCCCTAACCAAATTTAAATGAGCAGAGCACATCCCCCCAAACCCCCTTCTTAAAAGAAGGGGGTTTAATCTATTTGTCCGCTTTATCTGTGATACATTTCGGACGTTTTACCCTTCCTAAAAAAACGGATTGGTCTGTTTCTCCCTTTCGACAGTTGTCTGAGGCCCATGACCTGGATAAACAACCGTGTCTCCTGACAAAGATAACAGATGAGTTTTTATACTCGTTAGCAGCTCTTCTCCATTTCCCTGTGGCAGGTCAGTCCTGCCAATGCCTCCTTGGAATAATGTATCTCCGGCTATAACAAACCCTTCATCCTCAAATAAAAAGGATACACTACCCGGGGAATGACCTGGGGTATGACGGACAGTAAAAGTAAAATTCCCAATGGATAACCCCCCAGGAACCAACGCCTTTTCTGCCGCATTTGCACGGATAGGTTCCGTAACACCAAAAAGCTGCGAGCCGTTCAGCATAGGGTCTTTAAGCCAGTCATGTTCGGCTTCATGTAAATAAACCTCAAGTTTGTATTGACTGCGTAATTCCTCTATAGCACCTATATGATCAAAATGAGCATGGGTAAGCAGAATGGCGAGTGGCTGAATCTTTTCCTCATTCAAATACTGTGTTACCTTGTTTGCTTCTGCACCCGGATCAATAATTAAGCCCTTTCCATCCTGATGTAGGATATAACAGTTCGTTCCTAGCGGTCCCAGTGAAATTTGTTTGACATTCATCCTTTATCCTCCTAAAATTTTATGAAATGACTCGACAAAGCTTCCATAATTATATAAAATGTATGAGAGTAGGCAATATCATACATATTAAACATATCCATGTATATTTTAGCGCACATTATTCATTTATAAAAAGGGGGTTATTGTAATGGTTTTAGGTATTATGCTCTTAGTCGTTACAATAATATGTGCAATTGCGGTAATCCGCGGATTAAAAGAACGTAATCTTTTCGCAGCAGGTTTTGCCGGAATATCTGTCCTTGTTTTTGGATGGTTTTCTGTGATGACCATTTACTCAGAACTGTTTCCTGATGCGTAAGACATTTAAAAATTTGTTTTAAAAAAGCCTCGAATCCAGATGATTCGAGGCTTTTTATTATTCCTCTTTCCCTTTTCGTGTGGAAGCTGTATCCTGGAACCTGAAGAGATCCTCATAGATCAACTGATCAGAATAGTTTAATTCTTTTAGCACCTTATCCTTGATCGGCTCACATGCGGATTTATCCAGTTTTTCTCCGGTTTCACGATCATAGCACGTGTCTTTCGTATATACGTAATCCTCGCTCACATAATCCCCATCACGGAACGCAACAAAGCGTTTTGACTGATCAGCAAATAAATCATTTCCAAACATAATATCTTCTTCATTTTCTATTCCGAGCATATTTAAAACAGTAGGTTTTAGATCAATTTGACCGGACACTTTTTCAATAACACGATCATCTTCATGTCCAGGAATATGAATAATTAACGGTACTCGTTGTAATTGAACGGTATCATAAGGTGTGATTTCTTTATTTAAATACTGCCCCATTGCCTTATTGTGATTTTCACTGATTCCAAAGTGATCCCCATAAATAATGATGATGGAATCCTCATATAAGCCGGTTTCTTTTAAGTTTTTAAAGAACCGTTCAATGGCTTCATCAGTATAACGAACTGTCGGAAAGTACTGATTAAGGGTTTTTGAATTGGAATCAAATTTATCAATGGATGCATATTTTTCATCTAATTCATACGGATGGTGATTCGTTAACGTAATAAATTTTGTATAAAACGGCTCCGGCATTGCCTCCAGATACTTCATGGACTGATCGAAAAAGGCTTTATCATTTAGTCCCCACCCGATTGTATTATCCTCTGTCACATTAAAATACCGTTCAGAGTAAAATTGATCATAGCCCAGACTCTCATAAGCTACATCCCGATTCCAGAAGCTTTTATTATTCGCATGGAATACGGATGAATAATACCCATTGTCTTTGATGATTTCAGGAACAGCATTAAATTCATTCTGTCCATGAGTGAAGAAAACAGAACCATTAGGAAGCGGATATAATGAGTTCTCCACTAAAAATTCGGAATCTGAGGTTCTTCCCAGGTTCACCTGATGGTAAAAGTTGTTGAAATAATAACTGTCCTTGATCAAATCATTTAAAAAAGGTGTAATTTCCTCTCCGTTTACTTTGCGATTAATCACAAAGTTTTGCACGGATTCGGCAGAGATATAAATAATATTTTTTCCTTTTGCGATTCCTTTCATTTCAGATGAGGTCTTGTCATTAATATTCTCTTCGGTATACTTTTTAATTTCATGCAGTTTGCTGCCATCTGCCATTACTTTTTGTACCTTTGTTTTTGAATTTATAATAGCATCATAAATATGATAATTGACCAGTCCCACATTTTTGACGAGGTACTCACGGTCAAATCCACGTTTGAAGAGCATCGGACGTTCGATTTCTGCCAACACCAGATTTGTTAGTAATATCGAAAAGGATAATGCAATCATGGCTAATTTACTCTTACGGTTGTAGGAGAACACCAGGGCATCCCCTTTTTTCTTAGCGAGATAGAAGATTAATACCGTGTCAACAAACAAGAAGATATCCCAAACTTTCAAAGAACTGGCTGTACTTGCACCAAGATCACCGAAGTTTTTAAATTGTAAAATACTTGGTAAGGTAATAAAGTCAGTAAAGTTACGATAATAAACCAGATTTGCAAACAGGAGAAATGCTCCAAAAAGCGAAAGATATTTAATATACTTCTTCTGACGCTTAGGTTTCATAAGTACAGCAAAGGAAAAAAGCACGATTGCTGTTGCAAACGGATTTATAAATAAAATAATCTCCTGCATTGTATTTTCTATCGATAAATCAAACACGAATCTATAAACAATGTACGATTTAAAGCCAAACATGAAAGCTGCTATCAAAAACAGTGGCACTCGTAAACGCTGTAACATATAGGTACTGCCCTCCTCATATTCCAATTTAAAGTTGATATATTTTCATATATTCCTAGTTTTTCTATCTATATATTATGACGATACAGGCACAGAAAATGTTTCAACCATTTCTATATTATTACCGGATTCTCTTTCAAACTTATAAACGTTTATTGATTCGGCAAGCCCTACATTAAGAATTGAATTTTTTCTGCAAAATTTTAACCAACAATCCAACTCCTATATTTTAACGTTTTATATGTTGAAGTCAAGAGTATTTTCCATTAAATTCCTTTACATTTTGATTAAGAATTCATGACTTTCTTATCCATTATTCCGGTTGTGAACATCCAATACGATATTCACATTAAAAAAAAATGTGTAGTCCCTTATTGGAACAACACACCTTTGTTATACAAATATTAAGTTCTTGTTATATGTTTTCAAACTGATTTCCGTTGTTTTACATAATAGGCTGCACCCACAACTCCTGCATCATTTACCAACTGAGCCTGAACAATCTGACAGACATCGGCCACTCGCTTTAATGCATAAGAGTGGAAGGACTTCCGGACCGGCTGTAACAACTGTTCTCCCGCCTGAGAAACACCGCCGGCGATAATTATTTTGGACGGATTAATAGAAACAGCAAGATCGGCCAGCATCTTGCCCATTACATCTGCTGTATAATCAATAATTGATTGTGCAGCCTGATCCCCATTTGCCGCCTGTTCAAATACATCCTTTGAAGACAGCTTTCCTTTTGTTTTATACACTTCTTTAAGAGTTGTGTTCTGATCTCTTTCTATTACGTGAAGAGCTTGTCTGGTAATCCCCGTTGCGGAAGCATAGGTTTCAATACAGCCTTGCCTGCCACAATTACACTTTGGTCCCTCGTGAGGAGTTGCTGTAATATGACCTATTTCACCGCCGGTCCCATTAACCCCATTAATCACTTCACCGTTGACAATAATGCCTCCACCTACACCTGTTCCAAGTGTGACAGCAATCAGCTGGTCAGAATCACGCCCGGCACCTGTCCAATGTTCACCTAAGGCAGCTAAATTGGCATCATTTAGAATGTAGGCATCCATGTTTAAAAATTCTTCCAACCGCTGCTTTAGATGGAAATCCTTCCACCCGAGATTGATGGCTTCATATACTACACCATTTTGTACATCTACATATCCTGGGGCACCGGCTCCAATCCCCAAAATCTGCTGTTCTGTTATATGTAACTCTGCCAGCTTTTCTTTTACTGACTTGGCAATTTGTTCAGGGATATAGGAACCCTTGTCCTTTCTTTCTGTAGGAATCTCCCACTTATGATTGATTTTCCCATCTACTTCAATAAGTGCAAATTTTATTGCTGTGCCTCCAATATCAATACCAATAATATAAGTTTCTTTCATATTCCTTCACCCTTTTTATCACGTAATAACTGGCCGTAATACCTCCACTTCAAGTCTTGAGAGAAACCTAGCAAGACTAAGCGAGGAATGGAGAGACCCCCTCACTGATGGAAGTTTCACTTTATGTCCGGTATTTATTCAGGTTTCTTCAGTTCAGCCATTTCCTGCCGAAGTAACAGGACAGCCATCTGATATTCCTTAATCGTAATACACTTTGCCTGGTATAATTCTTTAATTTCTTCTTCCATTAATTCTAAATCGGCTAATCGATCCCCAATATAGATAATGGTACCAAACCTTTTTAATAATTGTCTTACATCATAAATGCTGTTCATAGAATCACCTGACTTCATTATAGCAACGACAGGAACAAAATGAAATAAAAAAGAGACCGCTTTTCTTTGTCCAGCTGCGGGACCTGGACCCCAACTGATGTAAGCAAGCCCCACTAAGCGGCTAAAGCCGCTCCATGAGGCTTGTTATACAATCAGGTCTGGTCAGGGCTTCCCTGTTTTTCTCTTTCCAGCTTTGGCTCCCGGACCTAAACGGTTGCCATCTGTTTTCTTTATCGGTCTGGATCTTTTGGATGCAGAAAGGTAGGTCTGCGATTTTTAAGAGGCATAGGTGCCCGGAGAATAATATCCCGTATAGCCCGATAATCAAAGGGAATAAACGGCCAGAGATAAGGAACATCGAAGGCCTTGATTTGAACTAAATAAAGAAGATATATTGTTATTCCTATGACAAATCCTGCAGGACCAAAAATACTAGCTATGATTAGAAACAATAATCTGGCCAGGCGATTGGCGAGACTCATCTCATAGCTTGGAGTGGCATAGGTTCCCATAACAGCTACCGCCAAATATAGCACAACTTCATTTGAAAACAAGCCAACTTCCACTGCAACTTGTCCAATCATAATAGCTGCCACCAGACCTAATGCAGTAGCAAGCGCAGAAGGTGTATGAATAGCAGCCATTCGGAGCATATCAATTCCAAGTTCAGCTATAATAAACTGCACCAGTAATGGTAAGGCCCCTGTCTCACTTGGGCCAATAAACTCAAGACCCTTGGGTAAGAGATCGGGATAGGTCGATAAAAGATAATATAACGGTAAAACAAACAAGGATAACCAGACAGAAACAAACCGGACAATTCTAAGATAAGAACCGACAAATGGTTTCTGGCGGTATTCCTCGGCATGCTGGAGATGATGCCAGTACGTCGTCGGTGTTATGATTACACTTGGAGATCCATCTATAATAATGAGTACATGCCCTTCATACAAGTGAGCAGCAGCTGTATCCGGTCTCTCTGTATATCGAATAGTAGGATATGGATTCCAGTGCCTTCCCCCAAGATATTCTTCCACAGTTTTTTCCGCCATCGGAAGGGCATCTGTATCAATACTGCCCAGTGTTTTTTTTAAGTGCTGAACATTTCTGTCGTCAGCTATATCCTCCAGATAACATAGAGCAATGTCCGTTTTTGAACGTCTGCCAATTTGCATATATTCCATTCTGAGCGACCGATCACGAATACGTCTTCTCGTTAGTGCTGTATTAAACACAATCGTCTCCACGTATCCATCCCTGGCACCACGGACAACACGCTCTAAATCAGGTTCTGCAGGTCCACGTACAGGATAGGTTCGTGCATCAATCATAATAATTTTTGACATACCCTCCACAACTAATGCGGTCGGACCTGATAAAACTAAATCCCCTACTTTATTTAAATCCTCTTCGTAGTCAATTTCAATGTATGGCAAATGTTTTTTAAAGAGCTGTTCAAAAGGATCCGGTTCCAGTTGTTCAGGTTCAAGTCTGGAAAGAAGCTTCATAATGTAATGTAAAATTTCATCTTTTACAAATCCATCCACCATAAACATGGCCATTCGGCGGTCTGCATAATCCAGATCCAAATTAATAATATCAAAACTTTTGTCAACAGCTAATCGGTCTTTAAGATAATTAACATTCCGGTCAAAGCTCTTCATAAGCGGTTGTTTTTCAGACATAATCTCACCTATCTAAATAATAAATTCTGCCCTTATCACGTATGAACTGGCCGTAATATTCCACTGAATGGAAGTTTCACTTTATATAGTCTTCGTAAAATTTGTCCTAACATACATTTCATATTAAAAACCTGTCTGTCATACATTTAATTGAAGACAAGCTTTCAGAAGGAAGGTACTTTTTATGAAAAAAATCGGTAATCTTTTCCTTATTATTCTGATTCTTTCCTTACTTATTGTGAATTTTGATGACCCGGAGCAAAAAGTCATTAAATATTTTCCTTTTGATGAGGATATAAAATTCACAGATAACTCCACAAATTTATCTCTGATTTCCCAGACAGATGAAGATTCTTATAAAGTTCAGTGGGATATTCAATCTAAACTGGAGCAGGACATTTATTTGCGTCAGGATGTTTCCCTATTATTTGTAGATGGAAAATTAAAAGGTATATTAAATCAATGGAAGGAAAAAGCCAACGAGCTTAAGCAGGAAACTTTGCTGAACGGGGAAGACAGCAGTCACTATGAAGCCATTACCCTTCATCACGGAGAGGTCCACTATCCTGATGATGTAATAAAAAGTATCCAGATGATGAGTCATGATGAACTTTATGTTATTGATTCGCCACATTCACCGCTGGAATCATTTAAAGAACCGGGCAATTCAAATGAAAAAGAGTGGAAAAAGACGCTAAACCGGACGAAAACACAGGCATTAAACCACTATTGGAATGAATTGATGCGGCATTACGAATTATCCAGTGAGGATTATCTTGAAATTCCTCTCGCTGATCTGTGGCAATATCAACAAAAAAACCTCCCGACATTAACCAGAAAACAGACGGATCAAGTCATTGGTCAATTGTGGGAAGGCCTTTATCAGAATTATATTATCGGTATTAAAAGTCACCAGGATAAGGAATATAATGCCATCAACACCTATATGCCGCTAATTTTAGTCGATAAAAAAGGAAAGTTCATTTATGTTTTATTCAGAGATGAAAGCGGACAGAATCATCGTTTAATTCAAAGAGTTCCGGAATTCTCCTAATCGGTCCTTTAAGTTTTGAAAATCCTGGTTATTTGGCTTTAAACGAGCCGCTTTTTCGGCATGTTCCCGTGCTTTATCGTACTGCTCCAGATCACTATAGACCAAGGATAAATTAAAATGAGCATTGGCAAGGTCGGGTTTTATCTGAATGGCAGACTCAAAATCTTTTCTTGCCTGATCTAAATGGTTCAATAAATAGTGTGCATTCGCCCGGTTAAAATACAGGATTTCATTGGATGTTTCGCCATTCTCTATAACCGGATCCAATACTTCAATAACCTTTTCATATTGTTCGTTTTCAAAGTATTTACTGGCCTTTACAATAGCGGTCTGCGGATTGGTGGAAGCATTCGTCCGCTCAGCTCCATAAATGAGCAGTCCGGAAGCAACTGTCACATATACAATAATGGATACAATTCGAATCATGGTTCTTCTTCGTTCAGGCATTTGTACAAGAGCTGCAGCCAGAAATCCTCCGGCCAATCCACCCATATGAGCTCCATTATCAATACCGGGAACAGACAATCCCATAGCGATATTTAAGCCGATGATAAATATTAAATTCGTCCCCATTGTTTGGAAGAACAGCTTTTTATGTTCAAATCCAAAATACAGCAAAGCACCGAACAAACCAAAAATAGCCCCAGATGCTCCAGCTGCTACGGAATCATTAAAAGCAAAGCTGGCTAAACCGCCGAATATACCTGCCAGAAAATAAATAAAAAAGAATTTCAGTGACCCATACATGCGTTCTACAGTATTCCCCAGATAATAAAGGGCCAGCATATTCATAATAATATGAGCAAAACCAATATGCAGAAACATGGAAGAAAGAATTCTCCACCATTCCCCTTCAACTATATAGGGATTAAATTTTGCTCCCCATTCAATAAGGTTCTGTGTATTCTGTGAACCGCCAGGCTGCATTTCAAGAAAGAAAAATACCAGTACATTAATCACCAGCAGCAGATAGGTTAGCACCGGTTTGCCATGGCTGAACAGAGAGGCGATTTCTTTTTGCTGTTGGCGGTGATTGTTCATCATCTCTCTTTTTATATCCTTAATCTGATTAACGGAGGTCTCTTCATCCTTGGGAAGGATGACTTCCGGTGATTCAGCATTTATACCCGTGAAAAATCGATTTAATTCTTCCTGCCGATTTTGCTCATCAAGATAGTAGGTATGTATGATAAGATCTTTCTTATCTTTTAATTGCATCGGCTTTTTTAGAAATTCCCAATCATCAACGGGCTCAAGTTCAGAAATGTACAGATTATGAATGATAACCTCTTTTTTTCTGAGGGATCTTTGAATGCTTTTTACTCTTCCTAATACAGAAGTAATATCCCGTTTTAAGTGATTGGCCCAATCAAAGTTCTGCAAATACAAACGAACAACTACGGACTTTTTCTCTATCGTTTTATGAAACCAGATTTCATGGGTTTGTTCATTTGCCTGCAGCAGCTCAAATTGATGCTTCATCATCAGATGCTGTGCTATTTGCCAAAAATAATATTCATCGTGAATATACATCTCCCACACTCCTTAAGCCCATCATACCATGAATACAGTGGAAAAATAAAAAAATAACACGTCCAGCTTAGGTTGCTGAACGTGAGAGAGTTGAAGCCAGAAATTTTTCCCTGACTCCCGGTAACTTCATAAAGATACGTGTGGAAATTTTTCGAAGTATATCGACGGAAATGATAAACCTCATAACTTTCATCCGGTTTTGATAAATAAAGAAGATGCCAACACCCAGTACTCCTAATAGTAAAAAGATGATTAAGTAACGCACATCCTTCCCCCCTTCATAATCGTTAGGTTTAGGATGTGTTTTTCCCTTTCGTTTATTCGATATGAGCAGGAACTAAAATTAAAACAGGATACCATCCTCTGTAACCAAATGCTGTACAGGTAGATCATAGACATCTCTGGGAACGGCAGGGAGAATTTGACTGTTGGCAGCGAGTGATATCGTCACATTTGTAAAGTCTTGTAAAAATCGATCATAATACCCTCCGCCAAAGCCTGTTCGATACCCTTCCCGATCAAACCAGATGCCGGGAACAACAAGAAAATCAATCTGATCCCCCGGGATTTCTTCTGCTTGATCAGGATCAGGCTCTAAAAGACCTGCATATACGCTTTCCAATTGGTCAAAGCCGGTAATGATAAAGAACTTCATATGATGATTTTGATTTGGATAGCACTTCGGTACACATATCTTTTTCCCTGCTTCCCAGGCTATATGTATAAGATATGAGGTGTCCAGTTCATAGGATTTGGATACAGTTACGCCTATTACATCAGATTTGTGAAACCACTCAGTATCGATGACATGACTGGTTATTTTTTTTGATAAATGTGCACGTTGAGTTTCACTGATACTCTTCAGGTTTTGAATCCCCCATCTGCGCAACTCCTTTTTATCCATATAAACCACCTTTTTAAATATATACATTTTATAAAGTTTACCTAACCATCAGCAGGCTAATGCAGCCCCGTTCATATAAAAAAAGAGTGTCTGAAATCCTCAAAAGGACATCAACACTCTTTTTTACTTATTTAGTCTCACGATGCAATGTATGTTTGTTGCAACGAGGGCAGAATTTTTTCATTTCAATACGCTCTGCATTGTTTCGTTTGTTTTTTGTTGTAATATAGTTACGGTCACTGGATTCAGTGCACGCCAAAGTCACTTGTACTCGCATGGTTCTTTCCCTCCATTCCTATCTGTCAATTCATCTTCGTGCATAAGTCATAATAATCATAAGACTAATTTATAATACCAAATCTTTCTCGGGTATTCAAGGTATGGACCACAGAAAATTTCCCTTCATTCTTCTTTTATCCTTATTAATCCATTTCAATTCCTTTTTTTTGTAGAGGAGGTGATAACTGCCATTACAACGTGGAAAAGTCCTATTTTTCCACATGGAAAATTGGTAATAATCCCTTATTCCCTATTCTATTATTCTATGGTATAAATAAACTAAAGGAGTGTCTATCATGATCATAGCATTAATTACATTAGGAGCAGTAAGTCTCGTACTATTTATCCTCTCCTTTTTTACAAAAGATAAAATTAAGGATCTTGAGGATCAAATTGAAGACATATCCATTACGTCTTTGCAGGAATCCTATCGTTTAAAAAACAAAATAAAAGTTTTGGAAGAAGAATTGCTCACAGATTCAGCATTTACAGAAAATACGGATATCTATTCTCCTTCCTTTGATGGTGAGGACCAGCCAGCTGTTTATCAGCAAATTCAAAAACTGTACGATGTAGGCTTTTCCATCGATCAAATAGCCAAAAGTACAGACTTAAACATTCATGATGTACGAGCCATCATTCATCAGCTATATCCTGTTGAAATGGGTCAGCAGGAAGGAGAGGCTTAAAATGAAATATATTTTACGCTCATTTGCCCTGGGAATTCTTACTGCGACCGTTATAATAGGGGTTATTTATTTTGTGGAGGATTCCAGCTCTGCTAATGAAGAGACCGCCCTGACCACAGAAAAGGCTACAACCTACTTGGAAAATGCAGGGCTTCATGTTGTGGAGCAAAAGAAATGGAAACAACTAAATCAGACTTTGGCTGACCAACAGGAACAACTGGAAAGTGTAAACAATAAAGACAATCCTGCAAAAGATGATGAAAAGACGGATAAAGAAAAAAAAGAAGAGAAAAACAGCAGCAAAACAGTCACTATTGAGATCAAATCAGGAATGGCAACAAGTGAGGTGGCTCATTTACTTCAAGAAAAGCAAATGATCGATCATGCTGGGGAATTTGAGTCTTACTTAGCTGAGCACGGCTATGAAAAGGCTGTCCAAATCGGCCATTTTGAGGTTCATTCAGATATGGACTTTTATGAGATTGCTGAAACCATTACAAACTAAAACATGAAAAACCACAGTCGCATAAGCAGGACTGTGGTTTTCTTTTATTCATTTAAATCATAGGTTTCGCCCTTTACTAAAAAGAAAATATTTTCCCCGATATTCGTAATATGATCGGCGTAGCGTTCAATAAACCTTGCACTAAAAGCCATTTGCATCATATATTGGTTGATTTGCGGATTTGATGCGGATTCATCAAGCATTTCTTTGACAACAGTACCGTACATTTCATCGATTTCATCATCCATTTCAGCGAGCTTTCTGGCAAGTGAAATATCCTCGTTTTTAAAGGCTTTTATAGCTAAAGCCGACATTTCCCTTGCTTTATCGGCCATCACAGCGATCATTGAATGAATGCTTAATGGATGGTCCTCCCCAAGATGTATGGCAGACTTTGCAATATTGACAGCATGATCAGCCATTCGTTCTATATCCGATGAAATCTTGAGGGATATAATAAGCCTTCTCAGGTCCTTTGCAAAGGGCTGCTGTTTCGCAATTAACAAGACTGTTTTATCATTAATTTCCATTTCTTTCTGATCGATCTTATCGTCTTCTTCAATGATTGCCTGAGCTTTTTTAATATCCTTTTGATATAAGCTTTCAACTGCTTGCTTCAATGCTGAATCACTCATTTCAGCTAGCTCCTGAATTAACTCGCTTACAATCTGTATATCCCCTTCAAAATTCTCCCGTATTGCCATTGATTAGCCTCCTCTATTATCCAAACCTGCCTGTAATATAATCCTCTGTTCGTTTATCGTCTGGATTAGAAAACAAGTGATTGGTATCAGAAAACTCCACTAACTCACCATTCAGGAAAAAGGCCGTTTTATCTGAAATTCGTGCTGCCTGCTGCATGTTATGGGTGACGATAACGATACTGTATTTTTCGCGTAAATTTTGAACAAGCTCTTCTACCTTCAGTGTGGAAATCGGGTCCAATGCAGACGTAGGCTCATCCATTAAAATTACATCAGGTTCGATAGCAAGACACCTGGCGATACACAACCGCTGCTGCTGTCCTCCTGATAAGCCATAGGCGTTTTCATCCAGGCGATCCTTTACTTCCTCCCACAGTGCAGCATCTTTAAGACTCTTCTCTACGATAATATCCAGATCTTTTTTCTTTTTAATCCCGTGAATTCGTGGTCCATAAGCAACATTATCATAAATCGATTTCGGAAATGGATTCGGCTTTTGAAACACCATACCTACCTTTGTTCGCAGGTCTTCTACACTATAGCCTGAGTCAAAAATATTTTCCTCATTGTATTTTATCGATCCGGATGTTTTCACAATCGGAACCATTTCAACCATTCGATTCAAGGTCTTTATAAACGTTGATTTCCCGCATCCAGACGGACCAATAATAGCTGTGATTTCATTTTCAGCTATATTCATCGAAATATCATATAAAGCCTGGTCCGATCCATACCATAAATTAAGATTTGTTACTTCAAAAACAGAATTTTTTCCCACCAATTTCTCTTCAACTTGTTTCTTTACCTCTGGTTTTGTCAGCGTAGTCATTTATCTGTACCTCCTTAGTCATTAATAACGACGTTGAAATTTATTTCGAATATAGACAGCAATAGCGTTCATAATTAACAAGATGATTAACAATATAATAATTCCGGCTGCAGCCAGCAGAGGCCATTCATCTCCTGGTTTACTAATCCAGCTGTATATCTGAATAGGCATAACCGTATACGAGTCGAGTGCTGTATCCGGTAGTGAATAGATAGCTGTTGCCGCACCTACAATTAGAAGAGGAGCTGTTTCTCCTATAGCCCTTGACAAAGCCAGAATGGAACCTGTAACCATTCCTGGTAAGGCAGCAGGCAAAATAACCCTGAAAATTGTCTGCCATTTAGACGCTCCCATAGCCGCTGATGCCTCTTTTAAATCGCTGGGTACTGAACGTAAAGCTTCCTGAGATGACACGACTATAATAGGAAGAACGAGAAGACTCATCGTAAGTCCTCCGGTTAATAAAGAAAAGCCAAAGTCAAGCACGTAGACAAAAAAGGTAAGTCCAAGTAAACCAAATACAACAGAAGGTACTCCTGCCAGGTTCTGAATATTCATCTGAATAAAAGATGTAAGCTTCCCTTTTTTTGCATATTCTTCTAAATAAATAGCCGTAGCAATTCCTATGATAATCGAAAAAACTGCGACAATTCCCATGAGATAAAGGGAGCCAACGATACCGGCAAATAACCCGGCCTCTTCGGGATAAGGAGCTGCAAAATTACGAATAAAATCCCACGATAAACTCCCCATACCCTGTGAGAGCACACGGTAAATTAACATGACTAACACAATTAATCCAATAGTAGTCGCTGCAAAAAACAGGGCATGAAAAAACTTATTCTTCAATGTTCTTCTCTTTCTTCTTTTATACATATCCATTTGATTTAGCATAGACATTAGTATTCCTCCCTGAATTTACGCGAAACATATTGTGATAGGAGATTCATAGCTAAAGTAAAGACAAACAGAGTAATTCCAACTGCATAAACACTATAATATATTGTTGTGCCATACCCCGTGTCCCCAGAAGTACCTTGCACAATAAACGATGTTAAAGTTTGAATCGATTGTGTTGGATCAAGCGTTAAATTTGGAGACTGTCCGGCTGCAATGGTCACAATCATTGTCTCCCCGATAGCTCTTGAAATTCCTAAAACAAATGAAGCGATAATTCCTGATAAAGCAGCAGGAACCACAACCTTCATGGCAACTTCAAACCGTGTAGCTCCAAGTGCATAAGCTCCTTCACGAATGCTATTTGGAACGGCACTCATGGCATCCTCAGACAGGGATGCAATCATGGGGATAATCATGATACCTACTACAATTCCCCCACTTAACGCATTAAAAATTTTCAGATCCGGAATTACATTCTGTAACAAAGGTGTAACAAATGTGAGAGCAAAAAACCCGTAAACGACTGTAGGAATACCTGCCAGAATTTCAATAAGAGGTTTTACAATTCGTCTTGTTCGATCACTGGCATACTCACTTAGAAAAATAGCTGACGCCAGACCCAGTGGAACAGCAACCAGTATTGCAATTCCAGTAATGAGAAGTGTTCCGGTAATCAAAGGCAGAATCCCAAATGAACCCGACCACGGCTTCCAATCTGTATTCAGAAAAAACTCTGAAAATGATACTTCGCTGAAAAATGTAACAGCTGAACTTACTAACGTATATAAAATACCCAATGTCGTTAAAATGGAAATAATAGCACATAAAAATAAAAATACAGGAACAAGTTTTTCAAGCTTTCTTAGTTTTTTTTGTCTTTCTTTTCTGGCATTCATTTTATCCTGAATGGTCCATGTTTTTGGTTCTGTCTGCTGAATAGCCATACTTGAACCCCTTTCATCCTTTCAGCCTTTTATAAGTGGAATAGAGGACAGAAACTTTCTGTCCTCTCATGTCTATCTATTACTTATTCATAAATGGACTTTAACTCTTTTAATTGTGATTGATATTTTTCTTCAGGAAGTGCCACATATCCAACTTCTTTGGCACCAGACGCTGCTGCACCCGAAAGTAAGAATTCCGTAAATGCTTGTACCGTTTCCTTCTCCTCTAAAGATTTACGGTTGATGTACGTAAACAGTGGACGGGATAAAGGACTGTAACTTCCATCCTGGATCGTTTCAGGTGATGGTTTAACGGCCCCATTTCCGTTATCAATACCTAGAGCTTTAAGGGTATCTTTGTTTTCAACATAGTAAGCATAACCAAAGTACCCAATGGCATATGGGTCATTTTGAATTCCTCTTACCAGCAGATTGTCATCCTCTGAAAGAGTTACCCCTTCCCCTTCACGCATTGGTTTTTCTTCAAGAATCGCTTCATTAAAGTAATCAAATGTTCCTGATGCATGCCCTGGGGAATAAATCACAATTTCTTCGTCAGGCCAGGATGGATTAATATCAGACCATTTTTTATTTCCGCGTTCGGCAAGGAAGATATCTCTTAATTGCTCAACAGTTAATTTATCTACAAAATCATTTTTCTGACTGACAACAACGGACAAACCATCATAAGCTAACACCGTTTCGATCAGTTCAATGCCATTTTCTTCAGCAATGGCTTTTTCTTCTTTCTTAATTGGACGGGAAGCATTACTAAAGTCAATTTCCCCCTTCGTTGACCTTTCGAATCCTCCACCAGAACCGATGCTCTCAAGCGGGGTATCAACGTTAGGATATTTTTTCGTAAATTCATAGGTTACATATTCCATAATAGGAAACACAGTTGAAGATCCAGCTAGCTTTACAGTTCCTGAAAGCGAAGAATTCTCTTCTTCACTAGCTCCTTCATTTGCATTTGAAGTCTCCTGATTGTTATTTCCTTCTTCATTTGTTTCTCCACTATCACCACATGCTGCTAAAATACCGAGCGTCAAAATCATAACAATCAAAATTAATAATCTTTTGTGCTTCAACATCTTTTCTCCCCCTATGATTTTTAATTTATAACCTTACTACATCATCAATAATAAGCCCCAACTATTAATCTCATATAAACCCAATGTAAAAATAACGTAAAGGTGATAGAAAAGCGGAGGCGACTGTTCAGGTCATGCGGGATAAGACGAAGACATGGAGTGGCATGGATTTGGCCACGGAATGGCTTTGGCTTATATCCGCCTTGACCTAGGAGCCGCAGCTGGACATAGAAAAGCGGAAGGGCCTTGGGCCGGATGTGGCCTCTCACAATTTTTTATCCACAAATCTGGAACGCTATAAAAAAAGCAGAATGGATATTAGCCATTCTGCTCGTTTTCACTGCTATTTTCATTTTTCATTTGATTCAGTTCCATATTAATCCCATTTTCCGCTCTTTGTTTCTTTAATTCAAAATAAGCGTCTAAAATACGGCTTCCGATTTTGGAGTTAATACCATCACTGGCATCCAGTCCGACATTCGGAACAATGATGGAAAAGGCCACTTCAGGATCGTCGTAAGGTGCATAACCTACAAGATTATGGTTTTCCACATCAGCAACCTTTTCCACTTCACCTTTTTCGTTCTCGGCATAAATTTCATTTTCGGCTGTTCCGGTTTTTCCTGCAGGATTATATGGCTTACTTGCAAAAACATGATCTGCCGTCCCATCCGGATGTTGAAAGACTCTCCTGAAGCCTTCCTGAACTCGATCCAGATACTTGTCATTCATATCAATTCGATTTAAGACTTTTGGCTGAATCCCTTTATACAATTGATTTAGTTCACCATTAGCGGTTGAATTATATATTCCCTGTACTAGTTGTGGCTGAAGTCGATATCCGCCATTGGCAATGGTTGAAACATACTGGTTTAATTGTAACGCTGTGTAGGTATCAAATTGCCCAATAGCATAGTCCATAAGCAATCCCGGACCTGGATTATCACCTTTGTAGCCTGTTGCTTCATAGGGAAGATCAATGCCTGTACTTACACCAAGTCCAAATTGATTAAAATAATAACGCAAATCCTGCAGAGTTTTAGAACTGTTCTTAACTTTAGATGATTCATTTTTTACATATCGGTAGTTGGTATAATCTCCACCCATTCTGAGAGCAATATAAAACATATAAACGTTTGAAGATTTAGCAAGGGCATCCAAATCATTTACATATCCCAGTGTACGATAGGAACTTTTTTCAGGTGTACTTGCAATTTTAATCGGGGAATCGTAAAAAGTTGTGCCGGGACGAATGACTCCTGATTCAAAACCGGCAAGTACCGTTGCCCCCTTAATAGCTGATCCGGGACGGTGTGCATCATAAACGGTTCGATAGGACTGATCTGAAAACTCATTCTTCTTGTGATCATAGTGCTGACCGGACATCGCTAAAATTTCGCCTGTATTAGGATCAGACATGACAACTAAAGCGTCCTTAAAGTGTTGGTTCTTACCAGGATATTTATCAATAATTTTTTTCATTTCTTCTCTTACAATTTTATCGACTCGTTTCTGCAGCTCGATATCAATCGTTAGTTTCAGGCTTTTTCCCTGCTTGCCTTCACGTATCAGCTTTGAGTCAATGATATTTCCTTCTTTATCGGTGACATACTCCACTAATTCTTTTTGACCGGCTAAGGTGGATTCGTATTCTTCTTCCAGAAAGCTTTCTCCAACTCTTTCATTTCGACCATATTGCCGGGAAAGATAATAATCCAGTTTTTCTTTCGGAAGTCCCTCTTCCAATGAGGTCATACCCCCAATAAAATTCGAAAAAGTTGGATGAAAGATTTTGTTTCGTTTCCAGTCAGTCGTGACATTGATCCCGGGAAGCTCGCTTAAATGCTCGGCTACCGTTGCGTATTCTTTTTCTGAAATATTACTATTTTTAACGACATGCGGGGTTAAGGCCGGCGCCTGATCCAGTTCCCGTTTAATAGCGATAATTTCCAAATCTTCTTCGTTTAATTGCTGTAAATCTTGTTCCGTAACCTTGTCGAGGACTTCGTAGTATTGTTCCTCATCACTTAAACCCTCTTCCTTGGAGGATAGACGATTGTATGCTTCTTTTCTATTTTTCATTATCCAGTAATCCTGTTTGTCTCTTTTTGTAACCTTATCCGGTTTCTTCTCCATATATTTTGACAGTTTTTCTGCAAGTTCCAGTCTATCTTTTGGCTGAACATTTTTTGGAGGGGTATAGGTAATGGCGTATCTTGGTTCATTTTCAACAAGCAGTCGACCATAACGATCATAAATTTCTCCCCTTGGTACAGGATTAGAAACCGTTGTGTCTTCCGTGCGACTGACTTCACGCTGTGCTGCATCCCCATGCAAAATTTGAACAACACCCAGTTGTATAATTAAAAAAGCAAACAGCAGAAAGATTAAGAAAAACAGGATATTTAAACGTAATGGTAAGTGTGATTTTGATTTCTTTGGAGTCAAAGGGTTCCCCTCCCCCTATTCCTGTTGTTTTTCTATATTATAGCATGACTTGAGCGATTTTGACATGAATATTCATTCCTATATAAACCAAACATTCTCTTCCTGATTAACGATTCTCATCCTCCGCAACCTCTTTATTAATTAAAGGTTTATTTTCCTTTTCCACATTTTCTTCATTCGGCTTTTTCCCAGGAAGGTGAATATCCCGGAAGAAATAAGAAATTGCCAAGTGCCCGATACCCATTGTAGCGAGCAGATAAGGAATACTCTTATCAGCGTCAAACAGTGCAGTGACAATAAGAAACAGGAGAATAGAGCTTACCCTCCCTGAATTCAGAAACAACTCACGGACAACGATATATTCAATCCGCTTCTCTTTTGCCATCCATGAAGTCCCTATAACATCATAGGAAATCGAAAAATAAGGTACATAAATGATTGGATAGGCAAAACCTATAATCGCTGCATAGATGAGTAAAACGGTATAGCTTTTGAAGAAAATAATCAGGTAAATGGACATATACAGAATCAGCCCGCCAATTAAGATTGAGGTTTTGCGGAACTTTGGTTTTATTAATCGGGTCGCAAGGTAATAGACGAAAAAGGAAAAACCGGAAAAGATCAGGTTAAATGTACCCAATGCAAATTCACTGTCGGTTATTAAAAAGACCCAGATGGAAATGACAAATAAAAAGATTCCCTCTCTTAATCCCTGAGAATAATTAGCCTGTAATACCCGCTTCCAATTGTTATTATTGTTTCTCTCTTTCAGGATAATTCGAAAATTATATTCTCCTTCTGCACTTCTGCGATTAAGAAAGAAACTGCAGATGACGGCTACGACAAATAAAACTAAAGAAATGGTGAATATAGTGGTATAGCCTGTATTAGCCTCCATTTTTGAAATAATGAAACCGGCGGAGATAGGACCAATCATTCCTCCCAGAGACTGAAGCAAACCAAAAAACCCGTTAAAAAAGTCTCTGGTTTCCGGTTCTGTAATTTCAAAGGTTAACACATGGAAAGCCAGCCAGTAAAAACCATATCCAATGCCTAATATGCCACCTAATATCACGTTGTACTTTTCCGCATAATCTCCCATAATTAATACAGTCAAAAAAAATAGGGATAAAAAAGTTACTCCCAGTCGTAAAACAATTACACGGTCGACTTTTTTAGCCCATCTTCCTGCCAGAATAAAGGTTAGCGGCTGCATTATATATACAGCCAAATTGTAAAAGGCAATGGTTGCATAATCTCCTGCTTGCTTCCAAAGAAAAATATTTACAAATGTATTGGAGAGAAAAATACTAATGGAATATAAACCACCAATAGTAAGCAGCAAAATCAAATCACGATTAACATCTACATGACCAACAATCGCTTTTAGTTTTTCGCTCATATTTCAAACCCCTTTTCTCTACACCTTATTTTCTTCAGAAACAATAACGATATTCAGGTTACAGAGAAAAGAGGTCATAAAAAAGCAGGGCACAATGCCCTGCTTTTTTATACTGTTTAATTATTTGGCTGCTTGATAGCGCTTTTCAACTTCATCCCAATTTACAACATTCCAGAAAGCTGCAATATAGTCTGGACGCTTATTCTGATACTTAAGATAATAAGCATGCTCCCAAACGTCCAGTCCTAAGATTGGGGTTTTGCCTTCCATTAGAGGAGTATCCTGGTTAGGTGTACTTGTAATTTCAACATCTCCATTGTTCACAACTAACCAAGCCCATCCTGAACCGAAACGTCCAGTTGCAGCAGCTTTAAATTCTTCTTTAAATTTATCGTAGCTGCCAAACTTGGCATTAATTTTCTCCGCAACTTCACCTTTTGGCTCTCCGCCACCATTTGGTGACAATACTGTCCAGAATAGACTGTGGTTCGCATGGCCACCACCATTGTTACGTACAGCTGTACGGATATCCTCTGGAACAGCATCAAGATTACCAAGAAGGTCTTCAAGAGACTTGTCCTGCAGATCTGCATGTCCTTCAAGTGCGGCATTCAGTTTTGTTACATAAGTATTATGGTGTTTTGTGTGATGAATGTTCATCGTTTCTTTATCGATGTGTGGTTCTAAAGCATCGTATGCATAAGGTAATTCTGGAAGTTCAAAATTAGCCATTATAAATTCCTCCTTTTAATATATGTAATGCAAAGGAAAACATCATTCATATAGTGTTATTCCTTTATCTTAAGATTAACAATCGTATTCACATGATGCAACAATTTTGCTGTATATTTTCCCACACATGTTAATTATGACCAAAAATCCTACGGCTAAGTACCGGAAATATTAAAGAACGTAAAAAAGCAAGCAGATTAAAAATCTGCTTGCTTTATATTACTCTATCGGAAAGGAGACATTCATTTTTATATGGTGGCTCGGGACGGAATCGAACCGCCGACACACGGATTTTCAGTCCGTTGCTCTACCGACTGAGCTACCGAGCCTTATGGCGGAGGAGGAGGGATTCGAACCCCCGCGGGCCGTGAAGCCCCTGGCGGTTTTCAAGACCGCTCCCTTCAGCCGGACTTGGGTACTCCTCCGTAATTTGGTGGACCCTGCAGGATTCGAACCTGCGACCGATCGGTTATGAGCCGATAGCTCTGACCAGCTGAGCTAAGGGTCCTTAAGAATCATTCTTTTTTAAATGGGGCGACTGGTGGGAATCGAACCCACGGATGCCGGAGCCACAATCCGGTGCGTTAACCACTTCGCCACAGCCGCCATATGTAATTGGTAGCGGCGGAGGGGATCGAACCCCCGACCTCACGGGTATGAACCGTACGCTCTCGCCAGCTGAGCTACGCCGCCATATGGCTCCACCGGCAGGATTCGAACCTGCGACCGATCGGTTAACAGCCGATTGCTCTACCACTGAGCTACGGTGGAATAAACAAAATGGATTTAAATAAATATTGAATTTCAGCGACAAGATATAATTTAACATGTTTAGCTTTAAGTGTCAACATTTATTTCGTGATTAATTTCAAGAACATATGTAAATATAGCATGTCCCCCTTTATGTTTCAAGGGGGTTTTAAGGATTTTCTTTATAAAATAGAAAATATCCCGTATATTTTCATAAAACGGGATATTTTCTTAAAAGGCATTACTCATTCATTTTATTTTCTTTTCCTACTAATTCCTGAGCAATGTTAACAGCATGGTCCCCAATACGTTCCAGGTTACTCAGGATATCTACAAAGACAATACCTGCAGACCCGGAACAAATTCCTTCATTCAGACGCAAAATATGTTTTTTACGGAATGATCGTTCCATTTGGTCGATTTGTTCTTCTTTTTGAATAACATCCATTGCTGCCTGATGATCCTGTTCTTCAAATGCCTTTAATGCCTGTTTTACAGTAGCCAGGGTTAAGTTATACATTTCATTCACATCTTCCAGTGCCTGTTCCGTTAAATGGACCTTATTGGAGATTTTATAATCTACAAGCTCTACAATGTTTTCAAAATGATCACCAATACGTTCAATATCTCTTACATTATCCACTACAGATGAATGCAGATTACTTTCAGGTGTAGATAAAGAAGATGTTGAAATCTTCCCTAAATAATCCGTGATTTTCCTATCAAGATTATTGATAGCATCTTCCATGGACAGGGCAAGTTCCGAATGCTTCTGATGATTATTGTTCAAATAAAGTCTTGTTTCTTCCAGTCCTTTCAAAGCAAGATCTCCCATTCGAACGGATTCATCCTTTGCCTGTCCGATCGCAATTGATGGAGATTGCTGTATAATCAGGGGATCCAGATGCATCGGTTTGGAATCAATAACTGAATCTTCACCAGGGACAATTTTTGTTACTAAATACGCGATAAATCCAACAAACCAAATTTGAAGGAGTGTATTGGTAATGTTAAATGTACCGTGAGCGAATGCAATTGTTGATCTTGGATTCAGGTTCAGCTGTGCCTGAAAATAGTCAACAAGATGAGTAAAAGGTGTTAATAAAATCAAGAATAGTGCTGTACCTACCAGATTAAAGAACACGTGGGAAAGTGCAGCACGTTTTGCCGCAACACTTGCTCCCAGTGCTGCCAGGATAGCCGTAATGGTTGTACCAATATTATCACCAAATAACACTGGTAATGCGGCATCAAGACCAATTGCTCCCTGTTCTGCAAGTCCCTGCAGAATACCGATTGTTGCACTTGAGCTTTGTACAATAAACGTAAAGACTGTGCCAATAAAAACACCAAGCAGAGGAATTTCACTCATACTAACTGTCAGTTCCTGAAAGGCTTGCATACTTCGTAATGGAGACATAGCTCCTGACATTAAGTCTAAACCATAAAATAACGCACCCAGGCCAAAGAATACCTGTCCCGCATACGTAAGTCGTTTATTTTTAAAGAAGAAGATTAAAAATGCACCAAGAGCTATCATAGGAAGGGAATACTGATCAATATCAATACCAATGATAAATGCTGTAACCGTCGTACCAATATTTGCCCCCATAATAACTCCGATAGCCTGTCTTAATGTCATGAACCCGGCGTTTACGAGACCAACAACAAGTACGGTAGTCCCGGAGCTGGATTGAATTAAAATGGTGACAATAATACCTGTTAAAACGCCCATAAAAGGGTTGGTTGTAAAACGATCTAATATATCTCTAAGGCGATCTCCAGCTGACCTTTGAAGACCATCCCCCATGTATTTAATACCAAAAAGAAAGATACCTAAACCACCGATAAATTGAAATATTAATGTTTGTACATCCAGTTCCAACGTTTGTACACTCCTTATCCAAATCAAAGTTGTCTATTTCTTTAAAATGCCTATATCATTATTAATGAAACCGCAGAGGTTTGTAAAGGATTTTCGAAAAAATTTACACTATCTTAACATTAGGTTATAAAAAATCATTTTATTCCTATCTTATCTTGCCCATTATCATTTAAATATAAAAAATCCAGGTCCGTAAAAATAAAACAGACTTGGATTTTTAAATATGGATTTACTTTTTATTTGTAGTGGATATACCGAGAAGCAGATGCTGCCTTCTGATTTCATCGGTCTCACCTGTCTTCTCTTTTTAATTTTCCATCAGTTCCACCATTATTTTTGTCCCATCCACCTGGGTAACGACGACCTCTGTATTTCGATCAATCCATTTCCCGTTGGAGACGGCACTGTATTCATTTTCTCCTATACGAATGGTTCCTGAAGGTCTCAATTGTGTAACGGTTATTCCCTTCTCATGAATAAGGTTTCGATAGGATTTTTTCATCGTATGATACCCGGCTTCATTGGTCAAACGCTCAAACAGAGTTATTTTATTCCACATATTTCTTGGCGGGAACACCTTCAAAAAGAGGAAACTGGAGCTTATCCCTAGAATTAAACCTGTAATGCCATAAGCACCTGTTAACCAATGTCCGGGAATCAGACCGATGATCAAAACCATCATTAGAATGGCGATCACTGACAATGTTCCGTCATTGGTAATGTTTCCGTCAATCAGTAACAAGGCAAGTGCCAGCAAAAAGATAAGTGTAACTAAAAAAGTGTTCATACTTTCTAAATGAGCTTGAAAATACACGAATATAAAACCGAAACCTAGAAGACTTGAAATCCCTCGTAACTTAACAAGAAACTCACCCATGAGCAGCATAAAACCAAAAAAGGTCAGGATTAGTGCAGCAAACGCTGAGCTTAAAAACATCAACAGTCACCTCATTATCAACGACCAGATTTCTTATTTTACATACGGAATACATGCCGGAAATGTTTCATTTTTTTGGATGAATTTTTAGTATCCAAGTAAAGGAGGGAACAGCTTGAAGCTTTTAAAGAAGCTCATACTTATTATCATTGTCCTGTTATTTGTAAGGAGTATTATTCACGATATAACAGCTGGTACCGCTACGGAGTCTCAATTTCAGGAGAACCCGGCTGCAGAAATGAACAACAACGAGGATACTCCAGCCGATGTACCTGTAGATCGGGAAATTACCCAGGAAAACGAGTCCGAATATAAACCAGTTACACACACTGTCCAACCTGGTGATACTGTCCTTTCCATATCTGAAAATCTTAATAAAGACCCGGTAGAAATCCAGAAATTATTGAAAGATTTCCAAACGTTGAATCCTGAAGTCAATCCAAATGAAATACAGATCGGCGAAACCTACTTTTTCCCAAAGTACAGAAACGAGTAAGGAATGAATTCAAACACTTTTACGGTATATTTACTTCTCAAGTTCAGGATAAACCGATATAATAATGGAAGATGTTTGTTTAAAAATTTTTAATTGTAAGACGTAAAGGAGCGTTATTATGTCCGAAGTCATACATCGTCAGGATACAAGACAGGTTCGGGTTGGAGATTTAACCATTGGTGGGAAAAATGAAGTGGTCATCCAATCGATGACAACAACGAAAACACATGATGTAGATGCTACAGTGAATCAAATTGGTCAATTAGTTCAGGCTGGCTGTCAGGTTGTGAGAGTTGCTTGTCCCGATGAAAGAGCAGCCAATGCCATTCCGGAAATTAAAAAAAGAATTAATATTCCTCTCGTTGTAGATATTCATTTTGATTATCGATTAGCTTTGAAAGCGATTGAAGGTGGAGCGGATAAAATTCGCATTAATCCGGGTAATATTGGAAAAAGGGATAAGGTGGAAGCCGTTGTGAGTGCAGCCAAGGAAAAAGGCGTCCCTATTCGTATTGGGGTTAACGCAGGTTCATTGGAAAAGCATATTCTGAAAAAATACGGTTATCCTACGGCAGATGGTATGGTGGAGAGCGCATTGCATCATATAAAAATTTTAGAAGACCTGGATTTTCATGACATTATTGTTTCGTTAAAGGCTTCTGATGTATCACTTGCTATTGAAGCTTATGAAAAAGCCGCCAAAGTGATTCCTTATCCACTTCACCTGGGAATTACTGAATCAGGAACTTTATTTGCAGGTACAGTAAAAAGCGCAGCTGGTTTAGGTGCTATATTAAGTAAAGGAATAGGAAGTACATTAAGAATTTCTTTAAGTGCTGATCCAGTTGAAGAGGTTAAGGTTGCCCGTGAATTATTAAAATCCTTTGGTTTGGCTTCTAATGCAGCCACACTCATTTCCTGTCCAACCTGTGGCCGAATTGAGATTGACTTAATATCTATAGCCAATGAAGTTGAAGAATACATTTCAGAAATACGTGCACCTATTAAGGTTGCTGTTCTTGGCTGTGCCGTAAACGGGCCTGGTGAAGCCCGGGAAGCTGATATCGGCATCGCAGGAGCAAGAGGTGAAGGTCTGCTCTTCAGACATGGAGAAATCATTCGGAAGGTGCCTGAAGACATCATGGTAGAAGAGCTGAAAAAAGAAGTTGATAAGCTTGCAGAAGAATATGCCAGGGAACAAAAACAGAGTGAGGTAGAAGTCTAAAGTAAGTAAAAAGCCCCCGATAATCGGGGGCTTTTTATTTTCGGCTTCAGTCGTCAGACAAATGGAGCTAAGAATAAGTTAATCACGATAGCAGCTATACCTGCAACAATCGCGATATTACCCAGTGTATCTGCACCTCTTCTTTTTGCCATAACACCAACCACAATACCTGCAATACCCATGACAAGCGGCCACATGAAGAAGGCTAATAAGGACAGGATAATGGCAGCCCATCCCCATCCGGCTTCTGCCGTTTCCTCCATGTGCGTTTCACGTTCAGCCATCTGCGTGCGATCATCAAGTTCATTTGGGCTGATTGCTGTCTCAGCTGCAAACTCTTCTTCACGCTTCTGCTCGTCAAAGTTTCGGTCTTCTGCCGATTCAAATTTGGTATTTGCACCCAGCTGACCCTGAGAATAATAATTGGTATTTCTTTCGTCCGGACGCCAGCTGTCATCTGCATAGGATCTGTGTTGATTATTTTTATTGTCATGTGAAGTCATGATTATCCCTCACTTTCCAATGAAGAGGTACAATATTATCATGTGCAGATGGGTAAATATCTTACGTGTCATTATTAACCAATCTTTTGTGTTCACATTCAAATCAGTTCACATATAATATACAGAAATTAAAAAAATTGAGGTTGATAACTGTGAAACCTATCATTCGTCAAATGATACGTGAAAAATTGGCAGGATTAACTGCCAATGAAATGATTCAGTATGGCAAACAGTACGGATTTTCACTGACACACAGTGAAGCAGAACAAATGACGAAATATATAAAGAACACATCCTTTGATCCCTTTAACGAAAAGGATCGGATTAAAATCCTTAAAAAGATAGCACAAATTAAAGATGAAAAGACGGCCAGGAAAGCCAACCGTTTATTTAAGGATTTAACTAAAAAATATGGAGTTGACCATTTGTTTTGAGCATTAAATAATGCACGCCCCTTTGTGCACAATTTTTTGCACAATGGAGCGTGCTTATCCCGCATGACCTGAACACTAAGGAATCCTTCTAAGAATTAGCATCGCAGAAGCAAGTGTACTTTCTTGCTTCGAGTCGCCTCCGCTTTTCTATTGTCCAGCTGCGGCTCCTAGGTCAAGGCGGATATAAGTCAAAGCCATTCTGTGGCCAAAAGCTTGCCACTTCATGTCTTTGTCTTATCCCGCATGACCTGATCAGTCGCCTCCGCTTTTCTTAATCACCCATAATTTTATTTTTCATGTCTTCATCAAATTCTTTGGTGCGCAGCATTTGAATTTCGTGCTTATAGGGCGGCTTTTTGTTTTTCTTATCTTCACCTACATAAGGCGTTTCGAGTATTTTGGGCAAGTGGGTGAATGTTGGATGATGGACCACATAATTTAAGGCTTCAAAACCAATCTCGCCAAAACCGATATTTTGATGTCGGTCTTTTTGTGCTCCTTTGACATTTTTACTGTCATTTATGTGCAGCACTTTGATTCGATCAAGTCCAACCACCTTGTCAAACTCTTCCAATACTCCATCAAAATCATGGATCACATCATATCCAGCATCATGGATATGACAGGTATCCATACAAACGGACAATTTCTCATTGTGAGTAACACCATCAATAATTTGAGCGAGCTCTTCAAATGTACGTCCACATTCGGATCCTTTTCCAGCCATGGTTTCCAGTGCGATTTGTACATCCTGTTTTGGGTCAATGACTTCATTCAAACCTTCTATGATTTTGGCAATTCCCTTTTCAGCTCCCTCCCCAACATGGGACCCGGGATGTAGAACAATCTGTTTCGCACCAATAGCCTCTGTCCGATCAATTTCTGATTTTAAGAAATCAACACCGAGCTGAAATGTCGCCGGCTTTGTGGTGTTGCCAATATTGATGATGTAGGGTGCATGAACAACAATTTCTTCTATGCCATTGTCTTTCATATGGGCTTTACCCGCTTCAATATTAAGTTCCTCAATCGCCTTACGCCTCGTGTTTTGTGGCGCTCCCGTATAAATCATAAAGGTATTCGCATTATAGGAAACGGCTTCCTCACTTGCACCTTCCAGCATCTTTTTTCCTTTCATGGATACATGAGACCCTATTTTAAGCATGTTATTTCCTCCCCCTGTTTCCTCTGTTTTTATTTTGCTGCTGCTGTTTTTTCTTCAATTGCTTTTTCACCTGCTCAGCTTCTTTTCTCATTTTCTTTTTATAACCCGGCTTTACTTTTTTCTTTTTCCGGACTTTTTTCCAGGCCTCTTCTTCTAACTGATCATTCTCAGACTTTTCTCTTTTTTTGCGCTGATCCCAATCTTTTATTTCCACCCATTCATTTTTCCTAATATCATAATGGGTAAAATCAATACCTTTACTTTCGAGTTTTTCAATCAGCTTTTCGTCCTTATCCTGATAGAAGCTGACGGCTGTCCCCTCCAGGCCTGCTCTGGCTGTCCTGCCCACACGATGGATATAATCTTCTGGTTCTTTGGGTAATTCAGCATTAAAGATATGACTGATTCCAGGTATGTCAATTCCGCGTGCAGCCAAATCTGTAGCGACAATATACTGGTATTCGAGATTTTTAATGTTTTTTAGCGTCCGCTTTCGTTCACGGGGAGTAAGTCCTCCATGCATAATTCCAGTATCCAGTCCTTTTTGGATCAGCTGATTCGCCAATTCGTCTGCATGCTCTTTTTTGTTGACAAAAATCAAGGCAAGGTATGGGTGAATAACATTAGTTATGTCCGCCATTAAATCAGCCTTTTCCCTGTGCCTTAATGGAATTAACCGGTGTTCCATTGTTTCCGGAACAAGGCTCTGACCCGTAATGGTAATATGCTTTGGATTTTCAATATATTTTTTCAGGAAATGTTGAAGCTGAACCGGGAATGTGGCCGAAAACACCATGATTTGCAGCTTTTCAGGCATTCGAACTAATATCTGGTCTGTCTCTTCAATTAATCCTAAATCAATGAGCAGATCTGCTTCATCAATAACCATGGATGAGGCTGTATATAAATCCAGTGCCCCCTCCATAACTAAGTCCAGAATACGACCTGGTGTTCCCACGATAATGTGAGGCGGACGTTTGAGCTTATCCATCATTTTCTGCTTATCCGTTCCACCGATAATCAGCTTGGCACGTATACTTTCTTCCTCGTCTGCATACTCAATCATTTTCCTGATCTCATCATAAATCTGCATGGCCAGCTCACGAGTCGGAACTGTGATCACAGCTTGTACATGATTTTGCGTAACATCTATTTGATTAAACAGAGGAAAAAGGTATGCATGTGTTTTTCCTGAACCTGTATGTGACTGGCCAATCAAACTCTGCTTTTTTAAGGCGTAAGGGATAACCTCCCCCTGAATAGGCGTAGGCTCTCTGAAGTTAAGCTTATCAATAACCTCATACAAAAACGGTTGAAATGTAAAATCTTTAAAAGTACGTTGACTCATATAAGTGGTCTCCTTTTTCATTCGTGCATATATATTATATTAAAGTATAGATAAATTTGCCAATGTCCCGTGAATTCTTTTGTCTTCATGACTCCTAACCTTTATAATGAAAGAAACAGCATAAAACGATACATACATGATTTCAAATAGACTTTTGAGGGGGAATCCATCTATGGAAGTTATCAAAATTGCTCCGCGCGGGTACTGCTACGGTGTTGTTGATGCTATGGTCATTGCCAAGAATGCAACCAGAGATAAAAACCTGCCACGCCCTATTTATATTCTTGGTATGATTGTCCATAATAATCACGTCACAGATGCCTTCAAAGAAGAAGGGGTCATCACTCTGGACGGAAAGAATCGTGCGGATTTGCTGGAAGACATTAACGAAGGTACCGTTATTTTTACAGCCCATGGAGTGTCACCCGAAGTAAAAGAGCGTGCCAGGCAAAAAGGATTAACCGTTTTAGATGCGACCTGTCCGGATGTAACCAAAACTCATAACCTCATTCGGGATAAAGTAAAAGATGGGTATGAAATCGTTTATATCGGCAAAAAAGGACATCCTGAGCCTGAAGGTGCGGCTGGCGTAGCTCCTGAACACGTACATGTAATACAGACAGAGGAAGATGCAGAACTGCTGGACATTGAATCAGACAAAATTCTTGTGACTAACCAGACCACCATGAGTCAGTGGGATGTTTATGATGTCATGCAGAGGGTGAAAGAAAAATATCCGCAAACCGATATGGTCCAGGAAATTTGTATGGCAACACAGGTGAGACAGGAGGCTGTTGCTGAACAGGCTAAAGAAGCAGACCTTACGATTGTTGTCGGTGATCCAAGGTCAAATAATTCCAATAGACTTGCACAAGTTTCCGAGGAAATTGCCAGCACAAAAGCCTACCGTATAGCCGACCTGTCCGAGTTAAATCTGGAATGGCTGGAAGGCAGATCCACAGTAGCAGTAACAGCAGGCGCCTCCACACCAACACCGATCACAAAAGAGGTTATTAAATTTATTGAAGGATATAACCCGGCGAATCCGGACACCTGGGACACCACTTCAAATGTGGAAAAACAAAAGATCCTTCCAAAAGTAAAGCAAAAGAAAGCCTAGGAAATGCAAACCCGAACAACAGCCCCTTCATAATTTAAAGGGGCTGTTGTTATAATTTATAAAAATTGAAAGGGTTCTGTATTTGCTTCTGAAGCCATAATTTCCACATCTTTATAATCCTTCTGACATTGCTCTTCTAAATAATGTTTTACACCATTTTTCATGACCTTTTCCACATGATGACCCGGATCAATTACATTTAATCCTATTCCCATTGCGTCATGGGCAGTATGATAATAAAGGTCTCCTGTTATAAAAACGTCAGCCCCTTTTCTTTTTACCTGGGTAAGGAATTTATTCCCGTCTCCGCCAATGATGCCCACGGTCCGTATTGTTTTACTCAAATCACCAACTACCCGTAAAGCTGGAACATCAAAGGACTTTTTTACATGTTCCGCAAATTCTTTTAAAGACATCTTCTTGTCTAAGGTTCCGATTCTTCCTAAGCCAAAGGACGTCCCTTCATTTTCCAATGGATATAGATCATAAGCCATTTCTTCATAAGGATGTGCTTCTTCAGCCGCCCGCAAGACTTGAGTGAGGAAATGCTTCGGTACAATGGTCTCCATCCGAACTTCATCAACCTTCTCAAGCTCGCCCTGGCTGCCTATGTATGGGTTGGTTCCTTCAAGAGGCTTAAAGGTCCCCTGTCCCTGTGTCTGGAATGTACAGTGGCTGTATAGGCCAATATGCCCTGCCCCACTGTTACCCAGAGCTTCCCTGACTTCTTCCTGATGAGATTCAGGAACAAATACAACAAATTTATACAATTCCTCTTTCCCCATTTCAATCAATACGTCACGTTCCTTTATCCCAAGAGCATCCATAAGCATGTCATTCATGCCACCATTAGCGATATCAAGATTAGTATGGGCAACATAAACCGTAATATCATGCTTCATTAATTTCCCAAGTATCCGTCCCTTTTCATCATCCTGGGTTACCTTTTTCAATGGCTTAAAAATAAAAGGATGATGAGCTAAAATAAAATCTACATTTTTTTCAATAGCTTCATCCACTACATTCTCCAGTACATCAAGCGTGACCATCACTTTATGGACCTTCCTGTTCAATGTCCCTACATGCAGTCCAATCTTATCGCCTTCCATGGCTAAAGACTTCGGTGCCCATTGTTCAAACATTTTCACCAATTCCTGACCGGTTAGCGTATTATTCATGTTTTAAAACCTCCTTTAACCAGTTCATTTCTTGTTCAAATTCCGTTATCTTTTCTTCATCAGGGTGTGAAGCATTTTTCATTTGAGCAATAATTTGCTTTTTTCTTTTCTGTACATGCTCCCACTTTTTGATAAAGGCCTGATTATTGTCCTGCAAATTATATGGACCAAAATAATATTCCTTTTCAGTCATTTCCTTTGTAACCAGATCAGGCTGATAATCGGCAACTAATATCTCATAGAAACGCCCATCCTCTTCCATTACCTCCTCATCTGACAGAACAAATGAATGAGCATAAAACCATTTTCTGATATACCTCGCATTAATATTGGGCTGAGCAATAATACGGTGAACACCGGCAAGTTTTTCTTTTCCATTCTCCAAAATATTCGTGATAAGAGTCCCACCCATTCCGGCAATCACAATCTGTTCTGCTTCATTGGGCTCCAGAACCGATAAGCCATCCCCTTGACGTACGTGTATGCGGTCCGATAAATTCCACTTTTCCACCTGTTCACAGGCCCTCTGATAAGGTCCCTGATTAATTTCCCCGGCTATAGCTCTGGCCTCTGAATCGTGTAAACAGACATAGCAGGGTAAATAGGCATGATCTGAACCAATATCAGCAAACAAGGACTTTTCCGGTAAATAGTTTGCGATTGATTTTAAACGATTTGATAATTGAAGCTCAGCCATTACGATTTATCCTCACTTTTCGTGTGATGTTTTGTTATTTATGTATTTTATCCAATAAGAAAAGCTTTCTACAAGTTAGAAAGCTTTTCTTCCATCATCCCGTTAAATTCACCTGAAGAACTATTATTTCTTTTCAGCTAACCATTCAGCAATTTTAGTTGCCTGTTCAGGTTTAACTAATCCGCCAGGCATTCCACCATCTGTACCATTATTAATAATTTCCTCTATCTCAGACGCTGAATATTTGCTGCCTACAGTCTGTAAAGAAGGGGCAGCACCTGTTCCGGCAAGATCAGCACCATGACAGGAAGCGCATGTGTTTTGAAAAATATCTTCCGGTTTTGCATCTGTCGTTTCACCGCCGCCTTCAGCCTGCTGTTCGGTTGAATCTCCTTTTTCACCTTTACCAGCTTCGTCCATCTGGTTCACACCTACACCCGATAAAATAATCATAGCCACAATTCCTAAAACTGCAATAATCCCAAAAGGTATTACTGGATTTTTTTTCATTATTTATTTCCTCCTTATGTAATCCCCTCTGCTCGTTAATATTGTTAAGTATATACAGACTATACATATTTTACTTGAAAAACCCTTTATAGGAAAGGGGTAAAAATGAAAATTTATTGAAATATGGAGAACCCGATAAACATGACATTCACAAGACTGCAGACGATAAGATATTTATATTTATAAATCAATCCAGCCGTAAGCCAAATCAGGCCATTTAAAAAAATCGTTAAATATACCCAAATCTCGAAAACAGCTAATTCACTGATTATGGATACCGATGTGATCAGAAGTACAAGGAGACTGGAGACTAAGGCCACATGGGCATATTCCAAGTTCCTGGTTTTAAAAGCTGTAAAGTGAAATAGTCCAATCAGAATTAATAAAAGAGCTATACCTATTTGCAATACAAGCACAAATTCAGTAAAATGAGTGATAAGAATTGAAAACGGTATCAGAGATAATAAAAAAACAGAGTCAATCGTAAGCCATAATTTTTTCCTGTTGCCAGCTTTAGATGACTCATTTTCAAATCCATTTCCTTCTGTATACAACGCCAGAAGAAAATCACAGTATACACTCGGTAATAGACGTTTATCTTTCCAATATTGAATCTCTTTTACAATGACAGACTTACGTTCAGTATTCATAGCCCCACCTCTTAGTCGAAAAAACAAAACATGAACAGTCGCTATCACACAGAGGAAATAACGACTGAACATATACACCATGGCTCATATCAAAATTTGTTAATCAAGGAAATCCTTCAGACGCTTACTGCGACTTGGATGACGAAGCTTACGTAATGCTTTGGCCTCAATTTGACGAATGCGCTCACGTGTTACACCAAACACCTTACCTACTTCTTCAAGGGTCCGTGTACGACCATCGTCAAGTCCAAAACGAAGACGCAGTACATTTTCTTCACGATCTGTCAGTGTATCCAGGACATCCTCTAATTGTTCTTTTAACAATTCATATGCTGCATGATCAGATGGGGATTGGGCCTCCTGATCTTCAATGAAGTCTCCTAAATGTGAATCATCTTCCTCACCTATTGGAGTCTCTAATGAAACAGGTTCCTGGGCTATCTTCAGAATTTCACGTACTTTATCCGGTGTTAAATCCATCTCTTCTGCAATTTCTTCCGGAGTTGGCTCACGACCAAGATCCTGCAGCAATTGCCTTTGGACACGAATTAATTTGTTGATCGTTTCAACCATATGCACTGGAATTCTAATGGTTCGTGCCTGATCGGCAATCGCTCTTGTAATCGCCTGACGAATCCACCATGTAGCATACGTACTGAATTTAAAGCCTTTCCGATAATCAAATTTTTCAACGGCCTTAATAAGACCCATGTTTCCTTCCTGGATTAAGTCAAGGAATAGCATGCCACGACCTACATATCTCTTTGCAATACTTACAACCAGTCGCAGGTTCGCCTCGGCAAGACGGCGTTTCGCCTCAAATTCACCTTGTTCAATTCTCGTGGCAAGGTCAATCTCGTCCTCAGCAGAAAGCAAGTCTACACGTCCAATTTCTTTTAAGTACATCCTGACAGGATCATTAATTTTCACCCCGGGCGGTACACTTAAATCATTTAAGTCAAATTCTTCTTCCTTTGCAATCTGCTGCATATTTGGATCTTCTTCATTATCACCAATGACCTCTACGCCCTGGTCATTTAAATGTTCATAAAATTCATCCATTTGATTGGAATCTAATTCGAAGGAAGATAGTCGATCCGCTACTTCCTCATAAGCAAGGACGCCGCGTTTTTTACCCATGTCCACCAATTGTTCTTTCACTTGGTCAAGGGTCAGGTCCTGCTCTGTTTCTTTTGCACGAGATGGCTTCTCTGCCATAGTACCCCTCCTTACAAACAACTTCACCTATGCTTAGCTTTTTTCCATTCCTTTTTCAAATTAAGAATGTTCATGGCAATCTTTGCTGCGGTAACCGGATCATTTCTCCGTTCCGCTTCTTTCTGCTCTAACTCAAGCGAATGGATGGTATTTTTTTTATGCCTCTCACTCTTAATTGTATAAATATAATCCTCTATTTCCATGTCAGTAACCTCATCAGGAACTGTCTGCATGGCCAGCTGTGCTGCGAGATCCTTCAAGTTTGACTCGGGGAGATATTCCATAAATAAACTTACATCAGGTTCATGACCTTCTTCATAGAAGGCATAAAGATATGTGACCAACACCTGGTGCTCTGTGATTAAGAAGGTACCCCCAAGTTCCTGTTGAACTTTTTCGGCAATATTTCGATTGTTCAGCATCAGCGAAATCAAATGACGTTCAGCATTTTGAAATGCAGGAAGCAGTTTATTCTCCTTATAGCTATTTTTCCTATTGTTAGTATGGCTTTTCGTTTGTTGATTATCCTTATATTTATCGAACTTCCTTCGGCGATATGCAATTTCCTGCTGCAAAGCATCTTTGGAAATATCAAATCGGTCTCCTAATTCATTTAAGTAATGATCGATTTCAAATGGCTTTCGCAGTTTTGCAATCTCATCTAATGCTCTTTCAATATATTGCATACTTTCGCTTTCGATCTGAAGGTTGTAATCTCTTTTCAAATAATCCAGATAAAACGTCATGTATGTTATACTTGCCCCAATTACATGGTCACGGAACGAATCACCGCCGTATTTCTTTATATAGTCATCCGGATCCATTCCTTGTTTTAACTGTGCAATTTTAACATAACATCCTGCGTTTTGTAAGATATTTGCTGCTTTTCTGGTGGCTTCTATACCAGCAGAGTCTGCATCATAGCAAATTACCACACGATCCGCATATCTCCGCAGAAGTCTTGCCTGGGACTCGGTTAACGAAGTCCCTAAAGAAGCGATGCCGTTATCTAT
Organism: Virgibacillus sp. MSP4-1; assembly: GCF_010092505.1. Taxonomy (NCBI): domain Bacteria; kingdom Bacillati; phylum Bacillota; class Bacilli; order Caryophanales; family Bacillaceae; genus Virgibacillus; species Virgibacillus sp. MSP4-1. The sequence continues at coordinate 1,434,092 of NZ_CP048021.1, forward strand.
CCCGGCCTGGGATGCTGAAATCACATCCATATAGCCTTCAAATAAAACAGCTTCCCCGGATTTCCGGATCGCCTGACGGGCTAAATCAAAGTTGTAAAATATATTCCCTTTATGAAAGATACCGGTCTCAGGACTATTTAAATATTTCGGTTCACCCTGGTAAATCATTCTTCCTCCAAATGCCACCGTCTTTCCCTGATGATTTCGGATAGGAAAAATGACTCTTCCATGAAATCTGTCTATATATTTATTTTCTCGATGATCGGCCAATAACCCTGCTTTTATCATGGATTGTAACGAAAAACCTTTTTTCTCCAAAAATGAAGCTGTAAAATTTTCGATATCAGGAGCAAACCCAAGTTGAAATTGGTCGATGGTTTCATCACTAATTCCTCGATTTTTTAGATATTCAAGCCCATCCTTTCCTTCTTTTGTATGCTTAAGCAAATGATGGTATAATTTCATTAACCATTCATGAGCCTCAAGCATATTCTGGTCTTCATGACTTAAAGATGAATTCTGATTAGCTGATATCTGATTCGGAACAGGTTTCCCTGTATTTTCAGCTAACCTTGAAATTGCATCAAAAAATGAAATACCCTCTAATTCCATTAAAAAGGTGATGACATTTCCACCTTTACCACAACCAAAGCAACGAAAAATCTGCTTATCAGGTGATACGGTAAAGGACGGTGTTTTCTCACTATGAAAAGGACATAACCCTAAATAGTTACGTCCTCTTCTTTTTAGCTGGACAAACTCGCTGATGATTTCAACTACATCGGTTTCGGACTTTATTTCTTCAATAAATTCTTCTGGAATTTGTTCTGGCATTTCCATCACCATTTTTTTAGATTCTGGATGTTTTATAAAAATCCTTCATAAATCGACAGGAATTTTATAAAAATCCGTAAAAAGTCTGTTTTGTTATCAATTGAACAAATGGGTAAAATAAGGAATATGGTTTATGTATGGGTTCGTATTGGTAAAAAATATGACGTTCATACCAAATTATACTTCGACAAAATGACGTTCATTCCTTCTTTTAAAAGAACAAAAGGTTATTTTTAATTTTGACCTGATATTCTAAACCTACTTCCATTTTTACCACAGATAGAACATTATAATACATAAAGTGTAAAATTGCTATTATTTTATCCTATTTTCGTACAATTCAACCTATGCCAGTGATTGGAAAAAAGAAGGCTGTAAGATTGTGAGATCTTACAAGCCTTCAGTGGATTGATTCTTCATTAAATTTTGGACTAGATTAGCTGTTTCCTCTACTGCTTTACTTGAGACGTCAATCGTCCTGCAGCCAAGTTTATCAACAATATTATTAAAATAATTTAATTCCTGCTTGATTCTTTCCATATTTGCGTAATTGGCTGTAGAGTTTAAGCCTAATGCTTTTAAACGCTCCTTGCGAATATGGTTCAGTTTTTCGGAATTAATTTTTAGTGCAATACATTTAGAAGGATTAATACGAAATAGTTCTTCAGGTGGTTCTACTTCCGGGACGATAGGAACATTGGCTACTTTAAATTTTTTATGGGCCAGGAATTGAGATAATGGTGTTTTTGAAGTACGTGAAACACCAATTAATACGATATCGGCTAAGAGGATCCCCCTTGGATCACGGCCATCATCATATTTAACTGCGAATTCAACAGCTTCAATCCGCTTAAAATAATCCTCGTCCAGTTTATGTACAAGGCCCGGCTCCAATTTCGGTTCGCGGCTTAAATGCTTTTTCATCGCATCGATCATAGGCCCCATAATATCAACAGCGGTGATCCCTGCTTCTTCTGTTTTCTTTCGGATAAAATTGCGATATTCCGGTTTCACAAGTGTATAGGCCATCATCGACTGATTTGACTTTGCCAGTTCAATGGTCTCAAGAATGGTACCCTCATCGTCAACGTAAGGAATGCGCTGAATTTTAAAATCCCCATTATTAAACTGACTTAAACTGGCTTTGACGACTAACTCTGCTGTTTCACCAACGGAATCAGATACTACATATACAATTGGTTTCTGCACAATAACTCCTCCCTATCATCATAATCCCCTTTATAGATCATCCCGGACTAATCCGACCAGCACCTTCGTCATATTCGTCTTTGTAATCCGCCCCACAACTTCCAGTCCGTTTTCCTTTTCCAGGACAACAGGTAAACTGTCTATTTGTTTTTCAATTAACTGCTGTGCTGCTTCAAGCAACAAATCCTCTTTTGTACAGACCGTTATATTTGGCATACGCGTCATAATGATATGTACAGGAATTTCCGATAAATCCTGATTCCCCATACTTGCCCGTATTAAATCTTTACGTGATAAAACGCCAACAAGATAAGATTGATGATTTACGACAAATAAAGTTCCTACATCCTCAAGGAACATCGTTGTAATAGCGTCATAGACAGACACATCTTCCGTTACGACAACGGGAATGGATTGAAATTCCTTCACCTTGAATTTTTTCAGCTTCTCCGTTAACAGCTCTGATCCTGTTTTTCCTGTGTAAAAATAACCAACTCTAGGCCTTGCATCCAGAAAGCCGGCCATCGTTAATATAGCCAGGTCCGGTCTTAGTGTAGCTCTTGTTAAACTCAGCCGATCAGCAATATTCTCTCCCGTTATAGGTCCATTTTCTTTTACAATTTCGATAATTTGTTCCTGACGATCAGATAGCTCCATCCTCTCACCACCTTTGCCTAAAACAAAGAAGCTTTCTCCATTAAGGAAATTCAGCTCCTGATTATGTCCTGACCAGCAACTGATAATTAGTGTGTCACTTTGAGAATATTATATCTTATTTTACAAGTCACGACAAAAATAATGAAACAGTGGCCCCATTAAAATTTGTCCAGCTGTTTCAAAAATTTTCTCGACTTTATATAGAAGCCACCATAGTAATCATAATAATCATCTAAAATCTGTCGCAATTTTCTCCGATTCTCTTCTTTAATGGAAATTTTCCCGATTCTTTCCACCTTAACATACCGGATGGTACGTAAAAGTTTGAACAATGCTTCGTTTAGGTGTAGCGCATGACCATCTATATGGGCACATGTATGACACAAAAACCCGCCTTCAGAAACAGAAAAATGGGTGATGCCCTCTGTTCTTCCGCAACTTACACACTGATTAAGTTCAGGGGCAAAACCGCCTTTCTCAAATACCTTTAATTCATAAATCATAGCAATGACTTCAGGATTCTCTTCTGTTTGGAGACGTTCAAACGTATGTATGAATTGATCATAAAGAAACAGATCAGGAGAATGATTTTCTAAAACTTTATCTGTCAATTCAGCTAAATAAGCGGCATATGCAGTCTTAACAATATCCTCACGTATCTGCCGCATAAAGTGTGTGATTTCCCCCTGATAAAGCGTGCCCAGATTCCTCCCGGGCTGAATAAGAAACTCACCATAAACAAATGGCTGCGTTATAGCAGCCATTTGACTTTTTGGCTTTTTGGCCCCTTTTGCCATCAATCCAATTTTTCCCTTTTCTCTGGTAAAAAGGGTTACAATTTTATGTGATTCTCCATAATCCTGCGTACGAATGACGATACCCTCTATTTTCTCCATATCTTTCACCTTATCTTTTATAAAAAAACGAACATTAACTATATATTTGAATCAAATTCCATGGCATCCTGTTCTTCTTCGGATTCCGGTATTTGCTTATAGGTATTTTCCAACTCCTTCATAAGTAAATAGGTTTCAATATTACCTGTCTGACTGAAAAGTTTCCATGTAAGATCAATCATTCGAAACCCACCTTTCTGTTTTCTCAATATAAAATTGAAAAAACCGCTTTACTTATAGGTTGACCACGTCCTAAAGGTTCATGAGTTTTAATATTTTCCATGCATATCATTAATAGTCATCTTCATTGAAACCATATTCACGTAATTGTTTCATACGATTTCTCCAGTCCTTTTGTACCTTCACCCACAAATCCAGATAAATTTTGGATCCAAGTAAGGACTCAATATCCTTCCTGGCTAATTGTCCGATCTCTTTGAGCATCTTGCCCTGCTTTCCAATAATAATCCCTTTTTGAGAAGGACGCTCTGTAATAATGGAAGCCTGAACATAAACCGCTTTATTTTGATCTCTCACTTCCATATTATCCAGAACCACGGCAATGGAATGAGGCACTTCCTCTCTGGTCAACTGCAGAACCTTTTCCCTGATTAATTCACTAATAATAAAACGTTCAGGGTGATCAGTGATCTGATCTTCCGGGTAATACTGTGGTCCTTCTGGAAGGTACGTCTTCATCACATTCATTAGATGATCTACATTATTCCCTTCCAAAGCTGAAATGGGAATAACTTCAGCAAAATCGAGTTTGGTTCGATATTCTTCAATTAACGGCAGCAAATGGTCAGGGTGAATCTGATCAATTTTGTTGATGACCAGAAATACTGGCTGTTTAATTGACTGGAGTCTGTCCAGAATATATTGATCACCTGCACCATAGCCTTCTTCAGCATTAATCATAAACATGATCATATCTACTTCATTTAACGTCTGTTGGGCTGTTCTTACCATGAAATCACCGAGCTTATGCTTCGGCCTATGAATGCCTGGCGTATCAATAAAAATCATTTGAGCATCATGATCTGTAAGTACTCCCTGAATTTTATTACGTGTTGTCTGTGGCTTATCACTCATGATCGCAATTTTTTGACCAATGACATGATTCATAAAAGTTGATTTTCCAACATTCGGTCTACCTACAATAGCAATAAAACCAGAACGAAAGGATTGATTGTCCATATACTGTTTCCTCCAAAGGTGTATTTGCTTGTACAAGATTAGCTTATACGATTTCCTATATCTTTACGAATCGCCGAAATTCTTTTTTCTTAACTTCATTCTACAACAAAATGATGTGAATTTCATACAAACGACAAAATCTCTCGAAACTAGCGGTATAATAAACCGAAATAAAAAATTTCGACAAAAAAACAAAAACATGCCTGGGTTACAAACAGACATGTTTTAAAACAGGTTTATAATTTTAGGCACAAAGATGAGCACTCCAACGAAAACAGCAAACAGAGCGGATAAAAGAACGGCAGCTGCTGATATGTCTTTTGCTTTGGCTGCTGCATCATGATAGTTGGGAAATAAATAATCCACAATGGCCTCTATGGCAGAATTCAGGGTCTCGAGTATTAAAACCAGACCAATACATGCACCTGTCCATAGCCATTCAGACAAAGATAGATTAAGCAGAATGCCAAAGAAGATAACCAGCCCTGATATAACTATATGGATTCGAAAGTTTTTTTCTGATGTCCAGACCCGTCTCAGTCCTATGAAAGCATACTTGAGCCCTATTCCTTTTTTACGCTTATTCCCGTTTAAGTCCGAATTCATTCAAATAATCCTCTTGTTTTCCGAACATTTCCTTTTCATCCTCGGGCTCCATGTGATCATAGCCGAGCAAGTGTAAAAAGCCATGAACAGCGAGAAAGCCAAGCTCCCGTTCAAAAGAATGTCCATACTCTCCTGCCTGTTCGGAAATCTTATCGACTGATATAATGATATCTCCCAGAATAAGGGGAGCGTCATCTCCTAAAATTTCGATTTCATCTTCCCCCTCGTCCTGCATAGCAAAAGAAATGACATCTGTGGCATAATCTTTTCCCCTGTAATCACGGTTCATCTCCCTGATATTATCATTATCGACGAATGTGACAGACATCTCTGCCTGCTCGGAAATCTCCTCCTGTTCAGCTGAAAATTCCAAAAGTCGAGTCACTAAATTCCTGTGGTCCTCTTTTATCGTATTCGTTTTATCAAATAAATCGAGTTGCATCTACTTGTCCTCCCTTGCTGCTACTTCCGGATATTTTATGCGCGAGTGAAAAATTCCCTTTAAAACTTCATAAATGGCCGTTTCAATTCTATGTAAATCATTAAATGTCAGTGGACTGTCGTTTAACTGATTGTCCATGAGCTTATCCTGAATAATGGACTTTACGATTTTTTCTATTTTATCCATTGAAGGCTCATTTATTGATCGAACAGCTGCTTCAACAGAATCACATATACAAATAATGGCCGCTTCCTTTGTTTGAGGCTTTGGCCCTGGGTAACGATAATCTGATTCTTTCGTATCCTCATTCATCTCTTTTGCTTTATAATAAAAATATTTTAACAAACTTTTTCCATGGTGCTGCTCAGCGATATGAATGATTTCCTCAGGCATTTTCTGTTTTCTTAACAGATGAGCTCCATCATAAGGATGTCGAATGATAATATGCGCACTCTCCTCTGGTGTCAGGTAATCATGCGGGTTCCTTTCTCCCATTTGATTCTCAATAAAATAGTTTGGATTTACCGTCTTACCAAGATCATGATAATAAGAAGCAACTCTCGCCAGTAAACCATTTGCCCCAACCGCTTCACAGGCCGCTTCACTTAAGTTGGCCACCATAACACTGTGGTGATAGGTTCCCGGAGCCTCAATCAATATTTTTCGTAACAATGGATGATTAGGGTTCGATAGCTGCAACAGCTTGGATTCCGTTAATATATTCAGTCCTGTTTCAAAAATCGGCATAAGTCCCAAAGTCAGGACTGTGGATAAGAATGCTGATGAAAACCCAAAGCCAATCAATGTTAAGAAGGATCTCCACTCTATTGGATTGAAGGAAATGAACTGGAAAAATGAAATGACAAAGACATTAGCGACTAATAAACCCAGTCCTGTTTTTAATATTTCGCCCTTTTCCTTAAAGTTCTGAAATAAATAAATACCTGTTAATTGTGATATAAGCAGAAATAATCCAGCTTTTACATTCAGGTAACCCGGCATATGAAAGTTAAACAGGATCGACCCTAAAATAGCGAAGATAACAGCTAGCATAATGGCCATACGGTCACTGATTAACCATTTCACGATCATAACGCCCACAGCTGCCGGTATAGCCAAAAATAATTGTGTATCATTTGAATCAAACAGACTAAACACCTTCATAATGGCTACGGTCCCTATGCTAATGAGAAAAATGATAAAAATGTCATTCCGGCGCCAAACGTTTTGCTTATACCATTCCATGAATAACAGGCTGCACAATATCAAAATAAGCAATGCAAGACCTATATACGGAAGAAGATTACGATCATTTTTCAGGACGCCTACAAGCATTAAATCATCGTATATCTCATTGGTAATGATTTCACCCTTTTCCACCAGTTTCTCTCCAGCACGAATCATCACCGGTTCCACATTACTTGCAGCCTTTTGCCTCTGTTCTGCGGTTTTTTCAGCGTCAAAAAAAGAATTTTCAACGATAGCAAATTCAGCAATTTCATTTAGAGCTGTTTTGATAGAGCTGGAAAAATCCTCATACATAATGTGCCTGTTCATTTCAATTTGCTTCTGATTCAGATTCGAGCTCCTTACACCGGACTCCAAAATGCTGCGGACCTGTTTGTTCAAAAATTCCTGTGCTTTCTTACGCTGCTCGGTCTCCAGCCCTATAATCGCAGCCAGACTGGTCGAATTAATATGTTTCAAAATCGTTTCCGAAAGCAAAGATTCATATTCCATCAAAAGGTTTTCCTTGTCTTCAGATGTACCTTTTCCCCCATCTGTTTGCTGTTCGTCTGCATTTTGATTAACACGAGCAGCTGCATCAAAGATTTCATTAATGTATTCCAGCCGTTCTTCCGTTACATTGTCTGAGATTGTGTATTGTTCTGCAACGGCCTGCACAGAGCGCTGAATTTTCGCTTCCGTTTCCTTTTGATCTTCCACGGTTACTGGAGAATAAATGGTATCCTTCGCTTCTGTAAATCGCTCTATTTCATAGGATTGAGGCTGAACATTCGATGAAGCCATGACAAAGAAACACACACCTGTCAAAAGGACACATAAGACTATCCAGACAAGCGGACTCTTCATTAAGGTTTGATCTTGGATACTTCTTAAGAACTTTCTTTTCATATTCCCCTACTCCCGTATGTGAAAGCTTTATTTATATAGAAATAAGACCCTGAAAATGGGTCTTACCTGCCGGATTTATCCTGCTCCTCATATGCATCAATAATTTTCTGTACCAAAGGATGCCTTACTACATCCGATTGTTTCAAGTGCGTAAAGGCAATTCCCCTCACGGCATTCAAACGATCCTCAGCCACTTTTAATCCGGAACGAACCCCTTTAGGCAGATCAATTTGTGTAATGTCGCCATTAATAATCATCTTAGAACCAAAGCCTAACCGGGTTAAAAACATTTTCATCTGTTCCGGTGTAGTATTTTGCGCCTCATCAAGGATAACAAAGGCATCATCAAGTGTTCTTCCGCGCATATAAGCGAGCGGGGCCACTTCAATAGTTCCTCTTTCCATTAGCCGTACTGTATGCTCGGTTCCCATCACATCATGTAATGCATCATATAAGGGTCTTAAATATGGATCCACCTTTTCCTTCAAATCACCTGGCAGAAAACCGAGGCTTTCCCCGGCTTCAACAGCGGGACGGGTTAAAATGACACGCTTCACCTCACCGTTACGTAAGGCTTGTACAGCCATTACCACAGCTAAATACGTTTTTCCCGTACCTGCAGGACCAATACCAAATACCATATCATTAGTTTTAATAGAAGATATATATTCTCGTTGACCCAGTGTTTTCACACGGATAGGTTTCCCTTTGGCATTTTTTGTTAATACATCTTCAAATAATGCCTCAAAGTTTTGTATTTCTCCCGACTTTGCTAATTCAATTCCATAAATAATATCCCGCTCGGAAATGGTAATCCCTTTGCGAATAATATGAAGAACGGCGTGAAGGACTTCTTCAACAATTTTTACATGATCTTCATTTCCCGATACCTGTACATTTTGACCACGTGTTACAATTGTCACAGGAAGGAATTCTTCAATCTGTTTTAAATTTCGATCCTCTGTCCCAAACAATGACAGAGCTTCATCAGGGGAAGCTAACTCTATATCAATGGTTTTCAAATCTTCTTGCATATTTATTCTCCTTGATCTATTGGTTGAGGTTTAGCAATATTTTCCCTTACTGTAAATAATAACTCCAGTTTAACTTTACCATTCTCTACAGATTGGTGCAAAATTTCTTCGTCAATGATTTCAGCATCATGATTGGTATGTCTTTTAATTTCTCTTTTAGCCTGCGCAATTCCTTCTGAGATTGCTTCATGCTTACTTCTTTTTCCTCTGATTTTTTCTTTTTCATGTATCGTTTTCTGCTCAATGGAAAATGGTAATTTATAATTTAAAAAATATAGTGGTTTCTCATTTTCTTCCACATGGGTATCATCATAGTCAGGTGGGATGAATTCCCAAATAGGAAGTGCAAAATTTCCAATCTTCAAATTGTAATGCTGATCTTTTTCTCCGGTTAGCGTCTGATGCTGATAATTTAGTGGGACGGTTGTTTCCGTAGTGTACCAGGTTTCAGCAATAACAGACCCTTCCGCATGAATACCATGTTGTTTGCTCTCCTGGTCTTCACCGTCACTCTCCTTATCTTCATTTCCTATCCCTTCTCTAATTAAACCGGAAACGAGGATATCCCCTTTTTGTACTTTCTCATACACAGACACCTGAGGATCCCCCTTTTCAATTAGCATTTCCAATATGGTCCCATCTTTACTCGCTACCAGATGCTGAGGGCCCTTTTCCTGTTCCTCATTTGCCTGTGAATTCTCTACCCCTTGTACAATATAAGTTGTCCCTTTTTGTTCGATACCAATCCACATAACATCCTTAAGCTCATTAGTGATGGTACGCTCAATGTCATCAACAGATTGAAAGCTGAATTTAAAAACTCCACGCTTTAAACCATAGTCATCGAGTCTCTCCTGAATCTTATATTCAACTTCCGGTGACACTCCAACAATTTTTACCTGCCACACCATATTTGAAAGAACCATGATGCAAAATAGTCCTAAAAGTATACCAATAACAAGAGGTTTACGGATTTTGAGATGAGCAAGCCAAAAAGGCAGGCCGAATTTTTCTTTGAAGGATATTTTAAACCCCATTTGCCTGCGGATCTTTCTGATTATGGACAAACTATTCAAATAAACTTTGAACTCGTAGGTATCCTCGTCCAATTTTCGAATATCCCACATGGGGATATGCTCGTGCATACATCGATTTAAAAATAGTTCAGGCTTTTTTCCCCTCACCTGCAAGGTTATGTATCCTTTTAGAAATAGACCCTGTTTCTCCTTCATGTTATCGCCCCTTAAATCTTTTCATAAGAAACTGAATCAGCTATCCTCTAAATACTGAACTTCCCGAATTTTACCTTCAACGATAATCTCCTCCTGAAGCATTGTCTTCAGTACAAAATGATCCCCTATCACTCTTACATAGCCTTGTTTCATCCTTAAAAGGATTTCATTTTCTGAAAACGTTACGAGGCCATGATGATTTTCAATATAAGCATGGATTTGACCTATCGTTGTGATTCTTGGTAAGTCCAGCAAAACATCCTCCGGGAGATTAAAATAGTTAACGACCCATTGTTTTAATTGACCTCGCCACTTTTTCATCTAAACGGCCCCCTCCCTGAATATATATGTATGAAAAAAGCACGGAATGTATCACTACATTCCGTGCTTTAAGTAAAGGAAACTGTTATTTTCGATATTGATTAGGCCGGTATGGCTTATGTGCCCGGGGCGAACCCAACACCTCACTCATAATGATGCTTTCAGCCAGCCTTTTCTGACTCAATTGCTCCTTCATGGAAATCGGACTTTTTATTGGGAGAGATTTTTTCCCCTTTCCCGGCGAACGTGGCCGGGTCTGAGGTCCATTAACAGGATTTCCTTTCGTAATATCATCATCCATAAAAACAGGACGACCTTCACTGGAATCCGGATGTTGATTCTGTTCACGAATATCCTCTGCCCGTGGCGTTTGTTCTTCCCTGATTTCCTTCTCTGATGAGGGATGACTGCTAACTGTCGGCTCAGGTCCGGATGGAGTTGTGGAAGGTTTTGCCACCGGCTTTGATTGTTCTTCCCGTCCTGTAAGAAAGCTAATGACACCAAAGATGATGGCACCAATAATCGCAATTAAATCCATACTATCCCCCTAACCGATGATTACTCCTTCTTATTGTTTCCAGAGTCCTCATCTTCCTGTTCACTTAATTTTCCGATCATATCACGCATATCTGTATCAGCCATAATATTTTTCAGGTTCTGGTAATCCATTACTCCAATATTTCCTGAACGCAGAGCTTCTGCCATTGCCTGTGGAACTTCTGCTTCAGCTTCCACAACTTTCGCCTGCATTTCCTGTACGCGGGCAACCATTTCCTGCTCTTGTGCAACAGCCATAGCGCGGCGTTCCTCAGCTTTCGCCTGTGCAATGTTTTTATCCGCTTCTGCCTGATCCGTTTGTAAGGAAGCACCGATGTTTTTCCCGATGTCGATATCTGCAATATCAATCGACAGAATTTCAAATGCAGTACCGGCATCCAGTCCTTTGGTTAAAACAGTCTGTGAGATGGAATCCGGATTTTCCAATACTTCTGTATGTTGATCTGAACTACCAATAGTGGAAACAATACCTTCACCTACACGGGCGATTACCGTATCTTCTCCGGCGCCACCAACCAGGCGATCGATATTAGCCCTAACTGTAATTCTTGCTTTCGCTTTTACTTCAATTCCATCCATTGCTATACCGGCAATAAATGGCGTTTCGATAACCTTAGGATTTACACTCATTTGAACCGCATCAAGTACGTCACGACCGGCTAAATCGATAGCTGCACAACGCTCAAAGCTTAATTCAATATTGGCTCTTTGGGCCGCAATGAGCGCATTAACAACACGATCCACATTACCGCCTGCTAAATAGTGACTTTCCAGCTGGTTTGTGTTCACATCTACGCCTGCTTTATGCGCCTTAATCAACGGATTAATCACCATTCTTGGTACAACACGACGTAACCTCATACCAACCAGTGAAAAGATGTTTATCCTTACACCTGCTGCTATCGCACTAATCCAGAGCGTAACTGGAATAAATGTGAATAATACGATAATAGCAATAATTACAATACCTACACCTAGTATCGGCATTAAAGTTGCCATATCCATAAATTGTTCCTCCTTGTTTCTATTCATTTTCTCTTACGACTATTCGTGATCCTTCTACTTTCACAATTTTAACATTTTTATCCTTTTCAATATACCCTCCCTCCGAAACGACATCCAGCCTTTCATCCTCAAAAACGGCTGTACCAGATGGCCGAAGCGGGGTCAAAGCCTTCCCTGTAAGACCGATGAGTTCTAGCCGGTTTTCAGTGGATACATAGCCCTGCTCTTTCGTTGTAGCATCACTTAAAATGATGTTTCTGAATATTCCTTTCTCCAGGCCTACCCGCTTAAACAAAATGACGGACACGATGATGGAGATAAGTAAAGCAATCGCGATACTCATTCCCATGTGGCCAGGATCTGCACCGGACATAAATAATGAGGCTATGATGGCCACAGTTCCGGCAATACCTAAAACGCCTCCCGGAACAAATAGCTCCAGTACGATACAAATCAGACCTGCCACCAGTAAAATAATGGCTTCCATACCTGCTAAACCTGCAATCATATGACCATAAAAGAACAGAATAAGGGATAGAAGCCCGATGGATCCCGGGATGCCAAACCCTGGGGAATATAATTCAACAATTAGTCCTAAGCTTGCCAGCGAAAGGAGGATGGGTACAACAACAGGATTCGTGATAAAACGGGCTACATTTTCTGCAAAGGTTGGTTCAATCGTTTCCACTTTTGCCTTTTCCAAATCTAACTGACTCAGAAGCTCCGTACGATCCTCTGCAATTCCTTCTGCATACTCTACCTCTACGGCTTCATTGGCCCTTAACGTTAAAAACTCTCCCTCAGGCGCACGATACTCTGGTAAATCAATAGATGCATCAGCCATCGCTCTTGCATAGAGAGGATTTCGGTTATTATGTTCAGCAGCTGCAGTCATATCAGCAAGCCAGGCTGATTGCGCCTTTTTATCAGCAGCTGTTCCATCCGAATTAATCACTCCTGATGCACCCATTGTGGCTGTTGGCTTCATATAAATTTGCCCGGCATTCAGAGCAATATAAGAACCCGCTGATAAGGCTTCATTTAATACATAAGCAGTGTTTGGAATTTCGAGATTTAATAAAAGATCGGCTATTTCACCTGCCGCATCGACAGCACCGCCCGGAGTATTAATTTCAAAAATTATATGATCGGCACCATTTTCCTTTGCCTCTGTTATACTTCTTTCCAAAAATGCTGCCAGGCCCCGCTCAACTTCATTTTCTACCGGTACCACATATACCAGATCCCCTTGTCCGGTTTCTTCTGCAGATAATCCTTGCAAGGGAACCAGGAGAAAGATGAGTCCTATGAAAAAGAGTAAGCCCTTTCCTTTTTTAAAATTGGCCAAGTCTTGCCCTCCTTTCTTTGCCTTAAAAAGATTTACGATTGAATTAAAAATTGGTTTCATAAAGATACAGGAAATTCTTCAGATGAACGAAAACCTGCTTTTCTCATCGAATGGTGACGAACCTGTATGTATATAAATTGACGCAGTAACATCAATATCAGAACCAGCCTCAGCTTCATACTCAGCCTATAAAAAAAGGTTGCCTATGGCAACCTTTTTTTATCCGACCTCATTTTTCTGAGACAGAAACTTTTATATACTTTCTGATTTAAGATAAATATTCCATAACGAGTTGATTCACTTTTGAGCCGTCAGCTTTTCCTTTCACTTTCGGCATCAAAGCTCCCATTACTTTTCCCATGTCGGATTTTGACTCTGCTCCGACAGTCTTTATTGTATCTTTCACTAACTCAGTCAATTCTTCATCAGATAACTGTTCAGGCATGTATTTTTGTAAAACACTCAGCTCATCATTTATCTTTTCAACTAAGTCTTCACGGCCGGCGTTCTTGAATTCCTGGAGGGAATCATTTCTTTGCTTTAACTCGCGCGATAAAACAGACATTTCTTCTTCTTCTGTCAATTGGTCTTTTCCCAATTTTATCGCTTCATTCTGAATGGAAGCTTTCACCATACGGATAACACTTAAAGCTTGTTTATCCTTGCTTTTCATTGCTTCTTTCATATCATTATTAAGACGATCAAGCAAAGTCACTTATTTACACCCTCTTTATCTTTTACGCTTCCTGGCAGCCTCTGATTTCTTTTTTCTTCTTACACTTGGCTTCTCGTAGAATTCACGCTTGCGGTACTCTGATAAAGTTCCGCTTTTAGAAACCGAGCGTTTAAAGCGACGAAGTGCATCTTCAAGAGACTCATTTTTACGTACGCGAGTATTTGACATGCTTTTTTCCCTCCCTCCAACTACACAAACAGATCATGATATGTACCAGGGTGATACACATCTTCTTGTATTATATTAGAATATAGGATTATGGTCAACTTTATCTTTCCTAAATTCGTGATTTTACTCCGTATAAAATAAAAATCGGGCATGAAAGTTCAACTTGTCCATAAAATGTATTGAGGTGAACAGATGTGGAAAGTATCGTGACCATGTTTATTGTCTATATATGGATCTTTTTATTTGGACTATTTATCTTAAAAACAGGTATCCAGCAAATTTCCTACCATAAAATGAAAATGTGGATTAAAAAATATACCTCAAATCCAATAAAAGGATTTTTGATAGGTGTAGGAATAACAGCTATTTTACAAAGCAGTTCCACAACCATTGTTATTATTGTCAGTCTTACATCACTAGGGCTGTTGTATTTTCCAAATGCGATCGCCATTATACTTGGGGCCAACGTTGGCACAACCCTTACAGCGGAGCTTCTGTCTTTTTCAAACTTCTGGCTCATGTGGATTCTATTAATCAGTGGTTTTATTCTTTTATGCATCCATAAACAACGAATCTTTTCCATCGGATGCATGCTATTTGGATTAGGAACCATATTTACTGCCCTATATGGATTTGAAAGTCTGGCAGAGCCCATCCGTCAGACTCCCTACATGGAAGAGGGCCTGTATGACATTAGCAGAGAGACAACTTATAGTATTCTGTTTGGCATGGTTGTAACCGGAATTACTCAGTCTTCAAGTGCATTTACCGGTATGATCATGAGTTTTATGAATCAGGATTTATTGTCACTGCCAAGTGCTATTGCCATGGTGCTGGGGGCCAATATTGGGACATGCTTTACTGCCCTGCTTGCAGCAATTGGAAGCAAAATGGAAGGAAAATGGACAGCCTATGCACATTTATGGGTCAATATTCTGGGCGTTTTATTTTTCATCCCGTTTATCAATTGGTTAGGCGATTTCGTCAGTCACCTGTCTGCGATACCAGGAAGACAACTGGCACATGCCTCGGTTATTTTCAATCTTATTATAAGCAGTTTTTTCCTGCTATTCATTAAACCATTATCTGCCTTTATTAAAATGACAAGCAGAAGAGCTTGATGTTGCAGCTGATTTTCAGAGTGGGAGTCTTGCTTTGTACATAACAGACGAATTTTGTGTTTAATCCGTGTGTTTGGCCGGATTTATCCGTCTGTTTTTGGCCGGAATCAATCAAATAAAGGATTTTATTTTATCAACTGACGGAGTTCGGGGAAGGAGAGTATCTGTCTGCGGGAGCGATGAATTTGTCGTTTTTGATCGGGTATCAGGCTGTTTGATCCATATATCCATCAGTAATCCTGTTCTATCAGTCAAATTGTAAATGTTATCCACCAAGTCAGGATATATCCGTCAAAAGCCTCCATTTATCCATTAAATTCCCTATTCAATCCGTCGAAATTCCTCTACCATCCATCAAATCCATCCATCGAATCTGCCAATCCATCCTACGCAAATACACTGTGTTATAAAAAAGACCACTAAAAAAGCCCCTGTCTGCCAGACAAGGGCTTTGCTCCAGCCATATTAATAAGCTTCGGTTCCTTCTTCACCTGATACAATAGCTACACCTGCACTTGCACCGATACGGGTGGCGCCGGCTTCAATCATATCATTTGTGGTTTTTCCATCACGGACACCACCTGAAGCTTTTACGCCCATATCCGGGCCAACGGTTTTCCGCATTAATGCTACATCTTCAACCGTTGCTCCACCGCCTGAGAAGCCGGTGGATGTTTTAACATAATCAGCACCTGCTTCTTTGGCAATCTCACAGGCCAGTACTTTTTCATCGTTGGTTAACAGGGATGTTTCAATAATTACTTTCACAAGCGCTTTTCCTTTTGCCTCGTTTACAACCGCTCCAATATCCTTTTTCACAGTCTCACGATCGCCATCTTTTAGGGCTCCTGCATTGATGACCATATCAATTTCTTCAGCCCCGTTTTCAATAGCATTTTTTGTTTCAAAAGTCTTTACTGCTGTGGTTGTTGCCCCTAACGGAAACCCAATAACTGTACATACTTTCACTGGTGTATCCTTTAATTTTTCATAGCAATAAGATACCCAATATGGATTCACACAGACAGAAGCAAATTCATAGGTGGCAGCTTCCTCGCAAATCTGATCAATCTTCTTCTGCTGTGTTTCCGGCTTCAATTGTGTGTGATCAATTTTTTTGGCTAATTCCTTGTTCATATCTTTCACCTGCTTAAATAATATTTAATCTGCCTCTTATGATAACATTCCCTCTAAATGAATGCTATTATTGGCTAAACCTGAAAATGGATGCCTGTATTAAGACATCCATCTTGGAGGGGTATTTTTATCATAATAGATTTCACCGATATTATAATGCTTTTCAAATTGGTCCTCTTCTAAATGATAGTGAAAATTAAACCAATATCCTTCATGAGGGCGGTTTTCCCTCCTTACATCAAACCGGGCAATCTCATTGTTTGTCCGAACATCATATAGAACAAAAATCTTTTCACCGTAGCCGCTTACTGCTTCCTCGGAAACTCCATAATAACGAATATCCTGTTTATCTATGTTTTTTAGCAGAGTGTGAATAGTCTTCTCTATGTTTGGGAGAATTTCCGTTATAAAGTCATCCTCCACCTGGTCCATAATTTTCGGCCCAAGCTTGGCTTTCGTTTGTTCCTTGGCAATCTCAGTAAGTGCTGATTGCGTTGTATGGTGATCATCTGCCTGGGGAGCATGAAAATTGGTTAAATTAAAGTAGTCATTGATTTCATGGGTGATCGTATCGTTTTCGGTCTGAGTATCATTATTTGATTTCGTCTTTGAAGAATCGACCTCTTCACTCTCCGCTGCATCGGCTTCCAGTAAGGCGGGTGGAGTGTACATTCCTAACGTTAGTATCGTTATCGCGATTAATAAAAATTTCTTTATCTCGGGTTTCATCGTAAAATTTCCCCTTTATCAGATCCTGCTTTTATTTTACCATGATTGAGATAAATGTCTATGAAGCAATCGTAACATGTTCATTACAATTTCTTTTCAATAGACTAATAATATTGGCAAAAGCAAAGGATTTTTATACTGGTTTTTTCTGAAAGTAAATCAGACCTCCAACGAAAAACAGTAAAAAGCTTCCCCCTACTGTTGTGAGAACCTGTTCCCAAGGGACAAAAAATACAGCATCTGTTCCTCCGCCGGCATACATCATCAGAAATGGCTGCCCCCATGGATAGACAGGCCCGAATGTTTTTGAATTCACCGCTAATATCGCCGGCAAAGTAAAAATAACATTCACGGTAAAAGAAGCTGCAAAGTTTTTCCATATCATGGACATCCAGAGCTGCAAAGCAACTAATGGAAAACTTGCAACCCAACCGCCTAATATACTTTTCCATACAATCGTCATTGGAAATGGGTCCGTAATTCCCTTAATTGTTCCAACCAAATAAAGAGAACCAAGAAATAGCCATTGAATAAAAAATACAAGGCACAAGATCAGTAAAAACTTAGCAATATAGACACGGCTTCTTGTTACAGGCAGCGATAACAGCTGTTTCCATCCCCCCTCCTGATGTTCGTATCTGCAGATAAACCCGGCAAGCACACCCGTAACTAATGGAAGAAACAGCAATGCATACGTCAGTGTCATCGCCATTAAACTGGCATACCATCCGTTTATTTTCTCCATTCCATCAGCCAGACCTGACGACAGCCCGGCAAACAATCCAACTAAGGGAGCTGCCAATATAATAAAACTTATTTTGGATTTTCTTAGCTTATACCATTCAGACCGAAGAATCGAATAGAGCATATTACTTCACATCCCTTCTGGCAAAATCAATCATTCCGGCTATATAAAGCAGAAATCCAACGCTTATTCCAAGCCAGACATTGATCATCGGATCATTCCAATGGTTATTTAAAGAAGGCCATTTCCAAATTACCCAGTCCGGGAGTACATAGGCGGAATAAGCTAAAATCGTTCCTAAAACACCCGCAGTAATCGGTACCCCCTGGTTGGTACTGACTGTTGCAATCCAAAGATGCAGGGCAAGAACGGGTAAAGCTGCAAGAAAAGGCAAGAAGCTGGACTTTAATATTTCCACCCATGGAACCTGAACACCCAAGTCCAGAAACAGCCCATAAGCCAATGTAAATATAGCTAGCAGAAACGTAGATAGAAATAATAGTGTGGCCAGTACTGTAAATTTTGATAAATAAACACTCATTTTTGAAACAGGTAAAGCAAGCAGTTGTTTCCATGCATTGGTTTCATTTTCGACACTGGCTGTAAAAGACGTTAGAATCGCAATCCCTAACACAAGTGCCAAGGGCGTAAACACGCTAACATTACCCAGATAGTAGAGCCAATCATTGTCGCTTTGCTTTAATAAATAATCCTTGCGCAACCC
Source organism: Virgibacillus sp. MSP4-1 (assembly GCF_010092505.1). Lineage (NCBI taxonomy): Bacteria > Bacillati > Bacillota > Bacilli > Caryophanales > Bacillaceae > Virgibacillus > Virgibacillus sp. MSP4-1. The sequence goes on from NZ_CP048021.1 coordinate 1,452,930, forward strand.
ATAGTTCACCATCTGTAAGGCTACAACACCAAAGGGTCCTAAAAAGGTTAAAAACCAGAATCCTTTTCTTCTAATTTTCATGAAATCAACCATTAACAGCTTACCGATCATTAGACATCCTCCTTTGATGTCATCTGAAGGAAGATATCCTCCAATGATCGTTTTTCCTCTTCCACCCGATAAAGCGAATAACCTTCCTGTACGAGAGATTGAACCAAACGGGCAACTTGTTCATCGGTATGATCATCCAGATAGATGTTACCATCCTGGAAATCAGCTTTTTCTCCGTTGGCTGTTAAAAATTGATAGGCATGATGACTATCATTTACTGTCAGGCGAATCCTCTGTTGAGCATGGTCCCTCAACGTTTCGATTGTATCCTGAAAGATCATTCTTCCTTTAGAGATTATTCCTGCAGAAGTTGCAATCTGATCAATTTCCGACAGCAAATGACTGGATATAAGTACGGTCATTCCAAACTCAGCGGGTAATCGTTTAATTAAATCCCGCATTTCAATTATTCCGGATGGATCAAGCCCGTTAGTAGGTTCATCTAAAATTAACAGCTTCGGATAATTCAGAAGAGCAGCTGCAATTCCAAGCCTCTGCTTCATCCCAAGTGAATAACCTTTCACTTTTTTATGGGCAACCTCTTTTAACTTAACAATCTCCAGTACTTCATTTATTCGATACTTCGGGACGCCTGTAATTTTCCGAAGAGCCTCTAAATTTTCATAACCTGTTAAATGGGGATAATAGGAAGGACTTTCTACCAGCGAACCGATTCCTTTTAATATATTTATTTTCTCCTTATTTAAGTCCTGGCCAAAAATCTTTACAGATCCTGTTGAAGGTTTCATCAGGCCCAACAACATCCGTATCGTAGTTGTTTTCCCTGCTCCATTTGGTCCTAAAAAGCCGTAAATTTCCCCCTTAGGTATTTTCATTTCCAAATTCCCAACGGCGGTTTCACTGCCAAATCGTTTCGTTAACCCTTTTGTTTCCAAAATATATTCCATTATTTTCACCTCACATCTATCATAATTTACTAAGGTTAAAATCCGGTATCACCAAAGGTTAAAATTCGTTTAAGAAAGCCGATTGAATTCTTTGTTCAACCGGCTTTGCTATACAAGACAACTATTTAAGGCGTTTTATTTTAATGATAGTACCCCGATGACCTGATTCCACTTCCCATTCAAGGTTCATTTTCCTGACCATTAAGTCTACAATCGTTAATCCAATTCCTGCTCCTTTTTCACTTGAATCAACCGACATTCCGTTGCCATGATCGGCTATAACGATGGCTTCATAATCTTTCCCGGATTCGGTTCTGACCGACAGAAACTTACCGCTTTGGGCGTGCCTTAACACATTCTGGAGTAAGTTATCGATGATTCGATCCAGCCATAAGGGATCCACATTCCACTCGTTTTCCTTAAAAGGTTTCAGTTCTACATCAATTTCAAAACCTTCTTTTTCGAAAATAGAGTACCAGGATGCCATAGAAGTTCGCATATGACGAATGATATCAATGTTTTCAGGTTTATCATTCATTTTCCTCGCTGTCAGTAGCGTGTAAGACATAAGATTTTCAATTAATCGGTCAAGCTTTTCCATGGCTTCCTCCATAACCTGTACCGCCTGTACTCCATTCGCTGATAATGTTTCCTTGGAAATTGAATATAGATGAGCCCTCATTTTCGTTAATGGGGTTCTTAAGTCATGGGATAAATTCGCAATCAGTTCCCTTCGCAGCTGCTCTTCCTCCTGTTCCCGCTGTTTACTCTCCCTTAATTCACTCACCATTTGATTGAAGGTTGATTCCAGCTGACCGATTTCATCATTCTTTTTTACATCAATCGAAACCGGCAGCTGGTCTGTGTCCCTAATCTCCATGGCTTCCTGCAAGGCAACTAACCGCTTTCTTATTCCTCTGAAGAATAGTAGAGAGATCATTATAAAGAATAGAATAATCGTTAAAGCAATGATGGAAAACGTCCGGCCCCCTATTTGGCTGAATTGGTTCGTATCCTGAGATAAAGCTGACCGGGGCAGTTCAAAAACAATAAACCCATGACTCTGGTTATTCCCTGCAAAAGCAATGACTGTAAAGGGATCCTCATCATACCGTTCTTTGATAAATTGCGCTGTAAATGCAGGTGTCCATTCATCCGGCAACTCTGCTGTTACGTCGAGTTGAGCAGACAAATGACCATCGTTATCCACCCAGAACATGGATGATTGAGGATACTGCTGTTTCCATTGTTTAAAATGGTCCAGAATTGTTCCCTTTGTCATCCGTTCTAGATCACTCGCCTCATTATGCCACTGTTTCTCGATTGACGCTGCCTGCCTTTCCGTTTCCTCTTGATTACTGGTAAAAATGAACAGGAAGGCAGGTACAAAAAAGCCAATCTGTATAATAAATAAAGCGGTTAGGATGATTAATATATACTTTGCCAGTAAGGATTTAAAGAATTTTTTCATTGTTTTACCCTGTACCCAATGCCACGAATGGTTTCAATAATTTGAGGCTTGGCCGGGTCCTTCTCAAGCTTTTCTCGTAAATACCGTATATGTACCATTAATGTTTTATCCCCTTCTAAGAACTCCTCGCCCCATACCGCTTCATACAACTGCTCTTTTGTTAAAATCTGATTTAAGTGACGGAGAAAGTACTGAAAGAGCTGATATTGCTTTCCCGTTAATAAAATTTCCTCATTCGAGCTCCGATTTATTATTTGCAAATCCTTTATATGAATCGTTAAGTGGTGAAGATTGATGTGCTCATCACTTTTGTTAAAGCGTCTTAACAGCACTTCAATTCGTGCCGCCAGCTCATCCGGATGAAAGGGTTTGGTTATATAATCATCTGCAAAGCTGAGTCCTTCCACTTTATCCTCAATGGCTGTACGTGCGGAAAGCATTAAGACGGGCAAATCCCTGTTCGTATTTTTTATCCGCTTACCAATGGAGAAACCATCTAATCCAGGGAGCATTACATCCAGAATGACTAAATCGGCATTGATCATATAGAAATCAATTTCTTCCCCTGATTTGAGCCACTTCACTTCATACCCTTTTTCCTTTAAATTCCGAGTGACCCATCTCCCTATCTCAATTTCATCTTCTATGTACAAGATATGAATCATTTTATCCTACCCCTGTGTCAAAAAGATTTCTATTTTTACTGCATAAGTGTATCATATTTCTTCCAGGTATGTTGGCCTGATCACCAGGGTATGAAATCCCAAAAAAAGAGGGGTTAACAATTACGTTAACCCCTCCGGATCTCAGGACAATAATGAAGCTTCTTCTGACGGTGCATCATCCATTACCCTGACAAACTGTCCTTCATTATATGGATAGCCTGATTTGGTAATCTTCACTCTGACAAGTTTTCCAATCATGTCCTCTGTAGCTTCCAGTTTTACTTTCAGATAATTATCTGTATATCCAACATAGATATTGCTGTCGGGATCTTCTTTGGAGTGTTCTTCCGGAATAACCTCCAGTACTTCCCCTTCATATTTAGATGCGTATTCTTTAGCTAATTGATTGGAAAGTTCAATTAAGCGATGAACACGATCATGCTTTGTTTCATCATCTACCTGATCTTTCATACGTGCTGCAGGTGTCCCTGTACGCTTTGAAAACGGGAAGACATGCAGCTCTGAATAACCGATTTCTTTAACAAAGTTATAGGTTTCCATAAATTCTTCTTCTGTTTCCCCCGGGAATCCTACAATGACGTCAGAAGTAATCGCAAGACCCGGAAGAGCCTTTTTGATTTTGTCAATTCTCTGCTTATAAAAATCGGTTGTATATTTTCTGCGCATTCTCTTTAAGACTGTATCTGAACCTGCCTGTAATGGAATATGCAGGTGACGGACAATTTTCTTCGACTTATCTAAGACCTCAATCACTTCATCGGTAATCTGACTTGCTTCAATGGAAGAAATCCGGATTCGTTTCAATCCATCCACTTTGTTTTCCAGATCACGTAAGAGCTGGGCGAAGTTATAATCCTTCATATCCTCGCCATATCCTGCCGTATGAATACCCGTTAACACAATCTCTTTATAGCCTGCATCCACCAGCTGCTGCGCCTGTGTTAAAACATCTTCCGGATTACGGGAACGGAGCAAACCACGGGCCCACGGAATTATACAAAACGTACAGAAATTATTGCAGCCCTCCTGAATTTTAAGAGATGCTCGAGTCCGGTCCGTAAATGCGGGTACATCCATCTCTTCAAATTCTCTGGTTTTCATAATTTTTTGTACGCCATTAATCGGCTGACGGGTTTTCTTATATTCCTCTATGTATTCAATCATTTTTTTTCGATCCTGTGTACCTACAATAACGTCCACACCCGGAATCTCCATAATTTCACCGGGAGATGTTTGTGCATAGCAGCCGGTGACACATACTACAGCATCCGGATTTTTGCGAACTGCACGACGAATCGTTTGACGACTCTTTTTATCACCTGTATTCGTCACTGTACACGTATTAATGACATATACATCTGATTTTCGATCAAAATCCACTCGTTCATAGCCGTGTTCCTTGAAAAAATTCCAAATCCCTTCTGTTTCATAATGATTTACTTTACAGCCCAGCGTATGAAAAGCTACAGTTGGCACGACCATCACCTCAATTCTTCAAATTGGTACGACATTACAGAAAGAAAATACAATGGAGCTGTTTCCGTTCGTAAAATTCTCGGTCCAAAGCGTGTAAAATAAAAATTCTCTTTCATAAGCTGTTCCAATTCATGCTGTGAGAATCCTCCTTCAGGACCTACCACGATGAGAACATCCTCATCAGGTTGAATGGTACGGATAATATTCCCCAAAAGAGTCGGTGATTCCTTTTTTGCTTCTCCTTCACTGGCAACAATCAAGTGGTCAAATTGATCTGCAGCCAGTAAAAGTTCGTTAAAACTTTTCATATGGTGAATCGATGGAATAGAAGTCCGGTGTGATTGCTCACTCGCTTCCTTTGCTATTTTTTCCAGGCGTCTGATTTTTTTGTCAGCTTTCTTCTGATCCCATTTTACAATGGAACGCTCACCTTTAAAAGGGATAAAAGCATGTGCCCCCAACTCTGTTCCTTTTTGAACAATTAAATCAAGTTTATCTCCTTTAGGCAAAGCCTGGGCAATCGTAACTTTAACAGGCATCTCTTTATGCTCATTCAGCCAGTACAGAATTTTTGCAGATACCTCTTCTGGTGTAACATCCACAATTTCACATAAAGCTGCTCTTCCCTCTTGATGATTACATATGATCTGGTCTTCTGCTTTCATGCGCATGACATTGGATATATGGTGTGCATCATCATCTCTTAGAACGACTGTGCTGTCTGTCCATCCAGACTCTGGAACAAAATATCGCTGCACGGTACCCTACCTACTTTCATTCAGAAGGTTTTGTTGCTGCAAATGAAATCCAATCCTCCATTTGATTGGTTTCCATAATTTCAAAACCAATCGACTCCAAATTGTTTCTAACCTCTTCTTTTTTGCCTTGTATAATTCCTGATGTGATAAATACACCACCTGGTTTCAGAAGATTAAAGGCTTCCTCGGTAAATTGAACAATGATTTCAGCTAAAATATTGGAAACAATAACATCGGCCTCGACATCTACACCTTTTAGCAAATCGTTCTGCTTTGCTTCGATTTGTTCATGCACTTTATTCAGCTTAGCATTAATCGTTGTGCTTTTTACTGCTATATCATCTAAGTCATAGGCGTACACCTGTTGAGCACCTAAGAGTACCGATGAAATACTTAGAACGCCAGAGCCGGAACCCACGTCCAGAACCGTGTCATTCTTTTGAACGTATTGTTCAAGCGCCTGCAGACTGAGAACCGTCGTTGGATGAGTTCCGGTACCAAAAGCCATTCCCGGGTCAAGTTCAATAATAATTTCATCACTTTCTACCGGCTCATAGTCCTCCCAGGTAGGAATGATCGTTACTTTTTCTGAAATTTTTACTGGCTTGTAGTATTTTTTCCAGGCGGTTGCCCATTCCTCTTCATGAATTTCACTGATGGTTACCTTATTTGCACCGATGTCAATGTCAAACTGAATCAGATTATTTATGGCCTGTTTAATTTGGTCCACGGTCTCTCCCAGGAAACTGTTGACAGGCAAATAGGCTTTTACATAAACGCCCTCTTCCGGATAATCTTCCGGGTCAAGCTCAAACACTTCTCCATACATCGAGTCATGATCCTTCACTAAATCATACGCATCTTCAATGACCACACCACTGGCCCCAATCTCATGTAAAATATTAGAGATGGGCTCAATGGCCTCATTTGTCGTATGGATGCAGATTTCAGACCATTTCACAGGGAATCAACTCACTTTATTTTTATTTTACTAACTATACCCTTTTCCACCGGTATTATGCCTCACCTTTAAAAGCCCGTTTCATACGTTGAAAAATGTTGTCCTGCTGTTCATCAATTGCTTCATTGCCGCTGATTTCATTAAATTCACGAAGCAATTCCTTCTGACGGTCACTAAGGTTTTTCGGTGTGATTACGCGTACTTTAATATGCTGATCACCTTGACCACGTCCATGGACATTCGGTGCTCCTTTACCTCTCAGCCTGAAAAAGGTACCTGTCTGCGTACCAGCTGGAACCTTAAGTTTCACTTTCCCATGGACAGTTGGTACCTCAAGCTCGTCGCCTAAAGCTGCTTGTGTAAATGTCAGAGGAAGCTCACAGCGGATATCGTCGCCGTCACGTTCAAAGAACTCATGAGGCTGTACTCTGGCTACGACAAACAGATCACCCGCAGGTCCACCATTCACACCAGGTTCACCGTGACCAGCTACACGAATTTGCTGACCATTATCGATACCAGCTGGAATGGAAATGTGAATCTTTTTGTGGGTTTTCACTTTACCGGCCCCACCGCAAGTATTACATTTGTCTTTGATAATTTTTCCAGTTCCCTGGCAATAATGACAAACACGACGGTTAACTACGCGACCAAACGGAGTATTCTGTTCCTGATTTAGTTGACCGGAACCGCCACAGTGAGAACATGTTTCCGGATGACTTCCAGCCTTTGCTCCTGTTCCGTTACACGTATCACAATTTTCCTCTTTTGGTATTTGGATATCCGTTTCTTTTCCGAATATAGCTTCTTCAAATGTTAGATCCATGGTGTACTGAAGATCTGCACCCTGTCTTGGTGCATTTGGATCCCGACGTCTTCCACCACCGAAGAACATATCAAAAATATCGCCAAATCCGCCAAAGTCTTCGGCACCAAAACCGCCGAATCCACCCTGTCCGGCACCACCATTGGCACCTGCATGGCCGAACTGGTCATACTGAGCCCGTTTCTGCTCATTACTTAATACCTCATATGCTTCTTTTACTTCTTTAAATTTATCCGCTGCATCTTCTTCTTTACTTACATCCGGGTGGTATTTTCTTGCAAGCTTCCGGTAAGCTTTCTTAATTTCGTCTTTTGAAGCGTCCTGAGATACTCCAAGAACTTCATAATAGTCTCGTTTACTCACTTGCCAATCACTCTCCCGACTCTTATCACATAAAGTTTATCATAACATTACTGGTTCATGATGTGCAATCTAACAGCAATTTACAGTTCCTGAACTTAACGTGTAAAAAAGCCAAAGCCAAGATATCCCCTGACTTTGACTTTTTCAAAAAATGGATCAGTTAAATGGAAGCTTTGTCATTTTAAGCTTACTTATTTTGATTATCATCGTTGACTTCTTCATAGTCTGCATCTACGACATCATCGTTTGAACCGTCTTCAGCACCCTGTTCTGCTCCCTGAGCCTGTTGTGCCTGCTGTTGTGCCTGCTCGTAAAGTTTTACAGAAAGAGCCTGAACCTGTTCTTCCAGGGCTTCCTTCTTCGCTTTAATTTCTTCCATATCTTCGCCTTCAAGTGCTTTCTTCAATGCTTCTTTTGCATCTTCAGCCTTTTGTTTTTCTTCGTCTGTTACTTGTTCACCTAAGTCCTTGATGGTTTTATCTGTTGTAAAGACGAGCTGATCTGCTTCATTACGAAGATCAATTTCTTCACGACGCTTTTTATCTTCTTCTGCATTTTCTTCCGCTTCTTGAACCATACGTTCTACTTCATCATCGGAAAGACCGGAAGAAGATTTAATGGTAATGGACTGTTCTTTATTTGTACCCTTATCCTTCGCACGAACATTTACAATACCGTTCGCATCAATGTCAAAGGTTACTTCAATTTGTGGTACCCCACGTGGTGCTGGTGGAATATCGGTTAATTGGAAACGGCCAAGGGTTTTATTGTCCTGTGCCATTTCTCTTTCACCCTGCAATACGTGAATATCTACAGCCGTCTGATTGTCAGCAGCAGTTGAGAATACTTGAGATTCACTTGTTGGGATGGTTGTATTGCGCTCAATCAGTTTGGTTGTTACGCCACCCATTGTCTCGATACCAAGAGATAGTGGAGTTACGTCTAATAGGACAACATCATTAACGTCACCTTGAAGCACTCCACCCTGAATGGCTGCACCTAGAGCTACTACTTCGTCCGGATTTACACCTTTAGAAGGATCTTTTCCGATTTCCTTACGAAGAACTTCCTGAACAGCTGGAATACGGGTAGAACCACCTACTAAAATAACCTCATCAATATCACTTGCACTTAAGTCTGCATCCTGAAGCGCACGGCGGGTAGGTCCCATAGTACGTTCCACTAAGTCATTGGACAGTTCTTCAAACTTAGCACGGGTTAAATTCATTTCCAGGTGTAATGGACCTGCATCTCCTGCTGTAATAAATGGCAGGGAAATTTGGGTCTGGCTTACACCAGATAACTCTTTCTTCGCCTTTTCCGCAGCATCTTTTAAGCGCTGCTGGGCCATTTTATCCTTGGAAAGGTCAATACCGTTTTCTTTCTTAAATTCAGAAACCATATGATCCATAATGACCTGGTCAAAGTCGTCACCACCAAGACGGTTGTCACCTGCAGTGGAAACAACTTCAAAGGTACCGTCACCAATATCCAGAATAGATACGTCAAAAGTACCTCCACCCAGGTCATATACTAATACAGTCTGGTCTTGATCCTGATCGATTCCGTAAGCTAAAGCGGCAGCAGTAGGTTCGTTAATAATACGCTCTACTTCCAGACCGGCAATTTTACCTGCATCTTTAGTTGCCTGACGCTCTGCATCGTTGAAATAGGCAGGTACAGTAATAACCGCTTTTTCTACTGTTTCACCTAAGTAATCTTCAGCATAGGATTTTAGATGCTGAAGGATAATTGCAGAAATCTCCTGAGGTGTATATTCTTTCCCTTCAATTTCTACCTTATAGTCTGTTCCCATGTGACGTTTAATAGAAATAATCGTATTTTCATTGGTGATGGCCTGACGCTTAGCCACTTCTCCTACTTGTCGCTCACCATTTTTAAATGCTACAACAGATGGTGTTGTACGGTTTCCTTCAGGGTTTGGAATTACTTTTGATTCGTCGCCTTCCATAACAGCAACACAAGAGTTTGTTGTACCTAAGTCGATTCCAATAATCTTACTCATTATCCTTCTTCCTCCTTTAATTCTATTTATGTATCCAGTTTACTGGTTTACCTTCACCATTGCCGGACGAATAACACGGTCCTTTAACATATAACCTTTTTGTAAAACTTCCGTAACGGTGTTTGATTCTTTTTCGTTATTTGAGTCCTGCATAACTGCCTGGTGTATATTCGGATCAAAGACTTTTCCTTCCGCCTCTATTTCTTCAACTCCAGCCTTTTCCATAGCTGAAACAAGTTGGCGATAGATCATATTCATGCCATCAACAAAGCTTTCCGTTGACTCCCCGTCAACATCCACCTGCAGGGCACGTTCAAAGTTATCTAATATTGGCAGAAGCTCTGTGACCACATCCTGTGATTTATACTTAAGGTCATTTTCCCGATCTTTTTTTGCACGACGCTTAAAGTTATCAAAATCAGCTTGTACTCTTAATAGTTTATTTTGCATCTCATCTTTCTCTTTCTTTACAGCTTCAAGCTCTTCCTCAAGTGCCTGAGAATGGTTATCTTCAGTATCATCCTGCTGCATTTCCACTTCTGCATCTTCAACTGTCACTTCTTCTGCAGTGTTCTCCTGAGTGTCTTCTTCAGTTCTGAGTTCTTCCTGTTCATCCATGTTTTCCACTGCTTCTTCTTTGTTTTCCTCGTTCATTACTGTCACCTCTCTTTCCCTCAAACAAAATAACCGTTTTAGAATATATCATGAAACATTAAAGATTTAAAGAACAAAGCATATAGAGATGTAAGTCCTGTTCATAAAATATACTAAATCATAGACCAAAGTACTTAAACCAAAAAGATCGATGGGGCAAAACAGCCATCCCCATCTATTATCTATTGCCTAATCTAAAAGTTTTGATACCATGCTCTGAAGGTTTTGCTCATCTGTCCAGAAAGAACATTTAACAGAGACACCACTTTGGAATAGTCCATACGGGTCGGACCTAATAAAGCAATGGTTCCCATGTGCTCATCACCTAATGTATACGAGGCAGTAATTAAACTGCAATCTTTCATAGCCTCCAGTTCATTTTCATGACCAATGACAACATTGACTCCATGATTCTGGGACCTGAGCAAAGGGGCAATTTCTCTTTCTTCTTCAATCGCTGAAAATAAATCCCGCACCTTATCGATATCTTTAAACTCCGGCTGATTCATAATATTTGTCCGGCCACTCACATAAAGCTTGGCGGGCTGTTCACTGAATAGTGCAGCCTGAATGTAGTCATAGGTATTCTTAAAGTTGTTCGTATGCTTCCTAAGTAATGTCACTACTTCACTTTCAATCTTCTGGTTCAATTTATAAATAGGTACACCCTGCAGCTTCTCATTTAAAATACGAACCGTTTTTTCAATCTCAGATGGATCCAGTTCGACCGGAATTGTAAAGGAGCGATGTTCCACATGTCCAGTATTGGTAACAAGAATCGCAACAGCAGAATGTTTATTTAATGGCAGAATCTGCAGTTGTTTAAGCTCTGTCTCAAATACTTCCGGTCCTAATATAATCGACGTATAGTTGGTCAAATCAGACAGAATTTGAGCAGACTTATTGACCACTCGTTCAAATTCCATCAACTGTTCGCCAAACATTGTCTGAATTCGTCTGATATCCTTATTGGCTAACGAAAATGGTGACATTAAGTGATCAACATAGAACCGATATCCTCGTTCAGAAGGTATACGACCGGATGAAGAATGGGTTTTCTCCAAAAATCCGAGATCCTCCAAATCAGCCATTTCATTTCGAATGGTTGCGGAACTATACTTTACATCATCTCTTTTGGCGATGGCTCTTGAACCTATCGGCTGAGCACTCTGGATAAAGTCATCAATTATCACTTGTAAGATAAGCAATTGACGTTCTGTAAGCAAGATGATCACCTCTGTTAGCACTCTTTCTTATTGAGTGCTAATTCTAATAATAACTTATCAAACGGATATAGGATTGTCAATAATAAAGCTGATAGCAGGAAACATCCTGAAATGATGTTAAGAAGTGATATAATTAACTGAAGATGACGTCATCATCCAGCAGAAAGGCGGCAAAGACATCATTTCCAAAAAGCCTGCCCTGAGGTGTAAGTTTTACAGCATCCTCTTCTTCTATTAACCAGCCCTTCTCCTTTAGCTCCGTCATTTCTTTGTGATATAAATTGTTCATCCATGTTCCATATTTTTTATAAAAGTCCGCTTTGGATACACCACTGGCTTTTCGTAATCCCAGAAACATTTCCTCTTCAATCTGTTCTTTCTTCGTGATGACCTCTTCGTGTAAAACAGGTTTCTTATTTTCCATTAAAGAATCAATGTAATGGTTAACTGGACGAAGATTAACCAGGCGCTTCCCTTCGATATAGCCATGGGCGCCGGCTCCAAAACCAAAGTAGTATGCATTATCCCAGTATACGAGGTTGTGCTGGCTTTCAAAGCCGGGCTTTCCAAAGTTACTGATCTCATAGTGGAAAAGTCCATGACTTTCCATTTTCTTCACAAGACTTTCATACATATCTGCTTCAACCTCTTCAGGCGGCTTGCTTAATTTCCCTTTTTTGTATCGAATATAAAAAATTGTCTTCGGTTCAATTTGTAAAGCATACGCCGAGTAATGCGGCAATTGATAGTCCAATGCCGCCTGTAAAGTACGATCGAAATGCTCCCGTGTCTGATTTGGTAAAGCATAAATAAAGTCCATACTAATATTTGTCAACCCATTTGATTGCAGCGCATGTACAGTCTGATCAACGTCCTTTACCTGATGATTCCGGTTTAACATTTTCAGAAAATCATCATCTAATACTTGAACGCCCAGGGAAATCCGATTCACACCATAATGTGAAAGCATTTTTGCTTTTTCAAGTGAGAATTCACCTGGGTTTGCTTCAACCGTAAATTCACTGCTGCTCACATCAAAGTATTTGTTAACAATTTGCAGGAGCCTTTCAAACTGAGCGTTGGACAGACTTGTCGGTGTCCCTCCCCCAATATAAATGGTTTTGACTTTTTGTTTGTTTTCCCCTATATAAAGTTCAATCTCTTTTTGCAGGGCATCCAGATATTGGCTGGCCAGAGATTCATTATAGTAAATTTTTGTGAAATCACAATAATGACAAATCTCGTGACAAAAAGGGATGTGAATATAAACTGATTGGACCACTGGCCTCTCACCCTCCGTTATAATTTATTCTAATAGGAAAACCGCAAGAATATATCCTGCGGCAGCTCCTTTTAAATATCATTAATCATCATCATCCATTTTGAGGACAGACATAAATGCTTCTTGAGGAATTTCTACTTTCCCCACCATCTTCATGCGTTTTTTTCCTTCTTTTTGTTTCTCAAGCAGCTTTCTCTTTCTGGAGATATCTCCACCATAACATTTGGAAAGCACATTTTTTCGCATTGCTTTAATGGTCGAACGTGCGACAATGCTATTTCCAATGGCCGCCTGAACAGGAACTTCAAACTGCTGTCTCGGTATAATGTTTTTCAGCTTTTCCACAATACTTTTTCCACGTTCATAAGCGAAATCCCGATGAACAATGAAGGATAACGCATCAATTTGTTCTCCATTTAGAAGAATATCCATTTTTACAAGATTGGATGGCTTATATCCTTTTAACTCATAATCAAAGGATGCATACCCCTTCGTCTGTGATTTAAGCTGATCAAAAAAGTCATACACAATTTCCGACAGCGGGATATCATAAACAATATTTACACGATTTTCATCTAAGTATTGCATATCCATAAATTCGCCACGTTTACCCTGACAAATCTCCATCACCGGCCCGACAAAATCGTTCGGCACCATGATTGTAGCATTTACAAAGGGCTCACGAATTTCAGTAATGATTTGCGGATCAGGCATTAAAGAAGGATTCTCAATGGTTTTTACTTCTTCATTCTCTACCTCTACTTCATAAATAACACTTGGGGCGGTCGTGATTAAATCAATATTAAATTCCCGTTCAATTCTTTCCTGAATGATTTCCATGTGCAAAAGCCCCAGAAATCCACAGCGGAAACCAAACCCAAGTGCCTGTGAAGTCTCTGGCTCATACTGAAGGGATGAATCGTTTAATTCCAGGCGCTCTAATGCTTCCCTCAAATCATTATAGGCATTCGAATCAACCGGGAATAGTCCGCAGTAAACCATTGGGTTCAGCCGCTTGTAGCCCGGTAAAGGCTCCTTAGCAGGGTTATTCGCCAGTGTAATGGTATCTCCTACCCGGGAATCTCCTACATTTTTGATAGATGCCGTTAAGAATCCTACATCCCCGACGGACAGCTCATCTTTAGGAACAGGATTGGGATTAAAAACACCAAGTTCATTGACTTCAAATTCTTTCCCATTGGCCATCATTTGAATTTTATCGCCAACCTTGATCCTGCCCTCTTTTACCGTAATATAACAAATTACACCTCGATAGGAATCATATAAGGAATCAAAAATAAGTCCTTTAAGCGGTTCGTCCGCATTGCCTTGAGGCGCAGGAATATCTTCAACGATACGATCCAGGATTTCATCAATTCCTATACCAGACTTGGCAGACGCTAAAACAGCATCATCAGCATCAATGCCGATTACATCCTCAATTTCCTGTTTAACTCTTTCTGTATCCGCACTTGGCAAGTCAATTTTATTAATAACCGGAATGATTTCCAGGTCATTATCCATAGCCAAGTATACGTTGGCAAGCGTTTGCGCCTCAATTCCCTGCGCGGCATCCACAACCAGAATTGCCCCCTCACAGGCTGCTAAACTGCGGGATACTTCATATGTAAAATCCACATGCCCCGGGGTATCAATTAAATGAAATACATATTCTTCACCTGATTTTGAGGTGTATTGCAATTGAACAGCATTCAGTTTGATGGTAATTCCCCGTTCACGTTCTAAATCCATTCCATCAAGAAACTGTTCCTTCATCTCTCTTTGAGACAGAGCTTTTGTTTTTTCCAAAATTCGATCAGCCAAAGTAGACTTACCATGGTCAATATGGGCTATAATCGAAAAATTTCGTATGTTCTTCTGGTTTACGTTAGTCAAAATCCTCACTCCTGTTTATTTGCAACCGCAATGCTATGTTGATTATAGCAATAGGAGGAAAATCATTCAATCAAACATCATATACGGGAGGATTTTTTCTCCCCCCCTTCCTTATAATCGGTAAATCAAATCAGATATCTGATAAGCACCTGCGACAAGCAGGTTATAAAACCATTTTACTCCACCTTCAATGGCTGAAGCTATTTTTCCTGTTAATGACCCTCCTTGAATCTCCTGATAAGATTCTTTTTTTTCCTCTATTGATTTTTTATCCAGGGATTGTCCCATCACTTCAACTTCGTAAGGTTCGTCCTTATTTTTCACAACAAGAGCATCATAGTTTTCCATTTCATTCCCACTTAATTTATTCATTCCTGTTCCAGCCTGATCAAAACCGACAATGACACCTGTTAAAAATAAAATAATCATGAAAAAGAAGATTAACGTAAACCGAATCATTCTATCAGCTCCCCAATTCCTTCATCATCCGAAAAAGAACTATTCTATTAACTCTATTAAAATGATATGTAAATGAAATAAATGCTAGAACCTGAAAATAAAGAAAAGGTATTTACCTGTTTTTTTAGATTATTGCAGCTATGGGATATTCTGGGTCAGGCAGGTGCTGGGATAAGCATCTGATGTTGATTGAAGGACAAATGACAGGCTTTAGGCCGTTTTTCCGTCCTTCATTTCCTCTCTGAAGGACAGTTTAGCCGGGAATTTTTCCATTATTGGCCTTCATGAACCTATGAAGGCCCTTTTCATTTAATTTTTCATGAGCTATGTCCTTCATACATCTTTTTACCAGCTTATCCCGCATGACCTAAACGGTCGCCTCCGCTTTTCTTTGTCCAGCTGCGGCTCCCAGGTCAAGGCGGATATAAGTCAAAGCCATTCCGTGGCCAAACCCGTGCCACTCCATGTCTTCGTCTTATCCCGCATGACCTAAACGGTCGCCTCCGCTTTTCTGTCTACCTTGTAAAGTTTTCTTTGTTTTCTTTTTGGACAGCTTCGTGGAGGGCTCCGTTAATTCCGGATGCTAATAAATGGGCGGTGTCTTCGATAAAACCGTCAATTTCTTTTGGTGTAACCATTAGATTGTGTCCTAATGGGGAAAGGACTTCTTTAATTAATTGGCGTTTTTCTTCTTCGGACAGGCCTCCAACAACTCCCATGAAGGTTTGTCTTTTTTCTTCATCAGGTAAATCCTCATCTGTGAATTTTTTCTTTTCACCAAAGTTCAAGCCTGCGGGAGTTAATGCCTTAGAAGGTTTTCCCTGTTCATTCATTTCCCGGCCAAAATGCTTCAGAATAAAATCAATGGTGTCACTTGTAATGGTTACAGCATCAACTACGGTAGGAATGCCAATTGAAATGACAGGAATGCCCAATGTCTCTTCACTTAAATCCTTTCGCTTATTCCCTACCCCGGAACCAGGATGTATACCTGTATCCGAAATCTGAATGGTTGCATTTACTCGCTCAATAGACCTCGAAGCCAGTGCATCAATAGCAATAACAAAATCAGGCTTAACTTTATTGATGACTCCAAAAATGATGTCGCTCGTTTCAATACCGGTTAATCCCATAACACCAGGGGACAGAGCTGAAACAGGGCGATACCCGTCTGCTACATATTCAGGCTGGAGTTTAAAAAGGTGTCTGGTTATAAGAAGATCATCTACCGTATAAGGCCCCAGTGCGTCTGGTGTGACATTTCTGTTTCCAAGACCAACAATCAAACAAGAAGCGCTATCGTCTATATTTCGTTTGGCTAAATATTTTTCAAGCTCACGTGCCACGATGTTCGATGTATCTGTCTGCATCTGAGTATCCTGTGTGCGGATACTTTGTGTTTCCAGGGTCAAATACGAACCAGCCTTTTTACCAATGGCTTCAGACCCTTCTTCATCTATTTCCACATAAGTAATTTTCATATCGCCTTCTTCTCTTTCCTTTACCTTTACCCCTTTGATCTCTTCCGTTTCCTGTTCTTTATCCTCCTGCTCGACGACCATTTCCCGTGCTTCAATGGCAAGGTCTGTGCGAACTTTATATAACTTTTCATTCTTTTCCATTCCAACGTCCCTCCATTCCATTCATTAACTCATGATTTCCAACTGAAATCTTTCTTATACGATTGACTTCATGATCTCTGATGTGACAAGCATAATTTCTTTACTGAGCTATTGAAAACTTGTCTTCGCTTTGGTAAAATGGCTTTTGTTCAACTATCAGAATTTCCTAGGTAAAGGATGATAGGTTTACTTCACAAAGGAACTGAAATAACGTATATATCTTCAGGAGGTGAATCAATTGGCAAATATTAAATCCGCTATTAAACGTGTAAGAATTAATGAAGAATCACGTAACCATAATCAGGCATTTAAAACAGAAATGCGCTCTTCCATTAAACGTGTTGAACAGCTTGTTAACCAGAAAAATGCAGAAGATGCAAAATCTGCATTAAAAGAAGCGACACGTAACATTGATAAAGCCGTTCAAAAAGGCATTATCCATAAAAACAATGGAGACCGTAAGAAATCAAACCTGGCGAAAAAAATTAATGAGCTTGGCGCGTAATGAACCCCAAAGCACAAGCGCCCGTTTGTTCAGCAATCGGGGCCGGGCTGGACAGATCAAAAAGGAGCATTCCCATATGGGAAATGCTCCTTTTTTATGATCTCGTTATTTGGCTGACCTTTTCTCGACAAAACGATACAACAGCAATTCGAATGCCAGTTCTTTCTCCATTTCTCCTCTTTTCATTTGTTCATCCGTATTGGTCAGCAGTGTCATCATTTCGTATAACTGCTCCACACTAAAATACCGCTCCCGTTCAAGGGCCATCTTTATTGCGTATGGGTGTGCCTTTATCTGTTTATCCATTTGCTGCTTGGTATAACCCTTATTCTTCATCAGTTTACATTGGAGAATTAAACGTATCTGGGAAGCAAGCAAAGCCACGAGGGCTATCGGCTCTTCATTTCGTTTCGTCAAGTCTTTAAAAACCGAAATCGCCTCTGTTATATCTTTTTTCATTAAAGCATCAATCATCTTAAAAGCGGATGATTCTGTGTGCCTGGACACTAATTTTTCGACCACATCCATTGTAATGGGCTCACCCTCATCTACATAAAGAGAAAACTTCTCCAATTCCTTTTGAACAGACATTAAGTCCGTACCGATTTCCTCTATGAGTTTTTGTGATGCCTTAGGTTCAATATGTATCCCTAAATCTTTGGCAAGCATATCAATCCATGTTTTCAAATCATACTCTTTTGGGGACTCACATTTCACCACACGTCCGGTTTTTTTCAGCTTCTTTACGATTTTTTTTCGTTCATCAATTTTTTCATATGGGGCCATCATTATGATAACCGTGTGATCCACCGGATGGTCCAGATACTTTTCCAGGACACTCAAATCATGTTCCACTTTTGTTTTATCCGGTTTAGCCTTAAAAAATTGAGCGTTTTTCAATAGCAATACCTTTCGATCACCAAAAAAGGGAAACGTTTCAGCATCAAGAATTGCTTCCTGTATCGGGGTTTCCTCCATATCAAAGGCATTAAAATTCATGCCTTGTTCAGGCTCTTCATCTAAAACAGACTGAATAATTTTATGTTGCAAATCCTGTATTAAATAGGATTCATTACCAAATAGTAAGTAAAGAGGAATATATTTTGACTCTTTCAGGGATTTTACAGCTTCTACATAAGACATCTCTCTCACCTCATATTATGCTTGTCCTTTAAGTATAAAGAATTTTTATTTATATGACTATCATCCGAGATGAGAAAAATTTTCAAGTGAGCTTGCTTTTGTGATATGATAAAGAGGGAAACGGTGGTGGCCATTTCCCCCAAAATCTATATGAACGTCTGAATCACAGTCCCGGGAAACTGACATTCAGACGATGTTTGCTTACATAATTAGAATGTGTTTTAAAGTATGGTTTTATAGGTGTTAAGTGTTGACAAAGCAGGAATTGGAAAATCATTTGTGAACTTTTTTTAAATCATATAGATTTTTCAGAGCATTTTGCTTATACTAGGAAATGATATAGGAGGGGTAATCGTGAACGAGTTTGAAAAAAATGTTCAATCTAAAAACCACGATGTGATTGACTCAATCAAAGGATTCACCTTTTCATTTTTATTCTTTATGATAATTTTCTTTATTGGTGTTGTTTTTCAAGTTATAGGCGGTTAAGATGAGAGACTGTTTTTACAGTCTCTCTTTTTTATATCCTGAGATTATGCTTCCGCCTTTGTTCTATTATATTTTATGGAATCATGGTCCGGAATGTGCCACCCATTTTATGAAACTGATACTGAATCGCTCCATGAATGTCTGTGCGCAGAATTTTCGTATCATTCTGCAGGAGTCGATCAAGGGTTTCAGAAGCCGGATGGCCATATAAATTATGTTCACCTGCTGAAATCAGTGCAAAATCAGGTCTTAGTGCCTTGAGAAATGGTTGAGATGAAGAATATTTACTGCCATGATGGGGAACTTTCAGAATATCCACCTGCAACTCAGGATAGTCTGAAATGATTTCTCCCTCTGTCTCCGAACTGATATCACCGGTAAACAGCCAGGTCCGATCTCCCAATTTTGTATAGATCACGATGGACCGGTTGTTTTGATCTAATGGTGAAGTACCCTCACCAAGGGGAGATAAAACATAAAAAGTATAATCATCAATCATTAATTTCATCCCTTTCGTGAGTATGTGTGGGTTCAACAATGGCTGAGCAGGCAAAAATTCTTCAAAATCAGGGTTGGTATACAAATGGTCAATATTAAAATGTTTTTGTAAATAAGAGTAACTGCCAAAGTGATCCTGATCAAAGTGGGTAACTATAAGATGATCGATGGTTGTAATTCCTTTTGACCATAGGTAAGGCTTTATCGCATATTCTGCGGTTGGATTGCCAGGGTTGTTTTCATCGCTTTTATTCAAAGAAATTTCCTTTGCTGCATCAATCATGACAACTCCCTTTCGAAAAGGCAATTCAATCACAATCGTGTCTCCCTGACCCACATCCAGCATAGTAACCGTCCCTTTCCTGTCTAAATAAGGCTGAAGCTGGACCCCAATCAATAGAACAATGAGCAACGTAGCTGTAAGAAGTGCTTTCATTTTCTGATTACTCTCAAGCTGCCTCATAAACAGAAACAAAACGGCAAAGTATGCGATTATTACCATCAGTGATATTTCTCCAATCACCCATAAAAGCTGAACTTCTTTAACTTCATTCAAAAGCCATATTAGCATTGGCTCATGGAATCTGGAGAAATAAAGATCAATCACATCCGTAAAAGGAGGTGGAAGCCATGAAAAGAAAACAGCGATTAAAGATACAGGGATGACCAGAGCAGAAAAGTAAGGGACAAAAAATAAATTGGCAAAAATGGACAAGGGGCTGATGTAATAAAAGTTGAGTATTTGAAGCGGAATTAATACCATTTGGCTGATAAAGCTGATATAAATCATTGTCCAGAGGTATGAAGGAAGCCGTCGGAGTATATTTCCGGACAGGATTAGACTGAAGGTAACCAGAAAAGAAAATTGAAATCCTAACTGATAAATAAGCAGTGGATTCTGCAGTAACAATAAAATAGCGGTCATACTCACAACATCCATGACTGGCCATCTGCGCCCCAGGATTGAGAAAACAAACAATAACTCAGCCATCATGACTGCTCTTAATACAGGCGGGTTTCCACTTGCAAAAACAGCATAGACAGGAAGAAAAATCATAATGATAAATCTGCTCGTTTCAATGGAAAGCTTACACACTCGATTTAGAATTGTATAGATAAAAAGAATGATTAATCCTGCGTGAAGACCGGAGATGGCTAACAAGTGAGACAAATTCCAGTGCTGAAATTCCTGTATGATCTCCTCGGAAAGAAAATGCTTATCACCGAAAATCAAAGCCTGTATCCAATGATAGCTCTCATCCGTGTACTGCTCCCTTAAAAACTGTAAAAGATGATTTTTGACTTGTAATGGATAGGCCATCCAGTCCTTTCCTTCACATTGGATATCCTTTTGCTGAATATTCATTTGCAAATAAATTCCCATACTTTTTAAGTAGGAACGATAATCAAATGCCCCTGGATTTCGTGCTTCTTCAGGCACCTTCATATTGCCTGTTACCTTACACTTGGCACCGTGCTGGTAAGAAGACTTCTGGAAGGATTCCGATTGTTCACGATAGATGGTAATCAGCAGTTTTTCAGCCGTATTCGATTCTTCCAGAGTTAAGGAGATATAGCCTTCCTTTATGCTTGGACCGGATGTGATTGTTCCCTGAATGAGGGTGGATTCCTCATGTGAATGGTCTTTCCATAAAGAGGATTCAAAGGAAGGCGAAAGGGAGAAGTAGATCAAAAGAACAGAGGAGAAAAAGAAAAACAGCCAGGATCCAGGTCTATTCTTATAAAGAATGTACAAAAATAAAAAAACCCACAATCCCAGCCATAATAAAAAGTACTCATTCCAGATTGAAAACAAGGCTATCAACAAAAGATAATGCCATTTACCTTTCAATAACTTCACCTGGTTTCTTAATTAAGGGTGGTAAATAAGTGATGGGCCTCTTCACGCAGTTCTTTCATCTCTTCTTCATCGGCACCTGAGGTCTCCAGCTTATCCAGCATCCTGGATAAAAACTTCATCTTTTCCTGTGCTTTTGTATCAATATTTAAGTATTCAAGTTCTACTTTTTTTACTTCAACGCCAGCTTCTTTAAAAAGCTCGAGAGCATAAGCATGGTTATGATAATCTGTTGCATAAAATAGTCGTTTAATTCCGCCCTGTATAATAGCCTTCGAGCATTGAAGGCATGGGAAATGAGTTACATAGAGCTCAGCACCTTCTGTCGGCACACCAAATTTCGCACATTGCAGCAAAGCATTTACTTCAGCATGAACCGTCCGGACACAGTGGCCATCAATAACGTAGCAGCCCTCATCTATACAATGGACACTGCCTGTTACACTCCCATTGTATCCGCCCGCAATAATTCGTTTATCTCTTACAATCGTGGCTCCGACAGCTAACCGCTCGCAGGTACTTCGCAAAGCAAGCAGATGACTTTGAGCCATGAAATATTGATCCCATGCAATTCGTTCCAATCGTATCCCACCTTTTGTCGATTAATGTTCTTTTTACAAGTTTACCTATTCTGCATCATTCGTGCAATTACGGAATGAGAATTTCATCTTTAAAATTGTCTACAGTTTTTTCACCAATGCCTGAAACATTCATTAATTCTTCGGCATTACGAAACCGGCCATTTTCTTCCCGATATTGAATAATGGCTTGTGCTTTGGCCTCACCAATTCCCTTTAACTTCATCAGTTCTTCTGCAGATGCATAATTTATACGGATTTTATGACTTCCTTTGCCTGTTTCTTCAACCTCTTTGTATTGATTGGCTTCCAGAACAACAATGGCCATTTCATCATAGACCCTTTCGGCTAGATTCACCGATAACGGATCTGCTGTTTCAGATAGTCCTCCTGCCATCGTTATGGCATCATCTACTCTCGCATTAGCAGTCAGCTCATAAACCCCCGGATTCTTAACCGCTCCTTTTATATCGACAACAATCGCAGAATTCTTCTTTTTCTCTTCTGCTTTAAGATCTTTTTCTTCCATTAGATTGCTGTCAGAATCATTCGCACCCATATCTTCCTTCACGACTTTCATATCATCCTGATTATTACTTGTAAAAATCAAAATCAACATAAAGATAATGATGATACCAGCTAACCATACTTTAAATAAAGTTTGCTTATTCACTTTCATTGTTATTTTCATGACCTCTTTTCATAAATAAAGAATTATAAACATACAAATAGAAAAGACAATAGGGTGTAAAGGAGGGTGCGGAATGAAATGGGGAGTCATCGGAACAGGAAACATGGGAAGTGTACTCATTGACGCATGGTTAACGAGCGGGGTCATTGAACAGGATGATTTGTGGATTCATAATCGAACATTATCAAGAGCTTTCGACATTGCTGACCAGTATCCTTCCCTTCATGTATCGACCACAGCAGAAAAAGTTGTTAAGCAGTCGGATATTATTTTTATCTGTGTAAAGCCTTTACAAGTGATTCCTTTACTGGAGCAAATCCATAAATATTTACGCCCTGAACAGTGTATTGTGTCCATTACCAGTCCCATTTCAGTTGAAGAACTGAATGATACCGTTCCATGTCAAACGGCAAGAATTATCCCAAGTATTACGAACAGAGCCTTACAAGGAGCAACTTTGCTGACCTTTCCTGAAGATATTCAGCCGACCATGAAGGCTTATCTTATTCAAAGCTGTAAATTATTTTCAGTTCCGGTTGAAATAGATGAATCCATAACGAGAGTTTCTTCTGACATTGTGTCATGTGGCCCAGCATTCCTCAGTTATTTAATCCAGACGTTTGTTCAGGCTGCAAATGAATATGCTCATTTAGACAAAGAGCGGGGAATGATTTTTGCTGAACAAATGATTGTGGGGTTTGGAAAGTTAATTGAAGAAGGTCACTATTCACTAAAAAGTCTGCAGGAAAAAGTAACTGTAAAGGGCGGAGTTACCGGCGAAGGTCTTAAAGTGCTGGAAAAAGAAGTCGGGGACTTATTTCACCATATTTATGAGGCAACCCATACTAAGTATTCCCATGACCGAAAAGAAGTTGAACAACAGGTTACTAAATCATAATTCGACATAACCCGAGGAAATCCTTTTATTTTTTTCAAATCATCTCCCATATCCGTAAAAGACACTTAGCAAAGGGGCTGCTAAGTGTCTTTGTGTTTATACATTTCGACCGAGAATTATTAAGTCTCTTTTTTTTCCGTCCAACTCCGCAACACCAGGCAGGTGTCCCCATTTTTCAAAATAGAAATGAGAGAACAAACGTAAACTGTGGTGATTATGAGCAAAAATAAATGCAATCAGAACATCAATATTAAGGCCTGGGCAGGCTTGAATAACTTTATTCAGCATATCCTTCCCAAGTCCTTTTCCCCGAAAACCCTGATGAAGATAAATACTGATCTCGGCGGTAGCATCATATGCCGGTCTTCCATAAAAGGATTGAAAGCTTATCCATCCGCATAATTGTCCTTCATATTCAGCCACCCACAAAGGTCTGCGATCAAGGGTGTGCTCCTCAAACCAGGGCAAACTGTCATGAACAGTCACAGGCTCCGTATCCGCAGTGACCATTCTGCCAGGTATGGTTGAATTATAAATATCAATAATGGCCGGCAAATCTTCGGCCCTGGCGTTTCGATATGTAAGTGCTGCTGTCATAATAGGCCTCTCTTTCTACTTGCTGCACACAAAAAAGATCCGGTCTCCCTGTTCATCCAATTCTTCCGTCGAAAAATCACTATAAATACCAAGCACTCTAAATCCTGCTTCCTCTGCTTTAGATTTATAAAATTCAGGAGGAAACGTCCGCTGAATGTGATACTCATCAAATCTTCTGTAAGAATCATGGTCATCCCTGATAAAAAACGTTAAATCATGCTCTACGGACGAAGGATATTCACCCTCATCACAAAACCAGATATAAGATACCTCTTCCCGTACCTCGGCAAAGGTCTCATTAGCAAGTACTTCATTCATGTAAAATTCCGAATGTACATCAAATACAAATAACCCATCCTTCTGAAGCTGCTTATAGATCTGCAGGAAACTCTTTTGGATCTCTTCTTCTTCTGTAATATAATTCAGAACATCGCAGAAACTTATCGCCACATCATATCGCACAGGACTTTCAAACGACCGGATATCCTGGTGGACCCAGGTCACGTTGGTACTTTTATTTTGAGCTATCGAAAGCATCTCCTCAGATAAATCCATCCCTGTTACCTCGTAATGAAGATCGGCTAGGCGAATAGAAATCTCTCCTGTACCACACCCGATATCCACTACAGAATAAGCTTCAGGTCGATATTGTTTAAGTGTTTTCAAGATAAATTGAATCCACAAATCATAAGGGGCCTCACTCATTAATTCATCGTAAACATACGCAAATTTTTGATAAGACATCGGCTACTCTTCACTCTTCGCAAATAAAGTTTCTTCAGGTACCCTCTGTGCATCGCCCCATAAACGTTCCAAATTATAGTAATTACGTTCCTCTTTATGAAAAATATGACAAACCACATCATCCAGATCGACTAAAACCCAGCGAGCCTGCTCATAGCCTTCAAGCTTTTTAACATCCAACCCACTTTCTTCTACTTTATCCTTGATTTCACGGGCGATGGACTGAACCTGACGCTCATTATTGCCATGACATATCAGAAAATAATCAGCAATGAGGGAAACATCCTTCATATCCAGAGCTACAATGTCTTTACCTTGTTTATCTTCAGATGCTGCTGCTACGATCTGTAATAGATCTTTACTCTCCATTCCTTCCATTCCTCCAATTATGAACTCAAGATTTTTGTAAAATGATTATACGCATAGAATGTATCAGGATAAATCGTTGCCTCTTTACTCATTAAGAACTCAATTGTATTATGCAGGGACATTTGACAAGCCTTATCCAGGTCCTTCCATGCCATTTCTCTTACTTCATGAACACCGGGAAAATTCCTTCCAGGCTCAATATAATCCGCTAAAAATACGATTTTTTCTAATTTACCCATGTGAGCCCTGCCTGTTGTATGGTACCTGATGGCATCAAGGATTTCCTGGTCTTCTATACCGTACTTTTGTTTGACTAAATAAGCCCCGGCAGGACCATGCCATAATTCATGATGGTAATCCAGTAAATCTTTCGGCAGATAGCTTACTGTCTGAATGATTTGTTTCATTTCTTCTTTAGGCCAGTATTTGGCAAGATCGTGAAAGGCTGCCGCTATTTCTGTCTGATATAGATCAGCTCGATAAATCTGTGCAAGCTTAACCGCTGTATCGACTACCCTTTTCGTATGATCAAATCGTTCCTGTTTTAAATACGGCCGAACCTGTTCCAAAGCATCATTCAAATCCATATAAACCCTTCTCCCTTATATAGTCTAATACATCTTTTTTCATCCAGTAATAAACCGGCCTGCCCTCTTCCAGTCGTTCTCTTAGCCGGGAGGAAGATATTTCTACAATGGGTACATTTACAAATTTTATCGGATAGGGACTCGATAAAGGGTATCCCTGACGCTCAACCCCGACAAATTGAACGAGAGAAACTAATTCGTCAATTTTATGCCAATGAGGCAAATATTCGACCATGTCTCCACCAATGATAAAATAAAAATCATCATCCGGGTAATCCTCTTTAAGAGCTTTGATGGTATCAAGAGTATAAGAAATCCCCGCTCGTTCAAGCTCAATCGTTTTCAGGCGAAAATGAGGGTTCCCGCTTATCGATCGTTCAACCATATTTTTGCGATGGATTGAATCCGTTGTTTTCGTGTCCTTATGCGGTGGGACATAGGTCGGAATAAACCAGATTTCATCCAGTTGAAGCTGCTCATAAATTTCTTCAGCGATAATTAGATGCCCAATATGCGGGGGATCAAATGTACCACCAAACAATCCGATTCTTCTCATGTACATCTACCTTTTCTATGGTAATTCAATTTGTTTGTTTTCCGTTGATTCCTTGTAAAGGACAATGGTATGACCGATTAACTGGACAAGCTCGCTTTCAGATTTTTCGGCCATTTCCCTGGCAACATCATTTTTATCCTCAAAATTGTTTTGCAAAATACTGACCTTTATTAATTCCCGTTTTTCCAAAGCTTCCTTTACCTGAATAATTAAATTCTCGTTAATCCCGGCCTTTCCAATTTGAAATATTGGCTTTAAATGATGTGCCTGTGAACGTAAATATCTTTTCTGTTTTCCGGTTAACATGATGAACCACCTTTCAATTTCTGCTCTAATTCCTGAAGTAGATACCCTGGATGAATGCTTCTGCCTGTCCAGAGCTCAAAAGCAAGGGCTGCCTGGTATAGAAGCATTCCATGACCATAATGAATCTTTGCACCCTTTTCCTTAGCTGTTTTTAAAAAACAGGTTTCGATTGGATTATAAATTATATCACTCACTATTGTGTTCTGTCTTAGGGTTTGTAATTGAAGCGGCATCATTCCATCATTTGGAGCCATTCCAATACTCGTAGTCTGTATGATTAAATCATATTGATGAAGATTCTGCTCCGCTTCTTTTAGTGTGTACAGGGTGGTATTTACATGAGCTTCTCTGATATCAAGCAGTCCTTCTGCACGTTCCCTGGTTCGATTTGCTATATCAATAACCGGAAACGCCTCCTGATTCATAGCATCGTATATCCCTCTGGCCGCTCCCCCGGCACCAATTAGTAATACAGACTTCACACTAGTATCCAACTCAGGGAAGCTTTGCTTTAGAGACCTTATGTAGCCCCTTCCATCGGTATTATACCCTGTCCATGTCCCATACTGATTTACAACTGTATTGACTGCACCAATGGCTCTTGCACGAGGATCCAGGTCATCAGTATACCGGATAACCGTTTCCTTAAACGGGATCGTAACATTAAACCCATCGACATTCATCCTTCTAAAAGTATCAAAGCTTTCCTTAAGTTCTTCCTCCTTTATTTCATAAGGGCGGTAAATTCCATTGATTCCGGTTTCTTTCATAAATTGCTGATGAATCCATGGAGACAGCGTATGTTTTATCGGATTCCCAATCACACCTAACAAATATCCCACTATAAAACTCTCCCTATGATTGAAGTTTCATTTTTCCTATGTCCGTGATTCCCCTTTTATGATCGGGCCAGCAGGCAATATTCATCGATCCAATCTAAATTAATGCCTTACGTACAGATACCCGTACTCCATCCGGAATGTAGGTCGTAACTGTCGTATTTGCTTCTGTAACAGTCACCCAGCCCAGTCCGGAGAATACAATATCGGATTTTTCTTTAATATGAAAAGTTTTCGGTTTTAATTCCGGCAGATGTTGCAACGTTTCCTTATTTGGCGGAGATAGCATCTCTCCCGCATGATCAGCATACAGTTGATCAGCTTTTTCTGTTTTGGTCCGGTGTATCATTAATTCATTTGAAAAATAGCAGACATAGGACCCATTATTTCCCTTTTCAATATCCAGTCGTGCTAATCCTCCAAAATATAAGGTCTGCTGTTCATTTAATTGATACACACGTGCTTTTATTTCCTTTTTCGGTGTTATCGTCTTCAAATCCTGTTCCGATATATAATGAGCCATCTGATATCGATTGATAACACCGGGTGTATCATACAAGGATGCCTGGTCATCAAGAGGAATATCGATAAATCCTAAAGTTGTACCTGGAAAATAGGACGTTGTAATGGCCTCTTTTTCTCCTGTGGTATCCTGTATCAGATAATTAATAAAAGTCGATTTGCCTGTGTTTGTAGCCCCTACCACATATACGTCCCGGCCACGTCTGAGATCTTCCATTCCTTCTTTAACTTCCTCAATCCCCATTCCTTTTTTCGCGGAGATTAAGAAAACATCCTGAACCTTAAGCCCCAAATCTTTGGCCTCTTTACGCATCCACTGCTTAATTTTATTTGTATTTGTCGATTTCGGTAACAAATCCGCTTTGTTTCCTACTAATAAAATTGGATTATTACCTGTAAAACGAGGCAGACCTGGAATAAAACTTCCATTAAAATCAAAAATGTCCACGATATTTACAATTAACGCATTGGATTGACCGATTTCATTCAGCATTCTTAGAAAATCATCATCCGTCAATGACACATCCTGAACCTCGTTATAGTGCCTTAGCCGAAAGCAGCGTTTACAGGTTATATGATCCCGGTTTAATGCGGATGCAGGAGCATATCCCACCTCATTGGGATCCTCTGTTTGTATCTTTGCCCCGCATCCCTGACAAATGATCTCTTCCATATGTTATTCCTCCCAGGTGATTAGGCCTTTTTTACGGAACCAATTCAAAATCAGTCGCTCTATTTTACGATTTACCTTTGTCATCGCTCCATCTGTTTCTACAACCGGTACGACTAAAATGGTATAGAAACGCGAGGAATTACCGCCTAACACATCTGTTAATAATTGATCTCCAACAACAACAATTTCCTCTTTTTTTAAATTCATTTCTTTTTGAGCTTTTTTAAAAGCTCTGGATAATGGCTTTCTGGCTTTATATACAAAAGGGACATTTAAGGGTGTGGAAAAATGACGAACCCTTTCCTCATTATTATTAGATATCACAGTAACCTGGATACCATGATCTTTCATTAACTTAAACCACGCGACAATTTCTTCTGTGGCATCCTTCTGATCCCAGGCCACCAATGTATTATCCAGATCTGTAATAATACCTTTAATGTTCTTTTCCTTGAGCTTTTCCGGTGTAATTTCAAACACCGTTTTCACATGTTCATTCGGCAGGAACTTCTTTAGCAACACCTTCACCTCTGATTCTACTCTAGTAACAATAACATCATATACAATTTATACATATTGTTCAAAGAAAATTCGCCTATTTAACCTAACTATTTATATGCTGATCGGTTTTAGTTTTGCCAAAAACCTTTCGACATTTTCCACAAAAATTCGAGTGTGGATAACTTTATTCACACAATCAACAGCTATAAACCAGCACTTTTTATCATTCACACACAACTTATACACATCTTTGTGTGGATAGGTGAATGATTGTGCAATCTTTTCTTTCGTGATAAAGTAAAAATATAAAATTGACAAGCACATGAAAACCGCTCTGTGACAGCATTTGTCCCTGGTTTATTATATTAATACAAGGGATATCAGGAGTTTAAGTTAGGAGGTGACTTGCCTTTAATTGGCTTCCCATATGGAACATTTATCTGACGAGCTATTAATCGAGTCCTATTATAAGGCATGTGAATTAGACTTAAGCAAGGAGTTTATTGCACTCATTGAAAAAGAAATAAAAAGGAGATCCCTGACTCATAAAATTAGACAAACCAGTTAATATGGATGCTCCGTTTATATATTCAGCCCCCCCCCCTGGGACAAATAGCTTTGTCCCAGGGGATTTTATTTGCTCCCCTGCAGGTTTTGTTTGTAGAATAAATGGTATATGAGTCATAGATTCATGATAAAATGAGAAAGATATGTGTGTTCAATCTTTGGCAGGGAGGATTTCGATTCAATGATTTATGCAGTTTTTGCCCCATTAATCATTACATTATTTATACCTTTATTCAGTAAATGGAAAGAAAAAATACATACAGGGTGGTTCCTTCTTCCTGTACCATTTTTCATTTTCCTCTATTTCATTCAATTCGCCGGTGAAAACTTCACACCTGCATCTGAAGTCTATCCATGGATTCCTTCTCTGGATATTTCCATTGACTTTTACCTTGATGGTTTGAGTCTATTATTTGTTTTATTGATTAGCGGTATTGGAACTCTTGTTGTTCTTTATTCCATTTACTACTTACATAAGTCAGAACAACTGAAGCAGTTTTATATCTATTTATTTCTGTTTATGTTCTCCATGCTCGGTGTCGTTCTTTCTGATAATGTTTTTGTTCTTTATACATTCTGGGAATTTACATCCCTTTCATCTTTCCTTCTGATCGGGTTTTGGCATCATCGTGAAGGGTCAAGGTATGGAGCACTCAAATCTATGCTGATTACGGTGTTAGGCGGATTTAGTCTATTGGCCGGAATCATTATGTTATCCGTCATAACTGATACAACAAGCATTCAGGAAATGATTGCACAGACCGATGTGATTGTAAACCATCCGTTCTTTCCACTTTTATTTGTGTTTCTTGTTCTTGGTGCTTTTACCAAATCAGCTCAGTTCCCATTCCATATCTGGCTGCCGGATGCAATGGAAGCTCCTACTCCAGTAAGTGCTTATCTGCATTCCGCTACAATGGTTAAGGCTGGTATTTTTCTAATTGCGCGTTTCTCACCAATCCTGGGCCAGGAGCCATTATTCTTTGGTGTTATTACTACCGTCGGCCTGATTACTCTGTTCTGGGCTTCCTTCATGGCTGTACGCCAGACAGATTTGAAGGGGATTCTGGCCTTTTCCACAGTCAGTCAGCTCGGTATGATTATGGCGATGCTTGGCTTTGGAACGGAAGCAGCGATATTTGCCGCTGTCTTTCATATTTTAAACCATGCCACCTTTAAAGGAAGCTTATTTATGATTGCGGGAATTGTAGATCATGAAACCGGAACGAGAGATATTCGTAAGTTAGGTGGACTTATGACCTTTATGCCCATTTCAGCAACACTAGCTGTATTTGGGATCTTTTCGATGGCCGGTGTTCCCCTCCCATTCCTGAACGGTTTTTACAGTAAAGAAGAATTTTTAGGGTCAACCGTAGAATTAAATGAATATACGGGCGGATTTCTCGGATTCTTACAGGAAGCCGTACCCTTTATTGCAGTAATAGGAAGTATTTTTACCTTTGTTTATTCTATGTATTTCTTCTTTGGAACCTTCAGAGGTAAATATCAAGAACAGGAGTTGGAAAAGAAACCGCATGAAGCACCTGTTGGTATGCTGATTGCTCCAGCTATTCTTGTATTAGGAGTTATCCTGATTGGTTTATTCCCAAATGCAGTGAACCAGCCTTTCCTGGTCCATACTGCTGAAGCTGTCTTTGGCGGAGACATTCATACGCATGAATTAAAGTTCTGGCATGGGTTCTCTCCAGCCTTTATTATGTCGTTGATTATTGTCGGGATCGGAACCATTCTTGCTGTAACACGAAAGAAATGGTCAACCGTTTATAACATTTTTCCACGTAAGGGATTTAATGAGCTCTATAACTTTACCGTGGATTCGATTGAGAATGGATCCAGGAAAATCACTAATACTTATATGACCGGATCCTTACGTCACTATATGGCCTATATATTAAGCACAATTTTTGTAATTAGTTTCATCATAATGATTCTGTCCGATGGTTTTGCCATTGATTTCACCCAGACAGCTCCGATTACCATACCGGAAATCCTGGTTGGGTTAGTTATGGCGATTGCGGCCATTGCGACTATATTTACAACCAATCGTTTAGCGGCCATTATTATAGTTGGAGTTGTAGGTTATGGGTTATCCATTCTATTTGTACTCTATCGGGCACCGGACTTAGCCCTTACTCAATTAATCGTAGAAACGGTATCCATGGCATTATTCCTGCTCTGTTTCAAGCATTTACCTGAATTTAAAAAACTTCCGGGCCACCCTGGTGTTAAATCTGTAAACAGTCTGATTGCCATTGGTTTTGGGGGGTTAATGACTTTAATTGGAATTAGTGCACACAGTACAAAGCTATTTAGTCCTATTTCTGATTACTTCTTAGAGCAGTCTGTTCCTCAGGGCGGAGGACACAACGTGGTCAATGTAATCCTCGTTGATATGCGTGGGCTTGATACGTTATTTGAAATTACCGTTTTAGGTATAGCAGCCCTTGCCATATATGGACTTATTAAATTACGGCATGACAAGGGGGCGAAATAAATATGGAAATATTAATGTCAATTTTAGCTGGAATTCTTTTCGCAACCGCTATTTACAACCTGTTACAAAAACAAATGCTGCGAATTATCATAGGAACCCTTCTCCTGTCTCATGGTGCCCATCTATTCATTCTTACCATGGGACAACTGAAGACAGGGAAGCCGCCGATTATTGTGGAAGGGGTTGAGCAATATACCGATCCCTTGCCACAAGCACTTATTTTAACATCCATCGTTATTAGCTTTGGTGTAACCAGCTTGTTATTAGTGCTGAGCTATCGGGCATCCAAGCTTAACGGATCAGACAATATGGACGAATTAAGGGGAAGTGAACATGAGTAATCTAGCTGTTTTACCAATTATCATTCCATTAATATCCGGAATTCTGGCTATATTTTTTGCCAAAAAAACGATAGCTGTCCGGGTCTTTTCACAGGTACTTACAATTGTTAATTTAGCCGTTTCTGTCGGAATTGCGGTTTACGTAATTCAAAACGGAACCGTGACTCTGGAAACGGGTGGTTGGTCAGCCCCTTTTGGAATTATTCTTGTCGCTGACCCACTGGCCATCTTTCTGGTCGTTACAACGAATATTATTGCGACAGCAAGTGTGTTTTTTGCGCCAAACTCCTTGTCCCAAAAGCAGGATCAGTTTTATTTTTACACCTTTTACTTTTTACTTATAACTGGTGTATCAGGAGCATTTCTGACAGGGGATTTATTTAACCTGTTCGTATTCTATGAAGTGCTATTAATGGCTTCTTATGGCTTAATTGTCTTAGGTGGGGAAAAAATTCAGTTACGTGAATCACTCAAATATGTACTGCTGAATTTATTTTCCTCCATGCTGTTTGTCACAACTGTAGCCTTTATTTACTCCGTAACAGGTACGGTAAATATGGCCCAACTGGGAGAACGGATCCAGGAGGTTGAACAAACCGGAATTTTAACGACTATCGGTGTTGTGCTGTTCTTTGTCTTTGCGACAAAGGGAGCCATTTTCCCACTTTATTTCTGGATGCCTAAGTCCTATATCGTTCCAAATGCTGTGGTGTCTGCATTATTCGGTGCCTTACTGACCAAGGTCGGGATTTACTCCATTCTCCGTACCTTTACATTAATCTTTTCCCATAATCCTGAAATCACTCATGAGCTGTTCCTTTGGCTGGCTGCACTAACGATGATTTTTGGAGTGATTGGCGCCCTTTCAACAGACAATGTAAAACTGATTATTGTATACAACATTATTCCGGCTGTCGGATGGATGTTAATGGGAATTGGGCTATTGAATCATGATGGACTTGCAGGTTCCGTCTATTATCTGTTACAGGATATTATCATTAAGGCTGGCCTCTTTTTAATGGTTGGAGCCCTTGTATATGCAGCCGGAACGTCAGATCTTAAAAAGATGAAAGGACTTATCCATCATTATCCCCTATTAGGATGGATGTTCTTTATTGGAGGACTTATCCTGGCAGGCGTTCCACCATTCAGCGGTTTTATTGGAAAACTTCTCTTATTACAGGGTGGTATTCAGGAAGGTCGATATGGAATCGTAATCATTGGTTTACTCTCAAGTCTGCTGATTTTGTTATCGATCATGAGAATCTTTACAAGAGCTTTCTGGGGGGAAAAAACAGAAATTACGAACCCGAATATGCAACGGAATAAAGCTCGTCGACTTATGATTCCTGCCTTGGGATTATTATCCGTTAATGTCATTTTAGGAGTCGGCGCGGAGTGGTTTATACCTCATATAGAAACGATTACCAACCAATTGATGAATCCTGAAATCTATATTGATTCTGTGTTAAAGGAGTAACCGACTATGGCATTGCAAATTCTTTTTAACTTAATTATTGCCTTTATGTGGATGTTTTTGGAGGAACAGTATCAATTCTCAACGTTTTTCTCAGGTTATCTGGTCGGGATTTTGCTATTGTTTCTCTTAAGACGTTTTATTCCCGATGCCTTTTATCTGAAACGTGTTCTTAAAATCTTTCGTTTAATTCTCCTGTTTATTAAGGAACTGATTTTATCAAACTTTAACATTTTAAAGCATGTTTATAAGCCAAAATTCAACGTACAGCCCGGAATTTTTGCTCTTCCTACAGAACTGAAAAGCCAATGGGAGATAACATTACTTGCAAATTTAATTTCCTTAACTCCGGGAACCTTAACAATTGCTGTGTCTCATGATTATTCACACCTCTATATACATGCTATGGACATACCAGATGTAGAAAAAGAAATTCGGTCAATTAAGGATACGTTTGAGAAGGCTATATTGGAGGTGACAAGATAAATGGGTGAAGAAGCATTTTTATCTCCAATGTTACGGACGGTAACTATCATATGTATTGTTGGGATTTCGGTTTCCATTTTTATATTAATATATCGGGTTCTAAAAGGACCTACCAATCCTGACCGGGCTGTTGCACTGGACGCTATTGGTGTTAACTTAATGGCTCTGGCTGGTTTACTGGCTATATTATTGGTTACGACTCAATTTAATGATGTTATTCTGCTCATTGGAATATTATTATTTATTGGTACCATTGCAATAGCGAAATTTTTAGAAAAGGGTGTTATCATTGACAGAGATCGTGATTAGTGTCTTTCTGATTATCGGTACCTTTATAACGTTATCCGGTTCTTTAGGTATTTTGCGCTTTCCTGATGTCTATACAAGACTGCATGCAGCCACCAAGGCTTCTACTTTAGGTGTGGCTGGCGTTCTCATCGGTGCATTTTTATTTATGTACTTTGATGTCGAAATCATTAGCGGGAAATTGATCCTGGGTATTATCTTTATTTTACTTACTGCCCCTGTCTCAGGGCATATGATTTCCAGGGCAGCTCATAATACAAGTGTAGAGCTTTGGGATGGAAGTATTAAAGATGCTTACAGTGAAGAAAAACAAGCTCAGAAGAAATCATGAGAACATGAGGCTGGGAGAAACTGAATTATAATGGGTGCAGGGACCAACGCGACGGTAATATACTTCGCTGAGGTATCCCTGTATTCCTATAATTCGGTTTAATGTCCCGGCCTCTTTTTTTGATTAATTTAAAAAAGCTGCACTGGCAAAACATTGATTTAAAAAATAATTAACGGTCGGACAGACACATTATTGCACACCTCCTCATAGGCTTTACAATATAGGCTTTTGCCTAAATGTCTCATGGAGGTGTCCTGCTTGTTAAGTATCTTGAAAACACTCGCTGTATTTTTAAAAGAAATGTTCTTTTTTGCCTCCTACATTAAAAATAATGCTTTTCCTCAGCCACTGTCCTCGGAGGAAGAAGCAAAATACTTAAAGCTAATGCAGCAGGGTGATGAGCATGCCAGAAATATGCTGATTGAGCATAACCTGAGACTTGTTGCACACATCGTAAAAAAGTACGAAAATACCCGTGAGGATCAGGAAGATCTTATTTCGATCGGAACCGTTGGATTAATTAAAGGTATTGAAAGTTATTCTCCTGATAAGGGAACAAAGCTGGCGACGTATGCGGCTCGTTGTATTGAAAATGAAATTCTTATGTTTTTAAGATCTCTGAAAAAAACAAGAAAGGATGTATCCTTGCACGACCCCATAGGTCAGGATAAAGAAGGAAACGAAATTTCATTAATGGATATTTTAAAAATGGATAATCCCGATATGGTTGAACAAATTCAGACGAATATGGAAATTCAAAAGGTCCACGAATTCTTAAACTTATTAGATGAACGGGAAAAAGAGGTTATAATGAAGCGTTACGGATTAGGCCGTTATAAGGAACTCACTCAACGGGAAATTGCAAGGAACTTAGGGATTTCAAGAAGCTATGTTTCAAGGATAGAAAAACGTGCATTAATGAAAATCTACCATGCCTTTCACCGGGAAAGCCGGAATACAAAGTAATTTTCCGTCAATTGGGGGAATGTCCTGTACAGTTTGTTTGTCCCGTGAATAATTTATAATAAACCCAGGGACTAGAGGTGATGGGCAAATGTTCTATGATGGTTTCTATTCCTATGGATATCCGTTTGGATATGGCTCTCCGTACGGTTATGGCAGTTACGGAGGATACGGATACAGCGGTGGAGGATACTGGCTGGCTTTAGCCGTTGTCCTATTAATCCTGTTAATCATTTTCGGTGGATATTACTACTACAATTACTAATCAGGAGGGTGCCAGCATAGCACCCTCCTGATTTTATAATTTGTTCAACATACTCATAATTAACGTTGCCGCGTTTTTTGCAGCTTTATCTAAAAATTGATCAAAGGAAACTGAGGATTTCTTACCAGCGATATCAGACAATGCACGAATGATCACAAAGGGGATTCCATACTGATAACATACCTGGGCGATTGCTGCTGCTTCCATTTCAGATGCCTGAATTTCCGGAAACTGACGACGAACAAACTCGACTCGTTCAGGATTATCCATGAATGAATCCCCGGTTGCAATTAATCCTTCGACAGACGTTACATCCTGCAATTTCTTAACAGCATGAACAGCCAGGGAAATAAGGGTCTCATCTGCCTTAAAAGAAGCAGGCATTTGAGGAACTTGTCCATATTCATAATTAAAAGCTGTAACATCTACATCATGGTGGACAATACGATCTGAAATGACCAGATCTCCCACGTCCAATGCTTCGGCAAACCCTCCGGCGGAACCAGTATTGATAACATAATCAGGCTGGTAGCGTTCCATCATAATGGTTGCAGACATTGCCGCATTAACCTTGCCAATGCCTGACTTTAACAGAATGACTTCATGTCCCTCTAAAGTACCTTTATAAAATAAAGATCCAGCTATCTTTTCTTCGTGCTCAACTTCCATACGGTTTTTTAAAAGTTCAATTTCTTCATCCATTGCTCCTATAATACCGATCATCATGTTCATTCACCACTTTCCTGTTGTTGACCTTCCTCTTCTTCGCTATCCTCCTGGTCTGTGTCTTCCCCTTCACTATCATCACTAAAATGCTTTTTCTTGATATCATTTTCCTTTAAAACTTCGACTTTTTCCGGTTTCCATCCTTCATTTGTTACCCATTGCAAATAGACTCGGTAGGTTTGAGTCTCAGCCTTATCTGAAATTGTTATTTTCACTCTTTGCGGACTTCCCCCGTTGGTTACCCACCAGGTAATATAATCGGATCCAAGGCCGGTTGCATAAGCCGCTGCACTCCACATTTCTTCCCAATCAGTTGTACCTTCTTCGTATGTTGTTTCGTGAGGTTCCTCCTGCTCGGTTCCGATCGGTTCCCAGTCCTTTTCAATGACTTTTACTACATTCGGGTCTTCGCTTTCCGTTACGGTAGCTTCTTCAGTGTTCAGGTCTGAATTCTCTTCTGTATGAGAGGATCCATCGTCCGTATTCTCCTGACCTTCATTACTCGTCCCGTTCTCGCTTCCCTCTTCAGTTTGCTCTGGTGAATCATTTTCATTACCAGTATCAGCCCCTGTTTCTTCTGACTCTGTCTGCTGCCTGGTATCAGACTCACTCTTATTGGCCTGCTCTTCATCATCATTAAAGACAAACGTAAAGACTAAAAATACACTAAGCAGTACAGCTAGTACAATTAAAGTATTCATCAGTTTGGTATTTTTTCTGCGTTTACTAAAACGATCAACTCTTGAACCGTCATCAAAAAATGAATTTGACACCGTATCTCTCTCCCTTCTCCCTTATTATACAATGGTTTTGGCTTGTAACCAACCGCTTTTCGCAGGGGTATTATAGTCCTTACTCTATGACATATGGACAAATGTCCGTCGATTTTCATTTTTTTCTGTCTAAATTCTTCTAGTTTTGACATAAGAGAAGGACTTGCCACATATACATCTAATATTCTATGAGAAAAGGGGGCTTTACTATGAAAAAAACAAGTTTTGACCAGGACTTGTGGGGACTTACTCAATTTAATGAAATTGGTTATGATAAATGTCAGGGTAAATTATTTATCTTTTACTTTTCTGGAACAATCCTCGAATTTCAGGAGGTAACAGAAGAGGATGTCTTTAAAATCATTACTTCCCCTAATAAGGAAGACTTGGTTGAAAATGCCTTTAAGAAATGTTTCCCTTTTGTCCACCATCAAAGTCAGGCAGCAGTTTCAGGATAAAATAAAAACTCCCTTTTCATGGCTTCGGGTTTCCATGAAAAGGGACGTCACAGGTTATTCATTTTTCTTTAAAACAGTGTCAGCCATTTTCTTATAAATTTGTAAATGGTGTGTTTGTGCTCCAGGTTTATGTCTTAGATCTACTACGGCCATGGAAAATTTCGGTTTTTTCTCAGGAAAATAACCGACAAACCATGAATTCTCAAATTCAATCTTTTCATCGTCATCGATATTCAATTCAGCTGTGCCGGTTTTACCTGCAATGGGCAAATCACCTAATGTACTTGCTGTTCCGGAATTTCCGGTAACCAGCTTTAATAAGGAGCGAAGGCGTTTAGCTGTCAGGGGACTAATTTGCTGTTTTTTATCCTTATTACTTTTTTGTGAGAATGAAGCCATTTCGGCACCATTTTGGTATAAAATCTGATCTGCTACTCGTACGTCCTGTCTTTTTCCGTTGTTCACAATGTTCGCCATCATATTGGCTGCTGCTAAAGGAGTTACCTTTACATTTTTTTGTCCAATAGCTGTTTGAAAGATGGCATCTTTTACATGACGGTCAGATTCATCTGCCCAGATTGTTCCTTGTTCTTCATCTGGAATCTGGGTAAAATCCTCGTAACGGAACACATCACCTGACCAGCCAACTGGCCCTATAATCCCTAATTTTTTCGCATACTTATCAATGATCTGTTTATCAGACTCCATGAGTTCCAATGCCAACTGTGCAAATGTTCGATTGCAGCTCTGTGCAAAGCTCTGTTTAAAATTCAGCCTTCCTAAATCACGATCAGCCTGTTCTTCTCCATAGACACCCTTGGAACAATTAAAACTCCTTGGTTCATCGACAAGTCCCTTTTCTATAGCAGCAGCGGCAATCACTGTTTTAAATACGGAGCCGGGAAAATCTGCCGTTATCGTGTAGTTTCGTATACTGTCATTCCCATATGGATTCTCTGGATCTACATTCGGGCGACTAACCATCGCCAGTACATCTCTGGACTGAACATCGAGCAGAACCAGACCGCCCTGTTTTACCTCATACTGATTAAACAAATCTTCAGCTTTTTTCTGTAATGAAACATCTAAGGTTGTTTTAATTTTAGCTGGATAAAAATGATTATTATCGCCGGCATATTTTAAATCAAAACCGAATATCGGGCGTCCATGACCATCAACATGAAACAAAAGCTTTTCCTGTTCCTGCGCGACCAAAAATGGATCAAATGCTTCCTGGAGCCCTGAAATTCCAACAGGTACGGTTTCCTTTTGGGACTTTTCATTATACCTTTTCTGATAAAGAGCTGGATTTTGCCTGACAAATCCCAACAGATGCTGAGCGAACTGAGGATCTTCATTTTTAAAACGTTCCATAAGGCGAATTCCTTTTAAGTCCATTTTCTTTAACTCATTAAACTGTCCGGACGTTATGCTTGTATCCATTAGATTTGTAAAAAAGGCGGGCTGATCCAGGTTATGTATTTCCCTTTCCAGGGATTGGACGGAAATATTTAATACCCCGGAAATCCTTTTATAGGTTTGTTCAGCGTTTAACTTTGGAAACAGGATGATATCAAATATTTTTTTATTGGTTAGCGGTTCTCCCTGTCTGGATAGTATTTGTCCCCTTCCGGTCGATAAAACCATCTGGTGAGAGCGCTGAGCTACACTTCTTTCCAAAAGATTAACATCATCCGGACCAAAACTTTTCGTTGAAAACAACTGAATATCTGCCAGACGATATATAAGAATACCAAAAAGAATGAGGACAATTGATAATAAAATATAGAGTCTTTTTTTCATTGCAGTCACCCAGTAAAAGTGTACCCATGCGGACTGTAATTAAAAACAAAAAAGAGCAAAATGCGCTTACGCACTTGCTCTTTTTGTCATGGTCTAGGAAATTATAAAATAAGCGATTTGTGGATAATAAAGACATGAGAGGCCACGTCCAGCTCCAGCGCCCAGCGAGACTTCCTTCACCTCCGTCCGATAAGTCAACATCGACTCATAAGGTTCGTCGTGTATCCTTTTCCGCGTGTTAACTGTCTGTAAGACCCCCTGTAATAAATAAATGGGGGTCAACAGCCAGTAAAACGGGATAAGACGAAGACATGTAGTGGCATGGTTTTGGCCACGGAATGGCTTTGGCTTATATCCGCCTTGACCTGGGAGCCGCAGCTGGACATAGAAAAGCGGAGGCGACCGTTTAAGGCCCGACGGCATAAGCAGAATATCCGGAGTGGCCGCTTTTTGGCCATGGAGGGTATTCTGCTTATGACCGCTTGGGCCTGGGAGCCGTAGCTGGACATAGAAAAGCGGAGGCGACCGTTTAAGGCCCGACGGCATAAGCAGAATATCCGGAGTGGCCGCTTTTTGGCCATGGAGGGTATTCTGCTTATGACCGCTTGGGCCTGGGAGCCGTAGCTGGACATCCATTTTCTTATAAATTTGTAAATGGTGTGTTTGTGCTCCAGGTTTATGTCTTAGATCTACTACGGCCATGGAAAATTTCGGTTTTTTCTCAGGAAAATAACCGACAAACCATGAATTCTCAAATTCAATCTTTTCATCGTCATCGATATTCAATTCAGCTGTGCCGGTTTTACCTGCAATGGGCAAATCACCTAATGTACTTGCTGTTCCGGAATTTCCGGTAACCAGCTTTAATAAGGAGCGAAGGCGTTTAGCTGTCAGGGGACTAATTTGCTGTTTTTTATCCTTATTACTTTTTTGTGAGAATGAAGCCATTTCGGCACCATTTTGGTATAAAATCTGATCTGCTACTCGTACGTCCTGTCTTTTTCCGTTGTTCACAATGTTCGCCATCATATTGGCTGCTGCTAAAGGAGTTACCTTTACATTTTTTTGTCCAATAGCTGTTTGAAAGATGGCATCTTTTACATGACGGTCAGATTCATCTGCCCAGATTGTTCCTTGTTCTTCATCTGGAATCTGGGTAAAATCCTCGTAACGGAACACATCACCTGACCAGCCAACTGGCCCTATAATCCCTAATTTTTTCGCATACTTATCAATGATCTGTTTATCAGACTCCATGAGTTCCAATGCCAACTGTGCAAATGTTCGATTGCAGCTCTGTGCAAAGCTCTGTTTAAAATTCAGCCTTCCTAAATCACGATCAGCCTGTTCTTCTCCATAGACACCCTTGGAACAATTAAAACTCCTTGGTTCATCGACAAGTCCCTTTTCTATAGCAGCAGCGGCAATCACTGTTTTAAATACGGAGCCGGGAAAATCTGCCGTTATCGTGTAGTTTCGTATACTGTCATTCCCATATGGATTCTCTGGATCTACATTCGGGCGACTAACCATCGCCAGTACATCTCTGGACTGAACATCGAGCAGAACCAGACCGCCCTGTTTTACCTCATACTGATTAAACAAATCTTCAGCTTTTTTCTGTAATGAAACATCTAAGGTTGTTTTAATTTTAGCTGGATAAAAATGATTATTATCGCCGGCATATTTTAAATCAAAACCGAATATCGGGCGTCCATGACCATCAACATGAAACAAAAGCTTTTCCTGTTCCTGCGCGACCAAAAATGGATCAAATGCTTCCTGGAGCCCTGAAATTCCAACAGGTACGGTTTCCTTTTGGGACTTTTCATTATACCTTTTCTGATAAAGAGCTGGATTTTGCCTGACAAATCCCAACAGATGCTGAGCGAACTGAGGATCTTCATTTTTAAAACGTTCCATAAGGCGAATTCCTTTTAAGTCCATTTTCTTTAACTCATTAAACTGTCCGGACGTTATGCTTGTATCCATTAGATTTGTAAAAAAGGCGGGCTGATCCAGGTTATGTATTTCCCTTTCCAGGGATTGGACGGAAATATTTAATACCCCGGAAATCCTTTTATAGGTTTGTTCAGCGTTTAACTTTGGAAACAGGATGATATCAAATATTTTTTTATTGGTTAGCGGTTCTCCCTGTCTGGATAGTATTTGTCCCCTTCCGGTCGATAAAACCATCTGGTGAGAGCGCTGAGCTACACTTCTTTCCAAAAGATTAACATCATCCGGACCAAAACTTTTCGTTGAAAACAACTGAATATCTGCCAGACGATATATAAGAATACCAAAAAGAATGAGGACAATTGATAATAAAATATAGAGTCTTTTTTTCATTGCAGTCACCCAGTAAAAGTGTACCCATGCGGACTGTAATTAAAAACAAAAAAGAGCAAAATGCGCTTACGCACTTGCTCTTTTTGTCATGGTCTAGGAAATTATAAAATAAGCGATTTGTGGATAATAAAGACATGAGAGGCCACGTCCAGCTCCAGCGCCCAGCGAGACTTCCTTCACCTCCGTCCGATAAGTCAACATCGACTCATAAGGTTCGTCGTGTATCCTTTTCCGCGTGTTAACTGTCTGTAAGACCCCCTGTAATAAATAAATGGGGGTCAACAGCCAGTAAAACGGGATAAGACGAAGACATGTAGTGGCATGGTTTTGGCCACGGAATGGCTTTGGCTTATATCCGCCTTGACCTGGGAGCCGCAGCTGGACATAGAAAAGCGGAGGCGACCGTTTAAGGCCCGACGGCATAAGCAGAATATCCGGAGTGGCCGCTTTTTGGCCATGGAGGGTATTCTGCTTATGACCGCTTGGGCCTGGGAGCCGTAGCTGGACATAGAAAAGCGGAGGCGACCGTTTAAGGCCCGACGGCATAAGCAGAATATCCGGAGTGGCCGCTTTTTGGCCATGGAGGGTATTCTGCTTATGACCGCTTGGGCCTGGGAGCCGTAGCTGGACAAACGAGCGCTTCCGCCTTTATTCTTATTCCACTTTCATAATTTTTACATTGATTTCCCCGGCTGGAGTGACTACGGGAACTTCTTCACCTACTTCACGGCCAAGAAGGCTTTTCGCCATTGGAGAGTCATTGGAAATTTTTCCTTCAAAAGGATCGGATTCTGCACTTCCCACAATGGTGTATGTCTCTTCATCGCCATCAGGGAGTTCCTGAAATGTGACAGACTTCCCTAACTGAACAACATTCTGATTTTCAGTATCATTTTCTATAATAACAGCGTTACGAATCATTTTTTCAAGCTGGGCAATCCTTGACTCAACAAAAGCTTGTTCGTCTTTGGCTGCATCGTACTCAGAGTTCTCGGATAAATCACCAAATCCCCGTGCAATCTTGATTCGCTCTACGACTTCCTGACGTTTTTCCGTTTTTAATTCATGAAGTTCCTGTTCTATTTTTTCTTTTCCTTCTTCTGTCATGTAATAACTTTTTTCTGTTGCCATACCCCAAACACTCCTTCATCATTAACCATTCAATCAACATTTATGAATGTATTCCAAATTCATTACCAAATTATAGTTACTCTTCTATACTATGGCAGATTTTTTTGATTTTTTCAATACCTATAATCATATAATCGAACGTTTTTCAAGTATACTACGAACTTTGGTTGTCATCAAATCGATGGCGACCAGATTTTGACCACCTTCAGGTATAATAATATCAGCATAGCGTTTTGTCGGTTCAACAAATTGCAAATGCATAGGTCTGACAACATTTTCATATTGTTCAATAACCGATTCAATGGATCTTCCTCGTTCTTTTATATCACGCATTAACCGACGAATAATCCGAATATCAGCATCCGTATCTACAAAGACCTTAATATCCATTAAATCTCTCAGGGACTTATCTTCAAGAACTAAAATCCCTTCAATGATAATAACATCTCTTGGTTCAACCGGAATGACCTTGTCTGATCTTGTATGAAGTTTATAGTCATAGACAGGTTTTTCAATCGACTCACCATTTATTAATTTCTTAAGATGTTCAATTAACAGATTATTATCAAATGCCAGCGGATGGTCATAGTTTGTGTTTAGTCGTTCTTCCAGCGGTATATGACTTTGATCTTTATAGTAATAATCCTGTTCAATGATTAATATGGACTTATCGACAAAATGCTGGTGTATTGATCTTGTGACAGTAGTTTTACCGGACCCTGTCCCTCCAGCAACCCCGATCACAACTGGTTTTTCTGACATGCCGTATAAGCTCCTTTCTCGCCCAATAAGCTAATTTTTCATTCATCTTCTTTCACACTCACAGCAACTCCATCTCCCACAGGAACAATC
The DNA here is from genome assembly GCF_010092505.1 of Virgibacillus sp. MSP4-1. Taxonomy (NCBI): domain Bacteria; kingdom Bacillati; phylum Bacillota; class Bacilli; order Caryophanales; family Bacillaceae; genus Virgibacillus; species Virgibacillus sp. MSP4-1. The sequence continues at coordinate 1,497,355 of NZ_CP048021.1, forward strand.
GTTGTGGAAAAACCAGGTTGCTTCATGAGCCAATCATTATACACACGAATTTTTTCGCCAATTTTTTTCATCCGTGAGTTTTCTCCGGGTGTTGTAGCGACATATCCCTTAAAAAGGACGTTATCTGAAATAATCATCCCACCCTTAGGGACAAGTTTTTCATATAAGGTGAAGAAATTCTGATATTGACCTTTGGCCGCATCTATAAAAAGGACATCATAGGGTCCCTTTTCCTCAACAAGGTCCGTTACCTCCAGTGCATCTCCAAAAATAACATCTACATCGTTCTCTGCCTGAGCCTTATGTATATTTGATCGTGCATCCTGATAACGATTTTTGTCTCTTTCAATCGTCACAATGTGTGCTGACGGTGCAGCTTCAAGCATACGTAACGCAGAATAACCAATGGCCGTACCAATCTCTAAGATGTTTTCCGGCTGTTTTATACGTATCAACTGCTTCACAAATTCCATGCTTAACGGTTCCATGATGGGTACCTGATGTTCTTTCGCATAGGCTTCCATCTGGCTCATTAAATGACTTTTTACTGGTAACGTCCCTTGCAAATAACTTTCCAGAGAATCATCTCTCACACTAAGACCTCCTAAGAGCAGTGCTAATAACGATATTAGTTTATCATAAGAAAAGTAGGGTATGCGAATGAAATTCACATACCCTACTTGAAAGTTTTGCTCATATCGTGACATTTAATCGATATATTGAGCTTTTTTCCTATTATGTTCTTCCAGGGTTTTGGAATAGTGAATTTTTCCACTGTCTGTTGCAGCAAGGAAGTATAGCCAGTCTGATTCAACAGGCTTTACTACTGCTTCTAATGAGTTCCCGGCAAAATTGGATATAGGACCAATAGGTAAATCTGCATACATATAAGTATTATATGGGGAATCAATTTCCAAATAATCATAGGTAACTTTTTCTTTGTGTTCTCCCAGTGCATAGAGAACAGTAGGATCCGTTTGCAATGGCATGCCTTCATCCATGCGATTATAAAATACACCGGCAATTTTTTGACGATCTTCAAAAGATGTGGCCTCATTTTCTACAAGAGATGCCATAGTTATGGCTTCATGTACGGTAAGATTATGAGCCTCAAATTGGTCCATATATTGAACCACTACCTCTCTCGTTTTATCCAGCATCTTATGAACAATCTGGTCTACAGAAGGATCCTTAGTATAAAAATTGTATGTAGCAGCAAACAAGTATCCTTCCAGTGGCGCCTTAATGCCTTCTTTTAAAATTGCATCACTTAGTATAACAGGATATGCATTAATCAGATCCTTAACGAATTCTTTATCATTCACCTTCTCCAGAAATTCTTTTTCTGACACTGATGAACGTTTTGAGTAAATATTGGCAATCTCCTCGACAGTTTTACCTTCCGGAATGGTCACCGTAATAACAGGATCTTTTTGTACTGTTCCTGTCTTGAGGTTATCTATAATTTCATCCAGGGTCATCGATGGTGAAAGCTCATATTCCCCGGCCTGAAAATCATGTTCATTTTTAAACTTTACATAATAACGAAAAATAGTATCATTTTTGATAATGTCCGCTTCTTCCAGGGTACTTGCAATTGTTGAAACGGTAGATCCTAGTGGAATTTCCACTTTTTTGGTTTGATCACTGGAAGGATCGACTGGTTGTAACGCGGATTTTACATAGAAGTATCCTGAAAATCCAATGGCAGCTATCACAATAACGGCTATCGTTAACACAGTGAAAACGATTTTCCGAACCGTTCTGGCCTCTTCATATTGAGTTTTTTTCTTCTTTTTGAAATCATTATCCGAAGTAGACACTTGTCTCCTCCTTTCATCTGGTACATTATACTACAAAATATTGCATGATTCTATTTTTTTAATAAAAATCTTATATTCAATGTTCACCCGATTAGGAGTCCTAAGTTATAAAGTGAAACTTCCATCAATGATGGATTACCGCAGTTGATACGTGATAAAAAAAACTGCCTTTTAAAAGGCAGTTTTTCTTCTCCTATTGTTTTTCAGGATTCTTCCTCATCTTCCTCAGTAAATGTATTTAACATCTCTTCAATCATATCCCATTCTTCATCGGTCTCAATTTGATAGAGCGTCAGATCATTATCCTTTTCATCCTCTTCAAATCGAAAAGCGAATACCTCCTGCTCTTCTGCCTGGGCCTGTTCTACCGGGACAACAACCATATAAGATTTTTCTGTCTGATCCACATCAAATGTGAATAATACCTCAAAGAGATGTTCTTCACCTGCTTCATCAGGGATAATAATACGCTCTTTCTCATCTAAAGCCATTCCAATATCCTCCTTAGCTTTTTGCATCTAAATAACTCTGTAATATCATCACGGCAGCCATTTTATCGATGACTTTTTTCCGTTTTGACCGACTCATATCAGCCGATAGTAATATACGTTCTGCTGCCATTGTTGTTAACCGCTCATCCCATAGTTCAACGGGTAACTGGAACTCTTCCTCCATTTTTCCGGCAAAATCTTCACAGGCTTTTCCACGCTCACCAATTGTACCGTTCATATTTTTAGGATGACCCACGACTACCTTTTTTATTTGATGCTGAGTAATGATTTGACGCAGCTCGTCCACTACCTGATGAAACTCTTCTGTCCAGCGTATGGTCTTAATCCCCTGAGCTGTCCAGCCAAGCTCATCACTGACAGCTACGCCAATTGTTTTTTCACCTACATCCAATCCTAATATTTTCATTTATTCGCCTCTTCATGTTGTTCCAGGTAATATTTTACTAATTCCTCAATTAACTCGTCACGCTCAATTCTGCGGATTAACTTTCTGGCATCCTTGTGTCGAGGAATATAGGCCGGATCCCCTGATAGCAGGTATCCGACAATTTGGTTTATGGGATTGTAGCCTTTATCCTGTAAGGCAGAATGTACCGTCAATAATATTTCATTAACATCCTGCTCAAAAGGTTCTTCCGAAAAATTAAACTTCATTGTTTGATCATTTGAGCTCATGCCGATTGACACTCCTTATTGGAAAGAAATTCATTTATATTCATTATAAAGCTTTTAGGGTCAATCAGGAAACCGTTTGTACATATTCTTTTGCATATTTTATGGCCTCATCAATCTTATCAGGCTGTTTTCCGCCTGCCTGAGCCATATCCGGACGGCCACCACCGCCCCCACCACAGCGGGATGCAGCTTCTTTGATAAGGTTACCTGCATGATAACCCTGATCCATTAAATCTTTGGATACGCCTGCCGCTAATTGTACCTTACCATTGCTAACCGCTCCCAGTAAAATAACTGCTGAACCCAGTGTATGCTTCATTTCATCCACCATGTTCCTAAGAGCATTCATATCGGAAACATCAACTTTGGCAGCAAGCACAGAGACACCGTTAATTTCCTCAACAGTATCGGTAATACTCTTCGCCTCTAAGCTGGAAAGTTTGGCTTTCAGTGACTCATTTTCCCGTTCTACTTCCTTCATTTCTGCAAATAATGTGTCAATACGAGCCGGAATCTGTTCAATCGTTGTTTTCAGTTTTGAACTTGTGTCCTGAAGAAGCTGTTCACGGCCTTGCACCCATTCATATGCACCTTTACCTGTTAAGGCTTCGATACGGCGGGTACCTGCGCCAATCCCTGATTCAGAGGTAATCTTAAATATGCCAATTTCAGCTGTATTCGACACATGACAGCCTCCGCATAGTTCGATGCTGTAATCACCAACAGATACAACACGGACTGTATCGCCGTATTTTTCACCAAACAGAGCCATAGCTCCCATTTCTTTTGCTTCTTTAAAGGTTTTGATATCAATATTGACAGCGATAGACTCCCATATTTTTTCATTCACTTTTTGTTCAATTTCCTTCCATTCATCTTCCGTCACAGCATTAAAGTGGGAGAAATCAAAGCGTAAACGGTCTGGTGCTACCAGAGATCCTGCCTGGTTTACATGATCACCGATAACGTCTTTAAGTGCCTGATGCAGAAGATGAGTTGCCGTATGGTTTTTAATCGTATGAACCCTTAAGCTTTGTTCCACTTCTGCTTCAACCTGATCACCTTTTTGTAAATTTCCTTCCTCAATAATGACTCGGTGCATGTGCTGTCCATTTGGCGCTTTTTGCACATCTTCAACACGTGCTGACGCATGACTGGTTGTAATCGTCCCCTTGTCGGCAACCTGACCTCCACTTTCCGCATAAAAAGGTGTCTGGTTCAGGAACAGATAAATTTCTTCGCCTGATTCAGCTTTGTCTGTCCGTTCATCATTCTTAATCATTTCCACAACAGTGGACTCCGTTTTCAGTTGAGAATATCCTGTAAATTCACTCTCAAAGGTCAGATCACGAAGAACACCACTTTGTACCTTCATGGATTCAACCTTTTGCCTGGCCTGTCGTGCCCGTGAGCGTTGTTTTTCCATTTCCTGATTAAAGCCTTCTTCATCAATGGTGAAACCTTCATCCTCTACGTATTCTTCTGTCAGCTCTTTCGGGAATCCATACGTATCATATAGCCTGAAGACTTCCGTACCCGGGAAAACAGAACTTCCCTTCGTTTTCTCTTTTTCAATAACTTCCTTAAGAATAGCTAAACCATCATTTAAAGTTTCATGGAATCGCTCTTCCTCTGTCTTTATCACGTTTGCTATGAAGGATTGCTTTTCCGTCACTTTTGGATAGAAATCAACCATAATGTCAGCTACATCTTTCACAAGCTGATACATGAACGGATCTTCTATACCTAAGTACTTTGCATAACGTACAGCGCGGCGTAATAATCTTCGTAATACATAGCCGCGGCCTTCATTGGATGGCAAAGCTCCATCCCCCACCGCAAAGGTTACGGTACGAATATGGTCTGCAATCACTTTAAACGCCGTATCGTATTCATCCTTCGTTCCATATTTTATCCCTGCAATTCCAGACGTATGGTCAATAATGGGCATAAACAAGTCGGTTTCAAAATTTGTTCTTGTATCCTGGATCACACTTACCATGCGCTCGAGTCCCATACCTGTATCAATATTTTTCTTAGGAAGTGGTGTATATGTATGATCCGGATTATGGTTAAATTGTGAGAACACAAGATTCCAGATTTCTAAATAACGTTCATTTTCTCCACCAGGATATAATTCCGGGTCCTCCGGATCATTTCCATATGCCTCTCCACGGTCGTAGAATATTTCCGTATTTGGACCACTCGGACCTTCTCCAATATCCCAGAAGTTTTCCTCTAAACGAATAATCCGCTCCTCCGGCAGTTTGATATCATTCAGCCAGATTTCATATGCCTCATCATCTTCAGGATGGACCGTAACAGATAAACGTTCAGGATCAAAGCCTATCCATTTTTCACTGGTCAGAAACTCCCAGGCAAATTCAATAGCTTCTTTTTTAAAATAATCCCCGATAGAGAAGTTTCCCAGCATTTCAAAAAAGGTATGGTGACGAGCTGTTTTCCCGACATTCTCAATATCATTGGTACGAATTGATTTTTGTGCATTACAGATTCTTGGATTGTCCGGAACAACGGAACCATCAAAATACTTCTTTAATGTCGCGACACCACTGTTAATCCAAAGAAGTGTCGGGTCTTCCACCGGGACTAATGATGCACTCGGCTCAACACTGTGACCTTTTTCTTTAAAATAGTCCAGAAACATTTGTCTTACTTCAGCTGATTTTAAATGCTTCATGCTCTTTTCCTCCTTCAATTTATCCATAAACGAAAACTTTCATCATCATTCGTTGTTAATCCGATTCCCATTCATATGTGCATCCGCAAAAGTATTCAAAGATATAGCTGGTTTTTAAAGAGCTCTATTAAGAAATCATCAAGTATAAAAAAACTCCCATCTCTGCATTAATTGCAGGGACGAGAGTTGAGATCGCGGTACCACCCTGATTATGGATAATCATCATCCATCACCTTTTGCGTTCTAACGGCACGCTGCCGGCGGGGATTAGCCGCACTCCGGATTAGCTTTCCAGGACCTTATATCTGAAACTCCTTCCAGCCAATGGGAATTTCTCTCTGATTATGGGATCATCCCATAACATTAGATAGTCTCCTGTACTCAGATCCTTCAACGATTTCCTATACTCGTATGATTATGCCGATATTATAGACAACTTTCAAAAACATGTCAAATGGAACGAAAAGCGGAGGCGACTGATCAGGTCATGCGGGATAAGACGAAGACATGAAGTGGCATGGGTTTCGCCACGGAATGGCTTTGGCTTATATCCGCCTTGACCCAGGAGCCCGCAGCTGGACAACGAAAAGCGGAGGCGACTCGAAGCAAGAAAGTACACTTGCTTCTGCGATGCTATTTCTTAGAAGTATTCCTTTGTGTTCAGGTCATGCGTGCGCAACTTATAGTTCATCGATTGCCCTTCTTAGATCCCCATGCTTCTTTCATCTTTTTTACAATGGGAGTTGGTTCTGCAAAAACTTTAATAATTGTTAGTACGGGAACAGCAAGAATCATTCCGGCAATACCAAACGATTCTCCCCCTATTAACAGAGCGAGAATAATTAAAACAGGATGCACATGCAGAGATCTTCCAACGATATACGGTGATAGAAGATTTCCTTCAATGAGTTGTACACTGACAACAGCCAGAATCACATACAATACCTTATTGGCTGATATTGTAAAGGCAATTAAAACCGCTGGAATAGCGCCTAAAACCGGACCAAAGTAAGGAATGATATTGGTGATTCCCATGAAAGTACCGAGCAATAAGGGGTATTTCATATGGATCAGCCACAGCAATAAAAAGGAAATCACTCCAACAAATAAACAGACTAAGAATTGCCCCCGAAGATAGCCGCCGAGATTACGGTCAATATCTTTTAATACCGATTGAAAATGTCCCTTTTTATTTTCCGGACCAATCGCTATAAGAGAAGCCCGGAATTTCGGAAAGTCTTTTAAAAAATAAAAAACAAGGATCGGAATTACTGCAATCATCACGATTACATCCGTGATTCCAGTAAGAGAATAGGCAATATTGGTTAATAAGTCTATAAGACCCTCTTCCAGCTTCAAAAATGCTTCGTCCATTTTATCATGGACATCTTCGGGAAATTCTGAAGTACTGACATATAGGTTGTAAATCCATTCCTGGTACGTGTCAAACAATTGGGGCAATGAATGAATTAACCCCTTTAATTGTTTGACAAATGTAGGAATCGCCTTATAAATGGCAGCACCAATCCCGCCAAAAATGACAATATAAATGACCAGAATGGCTGTCCATCTTGGCATAAAGCCATCAAGCCAATTGATCAGGGGATATAGTAAGTAGGCAATGATCGCAGCAATTAAAATCGGGGTTAAAATTGTTATTAAAAAAGAAAAAACAAATTGATAAAAAGGAAAGGTTTTTAATAATAAATAAAATAGAATCGAAACGATAACCGCAATCCCGAGTATATATAACAGTCTTTTCTCTTTGTTCGTCATCCAGAACCCTCTCAATCGGGACTAATTTACTCGAAAATGAAAGGAGGACAGCATATGCAGCTGCCCTTTCTTCTGACTTTTTCATTTTTAACTGATAAAGATCTTACCTATGTATAAGAGTTTGGCGTAAGCTCTTCATCATTGAACAAATCATCCAAAGAGGATAAAGTTCCATCCTCTTCTACTTCATGAACTTTAATTCGGTCATTGTCCAAGGAAAGTTCGATAAAGCAATTCCAGCAATAATATTGATTATGTCCTATTTTCCCTAAATTTTGACCTTGACAATTTGGACAGTTCACTTTTCGGGCAACTCCTTTGAAGATAATCTAGTATAAGAGTTCCCCGCGTTTTTCTTAAATATACATAGTTTTCACATAAAATCATATGGAGACAACTCCTCTTCGTCTGCATCCTCCACATCTTCTTCCTTTATTTCACCCGATATGGGTTCACCTGCAAACATCTGATTAATACGTTGGGACAGGGTTGTATGCCGTACATTCTGGTCCTCTGTACTTACACCGTCTAAAAACGCTCGCTGATCTCCACAAATAATTAGTGACTGCTTACTTCTTGTAATCGCCGTATATAAAAGGTTTTTCCTAAGCATACGCCGAAATTCAGGAACGACAGGCATAACCACAATCGGGAATTCGCTACCCTGCGATTTGTGAATCGATATACAATAGGCATGCATGAGCTGGTGAAGCTCAGAACGAACATAACGGACTTCTTTGCCATCAAAGTCAACGACCAGCTGTTCCTGATTTTCCTCTGTTTCATCTGCCTTCAGAATCGTCACCGCATGGCCTATATCTCCATTATATACACCCTTCTCTGGTTGGTTGACAAGCTGTATCACTTTATCACCTGAGCGAAACACCTGTTCATTAAAATTCAGCGTTCTTTTGCGGCTATTCGCCGGATTAAGGAGCTCCTGTAACGACTCATTTAATTTATTAATTCCAACATTCGAACGATACATCGGTGCAAGTACCTGAATATCCCTTATGGAATATCCCTTATCAACAGCCTTTTTTACAATATCCTGCAATAAGGTTCGTGTATTTGTTCCGTGTGAGCGGAAAAAGGAAAAATCCTCACCTTTTTTTAAGGATTGGTGATCACATTGATGGTTTTTAATTTCATGAGCCAGCTCTACAATTCTCGAGCCCTCTTTTTGCCGATATATTTCGGTAAGTTTACACGTAGGAATAACTCCTGAAGAAAGCAAATCTGTCAAAACCTGTCCAGGGCCTACAGAGGGCAATTGGTCCTCATCACCTACCAACACAATCTGTGCCTTACTGGGGATCGCCCGAAAGAGTTGGTTGGCAAGCCATATATCTACCATGGAAAACTCATCAATAATGATTAAATCGGCATCTAATTGATGACTTTGATTAAACTCAAATTCTTCACTTCCTGACCATCCGAGCAACCGGTGGATGGTTTGTGCTTTATGACCGGTTGCTTCTGTCATACGCTTTGCTGCCCTGCCTGTTGGTGCTGCCAGAACAATAGGAGATCCCTCATTTTCCTCAGTATTGCTTTTCGAATTCAGTCGCTCGAAAACTCCGATAATACCTTTGATAACCGTCGTTTTCCCTGTACCTGGACCCCCGGTTAAAATCACAGCCTTTGAGTTTAAAGCCTGCTCAATAGCTTCATATTGCTCCCTTCCATAGCTTATGGTTTCCTTTTCTTCTATTTCGCCTAACGCTTTTAAAATATCAGCTTGTACGAATTCCCCGTCCAATTCAACATCCATAATCCTTTTTAACTGAGAGCTTACTCCTTCTTCCGAGAAATAGAGGGAAGGAAGATAGACCCGGTCATCTTCTATGATGAGGTACCGTTCTTCTGATAACTCTATCATCTTCTGTTCTACCAGATCATTCGTCACAGACGGTTCCGTTTCATTCAGTAATTTCCGCACATCATCACATAGCTGCCCAAGGTATTCATAAACATGACCAAATTGAGATTGTTTTTGCAAAATATGGATACAGCCAGCTTGTATTCTGGCTGGATGGTCACCTGCAATACCAATCATCTTAGCAATGTTATCCGCTCTTCTGAACCCAAATCCTTCAACTTCAAACACAAACTGATAGGGGTTTTCCTCCAGAAGCTTCAGTGTATCCTCTTTATAAACCGCATAAATTTTTTGTGTAAGCTGGAGCCCAATCCCGTAATCAGCTAAGGCCATCACGACTCGCTCAAACCCTTGATTTTCTCGAAGGGTCTGACTAAAGGATGAAATCACATTTTTAGGAAAGCCGGGGATGCCCGCTAATACATTTTCGTCTTTTAAAATTTGATCGATGGCTGTTTCACCAAGAACATCCACGATCTTTTGGGCACTTTTTTTCCCTACACCATAAAAGATGTCACTGGACAAATAACGCACGAGACTATCCTTTGTTTTGGGGATTTCCCTTGTATATGTAAATACCTGATATTGCTGTCCAAATTTGTTGTGCTGATAAAGATTCCCATAGAATATATATTCCTGCTCCTGTTCAAGAGGTGGAAAATGACCTTTCACAACAATTTCTTTATCATCAAATGGTTCGTTTGTATCCACAATCCGGATTAAGGCAATGGAAAACTTCTCCTCCGCATTATGAAAAATCGTACGGAGCAGTATCCCTTTTATATAACCTTTTTCCTCACTTACCAAATCCATTGCCATGTGAATATACTCCCTTTTTTACTCATTCTCGTTATTATTCTGTTTCAACATTTCAAGTACTTTTTCCTTTCCATTCCCGGCAAGTACATGATCAGGCTGAATACGCAAGGCTTCATCGAAGTGATGCAGTGCCTTATCGGTATCTGCATAATATAAATGAGCCACACCTAAATTATAATGGGCATCACTATGTTCTGTCTCTAATTTTAGCACTTCTTTCATCTGGTCCATAGCTAAATCAATTTGCTGTGATTGGGCCAGGGCAAGTCCATACTGAAATTGTGCATCGACATCTTCTGTATTAAGCTCTGCCGCACGCTGTAAATATGGGAGGGCAAATCTCGATTTATCCTGTTGTACCAAAGTCATACCAAGCATAAAGTAAACATCGCCATTCTCGAGTCCTTTTTGCAGTGCGGTCTCGAAGTTCTGTTGTGCCTTCCCAAACTGTTCCTGTTCAAAATACATATTACCCAGGCCATAGTAAGCGGTTGTTGCATTCTCATCCAGTTCAACAGCCTTTTCAAAAAAGTTTTTGGCCCGCTCAAAATCCTGAAGATGAAGCAGCAGATTGCCAAAATTAATATAACCTACCGGATTACCGGGATCTTCATCAATCGCCTCTGTAAAGGCTTTTGCAGCATCTTCAAATTTTTGATTTTTCAGATATTCAATTCCTTTTTCCATTTTATCCATAAATCTTTCCCCCTAAAAGTTTTCAAAAAAGGAAGGTCAGAATTAACAGGATTCATCCTTGTTTGCCATTCTGACCTCAGTTTTTCCCTATTGTTTTTTAAGCCAAATGCTGAATATATTTTTCATTTTTGATAACTCGGTCGATGGTTGCTCCGCCAAGACAGACTTCGCCATCATAGAAAACTACGGCCTGACCTGGTGTAATAGCTCGTTCTGGTTCAGCAAATTCAACCCGCACCTCACCATTTTCCCGCGGATATACCGTAACTTTACTATCCTGTTGACGATAGCGGAATTTAGCCGTACAAGTAAAAGGTTCATTGGATTCTATCGGGATGATCCAATTGCTGTCAGTAGCCTCAAGTGCATCAGAATATAAATGGTCATTGTGGAAGCCCTGACCTACATATAACACATTTTCCTCGAGATTTTTACCGATCACAAACCATGGATCACCTGAACCACCTATACCTAATCCATGTCTTTGACCAATGGTATAGTACATTAAACCATCGTGATCTCCCTTTACTTCGCCAGCCAGAGTTTTCATTTTCCCTGGCTGGGCAGGCAGATACTCACTTAAAAATTCCTTGAAATTACGCTCCCCTATAAAGCAAATGCCTGTACTGTCCTTTTTGGTTGCTGTAGCCAAATTATGGTTTTTTGCAATTTCTCGTACTTCTTTTTTATCAATTTCCCCAAGCGGGAACATAACTTTTGAGAGTACGTCCTGAGATAGTTGATTTAAGAAATACGTCTGGTCTTTATTTTCATCAATCCCTCGAAGCATTTCATATCGGCCGTTATGTTCACGGACTCTTGCGTAGTGTCCGGTAGCCAGATAATCGGCACCTAATGATAAGGCATGGTCCAAAAAAGCCTTAAATTTGATCTCTTTGTTACACATGACATCAGGGTTTGGTGTCCGACCGGCTTTATATTCATCCAGAAAGTACGTAAAGACTTTGTCCCAGTACTGCTTCTCAAAGTTTACTGAGTAATAAGGAATATCCAACTGGTTACAGACACGTACTACATCTTCAAAATCTTCCGTTGCCGTGCAGACACCAAATTCGTCTGTATCATCCCAATTTTTCATAAAAATACCGACCACATCATATCCCTGCTCTTTCAATAAGAGAGCGGCTACAGAGGAGTCCACACCACCTGACATCCCGACCACTACTCTTGTATCTTTTGGTTCCTTATTCATGTTTTCACTCCCTCTTAAGTTAAGCGATGAATGATTTCCGCAACCTTCTTTGCACTGGTCTCTATCTGCTGTTCATCATTAGCATTTCCGAAGCTGAAACGAATGGAATTGGTTGTCCGTTCATCTTCAGAGCCGAACATTTCCGACAATACATGCGACGGCTCTACAGAACCTGCTGTACACGCCGATCCACTTGAAGCCGCAATCCCGGATAAATCAAAATTGGTTAATAAGATTTCCACATTCGTGCCCGGAAAACTGATGTTTACAATAGATGATACAGAATGATCTTTATTTCCATTAATCGAAAATTCCACTTGCTCTTCTTCTAGTATCTGCAAAAAGCGTTTTTTAAAAGCAAGATACCTTTGATTTCGATCTGTTCGCTCCTGTTCAACCAGTTCAACCGCCTTCTGAAGACCTTTTACAGCGGCAGTATTTTCAGTTCCGGCCCGACGTTTACGCTCCTGTTCTCCTCCATGCTGGAGGGATTGAAGTTTAACACCCTCACGAAAATACAAAAATCCAATCCCTTTAGGTCCGTATATTTTGTGTGCCGAGGCACTTAGCAGATCCACACCAAGTTCTTTTACATCTATCGGCAGGGTACCAAAGGCCTGAACCGCATCTGTATGAAAATAAGCCGGATGCTCCTGTAACAGTTCACCGATTTCTTTAATGGGTTGAACGCTTCCCACTTCATTATTTACATACATCATCGATACGAGAATGGTATCTTCGCGCAGATGCTTTTGAACATCACTTACAGCCACCATTCCGGCCTCATCAACAGGCAAGTAAGTAACTTCAAAGCCTTCTTTTTCTAAATATTCGGCCGTACGTAGTGTAGCATGATGTTCAATGGAAGTTGTAATAATATGTTTACCCTCGTTCTTTCTCTTCCTGGCCACACCAATCAAAGCCATATTATCCGCTTCTGTACCACCACTTGTGAAGACAATCTCTTTTTCAGTTGCCCCAATACTCCGTGCAACGGTATATCGGGACTGATCCATGATTTTCCTCGCTTGTCTGCCATAGTGATGGACACTGGATGGATTTCCGTAAGTATTTTCCAAAACTGGAACCATTTCCTTAACGACCTCAGGGTGAACAGGTGTGGTTGCTGCATGATCCAGATATATCGGTTCCATCGTTTCACCTTCTTTTCTATCTAAAAATTGCTTTATTTCAGTTAAATATAAAACATATAACCATGCTGGTCTTCACTATCTTCAAAGTTTGCCAGATCTGCAAGAGTTGTGGTATCCAGAACATCCTTTACAGCATTACGAATACGTACCCACAGTTCTTTTTTTGCGGGTTCTTCCTCTTCAATGCCTTCAACGATGAAGATTGGCCCCTCCAAAATACGAATGATATCACCTGCCGTGATATCTTCAGGTGCCTTGGTCAGCAGATATCCACCGTATGCCCCACGGATACTTCTGACAAAACCTGCATTTCGTAAAGGCGGGATTAATTGCTCTAAATAATGTTCAGATAGATCATGGTCTCTTGCAATCGCCTTTAACGACAACGGCTTTTTGTCACCATAATTTTTGGCCAGATCAATCATGATGGTTAAGCCGTACCGTCCCTTCGTTGAAATTTTCACTAGATTTCCTCCTCCAAATCAAATACTCCAATAAACGTTCAGACTGCGGCAGCGAAAAGCCGACAATGGATCCTAATAATACAGATGCAATCACCGTACCAATTCCAACTGGTCCTCCAAGGAGGTATCCCAGGATTAAAACAAGAATCTCAAGTCCGATACGAACCCATTGCACTTTCCAACCTGTTTTTTCAGTTAATAAAAGCATCAGTGTATCTCTCGGGCCGGCTCCTAATTTAGCTGCTACATATAGCCCTACACCGTAGCCGGCAATCAGAAGCCCCGCCATTAATGTAAGAAAATCCATCCATAATGGACCTGGATCCGGTAGTATAAATAAAAAGAAATCAATAAATATTCCTATAAAGACCATATTTAAAATTGTACCAATTTTTGGCCATGTTTTTCTTGCAGCACATGACACACTCACAATAAAAATACCGACAATAATACTCCAGGAGCCAACAGTTAATCCGAATTGTGTGTATAGTCCATAGTGCAGTACATCCCAGGGACTAATCCCAAGATCCTTTGCCTTTATCGTTAGTGATATCCCAAATGCTAATATGATAATCCCGACAAAATAGATGAACCACCTCATCCATAAATGCTGCCGGTCTTCGTATGAAAGCTTACTCAATTCTCCACTCCCTCTCACTGATGTCCGGTCGCCTCCGCTTTTCTTTGTCCAGCTGCGGGGCCTAGACCCTCACTGATGTAAGCAATCCCCACTACACGGCTTGAAGCCGCTCCATGGGGCTTGCTTACACAGTCGGGTCTGGACAAGGCCCCTCCGCTTTTCTGTAAACCATTGATATTATAGCATGAAACCCTCTTCCCTTGCATTTTAAACACACGAGAATTACGGTAGAATGAAATTAGCACGCTTTCAATGTTTGTTTTTAAAGGAGAAGAGAAAATATGAGCTTACAACCCTTAGCTTACCGAATGCGACCGAAAAGTATAGACGACATTATAGGGCAGGAACATTTAGTGGGACAAGGAAAAATGATTAGAAGAATGGTTGAGGCAGGCAAATTATCTTCTATGATTCTTTTCGGCCCTCCAGGAACTGGAAAGACCAGTATGGCTATGGCCATTGCCAAAAGTATGGATTATCCTTTTAAACAGTTAAATGCGGTAGTAGATAAGAAGAAAGATATGGAAATTGTTGTGGAGGAAGCTAAATTTTCAGGCAAGATGATTCTGATATTAGATGAGGTACACCGACTCGATAAAGGGAAACAGGATTTTCTTCTTCCCCATTTAGAAAGTAATTTAATCACCCTTATCGGCTGTACGACGAGTAATCCATACCATTCTATTAACCCGGCTATAAGGAGCAGATGTCACTTATTTGAACTGGAGAGACTTGGCATTGAGGATATAAAAAATGGAATCGTACATGCGCTGGAAGATAAGGAGCTTGGAATGGGCGGCTATAAGACTTCATTAACAGATGAAGCTCTGGAACATTTTGCTTTCGCATCCAATGGCGACCTCCGCGCGGCACTTAATGGCTTGGAACTGGCTGTTACCTCTACACAGCAGAATGGAGAAGGTGTTATCACCATCGACTTGGCTACTGCAGAAGAATGCATGCAGAAAAAAAGCTTTTCACATGATAAAGATGGGGATGGTCATTATGATGTCCTATCGGCCTTTCAAAAATCCATTAGAGGGAGCGATGTCAATGCAGCCCTTCATTATTTGGGACGTTTAATAGAAGCAGGTGACCTTGATAGCATTGGCAGACGCCTTGTAGTTTGTGCCTATGAGGACATTGGTATTGCCAGCCCTCAGGCGGGACAAAGAGCGCTTGCAGCTGTACAGGCTGCAGAAAGACTGGGTTTTCCCGAAGCCCGAATTCCCTTGGCTGTATCTGTTGTGGAGCTCTGTCTCTCCCCTAAGTCGAATTCTGCTTATAAAGCTCTGGATGAAGCCCTGCAGGATATTCGTAATGGAAACAGCGGAGACATTCCTAAGCATTTAAAAGATGCTCATTACAGTGGTGCAAAATCTTTAGGTCGTGGAGTTGAGTACAAATATCCTCATAATTATGACCAGGGCTGGGTAGCTCAGCAATATTTACCGAATTCTATTAAAAACAGAGAATATTATCAGCCGAAAAATACGAGCAAATTTGAAGCATCTCTTAAACAAGTATATGAAAAAATTCAGGGAATAAATAGAAATTCCTAATAAATAGAGTATAAACTCCTCTTTTATTGAACAGACTAGAAACAAAACAATGATCAATAACTATTATGATAACTATTAAAACATGAAAAGAATAAAAGAGGAGTGAAATACAATGGCGAAAGTCAGACAAGATGCATGGTCCCATGAAGATGACCTCCTGCTCGCAGAAACCGTTTTGCGGCATATACGCGAAGGCAGCACCCAGTTGAACGCCTTTGAGGAAGTAGGAGATCAATTAAATAGAACTGCAGCAGCATGTGGTTTCCGCTGGAATGCTGAGGTAAGAAGACGGTATGAGAAAGCGATTGAAATTGCCAAGCGTCAGAGAAAGGAAAGAAAACGTGCAATTGCACAGCAGCAAAAACTGCAGCAGCAAACTCAGTCCCCATCCGTACCATCGTACCAGCCATCTGCTGAAGATGTTCCAGCACAGCAGGATTTACAGGCGCAGAATTCAGAAACAACGACCCAGCCGGAGCCAATAGAGCAGAAGCAACAAGTTCCGTCTTTTGCAAATCATCAATCGGTTCCGTCTATTGATGATATTATAGTAAGCTTACAAGAATTCAAATCTAATTTTGAACATAACTATCAAAAGCATTCAAATATTGAACAGCTTCAACAGGAAAATGAAACATTAAGAGCAGAAAACGAGGATCTGGAAAAACGACTGAAACAGGTGGAAAAAGAATACGAATCCATGCAGGAAGACTATCAAGTATTAATGTCTATTATGGATAAGGCTAGAAAAATGGTGGTCTTCGACGACGATGCCGAACCATCTCAAGCCTTCCGGATGGATAAAAACGGAAACCTGGAGCAAGTGGCCCGATAAAACGAAAATTTCCATCAGCGGGAATGTTAAGGGCATTTTATACGTGATAAACAACAGCGGAAGCGTCCGTCTAAACGGGTCGCCTCCGCTTTTCTTTTGTCCAGCTGCGGGGCCTAGACCCTCGCTGATGTAAGCAATCCCCACTACACGGCTTGAAGCCGCTCCATGGGGCTTGCTTACACAGTCGGGTCTGGACAAGGCCCCTCCGCTTTTCTCTGTCCAGCTGCGGCTCCCAGGCCCTAGCGGTCATAAGCAGAATACCCTCCATGACCAAAAACGGCCACTTCGGATATTCTGCTTATGCCGTCGGGCCTGAACGGTCGCCTCCGCATTTCTTGGCCAGATGCTGTTATTATCATAGACAGCATCTTTTTTTATGGAAAATGACATTTTTACCATTGAATTTTTATACTTAATAATGCATAATAATTCATAAACATTTTAATTTTTTCACTATTTCGTCATAAAGGGAGAGATTGTTCATGGAGAAAAAAAGAATTGTTTTAGCGTATTCCGGCGGATTGGATACTTCGGTTGCAATCAAATGGCTGCAGGATAAATACAATTATGATGTGATTGCAGTGGCTCTTGATGTAGGTGAAGGAAAAGATCTGGAATTTGTTAAAAATAAAGCCCTTGATGTTGGTGCGGTTAAATCCTATGTAGTTGATGCCAAATCAGCCTTTGCAAAAGACTATGTAGCGAAGGCTTTAAAGGCCAATCTTCTATATGAAGGGAAATATCCTCTTGTCTCAGCACTATCCCGTCCGCTAATTGCGAAAATTCTTGTTGATATTGCCAAACAGGAAGGCGCAGTAGCTGTTGCCCATGGATGTACAGGAAAAGGAAATGACCAGGTAAGATTTGATGTATCCTTTACAGCACTGGCACCTGAGCTTGATATTGTGGCCCCTGTACGTGAATGGGCTATGTCAAGAGATGAAGAAATTGCCTATGCAAAGGAAAATGGAATCCCTATTCCTGTTGACCTGGAAAGTCCTTATAGTGTGGACCAGAACCTTTGGGGCCGAAGTAATGAATGCGGGGTTCTCGAAGATCCTGCGGTGGAACCTCCTCAGGATGCCTATGAGTTAACAGTTGACCCTGTTGATGCACCAGATCAACCTCAATACGTGGACATTGAGTTTGACAAAGGAGAGCCCGTTGCAATCAATAATGAAAAGTTACCTTTAGATGATTTGATTTTAAAATTGAATAAAATAGCCGGTAAGCATGGGGTTGGGCGTATTGACCATATTGAAAGTCGTTTAGTTGGAATTAAGTCACGCGAGGTCTATGAGTGCCCTGCAGCCCTGACTCTTATTGCAGCTCATCAGGAACTAGAAGCATTAACTTTGCCCAGAGAGGTTGCCCAATTTAAACCGACAATTGAGCAGAAGCTTACTCAGACGATTTATGACGGATTGTGGTATTCCCCATTAACCAATGCTCTACATGCCTTTATTGACCAGACCCAGACCTATGTTTCAGGAAAAGTGACAGTAAAACTCTACAAGGGGCAGGCACAAGTAACAGGACGCTCGTCAGATTACTCACTCTATGATTTCGGTTTAGCTACTTATAAGCCGGACGATGAATTCGATCATAATGCAGCTTTAGGGTTCATACAGCTGTGGGGGCTTCCGACAAAGGTCCACTCATCCGTAACCAATGAATATCAGAATACGGAGCTTGAAAATAGCAATATAAAAATGGAGAAGAAAGAAGCGATTAAACAATGAAACTATGGGGCGGAAGATTTACCAAACCTACCAATGAACTTGTAGATGAGTATACTTCCTCTATTCAGTTTGATCAAAAACTTGCCCAGCAGGACATAAAAGGAAGCCTTGCCCATGTCGAGATGCTTGCGAGCTGCGACATTATTTCAAAGGAAGAAGAAGCCACCATTTCTAAGGGACTAACCGCTGTTGCAAAAAAAATACAAAATGGAACAGCCGAATTGTCGGAAGATCACGAAGATATTCATATGAACATTGAAAAGCTGCTTATTGAAGAAGTTGGACCTGTAGGGGGAAAACTGCATACAGGTAGAAGCCGTAATGACCAGGTCGCACTGGATATGAGACTGTATTTAAGAGAATCCATTGTTATGCTAACGGATTTACTCGTTCAAGTTCAGGAGTCACTGATTGAGCAGGCAGAAAAAAATCTGGACACCATTCTTCCAGGCTACACCCATTTACAGCGTGCCCAGCCCGTCCGTTTTGCCCATCATCTAATGGCTTACGTATTTATGCTTCAGCGCGATACGGAACGACTGAAAGACAGCTATAAACGTGTAAATCAGTCCCCATTAGGTGCAGGTGCCTTAGCAGGGACTACGTTTCCGATTGACCGGGAGCAGGTAGCTGACAGCCTGAATTTTGATGGAATTTGTGAAAATAGCCTGGACGCCGTCAGTGATCGGGATTTTGTAGTGGAATTTTTATCTAATTCATCTTTAATATCCATGCACCTGTCAAGGTTATGCGAGGAGCTTGTTCAATGGTCAAGTGCGGAGTTTAATTTCATAGAACTGGATGATGCCTTTTCCACAGGTAGCAGTATGATGCCCCAAAAGAAAAATCCGGATGTAGCTGAATTGGTCCGCGGGAAAACAGGCAGAGTGTACGGACATTTAATGGGGATGCTAACGACTCTAAAATCACTGCCATTAGCTTACAACAAAGATATGCAGGAGGACAAAGAAGGGATGTTCGACACGGTAGACACACTAAAAGGGGCTTTGTCTCTCTTTGCCCCTATGATATCCAGTATGCAGGTGAAAAAGGAAGAAATGTATGATGCCGTGCAAAAGGACTATTCCAATGCAACAGATTTAGCTGATTACTTAGTACAGCAGGATATTCCTTTCCGTGAAGCCCATGCCATTGTCGGTCAAATTGTTCTTTACAGCATCGAGCAGAATAAATACTTATTACAGTTGACATTAGAGGAGTTCCAGCAGTTTTCAAGTTCAATTGGTGATGACATTTATGAAGCTCTGAAACCTGAATCTGTCGTGGATGCAAGAAATGTAAAAGGAGCAACATCAAAAGGTCAAGTCAAAGAGCAATTTCATCATGCGTATCATTTTATCGAAGGGAATAAAAGCTGGATTCAGAGTCATGAACAGAGTGCCGGAAACTCTAATTATTTATCAATATAATGTATAAAAATGTACTAAAATGTATATTAATACGAAAATTTATGTTTTTCTTGAAGAGGAGATGATTTCAATGGATGAGCACACGGGTTTTCTAACGTTAAATACGGGGCATGTTTTTGAGGGAAAGTGGTTATATAAAGATGATCAAACTGAGGGAGAGATGGTATTTAACACAGCAATGACCGGATATCAGGAGGTCATGACTGATCCATCCTATGCGGGACAAATCGTGACCATGACCTACCCTTTAATTGGGAACTATGGATGTAATGACTGGGATAATGAAAGCTGGAAGCCCTCATTGGCCGGCTTCATTATTGCATGTCCTTTTTCAAATCCCATACATGAAGAAACGAAACATTCTTTACGGGAAATGGTAAACAAACATAGCATTCCCACACTTTACGATATGGATACCCGTGCCTTAACCCGTATCATTCGAAAACATGGTGAAGTATATGGAAAGTTCACATCAGACCCAAACGATTTTCCTGTAATGAAAGAAATCGAAGCGGACATTGTTCGTAAGGTAGCCATAAAAAAGTCATTTATAGTCAATCCTGAAAATCCTTCATCCAGTACTCACAAAATAGCTGTGATTGATTTTGGCTACAAACACTCCATCGTAGAAACATTCCGGAAATTAGACTGTGAAATTCACGTAGTCCCTTATCATATTACCTGGGAACAGATGAAAGAAATTAACCCTGATGCCGTAGTATTGTCCAATGGTCCAGGAAATCCCAAAGACCTCATGTATCTATTTGATAATCTGAGACCAATTATTCATCATTACCCAACTCTCGGGATTTGCCTGGGACAGCAAATTATAGCTCTCGCAAACGGTGCTGAAACCAAGCGGCTGCCATTCGGTCATCGAGGCAGCAATCATCCAGTCAAGGATATAACAACAGGGAAAGTACTCATTACCTCTCAAAATCATGGCTATACAGTCGATGAGAAGTCGCTTCATACGCATGAATGGAATGTGACACATCTCAACGTTAATGATCAATCCGTGGAAGGAATCATGCATCGCTATAAACCGATTATGTCTGTACAATTTCATCCTGAAGCACACCCGGGACCCATGGATTCCTTTTATATCTTTAAACAATTTTTAGCCTTAACTCATACTAAAGGAGAGAAGCAGCATGCCTAAACTTCCATCTATTAAAAAAGTTCTGGTCATAGGTTCCGGCCCTATTGTTATTGGTCAGGCAGCTGAATTTGACTATGCTGGTACACAGGCCTGTTTAGCCCTGAAAGAAGAAGGCATTGAGGTTGTGCTGGTAAATAATAATCCCGCAACAATCATGACAGACCCTCAGTTTGCTGATCAGATTTATTTAGAGCCCTTAACCTGCGAATCGGTAACGAAAATTATTGAACAGGAAAAACCTGATGGACTCCTCCCTACTCTCGGGGGTCAGACAGGTTTAAACCTGGCCCTTTCTTTAACGGAAGCTGGTGTTCTGGACCAATATGAAGTGGAGTTACTCGGAACACCTCTGAACTCTATTCAAAAAGGAGAAGACCGGGAGCGGTTCAAATCTATGATGATTAATATAGATGAACCGATTGCTCACAGCGTTCCTGCAACGTCAACGAAGGAAGCCATTGAGTTTGCTGATCAGACCGGCTATCCCATTATGATTCGACCCGCCTATACCCTGGGTGGATCAGGCGGTGGTGTAGCAGCCAATCAAAAGGAATTAGAATCAATCGTCATGAATGGTCTTCAATTAAGTCCTATTCACCAGGTTTTAATTGAACAGAGTGTAAAAGGCTGGAAGGAAATTGAATTCGAGGTTATGCGTGATGCCAATGATACCTGCATTATTGTCTGCAGCATGGAAAATATTGATCCTGTAGGGGTTCACACAGGAGACAGTATGGTGGTAGCCCCTGTCCAAACATTGACTGATCGTCAATACCAAATGCTTCGAACAACCTCCTGTAAAGTTATCAGGGAACTTGGTGTAGTAGGAGGCTGTAATATCCAATTTGCGGTTCACCCTGAACGTGATGAATATGTCATCATTGAGGTTAATCCGCGAGTGAGCAGATCAAGTGCACTCGCTTCAAAAGCAACAGGTTATCCCATTGCGAGAATTGCTGCTAAGCTGGCTCTGGGCTATCATCTGGATGAAGTCCTGAACCCTATTACAGCAAATACGTATGCAAGCTTCGAGCCTGCTATTGATTATATTGCCGTGAAGCTTCCCCGCCTGCCTTTTGATAAATTTACGGATGCTGACCGTAAACTCGGTACACAGATGCAGGCAACCGGTGAAGTAATGGCCATTGCACGGAACCTGCCTGCAGCTATTCAAAAAGCCATACGTTCGCTGGAAATTGGTGCAGACCAATTGCATTTGCCCTCTGTTCAACGTTTATCCCATGAACAACTGCAATTGCAGTTAGCTGAGGCATCTGATGAACGCTTATTTGTCATTGGAGAAGCGTTACGTCGGGGTTTTTCAATTGAAACCATCCATGGGATAACAGACATTCATCCATACTTTCTATATGAAATTTCAACCATCATTGAGCATGAAAATGACCTATCCCATAGGGCATGGGGAGAAATGGAGAGAAAAGATTGGTTAACAGCAAAACAGCTTGGCTTTACGAATAAAACGTTAGCCAAACTATTTAAAGTCAGCGAGCATGAAATAGCAACTGAAATCTCTCACCTCCCTGCCTACAAAATGGTCGATACGTGCGCTGCAGAATTTTCTGCAGATACTCCTTATTATTACAGTTCCTGGAATGAGATGGATGAAGTTGAAAAATTAGATGGGAGTCAGAAAACCGTTGTCATCGGGTCCGGTCCAATTCGAATCGGCCAGGGCATTGAATTCGATTATTGCTCTGTCCAGGCTGCGATGTCCTTAAAAGACCAGGGGATCAATTCCATTGTCATTAATAACAATCCTGAAACGGTCAGTACAGATTTTCATACGGCTGATCATCTATACTTTGAGCCTTTAACCGCCGAAGATGTCATTCACATCATGCAGAAAGAACAAGCAGATCATGTAATGGTTCAATTCGGTGGTCAGACAGCCATTAACCTGGCAGAGGACTTGCAGAATGCCGGTTTTCATATTGCCGGTACCTCCCTTTCTTCCATTCAAAAGGTGGAAGACAGAGATCAGTTTTATCAAATGCTGACCGAACTGAATATTCCGCATATACCTGGAGAGACCATTTATGCCTTTCAGAATGCACATGATGCAGCGCAAACGATTGGTTTTCCCCTCCTTGTCCGCCCTTCTTATGTTATTGGTGGAAAAGGAATGAAAGTTATCCAAAATGACAATCAATTAGATGACTATGTAAATGAGCTCGAACATGAATTATCGGTAGATTCCATTTATCCGCTGCTTATGGATCGCTTTATTACAGGTAAGGAATTCGAATTGGATGCCGTTTGTGATGGTTCTGACATCATTATACCTGGAATTTTTGAACATGTGGAAAAGGCAGGAATTCATTCAGGTGACAGTATGGCCATCTTTCCGGCTCCATCATTAACGGAAAAGGATAAGGAAACCATTTTTAACTATACTCAAAAAATCTCCGCAAAGCTTAATGCCAAAGGGTTGATGAATATTCAGTTTGTCATGGATGAAGCCACCAAGGATATCTTTGTACTCGAGGTAAATCCACGAGCTTCAAGAACCGTTCCGATCGTTTGCAAAATTACGGGGATCCCCCTAATTGACTTAGCAACAAAAGTTCAATTGGGAGAAACTCTTCATTCACACCCATACGAAATGGGGCTGCATGAAGATATCCCTTATTACACCGTTAAGATGCCAATCTTTTCAACGGAAAAACTGAATGGTGTCGATCCAATAACAGGACCTGAAATGAAATCCACTGGAGAAGCCATTGGTATTGGCAAAACGGTCCCTCAGGCCATGGCCAAAGCCTTTCATTGGTCAGAAAACAAGGGCACTCCTCCTGATGAAAAGAACTGGATACTCATGACCGGCAGCCTGGATGATGATATCAGCAGTCAGCTCTGTACGTCTTTAAGAAAAACAGACATCAATATTGCTGCAACACCCGAAACTGAACAAACATTAAAGCGAAATGGGGTTGAAGTCGCCGAAACCTTGACAAAAGAAGAAGCGAAAGAACGATTCCTGAAAAAATCCTATACCCTTCTCTTTACAAATCAGCTGGAAGACTCTTTACAGAGGGAACTTCGGGAATATGCCTTAAAAAACGGAATAATGAGTTTTACAGCAACGGAAACCCTGACAGCCTTTCTTATGGCATCAGCCGAGTCCTTTCATCAGCCATTATCGATACAGAACTATAATAACATGATTGATTGCCATCAAACGGAGAAGGAGAGTGTTTAATTTTGGATATAGCCCTGGATAAAACGATTCAATCTATGAAGGATAAAGATTTCCTGACATTAAACGATTACTCGAAACAGGAGATCAATCGTTTACTAAATTTAGCCAGTGATTTAAAGCAACTGCAAAAGGAGGATACAAGACCTAAAATTTTAGAAGGAAAAACATTAGGAATGATATTTGAAAAAGCATCTACCAGAACACGAGTATCCTTTGAAGCAGGGATTTATCAATTAGGAGGATCAGGGCTGTTTTTAAACACTCAGGATATTCAGCTCGGACGCGGGGAAACAATCGCGGACACGGCAAAGGTTCTTTCCTCTTATCTCGATGGGATTATGATCCGTACCTATAGCCAATCTGCTGTTGAACAGCTGGCAGAGCATGCAGCCATTCCTGTCATAAATGGACTGACGGACAGGTATCATCCCTGTCAGGTGCTTGCAGATCTCCTTACAATTAAGGAACAAAAAGGAGATCTTAGTGGATTAACGTTAACCTACATCGGGGATGGAAATAATATGGCTCACTCCCTTATGATTGGGAGTGCAAAAATGGGAATGAATGTTCACATTGTAAGCCCAAAGGAGTTCCAGCCACACTCGGCTATTACGGATCAGGCACAGGCAATAGCTGAGCAAAACCATTGCTCGGTTATGGTCACTCAGGATATACAAAAGGCTGTTCGTAATACAGATATTATCTATACGGATGTATGGGCAAGTATGGGACAGGAGAAGGAACAAAAAGAACGCTCAGAAATCTTCAGTGACTATCAGGTCAATGACAGTCTGATGGCTCTGGCGAATCCAGAGGCTGTCTTTATGCACTGTCTGCCTGCGCACCGGGGCGAAGAAGTTACGGCCAGTGTGATTGATGGAGAGCAATCTGTAGTATTTGAAGAGGCAGAGAATCGTCTCCATGTACAAAAAGCACTGATGGTCGCACTCATGGGCAGTCATTAAGTATCACATATTTTAAAATCCCACAGGGTATATACCCTGTGGGATGTTTTCTGGTTCAGTAAGCTATGTATTACAATCCCAATCGTGCCGTCACCCTGTAACGTTTTGAACCCGCTCCCGGCAGGTGGGTGCCCTGTTCCATGCTTTGTACTTCCACACATGTTGGAGGCATGTACGCCACACAAAAACTCCAGGCTCCCTTTTACGTTGTTGTTCGGTCAAAACTGGTTGGTTGTGACGAACACATCAGGATTGTTATCTAATTTCTATTGTAATTGAATCTTAGCATATTACCCCTGTTTATTTCAAGGCATTATATTATGGTAAGATTACAAATCTTTAACAATTTTATTTCCCTTCCCGACCTGAAAGCTTTAACTTTAACTCCTGCAACTGATTCTCATCCACTTCAGATGGTGCTTCCGTTAATAAGTCTGATGCAGATGCCGTTTTAGGAAAGAGAATTGTATCTCTTAAATTATCTCTTCCGGCCAATAGCATGATAAATCGGTCAAAGCCAAGAGCAATTCCACCATGCGGCGGAGCTCCATACTGTAATGCTTCCATTAGAAAACCAAACTGATCATTGGCTTCATCTTTTGTGAATCCAAGGGCTTCAAACATTTTCTCCTGAAGTTCGTAATCATGAATACGAAGGGAACCTCCCCCTAATTCATACCCATTAAGAACCAAATCATAGGCCTCTGCTTTCATTTCTTCAGGAGCATCATTAAACTTTTCCAGTGCGCCAGGGGCAGGCATTGTAAATGGATGATGAGCCGCAAAATATCGTTCAGAGTCTTCATCATATTCAAGTAAAGGCCAGTCAGTTACCCATAGAAAATTAAATTTCGCTTCATCAATTAAGTTAAGCTCCCGGCCCAGCTTCAGACGAAGGGCTCCCAAACTTTCATAAACCACTGTTGTTTTATCAGCAACGAATAAAAGAAGATCGCCATTTTCTACATCCATGGTTTCCTTAATACCGTTTACTTCCTCTTCAGAAAGGAATTTCGAGATAGGTCCTGTTAACCCGTCATCTTCAGCTTTTAACCAGGCAAGACCTTTAGCCCCGTAAATTTTCACAAAGTCTGTTAATTGATCAATATTTTTTCTTGAATATGCAGAAGCCTGGCCTTTCACATTGAGTCCACTGACTTTTCCACCGGATTCAACAGCAGTGCGGAATACTTTAAAATCAGAGTTCTGTATGACTTCAGACACACTATGGAGTTCCAGCCCAAAACGGGTATCAGGTTTATCTGAACCATAACGTTCCATAGCTTCATCATATTTCATTCTTGGGAAAGGTGTTGAAATATCCAGTCCTTTTACTTCCTTCATTACCTTCTTCATCATGCGTTCCATCATGCCCATAATATCCTCTTTAGACATAAAGGAGGTTTCAATATCAACTTGAGTAAATTCCGGCTGACGGTCGGCACGGAGGTCCTCATCACGGAAGCAGCGGGCTATTTGATAATATTTTTCAAAGCCTGACATCATAATCAGCTGTTTAAACAACTGAGGGGACTGTGGCAATGCATAAAACTCTCCCGGGTGCACCCGACTTGGTACTAAATAGTCTCTGGCCCCTTCTGGTGTGCTTTTTGTTAGCATAGGCGTTTCCATCTCCAGGAAGTCCTCATTGTTCAGGAAATTCCGGATTGCCTGTGTGGTCTGATGACGGAGCTTAAAGGTTTCCTGCATCGGTTTCCTTCTAAGATCCAGATAACGATACTTAAGACGGACTTCCTCTGTTGTATCTGATTCTTCCTCTAAAGTAAACGGTGGTGTTTTTGATTTATTCAGGATCGTTAATTCCTTCGCTTCCACTTCAAGTGCACCTGTTGGCATATTCTCATTAATAGTAGCTTCTTCTCTTGCAACCACTTTTCCTGTTACTTCAATGACAAACTCACTGCGTACTGAGTCTGCTTTTGCCAAGGCGTCCGGGCTGATGGAAGGATTGAACACAATTTGCACCAATCCTGAAACATCACGAAGGTCAATAAAAATTAATCCACCAAGATCACGACGCTTCTGCACCCATCCTTTTAACAGGACTTCTTCTCCAATGGTTGCTTTCGTTAAATTTCCACAGTAAAAGCGTTCACTCATTCTCTGTTCCTCCTTGTACAGCCTTTTTTAAATAGGAGGCAACCTGATCCAATGGCTGATCACTCTGCTCTCCCGTTTCCATATTTTTAACGGCTGCTTTGCCTTCATTTAATTCGTTTTCGCCCATAACAATCACATAACGGGCTTTTAACCGATCTGCAGCTTTGAATTGTGCCTTCATCTTTTTATCCATATAGTCCATATCCGTTTTTATCCCATGATGTCTCAAGGAAAGCTGCAATTTCACAGCTTCTTTCTTAGCCATATCCCCCATAGCTGCAATATAGCAATCAATGGCTTCATCAAAAGGAAGGTTAATGTTTTCAGCATCTAAAGCGAGCAATAAACGTTCGATACTCAAAGCAAAGCCTATACCAGGGGTTTCAGGGCCGCCCAGTTCCTCAACAAGACCGTTATAACGACCGCCGCCGGATAATGTAGTAATCGCACCAAATCCTTCAGCATCACTCATGATTTCAAATGCAGTATGATTATAGTAGTCCAGACCTCTTACCAGATTAGGATCTGTCACATACTCAATCCCCATTTGCTCCAGATAGGTTTTCACCTGTTCAAAATAGGTACGGGAATACTCATTCAAATAATCCATAATGGAAGGGGCTGTCTGCATCGCAGGGTGGTTTCGGTCCACCTTACAATCTAAAACCCTTAAAGGATTTTTTTCGAGACGATTTTGGCAATCCTGACATAGCTCCTCTTTATGTGGTGTGAAATGCTCAATTAAAGCATTACGATGATTGGTACGACTCTCCATATCACCAAGACTATTGATCACTAATTTTAGTGATTTTAACCCTAAGGCTTTGTAGCAGTCCAGAGCGAAAGCCAGCACTTCAGCATCAATCGCAGGGTCAGCACTTCCTAAAGCTTCGATGCCAAACTGTACAAACTGACGCGTACGCCCTTTTTGCGGACGTTCATAACGAAACATCGGTCCAAAATAGAATAACTTAGTTGGCTGCTGGGGGGCGCCATGCATTTTATTTTCAACGTAAGAACGTACTACAGACGCTGTTCCCTCAGGTCTCAAGGTCAGGCTTCTTCCTCCCCGATCAGTAAAGGTGTACATTTCTTTTTGAACGATGTCTGTCGTGTCACCTACCCCTCTTTGAAATAATTCTGTGCGTTCAAATATAGGGGTTCGAATCTCATGGTAATTATACAAACTCGCTAATTCCTGAAGCTTCTGTTCGACATACTGCCATTTTTTCGACTGTTCCGGTAAGATGTCTTCTGTCCCTCTTGGTACGTTAATCATCCTTGCTCCTCCTTCGTAATATGTAAGATGCTTTCTATCAACGTTAACGATGGAATCCTTTTGGAAGAAATTAAAAAATCCCGTCCCTTTTAAAGAAAAAGGGACGGGATTTCACCCGCGTTGCCACCCTAAGTTGAAGCAATATAATCCTCGGTATCATTGCTTCCCCTTAATTTCCATTAACGCATGGGTAACGTCTGCATCTACTAAGGCTAACCGTTCGACACAGAACCTCCAGAATGTCTTTCATTAAGGGAGTATGGAGAAATGCTCACAGCCCCGGGCATTTCCTCTCTGGCCATCTCTTTCTTAACTACTCTTTCCTTCACAGGATTTCCGCACTATAATTTTCGAATTGATTATAACTATAATGTTGTGAAGACTAATTGTCAAGAACGAGTTAGCCTTTCTTTTAAGTTTTTTACATCTTTTAAGGATAAGCCAAATTCCTGTGCCAATTCCATTGAAGATTGTTCCTTTTCCGAGTTCATGAAGTGATGGAAATCGATTTGAAAAATACCCTGATCCGAATAAGATAGAGCATTACGGTTTCCGCTTGTTCTCATGTGAGGGACCTCCACTCTTTGGTTTTGTTCTTAGCTTGTTCAAAAAGGAGATTTTATTTACAATAAATTTAGGAATTTTCCAGTTGATTCAAGCCATAAAGTGAAACTTCTATTCAGTAAGAGGTTTTACAATCATTTGTAAAATAGTGAGGGTAATGTTATGAAAAAAAGAATGATACTGCTCAGCTTAGTAATCATTGTGTTTCTCAGTACTGTTTTTCAGCCTGTTCCTTCTTCCCGGGAGTCTCATGTATATGCTGAGGAAGGAATAATTACCACAGATGATTTAAACATCAGAAGTGGCCCGGGATTGGACTATGACGTGATTGGACAAGCCAGTCAAAATACATCGGTACAAATTCTGGAAAAATCCGGTGATTGGTTTAAAGTTCAATTTCAGAATTTTGCAGGCTGGGTTTCAGGAGATTATGTTCGTCAAAGTCCTGAGCAATCCCAATCACTGGAGACTTTGCACATTTCAGTGAAGGATACGGAAATTGCCGTACATACTAAGGCTTCCATCACCAGTCCAACCATTAAAAAAATCAGTTCCGGTCAAACCTATCCTATTACTGATGAAAAGAAGAATTGGTATCAGATTCAATTCACAAATGGGGATCGCGGATGGGTAGCAAAATGGCTTGTTGATTCCAGCACAGACCGTCAGGATGAAGATCAGACGAATACGCTAAAAGGCAAGGTAATTGTTGTCGATGCCGGACACGGAGGCGCAGATACAGGAACAATAAGTGCATCAGGAGATTATGAAAAATTGGTTACAACTGTTACAGCCAGAACGCTTGCAAGTAAATTGGAAACAATGGGCGCCCGTCCGGTTCTGACAAGAACAACCGATACATTTCAACCTTTGGAGAACCGAGTGGCTCATGCACAAGCATACCAGGCGGATGCTTTTATAAGCATACACTATAACAGTTCACCGCAGTTCCCAAGTGTAAACGGAATCGGAACTTATTATTATCACGATCGTCAAAAACCACTGGCAGCCAGCATACACCAGGAGGTTCTCAAAACGACAGGATCAAATAATCGGAAAGTTAAGTTTGGCAACTATATGGTCATCAGAGAAAATCAAAGGCCCGCAGTATTGATTGAATTAGGCTTCTTATCCAATCAACGGGAGGAAGCTAAAGTTAATACCAGGTCCTTTCAGGAAAAAGCAACAAATGGGATTATCCGTGGATTAAGGAAGTATTTTAGATGATACAACATCGGTTCCGTTGTTGGTTTCGTTTAATTTGAAATGAGTAAAAGGCTTTATATATCCCACCATCCTTTTATATCCCTTTCTATTCCAACATTGCTTTCTTACAGATTAAATAAGCATCGATTTGGTTTACAAATCGATGCTTATTTATTCGTGTTTATTTATGGTCATCACTGTCGATAATCAATGTCACAGGACCTTCATTCGTTAAGCTTACGTCCATCATTGCTCCAAACTTACCGGTTTCTACAGGAATACCCTTCGACTCAACAAGAGAGTTAAACTTATTGTACAGCTGTTCAGCCGGCTCAGGCTTTGCTGCTTTCATAAAATTAGGTCTTCTTCCTTTCCTGGTATCCCCGTATAATGTGAACTGGGAGATGGATAATACAGATCCTTGAACATCCTTTAAAGACAGGTTCATTTTATCATCTTCGTCCTGAAAAATTCGCAGGTTCACACATTTATCCGCAATATATTCACAATCAGATTCATCGTCCTCATGCGTTACACCCAGGAGGACCACAAGTCCATTCTCAATTTGTCCGGTTATTTCTTCATCTACTTTCACATTTGCCTGATTTACTTTTTGAATAACAGCTTTCATCATCGGTCTCCTTACTGAATCTTTCTGCGTACGGTATACACATCATGTATTTGTTTTACTCTGTCTACAATTTTTCGCAGGTGACTGATGTTGTGAATCATAATCGTGATATTAATGGTGGCCATTTGCTTCTGGTCCGATTTACCAGTCACAGCCGTTATACTTGTTTTGGTTTCATTAATGACTTGCAATACTTCATTTAACAGACCGTGTCGATCGTAGCCTGTAATCTCAATATCCACACTGAATTGTTTGCTGTTTTCACCAGCACCTTCCCACTCGACTTCCAGCAGTCTGCCTTGAATTTCTTCGTTCTTCACATTTGGGCAGTCAGCGCGGTGAACAGATACACCTCTCCCCTTGGTAATGTACCCGACAATTTCATCACCAGGGACAGGATTACAGCATTTGGAAAGGCGGATCAATAGATTATCGACTCCTTTTACTTTAACGCCTGAATCTGCCTTATGTTTCTTTTGAGTCCCTACTTCCTGTTTAACCTCTTCCAATGCTTCTTCAAAATCCTGAGTTTTCTTTTGTTCCCGCACCTTATCAGCTAAACGATTAGCGATTTGAGCAGCAGTAATTCCCTGATATCCAACCGCAGCATACATGTCTTCTTCATTATTAAAGTTGAATTTTTCCCCGACTTTACGCAGATTTTCCTGAGTAAAAACGTCTTTTAAATGAACATTCAGGTTATGGAGTTCCTTTTCAACCTGTTCTTTCCCTTTAGCGATGTTTTCATCTCTTTGCTGTCTCTTGAAGAATTGCTTAATTTTATTCTTCGCCTGGGATGTCTTCGTGATGGTCAGCCAATCCCGTGATGGACCATAAGAATGCTTCGAGGTCATAATTTCAACGATGTCTCCGGTTTTCAGCTTATAATCGAGCGGCTCCATTTTGCCATTCACCTTGGAACCAATAGTTTTATTCCCTATTTCCGTATGAATGCGGTACGCAAAATCAATAGGAACAGAACCTGAAGGCAATTCAATGACATCGCCTTTTGGAGTGAAAACATAAACCATGTCTGAAAATAAATCCATCTTCAGGGTTTCCATAAATTCTTCGGCATCATGTGTATCATTCTGCCATTCGAGAATTTCTCTGAACCATGTTAACTTATCTTCAAAGGAACGTTTCGGTTTATCTGGTTGCTTTTCCTCCTTATAAGCCCAATGAGCCGCAATCCCATATTCGGCAATCTCATGCATGTCTTTTGTTCGTATCTGGACTTCCAGGGGATCTCCTTTTGGTCCAATGACTGTGGTGTGAAGGGACTGATATAAATTCGGTTTTGGCATAGCAATATAATCCTTAAAACGCCCCGGCATCGGCTTCCAGCACGTATGAATAATGCCCAGAACAGCATAGCAGTCCTTTATACTGTTTACAATGACGCGTACAGCTAATAAGTCATAAATCTCATTGAACTGTTTATTTTGCATAACCATTTTTCGATAAATACTATATAAGTGCTTAGGGCGACCGGAAATTTCCGCCTCTATTTGTACATCTTTTAACTGTTGCTGTATTTCATCCACGACATCATGAATGTAATATTCCCGCTCATTACGTTTTTGCTTCATAAGGTTCACAATCCGGTAGTACTGCTGTGGATTGAGATAACGTAATGCGGTATCCTCCAGTTCCCATTTGATGGTAGATATTCCTAACCGATGAGCAATGGGCGCAAAAACTTCCAGGGTCTCATTAGCAATTCTCCGTTGCTTCTGTGGTGGTAAATGCTTAAGTGTACGCATATTATGAAGACGATCGGCGAGTTTGATTAAAATCACTCGAATATCCTTCGCCATAGCTACGAACATTTTTCGGTGATTTTCCGCCTGCTGTGCTTCTTTTGATTTATATTTAATTTTCCCTAATTTTGTGACACCGTCAACAAGCATAGCCACTTCTGCATTAAACTCATTTTCCAGGTCTTGAATGGTTACATCCGTATCCTCGACTACATCATGGAGGAAGCCGCACGAAACCGTATCTACATCCATTTCCAATTCAACTAAGATACCTGCCACCTGAATCGGATGATGAATATACGGTTCCCCGGATTTGCGAAACTGCTCTTTATGAGCATTCTCCGCAAACTGGTAGGCATGCCGGACAAACTCAACATCCTTTGCGGACATATATTCAGAAGCGCCTTTAATCACTTCGTCTGCTTTTAATAACTTATCAGTAGACATGAAATCACCTTATATTTCAAAAAACTAAATTTTTTGATGTTTTATACATTATTATGGATATCGTACACTTTGTAAAGCAAAAACCTTAAAATCTAGTTAAAGAAGAGTACTCTTTCTGAGCACTCTTCTTTAATATTCCATTAATGTCAGGACATCGTAGCCCTGTAACTTATCCCGGCCGTGTAAATAGGAGAGCTCGATTAAAAATGCACAGCCGACCACAACTCCGCCTAATTGCTCAACGAGATTTATCGTTGCCTCAATCGTTCCTCCTGTAGCCAGCAGGTCGTCCGTAATCAGAACTCTTTGTCCCGGTTTTATGGCATCTTTATGAATGGTCAGAACGTCCTTACCATATTCAAGACCATAATCCACCTTTATAACCTCGCGTGGAAGTTTTCCTTCTTTACGCACCGGTGCAAATCCCACTTCAAGCGCATAGGAAACAGGACACCCTATAATAAATCCGCGTGCCTCAGGGCCAACAACCACATCAATATTTAATCGATCTGCATAGTCAACGATTTCATTAACGGCAGATTTAAAGGCTTTTCCATTATCCATTAGGGTGGTAATATCTTTAAATTCAATTCCTTCCTTAGGCCAATCGTTTACAACCGTAATATATTTCTTATAATCCATGTACTACTTCCTCCTTCAAGCGGCTTTCGCCCATCTTTGAGTTCAACCACTTTTTCAGTTCTGTATAAGTTGAATAATAGAGAGTTTTTTCTACCTCAATTTGATTCATCTTCAGTTGATAGGTTGCTGATTCTGTTAAATCTTTTTTTGCCGGTTTTGTCACATATATGAGTTCTCTATCCTCTATTTTAACAAATTGCAGCTCTAAAAACACTTTTATCATAAAGTCCACAAAATTTAAGGACCAGCCGCGTGACCGGGCAAGTGCAGCTCTATCTTTATCCAGATTAAGCCTTCCCCTTTTCATCATCATCCCATAAAACCATTTAAAATGGTCCCGGTTGGGAATTTGACTAAAGTAGTTTTCTTCATTCATCTTAAAATACGCATAAATGTTTTTTGGCTTTACTTCATTTAAAACATTTGACAACTGTTCCAAAGACAGAGGAAGATCAACGAACCATAAATGGGACACATCTTCAAATGAGAGATTTTGCCATTGATCAATATGGGTAACTTTTAATTGGTCATCCATCCAAGCTTCAATCTCAGTTGAAGAATCAAAGTATAGGGCAACATGTTTTTCTGTGTCCAGCCCCTGAATCTGCTTCTGTAAATGCCTGGAACCTCTAAAGTCGAACAACTGCCATTCATTAATCCTTAAATCCTTCATCATAATCTGGAGTTTTTTACGTCCATTCCACTCATTAATGCCCAGTTCTCCTACAATGGACATTCTCGCATGTGGAGAAATTTCCGGATAAAGATATCCCATACCAAAGCCAACTGCGTCTATGGACTTTGAATCCTCCTGGAAAATCATTTTCAAATGATTCTGTTTGGATCCAATTAAACGAATTTCACTTGCGTCATGTTCCGCAAGTTGAAAAAGAGGTTTTGGATTCCCCATTCCAAACGGAGCCAGCTTCTCGATTTCCTGAATAAATTCAAGGCTGATATCCCCCATATCCAGTTGCTTATCAATCGTAAGTATGGGCTGAAAATCTTCACTGGAAAGCTTTTGATTGGCTAATTCATTAAGATCGTGACGAAGCCGTGATATGTTATCCAGTGAAACGGTCATACCAGCTGCCTGTGCATGTCCGCCAAAACTGATAAAACGATCCTTTATTTCCATGCAATTTTCAAAAAGGTTAAAGGCGTCAATGCTTCTGGCAGATCCCTTTGCCTGCTTTTGATCAGGCTCTATCCCGAGTACGATGGTTGGTTTTGAATGAGACTGTACAAGTCGAGAAGCCACAATTCCCAGAACACCTGGGTTCCAGCCTTCACCGGCTAAAACCAGAACAGAGTCCTCATCAAATTGATTCTCTTCAACCATCTTCTCTGCTTCTTTTGTGATTTCAGATACTAATTGCTGCCGTTGCTGGTTGAGGTTTTGCACTTCCTCAGCTAATTCCCGTGCAACGTCCAGATCCTGCTCCAGCAATAACTCAACAGCAAGTTTTGCATCCTGCAAGCGGCCGACAGCATTTAGGCGTGGACCAATTCCAAAACCGACATTCTCTTCGGTAACATTTCCCTCGATTCCACATACTTCTTTTAACATCTTAATCCCGGGACGCTTGGAAGAAGTTAACGCTTTAAGACCATAATGGACTAGAACACGATTTTCGTTTTGTAACGGAACAAGATCTGCTATTGTTCCAATGGCTGCAAGCTCTAAAAAATGCCGGGGAAGCTTCCCTAATAGTGCATGGGCAAGTTTGAAGGCAACTCCTACTCCCGCCAATTCATCAAATGGATATGTCCTGGACACTTTGGGATGTATCGTGGCCACTGCTTCAGGTAATTCTTCCTGTGCTTCATGGTGGTCTGTAATGATCAAATCCATCCCAAGCTCTTTGGCTATATTTGCTTCATGAACCGCAGCGATTCCTGTATCAACCGTAATGATTACGGAAACATTAGCTTCTTTTGCCTGACGAAAGGCCTCTTCGTTCGGTCCATAGCCTTCTGTGAAACGGTTGGGTATGTAATAATCCACAATCGCCCCTCTTTCTCTTAAGGCTTCCACTAAAACCGTCGTAGAGGTTACACCATCTGCATCATAATCTCCAAAAACCAATACGTTTTCATTATTCAATATAGCATTTTCAATTCTTTCTATCGCTTTATTCATATCTGAAAATAAAAAGGGATCATGGAGATCCTCTAAGGTAGGTGATAAAAATCTTTTTGCTGTATCTGTATCCTTAATGCCTCTATTCTTTAAAAGATCCTTTGTAAACTCTGATATAGGTAAGTCAATGACACCATCATTTTGTTCTTCAAT
Source organism: Virgibacillus sp. MSP4-1 (assembly GCF_010092505.1). Lineage (NCBI taxonomy): Bacteria > Bacillati > Bacillota > Bacilli > Caryophanales > Bacillaceae > Virgibacillus > Virgibacillus sp. MSP4-1. Next base: position 1,533,575 of record NZ_CP048021.1, read on the forward strand.
GACTTGCCATTGTGCTTTACTATCAATCATAAATTCACCCCTAACGAACCTATTATACTAGAGGTTGTCAGGGGTAGCAAATCGAATTTTTTCCTCTTATTGTTTCATCTGATTCGTGTCTGCTACATCTAGAACAACGGCTGCAGATTGACCTGAAGCTTATTGTTTTGAAGGGTCCGTGTCTGCTCCATTTTCTTTGCTATCTTCGTAAGAGTCCAAAAACTCTTGTTCATCATAATCTGTATTTTCCTGTTGCTCCTGTTTCAACTGTCTAATGGTTCTCTGCAGCTGGTAAATTTTCACGAATCCAAAAGACGCTGTAATTAAACTTCCCATTAAAACAGAGATTAAAATAATCAGGATTAAAGGGGCTTCTCTCGTGAAAAACAGAAAATTGACAGGGACAGCATTTACATTAATAACAGCAAAAGTAGCAACAAGTAAGGCAAAAATGATGGCAAGAATAATAGAAGTTTGTGCTTTCATTCATGTTCACCTCATATATTAGACTGTTATTGTTTTTCCCTGTTCATACATAATATAAACCCTTGTCCGAATCGATTGGACAAGGGTTTATTTGAACGCAGAAATATCCGCTCACCAGCTTAGAAACAGTCGCCTCCGCTTTTCTACTGTCCAGCTGCGGCTCCCAGGCCCAAGCGGTTATAAGCAGAATACCCTCCATGGCCAAAAGCAGGCCACTCCGGATATTCTGCTTACGCCGTCGGGCCTAAACGGTCGCCTCCGCTTTTCTTGTCCAGCTGCGGCTCCCAGGTCAAGGCGAATATAAGCCAAAGCCATTCCGCGGCCAAGCCCATGCCACTCCATGTCTTCGTCTTATCCCGCATGACCTAAACGGTCGCCTCCGCTTTTCTCTCTTTATACCTGCGGGCCGCCGGTTTGTTTTTTCTTTTCAAACTGAATAGGCTTCTTATCAAGCATTTTCCCTCTCCATACAAGCCAGATTTGGGCAGCCAGGAATAGGGAGGAATACATTCCGACCAACAACCCGACTACAAGGGCAAAGGAGAAGTTGGTAATGGCTGTTGCACCGAAGATCAACAGCATCAATGCAGCGGCCATAGTTGTAATGGTAGTATTTACACTTCGGGTCAGAGTTTGCATTAAACTCTTATTCACGACAGTTGCCAGCTCTTTAAAGGACCTCACTCGTCTCTTCAAGCGCAAATTCTCTCTGATCCGGTCAAAAGTGACAATCGTATCATTGATGGAGTAACCTACAATCGTCAGAATAGCTGCAATGATGGTAATATCAAATTCCAGCTGGAAGATGCTAAACAGCGCGAGTACAAAGAAAGCATCATGAAGCAATGCAATAATTGCTGTAATCGCAAAGAAAAACTCAAATCTTATGGTGACATAAATAATAATTCCAATGGATGCAAATAAGACAGCGAGTACGGCATTCCGGGCCAGCTCCTGACTAACCTCAGGCGATACGGTACTTACACTTGGTTCATTTCCATACTTATCATTAAAATGAGCTTTTACATCTGCAATGGAATCCTCAGACAAGACCGAATCAAAACGAACCATTACAATTTCGTTCTGGTCACCAGCCCGTGTATATTCCACAGGTTCAAGTCCCAGTTCTTCAAATCCATTTTCGACTTCTTCAACGGTAATCGTTTGATCGGCAAGCACCTGAACACGGGAACCATGAGTGAAATCAATCCCCAGGTTTAACCGAAAAGCAGCAAGGAATATAATCCCTATAACGACTAATATGGTTGAAGCCATAATGAATTTCTTCCGGTGTTTTACAATATCAAAGAACTTGCCGAGGAATCTCGGTTCAACTTCCTCACCTTTTTTAATATCTTTTATTTCATCATTCTTAACACCAAACCATCCCGGTCGTCTGTTCAAGGCTTTACTGTTCACCCAAAGCCCCATTAACAAACGGGTTCCATACACGGCCGTAATAAAGCTGACTAAAATACTTACAATTAACATGGTCGCGAATCCTTTTACAGAGCTTGTACCATACATAAATAATACAGCCGCGGCGATTAATGTTGTAATATTGGCGTCAAATATGGCTGATAGGGATTGTTTGTTCCCGGAACGATACGCCGAAAGCATACTTTTTCCGGCTTTCAACTCCTCTTTTATCCGCTCAAAGGTAATAATATTCGCATCGACAGCCATACCAACTCCGAGTACTAATGCCGCCAGTCCAGGGAGCGTTAACACCCCATTCATAAGGTTAAAAATGAGTAAGATTAAGAAGATGTAAGCACTAATGGTGATCACAGACACAACACCTGGGAAACGGTAATAGCCAATCATAAATAGGAAAATTAAACCAACCCCTATCGCACTGGCAAGAATGGTTTTATCCAATGATTGCTCACCGAATTGAGCCCCTACTGAAACTGAATAAATCTCTGTCATATTCACAGGCAGCGAGCCGGCATTAATAATATCCGCAAGCCTTTGCGCTTCATCAACAGTAAAATCACCTGTGATCATGATACTCTTACTGTTAATGGGACCTTCTGATAAGCCTGGTGCTGAGATATATTTTGGATCTTCTTTTTTGACCTCTTCTTTATAAGAATCCCCTTCCTCATAATCCATCCAGATAACCAGTTTATCGTTAGGGGCACCCCGTTCATAGAGCTTGGTTGTTACCTCTTTAACTTTTTCAGCACTTTTCATTTCGAGGGTAACAATCGGCTGCTTCGTTCTTGGGTGGAAATCCTGTTTTGCACTTTGCTCTACTACATCCGATCCATCTAAAAACTCTTTATCATTAACACCTCTAAAGGATAAACGTGCCTGTGTGGATAATAGCTCACGAGCTTCGGTCTGATCCTGAATGCCTGCTAATTGAACCCGGATCCGGTTATCCCCCTCAATATCGATTTGGGTTTCACTGATCCCGAGTACGTCGACCCTTTCACGCAAGGCCTGTACTGTGGCTTTTAAGTCATCACTCGTTATATTCTGGTCTTCATCTACAGGTTCAACCTCATATAAAATTTCAAATCCACCCTGCAGATCAAGCCCCAGAGGAATGCCTTTTGATATATCTGTTGTCGTTGTCCCAATCACTCCAGCCAGTATAAATGTGATCAGGAAAAAAGCAATAATTCTACCTTTTTTCACCATGTTGTCGTGCTCCTCCTTCTATTACACCTGAAAACAAAACTATGATTATGTACAAATGAATGCCTATTCTGCCTTTTCTTTTCCAGTTAGTGCCTCAATCTGTGCCATTAAATCATCATTTCGTTCCTGATAAATTTCCCGAGCTAAGTAGCTCATAAAAACACCTGAATCTAAATGCAGAATATCCTGGACGATCTCATACAGCCTTTTTTCGACTTCCTTTTTCCATACTTTCTTCTCCAGGCAATCCCACACCTGCTGTTCCGTTGCTTTGTCATAACCTAATACATGAAGTTCATCAACCTTACTTGTTAAAACGGGTGTGACAAAAGGCCGCCATTCCTTTACATTTCTGACCTCTTTCATAAACCTGCCCCCTAATTTAATCGTGTGTATAGCTTTTTTGCTCATTTATACCATTAAGCCAAAATTTTGCTCCACGGCTTCATAACCACCACGAACTTTTAATGGTGTAAAGACTATTTGTTCTAGTATTATGTATAAAACCGAAAAGCTTCATTGGGCTTGTCATGCTTGACCACCCTTCATGCATATACATTCATTGTATATGATTTTTACAATTTTGAGAAGGCAGGGCAAACACATGGCAAAACAAACATTCATACAAGGTACTCTTGTGTTAATCATCGCTGGATTAATAACAAGGTTTTTAGGATTTATTAATCGTATCGTTGTTGCACGAATTATGGGTGAAGAAGGCGTGGGTCTCTATATGATGGCCCTACCCACTCTTTTTCTGGTTATAGCCATTACCCATTTCGGTTTACCAGTGGCCATTTCCAAAAGAGTTGCAGAAGCTGATGCTAAAGGAGATCGGCAAAAAATAAAAAAGATTTTACTCGTATCTTTTTCGTTAACGTTTATACTAAGCACAATATTTACCATTATATTTATTCTCATATCACCGGTTGTAGCTCAATACCTGCTCACTGATCATCGAACCTTATATCCTTTACTGGCTATCAGTCCTATTATTCCTATTGTAGCGATATCAGCTGTGCTGAGAGGGTATTTCCAGGGTCTGCAGAATATGAAGCCTCAGGCCATTTCACAGGTGATTGAACAGATTGTACGTATAACACTTGTGGCTTTTTTGACCAAGCTACTATTGCCATACGGCGTTGAATTCGCTGCCAGTGGAGCCATGATTTCAGTCATCATCGGCGAATTCTGTTCTTTGATGTTTATCATTTATCAATTTAAAAATAAAAAGCGAATCAAATTACGACGAAATATCGGACAATCTCTGCAAAAGGCCAAAGGAACTTTAAGAGAATTAATGTCCATCGCGCTCCCGACAACAGGCAGCGGTATTGTTGGAAGACTTTCACACTTTCTCGAACCGATTCTCGTGTCACAAAGCCTGGCCATTGCTGGTTATACCGTCACTCAAAGCACTAAATTGTATGGAGAGTTAACTGGTTATGTGCTCCCATTGCTGTTTCTGCCAACGTTTATTACAACATCCTTATCGACAGCTCTTGTTCCATCCATTAGTGAAGCTGATGCCAAAAATCAAGTAAAACTGATACACTTCAGAATTCATCAGTCGATTCGGCTGTCCTTTGCATCAGGTGCATTTGCAACCATTATTCTCTTTATTTACGCCAAACCAATACTTGCTTTTATGTACAACGATCCTGATGCCAGTCGATTTGTAACCTTAATGGCACCATTCTTTATTCTGTTGTACTTTCAGGCTCCCCTGCAAGCCGCTCTGCAGGCCTTGGATCTGGCCAAACAGGCAATGTACAACAGTATTATCGGATCTGTGGTGAAGCTGTCTACACTGATTATTCTGGCCTCGCAGCCACAGTTCGGAATCATGGGTGTTGTTCTGGCTATCATAGTAGGAGTAATCCTTGTCACTCTTTTACATTTTGCTGTTTTATTCAAACATATTCAGTTCAGACTTCCATTTGGCGATATTGTTAAGATGATGAGTCTGCTTCTTATTACCTATTACCTGGGAAACATGCTTTATAATCTATTCCCGGATGCAGAACAGAATTTGCTCCCCCTATTCATAGTTCTAATCATCTTAGCTGTACTCTACATCATTCTGTTATTTATTTTCCGCTTTATTACGAAGGATGAGTTCGCACAATTACCTGTTTTCAATAAAATTAAATGAATCAAAAAACCCCGTACTATTTATTCGTACGGGGTTTTTTGCTGTACAGGATTTTTCACCTTAAGAAAACTTCCTTGACTACTTATTAAGGTTTGATTCATCAATGTGAAGCGTCCCATCTTTATTCAACGAACAGTAGGATATGCGATCAATCTCATGATAACCTGATTTCTTCAATTTCTCCCTTAACCATTTCTCATCCTTCCCCATCTGTTCCAGTACATGGTGCTGGATGACCCCATCCGAAATTAAGGGTGAATAAATTTTTACAGGATGATCTTTTTTCTCAAAAACCGATAGCTTGCCGTTTGGCTCCAGAATGGCAAGTTCCACATCCTGAACAAGCTGAATCCCCTTTTCATGAAGATTGATGAGTAAATCATCCATATTGTAACGCTGGTAATTCATTTCCTTTTCATCAATTTTCCCATCTTGAATAATAATGGATGGTTTTCCGTCAAGGAGTTGTCTTATTTTCTGACTCTTTAATGAAATCCTGGCAGAAATCCTTTGTATAATGAGCAGAATAATCATTGGTAAAATACTCGAAAAAAATCCTTTGTCTAAATCCTCTATCGAAATAACGGCCATTTCAGCGAGCATAACGAAAATGACTAAATCAAAAATGCTAATCTCGCCTAGTTCTCTTTTGCCCATGGAACGTAAAATAATAAAAATCACAAAGTACATCCCTATGGTTCTGAGCACAACAATTCCTATCGATTCCACGCTTCCCACATCCCTTTACGTAACACTTCCTTTATGTTTTGATTTCACGTAATTATTTATACAATAGATCCATGTAAATAAGGGAGAAGATAGCGTAAGAATAAATAAATGGTTGCAATAACCAGGGAAAACAGGACAATCGGGACTCCATACTTCATAAAACGCAGAAATGAGATTCCTTTCCCATAGCTGGCTGCGATTCCTGCAACAACAACATTGGCTGATGCACCGACCAATGACCCATTTCCACCCAGGCATGCACCTAACGCTAAGGCCCACCATAATGGATCCAAATTTAGCATCCCAAAATCTTTGAACTCTTCTATTACAGGGATGGTAGCTGCTACAAAAGGAATATTATCAACTACCCCTGAAAATAAACCGGCAATCCATAAAATCAGTAAGGCGGTTGTCGGCAAGTCTCCTTCTGTAATATCGATAATGCCTTTCGATATTTCATCAATGACCCCTGTTGCCTGCAATCCTCCAACCAATATAAACAGTCCCATAAAGAAAAATAAGGTCAGCCATTCCACTTCCTTAAAAACCACTTCTGCATTTAAATCCTGATCAGTAAGCAGGAGTAATAATATAGCTCCACTTACAGCAATCGTCGTTAAATCCACATGTAAAACAGGATGGAGCAAAAAGCCCACCACTGTTAAGGACATCACAGATAATGATTTGTATAAGAGGGGGGATTTCACTAAATATTCTTCCGGATTTAGCTGTTGAACCTTCCTGATGTTTTCAGGATTTGACCGTAATGATTTTCGAAACAGCATCACCATTAAAAATAGGGTACCTATAAAAATAAGGATCACAATCGGTGCAAGGTTGGTTAAGAAAGATACAAACGTTAAATGTTCAACAGCTTGACCAATCATAATGTTTGGCGGATCCCCGATTAATGTGGCCGTCCCCCCAATATTTGAGCTGAAAATAATCGTAACCAGATAAGGAAAGGCAGGCTGTGCCAATATAGAAGTCAGATTCAGAATAACAGGAACAAATAATAATACCGTTGTCACATTATCCAGTAAAGCGGAACCCAAAGCTGTAAGAACCGCTACCACCATGAGCAGCTTCACAGGCTCCCCCTCCACCCTCTGTGCCAGCAATAAAGCAATATATTCAAAAAAACCTGTCTTTTGCGTGATGGAGACAAGGACCATCATGGAAAATAGCAGCGAAATCGTGTGCCAGTCTATGTAGGACGTAAAGGCATCATCCCACGTGAACAGACCTGCACACAACATTAATATACCGCCTGTTAAGGCAACCAATGCACGGTTAACCTTTTCTAAAATGATAAAAAGATAGCTGATCAAAAATATCGCAATTGAAAATATAGCATCCATACCATTACTCCTTTTCCCTTTTCTGACAATTGGAACATTTACTTCCCGAAAATCATCCCTTAAAACTATATATATTCTTGTCCTTATACAAAATATTTTCATTCTATTTTAAATATTCATGAATACACTCATTTAATAAGTGGACAAACAAGGGGGAGTGTAAAATGGTAATGAGAAGATTTACGGCCTTACTGTATGGGTGGATTACCATTTTCCTGTTGATGCTGGTAAGCAGCTTTATTCTCGCGTTAATCATCCGCTTTTCGGAAATGGGAGAATCAACCCTGCATTGGCTGACATTCGGTTTAGGTATTGTATATGTTTTTGCAGGTGGAATTTTTGCTGGTATTAAGGGAAAAGAAAAAGGCTGGATGTTAGGAGCACTAACCGGATTAGGCTATAGTCTATTTATCTTTCTTTATCAATTCTTAGCCTACAATCAACTGTTTGATGGACAGCAATGGCTTTATCACGGCCTCTTTTTAACCGCCGCCATCTTAGGAGGCATTACAGGAGTCAACTTTCAGGGAAATCAGGAATAGAGCAAAGGCGGAAGCGCCCGCAAAAAAAGAGGATGCCATTTAGTTATGGTCCATCCTCTTTTTTCTTTATTCGTTATTTTCTTCACTGCTTACTACTTCACGAACTGCTGAACGATCATATGTAAGCTTTGTACCATCATCCACTCGTACAACAATAGTACCTTCATCCAATGCATGGATCGTTCCATGCATTCCACCTATGGTAACAATCTTATCTTCTTTTTGTAAGTTATTTTGCATTTCCTGTACTTTCTTTTGTCGTTTCTGCTGCGGACGAATTAAAAGGAAATAAAAGATAACGAAGAACAATACAAGCATAATTAATGGTTCCATGTTTGTTTCACCCCTTTCTGCTTAGAAGTTTTTGGCATTTGGCTTGTTAAAACCATATTGTTCAAAAAATTGTTCGCGAAAGTCCCCAAGACAATCATCTTTAATGGCCTGGCGTACTTGTCCCATCAATTTTACCAAAAAATACAGATTATGATAAGTAGTAAGTCTAAAACCAAACGTTTCATTAGTTTTAATCAGGTGACGAATGTAAGCTCGTGAATAGTTACGGCATGTATAACAGTCACAATGTTCATCAATTGGTGAAAAATCTCTGGCAAATTTCGCATTGCGCACAACCAGACGTCCCTTGGAGGTCATACATGTTCCATTACGGGCAATTCGGGTAGGTAAAACACAATCAAACATATCGACCCCTCTTATCGCACCGTCGATAAGAGAATCTGGTGAACCTACCCCCATTAAATATCTCGGTTTATTTTTTGGTAACAATGGTGCCGTATAAGATAGCACTTCATTCATCACATGCTTCGGTTCACCTACCGACAAGCCACCAATCGCATATCCCGGTAAATCAAGCGATACTAAATCTTTGGCACTTTGCCGCCGTAGATCTTCATATTCCCCGCCCTGTACAATACCAAACAGACCTTGTTCATCAGGACGCTTGTGAGCCTTAAGACATCTTTCAGCCCACCGGCTTGTCCGTTCCACTGAGGCCTTCATATAATCATATTCAGCTGGATACGGAGGACATTCATCAAAGGCCATCATAATATCCGAACCTAGAGCATTCTGAATTTCCATCGCTTTTTCCGGAGACAGGAAAAGTTTTTCTCCACTAATATGATTCCGAAAATGTACGCCTTCTTCTGTGATGTCTCTCATATCACTTAGGCTGAACACCTGAAAACCGCCTGAATCTGTAAGGATGGAACCATCCCAATTCATAAACGAATGGAGACCGCCAGCTTCCTTAATGATATCCTCTCCGGGACGCAACCACAAGTGATACGTATTGGAAAGAATAATATTAGCACCCATTTCCTTCAATTCCTCAGGACTCATCGTTTTTACGGTTGCCAGCGTCCCGACCGGCATAAATACAGGAGTTTCAAAGGATCCATGCGGCGTTGTCACCCGTCCTAAACGGGCACCTGTCTGTTTATCTTCTTTAATTAGTTCATATTTGATTGCCATACAAAACACTCCTATGTTTATTCGATGTACATCGCATCCCCAAAGCTGAAGAACCGATACTGCTTATTTACCGCTTCTTTATAGGCATCTAAAATAAATTCCCGACCTGCAAAGGCACTGATCATCATAATGAGGGTTGACTTTGGCAAATGAAAATTTGTAATTAATGCATCCACTGCGCGGAATTGATAAGGCGGGTAAATGAAAATATCTGTCCAGCCTGATTGGGCTTTAAAGTCCCCATCCCGATCCCTGGCTATCGTTTCTAACGTGCGAGTAGATGTTGTTCCCACCGTAATCACTCGCCTTCCTTCCTGCTTAACCTTATTCAGAAGGGTCGCCGTTTCTTCATCCATATGGTAAAACTCCGCATGCATGTCATGATTCTCAATGTCATCCACACTTACAGGCCGGAATGTACCAAGTCCTACATGTAAAGTCACATAGGCAATATGTATGCCTCGCTTTTCAATATCATCCAGCAATTCCTTCGTGAAATGCAGACCGGCTGTGGGTGCAGCTGCAGAGCCTTTCTCTTTTGCATAAACGGTCTGGTACCGGTCCTGGTCATCAAGTTGTTCCTTAATGTATGGTGGAAGAGGCATTTCGCCAAGCTTGTCCAGTTGCTCGTAAAATATACCTTCATAATGAAATTGAACTACCGCTCCGCCATGCTCCTTCTTTTCTTTGCAGACGCAGGACATCAGGCCGTTTCCAAACTCCACCGTTGTCCCTTCTTTTATCTTTTTGGCCGGCTTCAACAAAACCTCCCATTGATCTCCTTCGATCTGATGCAGCAATAATAATTCAATCTTCGCACCTGTATCCTTTTTCGTACCAAACAAACGTGCAGGTAATACCTTTGTATTATTTAATACCAGACAATCACCCGGATTCAGATAGTCTGTAATATTGTAAAAATGACGATGCTCCATATTCTGTTTTTCACGATTCAAAACCATTAATCTGGACTCTGCCCGATTTTCCAATGGTGTCTGGGCGATAAGAGATTCCGGTAAATCAAAATCAAAGTCTTCTACTTTCATGATGTATTCAAACTCCTCTAACGAAATTTACTTATAATATAAAAAATGAGAGACAGAACAATACTGACAACGATGGAAGTCATAATGGGAAAGAAAAAGGTCACATTGCCTTTTTTAAAGGTAATATCACCTGGAAGCTTCCCGATCAGATTCCAAATCAGGCCAATGACCACGAAAACAATGCCAATCACAATCATTATTTTCCCAAAATCATTCAACTCCAGGAACCTCCCGATTGAAATGATGGTAAGCGTTTGGCGTTACAACTCGTCCTCTTGGAGTGCGCTGGATAAATCCAATTTGCAGTAAAAATGGCTCATATACATCTTCAATGGTCTGGGATTCCTCACCAATCGTAGCTGAAATCGTGTCCAGACCAACAGGACCGCCCTGGAAATGATCGATAATACCTAATAATAGTTTATGATCAATGTGATCGAGACCCTGTTCATCCACTTGCAGCATTTTAAGAGCCTTTTTCGTTGTTTCCATCGAAATGGTGGATTCACCGCCAACCTGAGCAATATCACGCACCCTCTTCAACAGACGGTTGGCAATTCGCGGTGTACCTCTAGAACGTCTGGCTACTTCGGTTGCCGCATCATATTCAATACCGATGTGAAAAATATCTGCAGTTCGTTCTACAATATTTCGTAAATCCCTGGTTTCGTAAAAATCCAGGCGACTCAACACCCCAAATCGATCTCTTAACGGAGCTGTCAGAAGCCCTGCTCTTGTCGTCGCTCCAACCAGAGTAAATGGGGGTAAGTCAAGCCGGACAGACCTGGCACTTGATCCCTGCCCTAAAACAATGTCCAGGCAAAAATCCTCCATTGCGGGGTATAACACCTCTTCAACCGAGCGGGGAAGTCTGTGAATCTCATCAATAAAGAGAACATCCCCGGGCTCAAGTGAGGTTAAGATAGCTGCTAAATCTCCCGCTTTCTCAATCGCAGGACCTGAGGTCGTACGAAATTGTACCCCCATTTCATTCGCAATAATGGTGGCCAGTGTGGTTTTCCCTAAACCGGGCGGGCCATAGAGCAACACATGATCCAAAGCCTCATCCCGTAACTTAGCCGCTTCAATAAATATGCTTAAATTTTCTTTGATTTTTTCCTGGCCAATATATTGACTTAACGTCTCAGGTCTTAAGCTGTACTCAATTGATGAATCTTCCTCCTGAAGTTCCCCGGAAATCATCCGATCCTCCATAAAATTGACCTCTCCTTATTCCTTAAGTTACGAATTCTTCTTTACCATTAACGATAAGCCGTTTTTTACAAACTCATCAATGGTTGTGCTGTCTGACTGTCTTAATTGCGGTGTGATCCGCTTAATTTCCCGATCCGAATACCCTAATGCTTTTAATGCTTCCAAGGCTTCGTTTAATATCTCCTGGTTGGAATCTGACGGGTGACCTTCACCTCTGGCACTTGCATTTTGAGGTATGTCTGCCGAACCATTCATCCATTCAGCCACTTTCCCTTTTAAGTCTAAAATCATCTGTCTGGCTGTTTTTTTACCTACACCGGGAAATTGTGTCAGGAGCTTTTCATCCTCCTGTTCAATAGCTACCGCAATATCATGAACACTTGTGGATGCTAAGATACTAAGTGCTCCTTTTGGTCCAATACCAGAAACATTCAATAGTTTAGCAAACAATTGCTTTTCTTCATATTGTTTAAACCCATATAATATCTGTTGATCTTCCCGTATATAATGATATGTATAAATGCGGACAAATTCATTTTGCAGATGCTGAAACTGAAAGGGGTTTGCACAAACCACTTCGTAACCTGTACCATTCACAACGACAAAAACCGAGCTTTCATCTATTGCATCCATTTTACCCTCTAAAAAAGCAATCATTGTTATTTTCCCTTCTCTCTAAACTAAACACCTCCTTTTATTTTATCATAATTATGGCTTACTTAAAGAAGGAAAACTTTGATTCCGATGGGTGTTCCTGCACGTTGAAAAAGGCTGACCCAGGAGATCTGAAATCTCATGAGTCAACCGAATCATCAACAGGCTCTGAACTTGCATATTCCTTGTATGTTTGAATCACATTTTGAAAGGTTGATTTCTTATCTACTTTGATTCCGGATTTTAATTCGTCTTTACGAAAGCTTTCCAATTTCTCTACATCAATTTGGTAAAACGCCTTAATCACTTCACTATTCTCAGGCTTGCCATTAAAAATAGAGAGGACATTATCCTCATTTAACCCAAAGTAGCCATTCTTCTTAACTTCTGGTGACAAATCTTCAATCTTTTTTTCGAAAACAACACGACCCTCCTGTTGTTTTTGGAGATTCCACGTTCTATAATTTGCCCAAAAATCCTGAAGTGACCAGATGGTTTCATTTTTTACTTCTTTTTCTATGTTTCCATCAAGATACTTCCTTTTTAACACCACTTCCAATTCCAGTGGTTCCTGCTCCCAGGCTTTCTTCTCATTGGTACTCTCCTGTTCACCTGCAGAAGTAACTTCATCACTTGTGCCGGGGGCGGCTAATCCATTTAATGTAAAGAAAAAGAAAAAACATACAACCATAGGGAATATGGAACTTTTCCATTTCATGTCCATCACCCCTTCTTCATAAAATATATCTGGTGCCAACCGATAATGATCACACCAGCTACTGAAAAATGAAAAAAGCTCTATTTCCATTTTTTCCAGAAATAGAGCTTTTAATCATTTTCTAAGGATTTATAGATATTAAGCGTCCATATTATGATAGATATCCTGAACATCTTCACTGTCTTCCAGCATATCAATTAATTTATTCATTTTATGCTCCTGATCCTCAGATACTGCCGATGTCGTTTGTGGAAACATGGTGACTTCTGCTGTATCAAATTGATAGCCTTTTTCCAGCAATGTATCTCTAACCTCTGTAAAGGCCTCAGCATCTGTATAAATTTCAAAGGCTTCCTGTGATGTTTCCATTTCGTCTCCGCCGGCTTCCAGTACATCCATCATAAGATCGTCCTCATCAACATCATACTCTCTCCGGTCGACCACCAAGTACCCTTTCCGATCAAACATAAAGGAAACACAGCCATTTTCTCCTAAATTTCCACCATTTTTAGAAAAAGCGTGACGGACTTCCGATGCAGTACGGTTTTTATTATCAGTCAGAACCTCAACCATAACAGCAATACCACCAGGACCGTAGCCTTCATAGACGGTTTCCTCGTAATGAACACCATCAAGTCCACCTGTTGCTTTTTTTATCGCACGATCTATATTATCATTCGGCATATTATTAGCCTTTGCCTTTTCAATTACGGTACGAAGATTGGGGTTGGTTTCCGGGTCGCCCCCACCTTCTTTCGCTGCAACGTATAAATCCTTGGCATATTTCATAAAGATTTTACCTTTTTTGGCATCCTGTGCATTCTTTCTTCGTTGAATATTTTTCCATTTTGAATGACCAGCCATCGTTCATCTCACCTCTCCACTTCATGCATACTTTCATTAATACTATATCATATTCGTTACAATCGAAAAAGAAGCAGAGTGCCGGGACTCTGCTTCTTTCTTAGCCAGTTTATGGTCTTGTCAGCATATTTCTTACGCGGTTGAAATAAGCTTCGTCAGTGTAAATCGAAACATTTTTGTCATCCAGTTCAAATCTTTCAATAATATCACGCACACGATTCGGAATAACAGGATTGGCTCTTTGGCGGTTTACGATGTCAAGAGCCACAACCAAACGGTCATCCTCGAATACCACTTCTGCCTGGTTAACTCCATCCACCTTCATAATTTCCTCTTTTAACCGTTTCGAGGTCTCGTTATCTGCCTTCTTCATATTACGGTCAGGTGCATCTATATTGGTATATTCACGTACACTATCCTGCCTCTTTGGGTCGTTCTGCTGAGTAGTATCATTACTGCGATATTGCATCGGCTGTGTATTCATCGTGTTATTTTGAGCATTTTCTTCCTGGTTTCCTCCACATGCTGCTAACAGCATGACGCCTGTCAGTAAAATAAGAAATAGGACTCTTTTCACCAGAAAAAGCACCTCCTTTTCCTTCTTATTGTGCAAAAAGGAGGTGCTTTTTACTCATGGTCTAGGAAATTATAAAATGAATGATTTGTGGATAATAAACCAGGAGAGGCCACGTCTGGCTCCAGCGCCCAGCGACTAGCGAGACTTCCTTCACCTCTGTCCGATAAGTCAACATCGACTCACAAAGTTCGTCGTGTTTCCTTTATCTCCTCCGGCTCAGTCCAGTCCGTACTTCGCTAATTAGAAAAGCGGAGGCGACCGGTTAGGTCCGACGGCATAAGCAGAATATCCGGAGTGGCCGCAGCTAGACAAACGGGCGCTTCCGCCTTTGTTCCTGCATAACTGAATTTCCTAAAATTTTGGCGGGGACTTTGGCAGCTCACGTTTATGAGCTGTTCGCTTATGCATATTTTCGATTGTATTCCTATCCTGCTCCGGGACGGATTCTCCTTTTATATACTGATCTATTCTGTCATAAGTGGTTCCCATTTCGTTTTCATCGGTCTGACCTTCCCATAACCCGGCACTTGGTGCTTTGTGAATAATATCATCAGGGACTCCAAGCTCTTTGGCAAGTTCACGTACTTCGCCTTTGGTAAAGTGAAGAAGCGGGACGAGATCAACACCACCGTCACCGAATTTTGTAAAGTAGCCGGTATACCATTCTGCAGCATTGTCTGTACCCGTAACTAAATAGCCGTAATTCGCAGCCACCGTATATAATGTACTCATTCTAAGTCGTGCTCTTAAATTGGCATCTGCAAGACGCTCCTGATTTTCATTCCATTCATTGGCCTCTTTTAAATGGTTCTGCACGGAAGAAAAGAGAACCTCATGTGTCTTAGTCAGATCTATGCTCATACTCTTAATTCCTGAACTATTCACAACCTTTTCAGCAGCTTTCTGATCATCAGAATGACTTTTACACGGCATGATAACCCCTAGTGAATCTTCTGGAAAAGCACGCTTAATCAAGTGAGCTACCACAGCGGAATCAATCCCCCCACTAAGACCTACTAACAGGCCATTAACGCCTGCCTCTTTCACCTGATTCTGCAGCCATTGTGTTAAATGCTCCACCTGTTTCTTCATATCCTGATTCCTCTCTTTAATGCTATAATGATTTATTTTACCATATTTTGTTGCTCGTTCAAAAAATTTCTGACGTTGGTGCCACTGTTGCTGGAATCTTTGCAAATAACTTGCAACTTGGTCTTGGGCAGGATTTTTACGCAAAAAGTGAAGCCATTCCCGAAACAGATCACTCGGAAACATCGTACCGTAATAAAAGTAGGACTGACCCTTAAAGGATTGAAAGATCGGATACCGAAATAAGTCCTCAAACTGGTCCAGACCTTCAAATAAGAAACGCTGCGCTAACTGGATCCATTCATATTCGTAAGGGGCATACTGAATTAAATCAAAATCAAGCAGATAAATTCCATGCTGATTACGGATAAAGTTATGACCCGCATTGTCTCCATGAATAATAAACCTTTTCCTGATGGCCTTTTCCTCTATTTTTCTCCACTTTATTTTTTCCATTCGCTCTAATATATCCCGGGTTTGCTTAACAATATTCTGGTAAAAAAGCGTTGCCTGATGCTGGGTAAAAATATCCTTTGTACGTAAAAAGCGCTGGTATCTTTCCTTGTTTTTTTGCAGGAAGGGCTTCGTTTTTGTCTGTTTGATTGGTAATCCTTTTGCAGTGTCGTGAAAGTCCTGTAAAAGATTTATAGCAGCTAGCCGATCTTCATGATACGTATAATTTAACTTACGTCCCTCAACAAATGGACTTAAACACCAGTATTGTCCAAACGAATCTTTAATCCACCTTTCGCCATTAGGAAAGGGGACAAAACTGATAAAATTTTTCTGATTCTCGATTTGTAAAAATAATGACCATATTTTTTTCGCATGAGAGTGATAACACTTTACCATCCACCATTGATTTTCGGCATAAACCTTGAATACGTTCTTCTTTACAGGAATCATTTCCTGACAATCAAGATCGCCCTTTTCCTTTAGAAAATAATGGAGACGATCCATAAATGAATCGTCTCTCCAGGAGTTTATTTTCATTTGTCCTCCTCATCATCCCGACCCCAATCATAGGACTGAGGAAACTGACCCTGGCCATAAGGATTTTGACTCATATTTTGCTGGTATGGGGCTTGCTGACCATATGGGGAAGGGTAGCCATACGGTGCTCCTCCCGGAAAAGGGCTCTGGAATTGTGTTTGGTATGGTGCACCCCACTGTTGTGCCGGCTGATTCATACCTGATCCCCATGGCTGTTGCTGCTGATAACCCGGCTGAATATTCCACTGCTGCTGTCCATATGGGGTTGGCTGTTGATTGCCCGTTGCCCACTGATTGGTGTTCCATTCATCAGGCAATTCCGGTATTTCCAGTGAAGAGGATTCCTCATTCATATCCAGATTCATTTCCTGATAATTTGCGGTATGATGGACATTCTGGCTGGGTGCTGGCATTTGATCTGGCATATAACCCGGCATTTGCATATTAGATGGCATATGAACAGGATTCATTCCACTCATCTGCTGGTGGGGATAGTAAGTTGGATACACAGGCATATAATAGGTGTTCATACCACCTCCGCAGCCACATGGCTTTTTCGGAACATGATGATAACCCATGTATGGCTGCTGTGGTACCTGAGGATAGTGAACCTGCTGATGCATATAAGTTTGCGGGGTATAATGATAAGTCTCCACGCTGATACTTTCCTCTTCGTTATTTTCAATCATCGGCATTTTTGGCATCGAAGGTAACGGCATTTCCTTTTGTTCAGCTTTTTGAGGCTTCTGCTCATATGGCTTCATCACCTTATCCATTGGCTTTTCGTCCTCTTTGATAACTGGAGACATTTCTGGTGATTTATCAATATAAGGATGCTTTGTCGGCTGTTGCTTGGCAGGCTGGGTGTCAGCCTTAGGCTTCGCCTGCTGAACGGGCTTTTTGGCCGGCTGTTTCTCTGCTCTTTCATTTTCTGCTGCACGTTCCATTTTAACTGGTTTTGTTGCTGAAGGTACTTTAATTTTCATTCCCGGCAAAATTTCTTCCGGGTTGGATAGTTGTGTATTAAATTCTTTTAATGTGTCAAGATTAACATCATATTTTTGAGCAATCTCCCTTAAGGTTTCGCCTTTTTGTACAACATGAATTTTCAATTGAATGGCTCCTTTCTTTCAATTTACAAACTCTTACACGAATCCCATATCAATACCAACATATGCACAGATTGAAAAATGTTGAGGCATTGGTCTATATTTATTATGAATATTTTTTTAAACAGCTGATTTCCCAAATGAGGCGGGATTGCTAACCCTGACACAGTTGAAATGACAAAGGCGGAAGTGCCCGTTTGTCCAGCTGCAGCTCCCAGACCCAAGCGGTCGCCTCTGCATTCCTATTAGCGGCGTGCGCACATGCCGGGCACACACAAAAAGACTGCTCCAAATCTGGAACAGTCTTTTGTTACTTATTCAGTGATTTTATTTTTTCTGTTGTAATCATGTATTTAGGATAGGTCCCTAAAACCGTAACCTCACAACCCAGTGCCTGTAATTCCGCCTGAACTCCAGGGAACAATACATCGTCATATTCCTGATCTGCATCAATAATAAAAAAGTAATTTCCGAGACCTGTTTTCATCGGACGGGATTCAATTTTGGACAAATTCATTTTCCTCCACGAAAAAGCCGATAAAACCTGATGAAGAGCTCCGGCATAGTCCCTTGGCAGGGTTACCATAATTGTCGTTTTGACCCCCTGTTTTTCCAAATCCGGAATATCCACGGCTTCATCCCTTTTCCTCAACACGACAAACCGGGTGTGATTATTTTCATAGTCGTGAACATCGGATTGCAGAATTTTTAACCCATATTCATTTGCTGCCCGGTCATTCCCAATCGCAGCCACATTTCCCCCCTGCTTATATACAACTTGTGCCGCTTCACCTGTGGAAGTTGTATAATCCAAATCAGCCTGAGGGATATTTTGATGTATGAACTGATGACATTGGGCAATTGCCTGTGTATGGGAAATAATTTGATCAATGTCCTTCATATCACCTTTAAAGGAAGGATGAACCAACAAATGCTGCCTGATTGGGACGGTCGCTTCTGCAACAATCGGCAAGGGTACCTGATGAATTAAATAATCCAATGTTAAATGTACAGATCCCTCGATTGCATTTTCTATAGGGACCACTCCAAGTTCTATTTCACCCTTATCCACTGCGTCAATACAAGCTGGTATGGTTTTATAACTGACACTTTGAACTTTATCCTCAAACAGGCCATTTACAGCCATCTCTGTAAACGTACCTTTTGGACCTAAATAACCGACTGTATTCACTGTTTTTCCCCCTGTTTCTCAAGCTCCAGAACTTAATATTTCAACGCGAATGACAAAATCAAGCTTTTTAAGCTGCTGCAGCAACTGATCGATCTCTATACTCATTAATGACGTATTAATTGACAACGTTACATTGGCTTTTCCCTGTAGTGGTATGGTCTGATGTATGGTTAAAACATTACATCCGGCATTCGCTACAATACGGAGTAAGTTTGAGAGTGTACCTGCCCGGTCCTCCAGGTAGAAGAATAAGGTAATCATTCTCTCTTTTACCATAGCCTGAAAAGGAAATACCGTATCCCTGTACTTATAAAAAGCACTTCTGCTTAAATCCACTTGTTTAACCGCTTCATGAATAGAAGGAACCTTTTCCCGTTCGAGGAGTTCCTTTACTTCAAGTGTTTTTTTCATAGATTCCGGTAAAACATCGCTTCTGACTAAATAAAATTTTTCATCGATTTGTGCCATAATTTCTTCCCCTCTTATATGGCTTTTGCACAGGCTGCCACCTGGCATACAGAACGTTATAAAACCGTTCTTTTCACAGAATTACTCGATAAATTCAAATTCAAAATCCAGTAAGCGTACGGTGTCCCCGTCACTTGCTCCTCGTTTACGCAGAGCACTGTCCACTCCCATTTTTCGAAGCTGTCTGGAAAACCTTTGGACGGATTCGTCATGGGAAAAGTCCGTCATTTTAAACAACTTTTCAATTTTACTGCCCGAAACAACAAAGGCTCCGTCCGGGTCCCTGGTAATTTTGAAGTCATCATCCTTCTGTTTATGACGGTAAACCACACGCTCTTCTTCCTGTTCTTCCTGCATCTCTAATTTAGGTGTCCTATCTAATAAATCCGCAATTGCAAATAGTAAATCATGAAGTCCCTCTTTTGTAAAGGCTGATACTGGATAAATCTGAATATGATCATCTATTTTCTCCTTAAATGCGTTTAAATGCTGATTGGCTTCAGGCATATCCATTTTATTCGCAACTACAATCTGCGGTTTTTCTTCTAAGCGCTGATCATACTGGGCCAGTTCCCGGTTAATGGTGACGTAATCTTCATAAGGATCTCTCCCTTCAAAAGAAGACATATCAATTACGTGAACAATCACACGGGTCCGCTCAACATGCTTTAAAAACTGATAGCCGAGACCTACGCCCTCGTGAGCTCCTTCAATTAATCCTGGGAGATCAGCCATGACAAAGCTTCGATGATCACTTGTCTCAACAACTCCTAAATTAGGCGCTAAAGTAGTAAAATGGTAATCGGCAATTTTCGGCCGGGCTGCACTGACGACAGATAATAACGTTGATTTCCCCACACTTGGAAACCCAACCAATCCAACATCTGCCAGCAATTTTAATTCAAGCTGAACTTCAAACTCTTCACCCGGCTCCCCGTTTTCGGCAATCTCCGGAGCACGGTTTCTAGCGCTGGTAAAACGGATATTTCCCTTACCGCCACGGCCTCCATTGGCAATGACAGCCGTTTGTTTATGAGTCACTAGATCGGCTATTACTTCGCCTGTTTCTGCATTTTTAACCGTTGTTCCAGGAGGGACGGATACTTTTAAAGGATCTGCATTTCTGCCATGCATTCCTTTCCCCATGCCATTTTCGCCTCGTTTCGCTTTGAAATGGCGTTGATAGCGGAAATCCATCAAGGTATTAAGGCCTTCGTCAACTTCAAATACAACATCACCACCATTTCCGCCATCCCCGCCAGCGGGGCCTCCTTTAGGCTCATATATTTCACGACGGAAGGCTACACTGCCATTCCCACCGTCTCCTGCTTTAACATACACTTTAACCTGATCAACAAACATACCCTCACCTCTACATTAGCCGTAATCTTATGCTGCAGCCTTGTTCATTCATATCAACATCTTGTATAAACGTTTTGTCCACCAGAGAGCTTTTTAATTCCTGATGGTTTAAAAACTCCCCTTCAAATCCTATCATCATTCTAACCGAATCATTTTGTTTATAAATGGACAGTTTTCCATTATAGATTTGCTCGTCCAAAATATGTTTATGTAACTCCTTTATGATTTCTTCACAATGATTTGTAAGAGTTCGATCAATGGATGAAAAATCTGCATGATCAAGGTCTATTTCATAGGATAACCGAAACGAGTCATATGTAGAATTAAATTTCATCATCCATATTGTGAAGGTGGGCCCATTCAAATTGGAGAGTTTCCGCTCCAGCAATAGGTCATCCAATAATTCTGTTGTTTTTTCCTTCACTTTATCCAGTTTATCCATTTGAGCATAGCCCTGTATTAACTGCAGATGATTCAGTAAATCATGTCTGTAATGCCGAATCATATCAACAATTTCTTCGTCTTTCATCGAACTCCCCTTTCATACACCTACTAAAAAAAGCCTATCAATGAAAATTATAGCAAATTATGGGGATGAAGGATAGCATAGTCACATAGAACGGACAGATTCTGTTACGGAATGTGGATTGACTAAATCAATAGCAAGTAAAGATGGAGAAGACCCTTCAGACGAGGCTGGTTTACCATAAAAAAAGACTTCAGCCTCATAATGAGGATGAAGTCTTTTTAATAGTGTGTATTATGCTTCTTGTGCAACAGGGTACACACTTACTTTTTTACGGTCACGTCCGTAACGCTCGAATTTAACAACACCATCAGTTTTTGCAAAAAGGGTGTCATCTCCTCCGATTCCAACGTTTACACCTGGGTAAACCTTTGTACCGCGTTGACGGTAAAGGATAGAACCACCAGTTACAACCTGGCCGTCAGCACGCTTTGTACCAAGACGCTTGGACTCAGAGTCACGACCGTTTTTCGTACTACCCTGACCTTTTTTCTGTGAGAAAAATTGTAGATCTAAACGTAGCATGTCCTGCACCTCCTTATTTAATGGATATGTGTTCATGATAATCACGTTCAATCGTCTGCAATGAAACCACCATACCTTCAAGCAGGTGCTGGGCTTTATGATAGGCTTCCTGATTGATATTCAGCGGAAGCTCCATTCTTAAATAGCCCCCTTCTTCTACATCCTGCTCAATACGGGGTTCCACGTCACAAAGCTGGATAACTGCATTGACTGCACCAAAGGATACAGCGGAAACCGCCGCACAGACTAAATCGTGTCCATATGGTCCACTCTCAGCATGACCCTTTAATTCAAACGATTGAATTTCATTTTGATCATTGCGATCAATGTGAACATGAATCATATAGAAAAATCCTTATGCATTAATTTTATCAATAACCACTTTTGTATACGGCTGACGATGACCCTGCTTACGCTGATAGTTTTTCTTTGGCTTATACTTGAACACCGTAATTTTCTTGCCGCGGCCTTCTTTATCCACTTTAGCTGTAACACTTGCACCGTCTACATATGGTGTGCCAACTTTTGTGTCATCTCCGCCAACGAAAAGAACTTTATCAAACGTAACGGTTTCGCCGGCATCAGCACCTAATTTTTCAACGAAGATTTCCTGACCTTCCTCTACTTTCAGCTGCTTTCCGCCTGTTTCAATAATAGCGTACATACTTGCACCTCCTCTTAGACTAAGACTCGCCATTCAGGTACTCAAGGCTGACCTGAGTTTTAAAACCTGTTCTGAGCGGTTGTAGCATACAGGTGCTACGACAAATACAACATTAAAATATTAGCATCATTTATATGAATTTGTCAATAGCGATTGCCGTTGTATGACTACGTTCCAACCATTTAAGGTCACCAATAAACTTTATCACAAATCCCCGGGTTTCTAAAGGGTTTTTTTTAAGATAAATCGGGGTTTTCATTCGTTCAGACAGGTTCCTGATATGAACATGGTTTATAAATGCATCGAATACATCCGGTCTCACTTCAACCAGAAAGGCCTCACAATCCTTTTTGCGGTATGAACATAACTCTCTTTCTAATTGATAGGCATGCGCCTGGGGTGTCCATGAAATTTCCTGCGGCTCACAAACCAATGAGGGGACATCCATTCCTTCCCTTTTTCGGGTCAGCTCCAGTATCCCCAGTCTTGTAAATCCCAATACTTCGCAATAGACCGAATCCTGTTTTGCCTGTTTCTTCATTTCTGCGAGTACACGCTGTTCATCCTGCTTGTTTTTCATACTGATAAAATCAACCAAAATCATCCCGGACAGGTTTCGGAGCTTTATCTGTCTGGCCGCTTCTCTCGCCGCTTCTATATTTGCACCTAAAACCGTCCGTTCCTTTGTCCATCCGCCCTTAAACTTTGCTGTGTTTACATCTATTACTGTCAGTGCCTCCGTTCTTTCAATAATAAGCTCAATCCCTGATGTTAATCTTACCGCCCTTTGTGTAAGATGATTGATTGCCTGATGAACAGAAAGCGGCATTTCCTTATCCAGGTTATCTGTCCAGCGCACTTGGTCTGCTGCATAAGGATAATCCTGTTTGATAGCGCGGGCAGCTTCAATATCATCAAAAATAATTTCCTCAACTGATGGGGTTGCATACTTTCGAATCACACGTTCCGGAATTTCCCTGTCGGCGAATAGTAGAGCCGGTTTTTTAAAAGACTTAGCCTGATGATATAGTTTTTCCCACTTTTCCCGCAGCCGTAGCCATTCCTTTTCCAGTTCCTCTTGATCAGCCTGCAATGCTGAAGTTCGAATAATCGCCCCTTCACTTGGAACAGACGAACCTTCAACGACGGACTGCACTCGAAGTTTTTCCTCTTGATTGATTCGTTTGGAAGCTGCCCAATAGCTGCTATACGGCATATAAATGAAATAGCGCCCGGGAACCGTTACATTGGCGGTTACCCTTGAGCCCTTCTGATCATAAGCATCCTTTGTCACCTGAACAATCATATTCATGCCTTCATGAACATAATGCTCAATCGGTCCGGAGCCTTTTCGTGCAGCAGGAATCTCTTTTTTCGGTAAAAAGGAAAGCTTTTTCTGTCCGATATCAACAAATGCCGCCTGAAGGCCATGATCGACTCTTCTTATCCTTCCTGCATAGATGTTCCCCACTAACGACGCCTGATCAGACCGGTCAATGAAAAAATGCTCCAGGTGATCACCATCCATAAGCAGGGCTGTTTTTTCTGTTGTTCCAGTTTGAATGTACAGCTTTTTCACGTTGATCGCTCCAATTATGTGTACCCAATCTTTGTAAGCTCCCTCATTTGCAAATGGGGTGATTTTCGTTCAAAAAACGCCCGCAGACATTGAGCCTCTTCTACAGTAGCTGATGATTCCGTATCAAATTGCACATGAATTTGATGGTGTCTTCCTTTATAAAATTTCTGCAGCACCTCATTTACGGTATCTGAAGAGGAAGCTGGTACCAGCAGGTTTCGATTGCTATGAGATTGGGGCTGATGATAGCGTGCCATTAAATGACGAATAAAAACATAATGTTTCCGTTTCCATTCTAGACGATTTTCAATAAAAAGAAAACCAGCCAGAAGCAACGTGTGAAAGGTCAGCCAATGATTTACCGTTGCAATCGACAGTCCAATCAGAATACACAGAACAGATAGATATATCGTATACCCCAACACCTTTTTAAAAGGCACTTTATAGGACAAAAGCAATAATAGAATTCTACCCCCATCTAACGGGTAAATAGGAAGAAGATTAAAAAGTAAAAGCTGCAGATTATATACGATTGCATACTCTAAAAGATATACCGGAAACAGCTCTATTTCCACCAATTGTGTTAATAAAACATGAATCCAGATATGCTGAAGAGGACCTGCAAGAACAACCAGGAACTCTTCTTTATAGGAACGAGTAAAATATTCTTCTGTATCCATCACACCGCCAAAGGGCCAGAACATGACATTAGTAATCCTCCAGCGAAAAAAAAGAGCCATTCCCACATGGCCCATTTCATGAATGAATATCAAGAAAAAAATAATGGCTATTTCAACAAACGATCCTGTTATCACCCCTAAAAACAGGACCAGCCAAAGTAAAGGATGGATATGAAACTGTGATATGAATTTAGGCCTGGTCATCAACTTGCATCACCTTCACAGGATCTATAAAACGCTGATCCTCCTGAATTGCGAAATATAATGTCGGCTGTCCCTCACTTGATTGTGAATCCAGACTGCCGATTACCTCATTCCTGGAAACAAACTGATACTGAAAAACGTCCATTTCATTCAAGTGTCCGTAAATGGAGTTCGTTCCATCTGCATGCTGGATAACAATCGTTTTTCCTGTATCCCGTTTATTGCCCGCAAATACCACCGATCCTGCCTTCATGGAGGTAACTTCCATGTTATCTGTATCTCCCGCTTCAATAAGTACCCCCTCTCCATTTTGCTGAAAGGACTGACTAATAACACCATTCACGGGCAAAATCAGACCATTTTCACCTGCAGCCTGCTCAACATTTTTTTTATTTTCCATAAACGCAAAGGGAGTACCTAAATTCTCCCGATACCAGCCTTGAACCCTTGCAAATGGGAATTCCTCTGTCAAAGCATTTACAAGAAAGGCTTTTGGTCTTTGGAACGCCTCTGAATCCACTCTTAAAATAATGGCAGTAGAAAAAAAGATGATCGCTGCCAGAAGTGCCTTAAAAACAAATGATGGAATCCAGTTTTTTTCTGTCTGCTGTTTTCCATTTCTTTGATTAGGATTTCTATTTGAATGAATAGAAGGAAAATAACCGTGCTTCTCTTCTTCCTGAACCATGGAAGCCCCCCAATGGGTGCTTGTCCCATTTCTCTTTTTCAAGTTTTTCCGTTTAGCAATATTCTGACGAACTTCACGAATACTTTTACGGCTCAATTTACCTCATCCCTTACATTAAGTGTTTGTACAAGTCTATTCAATTCCTTGTAAATTATGACTTGGAGATAGAAATGAGCAGGCGCATTAATATTTTTTTGCAAATTATCTTGCAATTTTCAAAATTACGTTATATTATGTTACACAAGATGTTAATTTTCTTAACATTTAATGGAGGTGAAGGAAATATGAAGAAGATTGAATGCATTATTCGACCTGAAAAATTCTCTGAGTTACGTCAGAAATTAGGTGATTTTGGGGTTTATGGTCTTACAGTAACAGAAGCAGCAGGGTGTGGATTGCAGGAAGGAAAAACAGGCGTGTACAGGGGAAATGAATACGAGATCCATCTGTTTCCGAAGATCAAACTGGAAATGGTCCTTACAGAAGACATGACAGATGAAGTTATTACATTAATAAAAGAAATCTGTGGGGAGGGAAATGTAGGAGACGGAAAGATTTTTGTCATACCCGTAGAAGATGTAATCCGTATTCGAACAGGTGAAAATGGTATTGGAGCCATAAGCTCTTAAAAGTACTTTAAATATAAAGAATAAAAGGAGATGAATGGAATGGAATCTGTTAATATGTCATGGGTTATGCTCGGAACCATTTTAGTCTTTTTCATGCATGCTGGTTTCTCTATGGTAGAGACGGGATTTACCCGCTCTAAAAACTCTTTAAATATCCTGATGAAAAACTTTTTGACGATATCCATTGGAGCTGTATTATACTTTATTGTCGGGTATGGCTTCATGTTTGGTACCGATGCATTTGGATTTATTGGTACGGATGGATTCGTATTAAACGGCGTGGAAGATACCGGGTTTTTTATCTTCCAGGCAATGTTTGCAGCTACATGTGCGACGATTATCTCTGGTGCAGTAGCAGAACGTATCAAATTAAATAGTTATATTTTACTAACTGTCGTAATGACTGCTTTTATTTATCCAGTTGTGGGTCACTGGGTATGGGGAGGAGGCTGGCTATCTGAATTAGGTTTTGTTGATTTTGCCGGTTCTACTGTTGTTCACTTTACTGGTGCTGCTGGTGCCATCGCTGCAGTCATGTTGTTGGGCGCCCGTATAGGTAAATATTCCAAAGATGGTAAGAGCCGTGTTATACCAGCCAGTAATGTTCCATTAGGGGCATTGGGGGTCTTCTTACTTTGGTTTGGCTGGTTCGGATTTAATGGGGGCAGTGCTTTAGCAGCTGACGTAACGGTCGTACCTCATGTCATTTCCACAACCATGCTATCCGCATCAGCGGCTGTTATAGCTTCTGCCTACTACTCATCATTAAGATATAAGAAGATTGATGCATCATTAACCCTTAATGGTGCCCTCGGCGGTCTAGTGGGCATAACTGCAGGTACCGCTGCTGTATCGTTGACTGGTTCAATCATCATTGGGCTTGTATCAGGTATCGTTTTAGTTGAAGGAGTTGCTTTTGTTGACAGAAGCCTGAAGCTTGATGATCCTGTTGGGGCAATCGCTGTTCATGGTGCATGCGGAATTTGGGGAACCATCGCCGTTGGTTTCTTCGCTACTGATGGCGGACTATTCTATGGTGGGAGTGCCACTCTATTAGGAGTTCAAGCCCTGGGAGTTGTTGCTGCTTTTGCATGGACGTTTGTCATGACTTTTATCGTATTTGGAATCCTGAAAGCGGTAGCCGGAATAAGAGTATCCGAAGAAGAGGAAATATCCGGGCTTGATTTTGCCGAGCACGGATCGCAGGCGTATGAACTAAAGGATATCATGGTTACAACTCCAGCCAGAAAAACTAACGCAGTTTCTTCCGGATCTACCTTAGTTGAAAGGCTGGATCAATTGCATGGAAAATCAGTAAAAATGGATTAAATCCGCTAAGAATAATGAAACCTTTAAAAAGTGAAACTTCTATCCGTGGCGGGGTGTCCATCCCCCACTTAGCCTTGTTGGGGTATCCTTATAACTTGAAGCGGGGGATTACGGCCAGTTAATACGCGATAAAATCATTGAAACTAAGGCTCAGTGAACCTTCACTGGGCCTTTTTTCTGGTTACATATATTGAATCTTATATAAAATGCCTGCCCTCTAAGCAAATAACTCAAGTCACTTTGACATCATATGCCCGTAACCAATAATTAATCTGACATAGATGGGCAATTAATTGTGGTCCCTTCATTAACTGACCAAACCAGGGATCTTTAAATTCAGCCCCTTCACTTCTTACAATGTCTTCTATTTTACTTTTTTGTATAAACTCAAATAACGGGGCATCTGTATCCTCTAAAATCTCCTTCATCCACTCTGTAACTGCTCTGGTATATTCCGGCTGAAACGTTTTAGGGTATGGGCTTTTTTTTCGATAAAGGATCTCATTTGGCAACAGCCCTTCTAAAGCTTTACGTAATATCCCTTTTTCACGATTTCCATACATTTTTAAATCCCACGGGATATTCCACACATACTCCACCAATTTATGGTCAGCGAATGGAACCCGTACTTCCAAACCAGCTCCCATACTCATTCGATCTTTTCGGTCGAGCAGTTGCTGCATGAACCATTGCATATTTAAATAAAACAATTCTCTGCGTTTCGTATCTTTTAGTTTTTCCCCTTCTAAATAAGGTGTTTCTTCTATCGTTTCCTGATATCGATCGTTAACGTAGGTCTTGAGGTCTAACTTTCTTTGCCATTCAGGGTGTAACAAGGAGATCCTTGAATCCAGTGAAGTCATCCAGGGAAATCCTGTATTCTTATTTGTTTCCGGATGGTGGAACCATGGATATCCTCCAAAAATTTCATCCGCACACTCTCCTGATAAACTTACCGTCGTATGTTTTTTTATTTGTTTACAAAACCATAATAAAGATGAATCAATATCTGCCATGCCTGGCTGATCTCTTAAATTTACGGCCTGCTTCAGCAGACCGGCCAGTTCATAACCGCTTATGACCTCATTATGATGGTCGGTAGAGAAATAACTGACCATCTTTTTAATCCACGGTCCGTCAGTGGAAGGCTGAAAACGACTAGATTGGAAATGTTGATCATTCCCTTCATAATCGACAGAAAAAGTTCTTAAAGGTCCATTGCCTTTACGTTCAAAATATTGTGACGCAATGGCAGTAATTGCACTGGAATCCACTCCGCCAGAAAGAAATGTAGATACAGGGACATCAGCAATTAATTGTCTTGTTACAGCATCGATAAATAGCTCTCTTACCCTTTGAGCCGTTTCTTCAACGGAATCATGATGTTCGTAGCTTTTGACATTCCAATAGCGTGTAGTCTTCACACCATCTTTCGTAAATATCAGTGCATGGCCAGGACGTAATTCCTGTATATTTTTAAAGATTCCATGACCTGGTGTTCTCGATGGGCCTAATCCAAAAATTTCACTCAACCCATCTCGATCAACTTCAGTTTTTGCATTTGGATGCGCCAATAGTGCCTTTAATTCAGAACCAAACAGCAACTTACTATGTTCATTTAGGAAAAATAAGGGCTTTACCCCCAGACGATCTCTTGCCAGAAAAAGTTGTTCTTTTTCTTCATCCCAAATTCCAAATGCATAAATGCCATTAAGGTGCTCCACACAATCTTCTTTCCATTCTATATAGGCTGTTAGCAGTACTTCTGTATCAGAAGTTGTTCGAAATGAGTAGCCCTTTTTTGCTAATATCCTCCTTAAGTCTTCGGTATTATAAAGTTCCCCATTATAAACTAGCGTGTAATGATTGTCTTGGCATTGCTTTGTCATTGGCTGCTTTCCACCTTCAAGGTCTACAACTGCCAGTCTTTTATGACCAAATGCAACATGTTGATCAATCCACATATTTGAGTCATCTGGTCCTCGTAAGCTTAGCGTATCTGTCATTTTTCTCAACCAGAACCGCTCTGATTCTAAATCTTTTTTCCAATCAATTATTCCTGTAATTCCACACATATGAGTTTCATCCTTCCCAAGATGCATAAAGATACTGGTTAATGCGTGATAAAACTATTCTATGATTTGAAATTACAGATATTCCTGTTGGATAACTTAACATTTTATGTAAAGCGTTTTCATTTTATGAAGAAAAAAGAGGACTGGCAGGGCCAATCCTCAACCACGATTACGATTTTACACCGAAAAACTTCTTCACTTTTGCCATGATGCCTTTATCATCCTCCAAGGACATCAAGGGTACTGATTCACCCAGAATTCTTCGTGCTATATTACGATAGGAAATAGACGCTTTTGTATCTGGCTGAAATGCTACCGGCTCTCCGTGATGAGACGATTTGATCACCTCATCATCATCAGCCACAATACCGAGCAATTCTATGGCCAGTATCTCCACTATATCGCTTATATCCAGCATATCACCTGATTTGACCATATGGGTACGTATACGATTAATAATAAGATGAGGGGATCCGATTCCCTCTTCTTTTTCCAATAATCCGATGATACGATCCGCATCGCGCACACTGGATTTTTCCGGAGTGGTTACGACAACAGCTTTGTCAGCCCCGGCAATTGCATTTTTATATCCCTGTTCGATACCGGCTGGACAGTCAATAAGTATATAATCGTAATCCTGCTTAAGCTCAGCTACGATTCTCTGAATTCCCTCAGGTGTTACTGCTGATTTGTCACTCGTTTGAGATGCCGGCAGAAGATGCAGGCAATCAAACCTTTTATCTCTGACTAGTGCCTGTTTTACACGACAGCGCTCTTGTACAACGTCCACCACATCATAAACAATTCTATTTTCCAAGCCCATGACTACATCAAGATTTCGCAGACCAATATCGGTATCAAGCAGACATACTTTTTTTCCTAATAAGGCAAGACTTGTACCAACATTTGCCGTTGTTGTCGTTTTTCCTACACCGCCTTTACCAGACGTTATTACAATGGCCTCACCCATTGATCATTCTCCTCTCTATTGAACCTAAATCAGGTCGAATGGTAGATAATGACTGCAATCTATCAATTAAAATTTTATCTGTATCCTGATTAACATAAGCACATTCCATATAAAGACCTTCCGTTTCAAAGTCGGGTGATCGACTTAAAAAACCGGATATTCTCAACTGGGTAGGATTCATATATGCAGCCGCAATAATAGCTTCAGGATCACCTTCAATACCTGCATGGGCAATCCCGTTCAACTTTCCAAGTATGTAGACGTTTCCTGTGGCTGACACCGTGCCCCCGGGATTCACATCACCAATCAGTAACAAATCTCCATGTACATGTAACTGCTGGCCTGCTCGTACAATTTTCGTAATCGCAGAGATTTCTAAATCTTTATACCAGTCCTTTGCTTCCTCTTTGGTTATCACATTGGAATGGATTTCATTAATGACAAGATTGGGCTTACTCCTGACAATTTCCTGCATCTGTTCCTTCATTTCACTTGTTAAATACCGGTTTCCTGTATCTATATTAACTTTAATCACTGGCTGATCCTGATCGATTACCTTTGAGGATAGCTTAGATTTTAATTCCTGAAGAATGTGCTCCATTGAACTTGTCTCGTCAATGGTAAACGTTAGTCCATCCTTTGTTCCCTTTATTGTAACTGCTTGTTTTTTGTTTTTCACAGAGGTTCACCTCAATACTACTTTTTCGATAGGCATTGCTTAAAATCCTCTTAATTATGTTGAAAATTGTTCATCAGCCCATTTTTCCAATCTCTGGCGAAATATTGGATAAATAATTAATAAAAATAACATATTGGTCAGGAGTGTTGGGATCAATCGATTATTCAGGTAAGACACCCATGTAATATCTGCATAACCAATCATAAAATACATGACGTAAATGAGATGGTCAGCAAAGCAAACCCCCACAACCGTTAACAGAAGCGTGACAATAAAGTTTGGGTGCAGGAGCTTCTTCAGTCCCAGAATAATAAACAGCGTCAAACCATAAGTGAACATATACACACCGAGAATGTCGGTATATGTGAAATCAATTAGAAACCCGAAAATAACAGCATATATTAAACCATAAATGGTATGATCCTGATCAAAAAAGATGGTGATTATGATACTGAAAATCAAGATCCAGTGGGGAATCGGCTGAATATCAGCTAATAACCATTGTACTGGAATCAGGCTGGTTGCCGTACTTTCCAGCACCAACAATATTAAAAATATAAGAGGAAGAAATAAATGCTTCATGATTCCTCCTCCTCAGATTGATCCGATTCGGGTGAATTCATATTCCTGTCCACAACCATTACATGATTGATATCATACAAATCCGCTGCGGACTTGACATAGGCAACCTTC
The DNA here is from genome assembly GCF_010092505.1 of Virgibacillus sp. MSP4-1. Classification (NCBI taxonomy): domain Bacteria; kingdom Bacillati; phylum Bacillota; class Bacilli; order Caryophanales; family Bacillaceae; genus Virgibacillus; species Virgibacillus sp. MSP4-1. The sequence goes on from NZ_CP048021.1 coordinate 1,565,519, forward strand.
GTGAGGCCATAGGAATCCATTTCAACCGATTCAATTTCACCAATAATTAATCCTCTGGGAAACACTCCGCCCATACCAGAGCTTACCACTAATTGCCCTTTACTAATTTTCTTATCGGTAGATTGAATGGTCAAAATAAGAGCTTCCTTTTCCTCATCATAACCCTCAATTAGGCCGAATACATCCTGCTGTTTCTCCTTTTCGCCATTACTCTGGACGAGTGCAGAAATTCGATTATTCCGATCAAATCCACTAAGCAGTTGAACATCAGAAGTAAATTGATAGGCGGTTTTTACCTTACCAATCATTCCATTTGCTGTTATAACAGCCATATTCGCACGAACCCCGTGCTGTTTCCCTTTATTAATAGACAACTGCTGCATCCACATGGGCTCAGGACTTCTTGCATTCACTGTTGCATCGATTAAATTGTAACTTTCAAGTATATCTGAATCTTTTTTCTCCAGTAAAGCGCGTAATTCTGTATTTTCCTTTTCCAAAGCCTTAACATCATAAAGCAAATCCTTATACTCGGATAAACGTGACTTCAGGACCTGGTTTTCCTCGAAAGTATTGGTTAACTCACTCACATCTTCAAAGATTCCGCCAACAAAGTCGATGGGAACCTGAAAAATGGATTGTATCGCTCCAATTGTATCCTTTAACAGCTCCTCAGGTAAACTGACATCGTCTCTGTCTCTGATTGAGAACCCAATTAGTGAAACTAAAAGAATAATGCTGATAAGTATAATAATTAAGGCTCTTTTCCTTAAAAAGGACCACATCTATGACACCTACTTCAATAAATTCTAAATATTAACGTTTCCTGTTTGAAATTTTACGAAAGTGATGAAGAAAATCCAATGATTTACCTGTTCCAATGGCTACACAATCAAGGGGATCTTCTGCCACAAAAACAGGCATTTCTGTTTCCTCACTAATTCTTTTATCCAGATTTGATAACAATGCACCACCACCAGCCAGAACAACACCTTTCTCCATAATATCAGCTGATAATTCGGGTGGTGTCTTTTCCAATGTACTTTTTACGACCTCAACAATGGAATCTACCGTATCCCTTAAAGCTTCTTCAATTTCAGTATTTGAGATTTTTATGGTCTGTGGCAGGCCGGTAACCAAATCACGTCCTCGTATTTCCATTTCAACAGCCTCATCCACTCGCATAGCTGTTCCCAGTTCCATTTTTATAACTTCTGCTGAATGCTCACCAATTAATAACTTATACTTCTTTTTAATGTATTGAATAATGGCATCATCCATTTCATCCCCGGCAATACGAATAGACTCACTTGTGACAATGCCGCCTAAGGAAATAATGGCTACTTCCGTCGTACCTCCACCAATATCTACTATCATACTACCAGTAGGTTCCCATACAGGTAAACCCGCACCTATAGCAGCAGCAAAAGGTTCTGCTATTGGATAGGCTTCCTTTGCTCCCGCCTGTCTTGTCGCATCAATAACGGCCCTTTCTTCAACCATCGTTATACCGGATGGCACACATACCATCACATTTGGCTTTCTTGCAAAAGGGGAGCGCCTGCGAAGGGTTTTTCCCATATAATATTTCATCATCATGGCTGTTGTTTCGTAATCAGCTATGACACCATCTTTCATAGGTCTTATGACGGAGATATTCCCCGGCGTCCTTCCAATCATCGTCTTGGCACTGTTTCCTACTGCCTCGGTCTCCCCGGTTGTTACATTTTTAGCCACTACGGAAGGTTCACGTAATACAATTCCCTTACCCTTAACGAACACTAATGTATTTGCTGTACCCAAATCGATTCCAAGGTCCTGTGAAAACCCAAATCGTGCCACCTGAATCTTCCTCTCTGTAATGGTCTAGGATAAAACAAAACCTCTTATGTATAGTGTATTACAAAAAATACAGTTAATAAGCGCCATCCAAGAATTCACTTGTACAAATGGCGCTCTTTTTTCTTTATTATTCAATTATACGAAAAAAAACAGAAAATAGATAGTGTTATAAGTAGCCTTTTTCCTTCATAGAAACATATTTTCTATCACCTATAACTAAATGATCCAACAGCTCAATTCCGATCATTTTTCCACACTCTGAAAGTCTTTTTGTCACATGAATATCTTCCTGTGAAGGGCTGGGGTCTCCCGAGGGGTGATTGTGGGCACAGATAATAGATGCAGCGGAGCGTTTAACTGCTTCCCGATAGATTTCCCGGGGGTGAACTATGGAGGCATTTAAACTCCCAATAAAAACGGTTTGCTGATGAACAACCTGATTTTTTGTATTTAAAAACAAAACAAGGAAATGCTCCTGATTCAAATGGCGCAGTTCCTCCATAACAAAGTCTGCTCCATCTTCCGGACTTCTGATGGCATATCGTTCAGTGGGCTTATAGGAATATACTCTTTTACCGATTTCAAGAGCGGCCATTAGCACAACGGCCTTTGCTTTTCCAATCCCTTTGATAGCTGTCAATTCTTCCACAGTTGCGTCTTTGAGTAACGGGAGGCCCTCAAAGTGTATAAGCAACCGGTGTGATAGAGACATCACAGATTCATTTTTTGTACCTGTACCCAATATAATAGCCAGCAAGTCCTGATTGGATAAATGATCAGACCCTAATTGCATGAGCCGTTCTCTTGGCCGGTCATTTTTAGGGACATCCTTGACGAAAACCATTTCATTAGACAATAAACAAGCTCCTCTCTCATTTTTATATAAAAATAAATGATTAAAATACAGGGAGAATATCGTATTTTCTAAGTTCTTTAACAACAAGCGAAATGGGAAGGCCAACGACATTGTAATAATCACCGATAATTCCTTTTACAAGCATCGATCCGGCTCCCTGAATTCCATAGGCACCCGCCTTATCAAAGGGTTCCCCTGTAGATAAATAGGTCTCAATCTCTTCATTTGACAGCGGCCAGAACTCGACCTCTGTTTTTTGGGTGAAAATCTCTTCGTGCTTAGCCGTCCGAATCATAAATCCTGTCCACACCTCATGACGTTTCCCGCTTAATAAGGACAGCATATGGCGTGCTTCATCTGAATCGTTTGGTTTTTCAAAAATTTGCTTATTACAAGATACAACTGTATCTGCTGATAAAATCACTTCCTTCTCATCATTTAATACAGCTTTCCTTCCTTTTAGACGAGCGAGCTGCTTTACTTTTTCCTCTGGAAAACCGGTATGAATGGAAGACTCATCCGCTTGCGGCTTTCGGGTTATATAAGGAATTTTCACTTGTTTAAGCAATTCCTGCCGTCGTGGTGAAGATGACGCTAAGACAAGGTGAGATGACATCATTAATACCTCCGAAAAACGAATGACTTGATTGATATAAATATAGTTTAATCAAATTTGCTCAACATTACAAAAAGGTAAAAACCCATATCGGCTGATTAAATATAAATAAAACAATAAAACCCCATTAAAAAAATCACTTACTTATTGAGAAATATAGATATTTTTTAATTTCACAGAAATTTTGTGGAGAGGTGCCTGTCACCACCCGAATTTTGTCGAACGGTAAAAAGGCTGAATCAGGGATTGGATTCAGCCTTTTCTTATTTATTCAAATATTTCTCATAATCATGGAGGATGCGAATCATTTGATGCTGTTGCTGCCATTTTTCATCTTCTGTAAGGTTTAGCAGCGACTGAATGGAACCGGATAATGCCTCAGCCTCTTTGGATATGGACTCAGGCTTCTTTTGATACCATTGTTCCATTTTAGTTTTTAGTTCTGAGAAATTACTATCAGGTTGTGAAAAGAGCGGAACAGCTTCTTCCCAGTAACCCATTCCTTCTTTTACCCAGGCAGCCTCCGCTTCAGAAGTCTCATGTTCTCCACCGACTACTTTCCAGGCCTTTACGTACGTATCCTTCTCAGGATCAAAACCAAGGCTGTCTATACTTGCTTCCACATTTTTTATATCAGCATCCGTCATAGCTACACCTGCAAATAAATAATACTGATCTTTTCTTTGCCAAATATATGGATGTACACCTGAATCCTTAAATATTGCCTGTCTTTCCTCAGCTTTAGCCTGTGTTGAATAAACGCCGACCTGAACAACCTGTGGTTCATAGCCATCAAATTGGACGACTGTCCCTTGTGAAGCTTCGGTACCATTAGCAGCGGCTGATGTTTCTTCTGCTGAAGGATTATCTGTATTCTGTGTACCGCCAGCTTCCTCGTTTTCATCAACCCCAACACCTGAAAGAACTCGTAACATAATAAAACCTAAGAGAGATCCCACTACAATCGCTGATGTGCCGGCAATTAGGAGCCGTTTCATGCTCGGAATCATAGAAAAAACGGATTTCTTTCCTTTGTAATTTCTCTTTAAAACTTCTATTTTGGGCGGTTCAAAGTCATAGCCCGTTTTTTGACCTTCTTTAAAGGAGTCTGTTTCACTCGTATTATCTAAAGCAGCAGCCATTTCTTCTTTTACGTTCTCGTCAACGGAGGATAAATGCTCTTGATCTTCTTTTTCTTTTCCATTAATTCTTATTGAAATATGGTTCTGTTTCTTGTCCATTTTTTCCCCACCTTGACTAGCAAATTATACAGCATACAAAACTCATCAAAGTTCTTCTCTGATGAGTTATCCTTTCTATTGCAACTATTACCTTACCACGTCTATGAAAAAAACGTTGTCGGTAATTGTCTAATCCAATGAGAATTTCATCAAAGATTTCCCCAAAAAATCTACATAAAGTGAGACTTCAATCTATGGGGGGGGGTTAACCCCCCCATAGATTGTTAGCGAAACTTATCAGGGCCTTACGAGATGTTCTCCCATCTCCCCTATTCACTTTTCATATACCAAGAGGTGGGAGATTACAGATCGTTCTGACGTGGTAAAGTGAGACTTCAATCTATGGGGGGGTTTAGCCCCCCATAGATTGTTAGCGAAACTTATCAGGGCCTTACGAGATGTTCTCCCATCTCCCCTATTCACTTTTCATATACCAAGAGGTGGGAGATTACAGATCGTTCTGACGTGGTAAAGTGAGACTTCAATCTATGGGGGGTTTAGCCCCCCATAGATTGTTAGCGAAACTTATGGTTCTCTGTCAAATGTGGTGGTGTGATTTTCACTCCACCATCTCTTTTTACTTCCTAGGCTTTGGGGCATTTTATGCCAAAGCCCTTCTAACCTCTTGTCGCCACAGTATTTTCTTTTTCAAGCGTTTAAAATCTTTAATTCCATATGACATACGTTTGGCCACTTTAATCGTGTTGTTTACACCTTCAATATATCCGTTATTGAACGGGTACATAAAGGACTGTAGAATTTCCTGCCTCCAGCGTTTAAATGTCTTCATGACTTTGTGAAATGCTTCAATATTAGAGGCTTTCATAGCCGATAAACATTCTTCAAATCCTTGGGTCGCTGTGATTTTATCACTTTCTTTAAACCATTGATCGAGCTTGTTTTTTAGTTCATATGCTTCTTTTAATCGGGGATGAATCTGTAGTAATTGATTTACTTTTTCCTTTTGTTCATCAGTTAATTTATATTGGGATTTCCACAATAATTTTTTGCTTCGCTTCATTCGGATTCGTTCATTCTTTTCAAGGTCATGTTGCACTTCTCGCCGCACACTATCCAGCGCCCAATAGACTTGTCGCATAAAGTGAAAACGATCAGCGATGATTAACGGATCACCTAAGGCTTTCTGTACTGCTTGTTTGAAGGATCTGGATAAATCCATGACTACGATTTCAACATTACTGGTGTCACAAGATTTTAAATATCTTTTAATGGTATCTACCTTTCTGTCAGGTAATACATCAATAATCTCTTTATGTTCGATATCAGCTATAACGGTTTGGAATCTTTCCCCACCAGCATCCCCTTTAAATTCATCAATGGCGATTGCACGGGGCAGCACCTTCTTGGTTTTCATGTCCCTGCGATCGAATATACGCAATAACCTGTTAGAACTCATGCCTGTTAATTGTGCAGCAGTCGTGAATGAACCCACAGCTGTGTACGTTAATGCAGTTGTTTGAATCGAGCTTGTGCAACGTTGATACCGGTCCACCATTTGAAGTTTTTCATAAAAGGTATGCCGGCAATTCACACACAAATACCGCCTCTTTCTCAAAGAGATTTTCACTGGCTTATTTGATACGATTGGCCCCTGAATCTGCTGATTACGGTAACTATGGACACGCTTAGTTTTTTCCTTACAGAATGGGCACTTCTGCGTTTTCACTTTCGTATAAAGCTCTACATAAAACTTATCTGGTTCACTAGTCATATCCCAAACATCTACATGCTTATCTTTAATCCCCAGCATTTCTATGATAAAATGTTTTTGCACTCTTTCCCTCTCCTTTGACCTTTTGTGTGGACAACTCTAGGTTAACAAAAGAGAGGGGATTGAGTGTATTTTTTTGTCTTCATTTGAAGTATTGATAATACTGGAGACACCACCACATTTAGTATAGAGCCAAACTTATCAGGGCCTTACGAGATGTTCTCCCATCTCCCCTATTCACTTTTCAAATACTATTTAGCTTTTTGGTCAAAAAAACACCTGGTATCTGCACCAGGTGTTACATTTGAATGACTTTCTCATAGGTCGCCACTTTGTTTCGTCCATTATTTTTCGCTCCGACATACATGGCACGATCAGCATGACGAATCAATTCGCGTGGGTCATCACAATCATTAGGAAATGTTGCCACTCCTATACTCGCTGTAACTTCAATTTTGATAGGGTTTCCAATGTCTGAGATATGCTGCTTAAGTTCAAAAGGTTCCTCACTGATCACGCGCCGGATATTTTCTGCATGGAAGAGGGCCTCATCTTTTCCCTTTCCTCTCAAAAGAATAACAAATTCTTCCCCGCCGTATCTGGCAACAATTTCATTCGGAAAGGTGTTTTCAAGGCGTGCGGCCAGTTCCCGGAGAACCTCATTTCCACTTTCATGACCGTATGTATCATTTACCTGTTTGAAATGATCCAGGTCCAGCAGGATTAAAGATTGGTCCTCGTGCAGACCTTTCGCTTCCATATCCTCAAACAGCTGCTGAATATATTCCTCAAAATATCGGTAATTATAAAGCTTTGTTAATGGACACCTTTCACTCTTCTGTTTTGTCGTTTCATAATGACGGGCATTTTCTATGGCCACAGCGAGATAATTGGCCAGAATCTCCACTAACATATACTGATATTTTTCATAGGCTCTTTTCCGCTTTGAAGCAACGGTAATGACTCCTACAACTTTCTCATTTCTCCAGATCGGGACGGATATGATACTTTCTGCGTCATGTGGCAAAGAAGGATCAGGAAAAATCATATCCCACTTGGTTCGATTTTTATAATATAAACCTTCTCCTCCACCATAAACAGTCCCACTGATTCCCTGGAATTTTTTCAAATGGAATGAAGTATGGTGTCCTTGTGGGGTATCCCCCATTACCCGAATGAGAGTTAAACTTTCATTGGAGTTCAATACATCATAAATGTAAGCATAATCCACATACAACAGCTTACTTACTTCTTCCACAAATATATCCAGGACCTCTTTTACATTCAGTTTCCCCGTTAGCTTATGCCCAATTTGACTTGTTCTTCTCATGTAATTATTCATTCTTTGGGAAGAGAAATAGTTCTGAATAATGACAGAAAACGTGACAAACGGAATTCCAACAAAATAGATGGCTCCAGCCCCCAGTTCGATATACAGCAAATACAGCACATATCCCACAGGTATCGTTAATCCGGAAGTCAGCATGTCCCAAAATAAGGACTTGGAAAAGAACCTTTCCCGCTGTGATGTCATATACATTTTGAGCAGGTGCAATAATACCTGATTGGCAAAAATGATTGCTAAAATATATCCAATGATAGGAAATTGCTGCTCAAAAGTAAAATCCACTATTTTTTGATGAGTTCCGCCCAATAAATAATATATAGCCGCCCCAATAATAGAAGTTAATAGAAACAGAGTTAAGTTGGCAGGGATACGAAATAATTGATCCTTACCAGGTCTAAGTTTAGTGAGCAGGACACATACGGCTATTTGTGTTAATACAATTTCTGCAAATAAACCAAAGTGTAAGAAAACCGCAAAGCTTATTCCATGAATGAAGAATATGGGAGTGCCTCCAACAATAATGGGAAAAAGGGATACGATACACATTAGAATGCCAAACGAAACAATATCAAACCATCTGCCATCCAGGTTCACTATGGGGGCAGTTACTTGATAAATGTAGAAAATCAGAGTTGGCCAGATAAGGAGCCAAAGAATCCAAATCAATAATTTTTTCTGTTTTGTCATATACAGCATCTCCCAGACCCTTTTTTAAAGAAACCTTGCTAACAAAACCCCGAATTCGATCCTTTCAATAATCAAAAATCCTGAATTCAATGTTTTCAAATATTAAAATTATTTTATCATATTTTTTAAAAAATGTTCAAAATGTTGTCTAACTTTTGAAATAAAATATAAAGACCCTGAGATTATGATCAATTCCCGTGCCGGATCAATACGGCCGATTTCCTGCCTGATCGCTTCCTTCCAATCGAATTGATATTCCTTTTTGGGATGCTGACTCCATTGATATAAATGGTCTGCTTCTGAAGCACGTTCAAAAGAAAAGGATGTAAACACGATTTTCTCAAAATTTTTATCCAATAAAGGCATGACAGCATCCAGGGATTTATCCTTCATCATAGAAAAGATCAGATTTTTCTTATGGTCGGGATAAAACCGCTGAAGCGTCTGGATGAGTGAAACCACTCCTTCTTTATTGTGTGCCCCATCAATAATAACAGGAGGTTTACGGACCAGCACTTCAAATCTTCCCGGCCATGTTGTTTTTTTCAAACCATCTCTGATTAAAGCAATATCCGGTTGAATAGAATTTCCGGAACATACAGTTAAAAACGTCTGCAAAGCAAGGGCTGCGTTTTGAATCTGGTGTTTACCTCTCATCTGAATCATTAGCTCAGGGAAGCTGTATGGGGCTGACTGAAAGGTGAACACTTCTCCTTCCTTATGTATCTGATTATTTCCAATACAGGTGAAATCCTCCCCAAGCTGACTTATTGGTGCATTCATACTTTCAGCCTTTTCTTTAATAACCTTAAGAGCCTCTGTTTGACCAACCGAAGATATCAGCGGGACATCCCTTTTTATAATTCCTGCTTTCTCGGCAGCAATTTGTTTATAGGTATCACCAAGGATATGCGTATGATCAAGTCCAATATTCGTTATAACGGTAGCGATTGGCTGCACAATATTGGTTGAATCCAGTCTTCCTCCCAGGCCCGTTTCCCATATTACGAAGTCGAGGGATTGGTCTGCAAAAAAACGGAATGCCATTGCCGTAATCACTTCAAATTCTGTTGGAGGACCCCATTTTGTCTTTTCCAGGTCTTCACAAAGTGGCTTTATTTTCTCAACGAGCTTAACCATTTCCTTATCAGTTATCGGTATTCCGTTGACACTTATCCGTTCATTAAATTTTATCAGATAGGGTGACGTGAAGGTTCCTACTGTAAAATGATGAACTTCTAATAAGTTTCGCAAAAATGACAGTGTCGATCCCTTACCGTTCGTTCCAGCGATATGAATACTTTTGATGCGCTGTTCAGGATGACCCAATTTCTCCATCAGCCATTCCATTCGTTCAAGTCCAGGTCTGATTCCAAATTTTGTACGTTCACCGATCCATTCAATTGCTTCATGATACTCCATGGTCATTCCCTCACTTTAAGTGAATTCAGTCATTACAAAAAAATAAAGAGAAAGCGGGAGCCCCAATAATCGGCTCCCACTGAAGAATAATCAGGATTGCAAGTCCTTTAGCCTCTGTTCAACTTTTTCACGTTTCTCTTTATAATCTCTGCCCTTTTCTCTTTCCTGTTCCACAATATCCACTGGTGCGTTTTGAACAAATTTTTCATTAGCCAGTTTTTTCTCAACCCGTTCAACTTCAGAATTCCACTTTTCCCATTCCTTCTTCAGTCGATCAATTTCTTCTTCAATATTTATTAGACCTTCTAAAGGAAGATAAACTTCAGCCCCTGTTACAACGGAACTCATGGCTTTTTCCGGAACATCAACGTCTGTATGAATCGTCAAATCACTCGGGTTACAAAAACGTTCCAGATAATGACGGTTCTTTTGAAGTCCTTCCATAATGTCTTCATCACTTGCTTTAATGAGCATTTGGATTTCTTTGGACATTGGAGTATTTACTTCAGCTCTGATATTTCGAATGGAACGAATAATATCCACGAGCAGCTTCATTTCTGAGGATGCCTGCTGATTTGTAAATTCAGAGTTTACAGATGGCCAGTCTGCAATTGTGATGGATTCCCCTTCATGTGGTAAATGCTGCCATATTTCCTCGGTAATAAATGGCATGAATGGATGAAGCATACGCATCGTCTGGTCAAGAACATAAACTAAAACCGATTTTGTAGTATGTTTTGCCTGTTCGTCCTCTCCATATAAAGGTAGCTTGGCCATTTCAATATACCAGTCACAAAATTCATCCCAAATAAAGTTATACAAATGACGACCCGCTTCCCCAAAGTCATATTTATCAATATGCCGGGTTACCTGCTCAATGGTTTCATTCAGACGGGTAAGAATCCATTGATCTGCAACCGATTTTTCACCGGTTAAATCAACATCTTCATACTTCATATCCTCCAGGTTCATCAGTACAAAACGGGAAGCATTCCAGATTTTGTTCGCAAAATTCCAGGTAGCCTCAATTTTTTCCCAGTGGAAGCGTAAATCCTGTCCGGGTGAAGAGCCGGTTGCTAAGAAATAACGCAGGGAGTCTGCACCATACTTTTCTACAACATCCATTGGATCCACACCATTCCCCAGGGACTTACTCATTTTCCTTCCTTCTGCATCACGTACAAGTCCATGAATCAGAACATCTTTAAATGGTCTGCGGTTCATAAACTGCTTGGATTGGAAAATCATACGGGATACCCAGAAGAAAATAATGTCATACCCTGTGACAAGTGCATCCGTTGGAAAATAACGGTTCAGGTCTTTATTGTTTTCATCCGGCCAGCCCAAGGTTGAAAATGGCCATAGAGCTGAGGAAAACCATGTATCGAGTACATCTTCATCCTGCTCCCAGTTTTCTGAATCCTCAGGTGCTTCCTTTCCAACATAAACTTCGCCTGTTTCTTTATGATACCACGCAGGAATGCGGTGGCCCCACCAGAGCTGTCGTGAAATACACCAATCTCTGATATTTTCCATCCAATTTAAATAGGTTTTCTCAAAACGTCCAGGAACAAAATTGACCTTATCCTCTGTCTCCTGTAAGTCAATTGCACCTTTGGCCAGCGGCTCCATATGAACGAACCATTGAGTGGACAAATAAGGCTCAACAACGGCTCCACTTCGTTCGGAATGTCCGACGGAATGTGTATGCTCCTCAATGTTGAACAATACGCCTTCATCCTGCAGGTCTTCCACCAGCTGTTTACGGCAATCGAAGCGGTCCATCCCCTGATATTTCATGGCATTTTCATTCATAGTACCATCTTCGTTCATAACAAGGATTCGCTCTAAATCGTGACGATTGCCGATTTCAAAGTCATTGGGATCATGGGCCGGGGTAATTTTAACCGCACCGGATCCAAATTCCATATCTACATAATCATCAGCAACAATTTCGATTTCACGCTCGGTAATCGGCAGAATAACCTTCTTACCGATTAAATGCTTGTATCTTTCATCTTCCGGATGGACAGCTACTGCCGTATCGCCCAGCATCGTCTCAGGTCGAGTAGTGGCAATTTCAATGTGACCCGAACCATCCTTTAACGGATATTTCATATGATAGAAGGCACCCTGAACTTCCTTGTAGATAACCTCGATATCGGAAAGGGCTGTCTGAGTAGCGGGATCCCAGTTAATGATATATTGCCCACGGTAAATCAACCCTTTTTCATATAAGGAAACAAACACTTCTCTGACAGCATTGGAAAGACCCTCATCCAGCGTAAAACGCTCACGGGAATAATCCAGCCCTAAACCAAGCTTTTCCCACTGCTTTCGAATAAAGGAGGCATATTCTTCCTTCCAATCCCATACCTGTTCAATAAATTTTTCCCGACCAAGATCGTATCGGTTTTTTCCTTCTTCTTTTAATTTCGCTTCAACCTTTGCTTGTGTTGCGATTCCAGCATGGTCCATTCCCGGCAGCCATAAAACATCATAGCCCTGCATACGCTTATAACGTGTAATAATATCCTGTAAAGTTGTGTCCCAGGCATGGCCCAGGTGGAGCTTACCTGTAACGTTCGGCGGCGGGATAACCACAGTAAATGGATCTTTGCTTTCATCATCCTTTGCTTCAAAGAACTTTCCATTTACCCAGTAATCATACCGGCCTTTTTCCACCTCATTCGGATCGTATTTTGGCGGCATTGAAACCTCTTTGTTCTCCATTTCACTTCCTCCTTACTTTTTATCATCTATCATCATGAACATTAAAGGGGCATCCGTCATTTTGGAAAAACATGAATTTCCCCGCAAATAGAGAAATCAATGCTTATTCTTTTTCCTTTAAGAAGACAGGGGGGATGCTTTCTTAAAGGATAATAAAAAACCCTTTTCATCCTTATCAAAAGGACGAAAAGGGTTACTTTCGCGGTACCACCTTTATTTACAGCAGAGCTTCATTGTCTGACTGTACACTTCATCAGAATAACGGTTCAACCGGCTTCTTCTACTCTTGATTCAAAGAAGCTGCATCCAGGGCGACATTCCAAGGTAAGAATCCTGGAAAGCGTCTCAGCCTGTCGCTCTCCTCTCTGAAGGTCTTATCCTTGTACTCCTCCCTATCCAAGCATTTCGTATATTCATTTTATAGTATATATTTTAGCCATTCAGTACGTAAAAAGTCAAATGTCTTTTAACACTTTTTCCAATATCTATTCATATTATACGTACAAATGGTAAAAGAGTGAAGGAGGATCTATATGGCAAGGTTTTATCGTTACAAACTTCCACCGTGGCTGAGACACATTATTTTTACTATTGAAAAATGCACATTACCGCTTATGATTTATCAAATTGTTCGAACGCTTATTATTCCAACAACGCTTGATGTGTTATTAACCGGTGTATTTGTCGGATTGTTCTTTGCCTTTTATTTAGAATGGATTTAAGTCAGATCTTCATCATCCGTGATCATCAGATCATTTTTGATAAACTCCTGAATGTCCAGGACATGTTCGAAATAAAACTGATAGCGCTGGAAAACTTGAATCCATTCTACTTCTGTAAGATAATTTGGGGCTTTCACATATTGCTGAACGTCAAGCAAAAAGTCTTTGACATTCAGCAGATGTATCGCTAACAAAGCCATGTCGCTTTTCGTGTAGCCTGCATCTTTAAAATAAACAGGTAAGCCTTCTTTGATAAGACTCAGTGGTGTATCATGCTCCTGGCAAATCGTCGAAAAAAACATGGAAAGGTCTCTGGAAGGATGACCATAAAAAGCTTGTTCCCAATTTAAGAACATCACACCATTTGAAGTCAAAACAAAATGGGAAGGTGATAAATTCCCATGACATAAGCAATATTTCATCTCTTTTTCCTCTTCCATATGAGCCCGCCACTCATCATACCAGTATTCCAGAAGCTGTGACATTTGTCTGACCATACGATAGGAATGACAGATTAATAAAGCAGTGGGAGACATAAAATGCTGGGCCTCGAACAAATCAATCCAATTTTCAAACTGATAAAAGTTTCTCCTGATCTTCTCCTTTTGATTTTGGGCCCATTCATTTAATTGCTGAATTTCAATTGGTTTTGTGACGGATGTTTTTCTATGAACATGGGCTAACTCACCAAAAAATGGATGAATGGATGACGTTAATGAACTCCCCTCTTTCTCTTTGAACCAGGGAACTACATAATAAAAATGTTGCCTCCCCTCTATGTACGGACTTCCTTTCTCTGTTAAATAGAGGGGAGCAATAGAGGTTAAGTTTTTCTCCTTTGCTTCATGATAAACAAAACCGAACCTTTGAGGCAGATGTTTTTCCCTGGACTGTTTGACGGCAATATATCTGCTTCCTGTAAAAACCTTGATAACCTTTTTTGTTATCTTTTCACCCTGATAAGGGTACATCCCATATGGACGTAATATTCGACTGATTTTAGCCAATGTCGCTCATCCTTAACTTTATGTTGTGGATGGATCAATCTGTTTTTTTCTGACAGGAATATAAAGAATGTCCCCTGTATTTAATTCCTGTTCTTCAAGACGGTTATAACGGATTAATTGGGCGGCTGATGTCTCATACCGTTCGGCAATAGATTCAATCGTATCCGTTTCCTGCACAATACATATACGAAGCTTCGCATAAGAATCTTCCTCTTTGTGACTAAACATATTTACTAAATAGCCAGCATCTTCACGACTTTCTTCGTTTGAAGACTCAGCCTGTGCATCCACATTATATTCCACCTGTGGGCTTTCATTATAAGCTTCTTCGTATGGGCTATCCTCGTAGGAGCTTTCCTCCTGCTCTGTGTTTTGTTCTTCCTGTTGGTTTTGACCAAAGAACTCATCAAAGGACTGCGTTTTTTTCTTAAACCATAAGTCCCGGCCTTTTTCCTCTTCTTTTTCCTCTTCATCCGATTCAGTTTCTTCCTCCTCTTTCGGCTGAGGCTCTTCTGTAACTGGTTCCTCGTAGGAAGAATAGGATTCTGTTTCCGGACGTTCTTCTTCATATTCTTCATTTGTCACTACAGACGACTCGGACTGATAGCTTGAAGCTTCAGACTCTTCCTCATCAAATTTCACATCAAACGAAAACGGCTCATTCATTTCTTCCCAGCTGTTCTTATCCGTTGTTGACTCCTCCGTTTCATTTCGATTTTCCTGAGGTTCCTTTGTAAAAACCTCCTCTTCCTCTGCAATGCCTGAAATCGAGACATTGGACTGAAGTTTAATTTGTGATGGGTCAGGAATTTCATAGTCAAAGTAATCAATCTCCACCATCACGTCATCTAAATCCGTGATTCGATGTTTCGGAATCGTAATTTCAACCGGAATATTATAATAAAATTCATTTAACCCATCTTCAAAGGAACGAACGTCATTGATAATGTTTTGGGATGTACGATCCTGAAAATTTAATATATCGTCTTGTTTGTCCTCTTTACCGTCAACGGAAGGCATGTATTCACCAGTTAACTCAATAACCCCCCTGACGGATACATACTCACCGGAATCCTGAATTGAAATATTCGGTTCAAGGGAAATTCCGATTAACTCCTGCAATTCCTGTCCCTTTTGAAACCATAGCTGCTCATTTAATTCAAACCGAAGTACATTTTCATCATCCTGATTCAAAAAAACTCCTCCTCCCCAAAAAAAGTTCCAATCAAATCTATCCCTAAAATATATGAAAAAAAGAAAAGAATTATAACCAGAAAAGTGGAGGCGACTGTTCAGGTCATGCGGGATAAGACGAAGACATTGCAGTGGCATGACCTTTGCCACGGAATCGCTTTGGCTTATATCCGCCTTGACCTGGGAGCCGCAGCTGGACAGAGAAAAGCGAAGGCGAGCGGTTAGGCCCGACGGCATAAGCAGAATATCCGGAGTGGCGACGGGAGACATATTAGGGAGAAGGATAGCCTGAAGGACATTTCTCCTGATTAGTCTAGAGGATTTGGCCTTCATACTTTGCTTGAAGGACAATTTCCTGGGTTGTGATCAGGGGTTTGGCCTTCACACACTGTCTGAAGGACACTTTATTCTAAATAACCTCTCTGATTGGCCTTCATCATCAAAATGAAGGCCATTTTTCCAATTTCTTAAGTTATGATTGGCCTTCATTTTACCCTCTGAAGGTTTAATCGGACTAATTTCCCGTCTTATAGGGTGATGAAGGACACTTTTCTTGATTATAATCAGAAATTTGGCCTTCATTCACTGTTTGAAGGACACTTTATTCTAAATAACCTCTCTGATTGGCCTTCATCACCAAAATGAAGGCCATTTTTTCAATTTCTTAAGTTGCGATTGGCCTTCATCATCAAAATGAAGGCCATTACGACAAAATCATTCCTGCCATTTGGCCTTCATACACGGCCTTAAAGCCCAACCCCCCTCCCCAATACCTAGCTATGAGCTACAGACCAACAAAAACAGCAAGCACAACGAAATTCGTGTGCTTGCTGTTTTTCTGTTATTTAGAAATCTTTTCAAATGTCTTTCTGAATGCTTCCAGGGTTTGATCGATATCTTCATCTGTATGAGCCGTGGATAGGAAAATGCCTTCAAATTGAGATGGGGCCAGGAAGACTCCTTCTTCTGCCATCGAACGATAATATTTGGCAAACAGATCAAGGTCTGCTGATTTGGCTGTTTCAAAATTTACAACATCTTCATTTGTAAAGAATAAGCCCATCATTGCACCCGCGCGGTTGATCGTATGCGGGATGTTAAATTCATTGGCCAGCTGTTCGATTCCTTCAGCTAAGCGATCTACTTTTTGGTTTAACTCTTCATAAGCACTTTCAGTCATCTGCTTTAAGGTTTCATAGCCTGCTGTCATTGCAAGAGGATTTCCTGATAATGTACCTGCCTGATAAATCGGTCCGGAAGGCGCAACTTGCTCTATGATTTCCCGTTTACCACCATATGCACCTACAGGGAGACCACCGCCAATCACCTTTCCTAAACAAGTTAAATCAGGTGTAACGCCAAAGTGTCCCTGAGCAGAATGATACCCCACACGGAACCCTGTCATCACTTCATCAAAAATTAACAAGGTACCATTTTGTTCCGTGATATCACGAAGCTTCTGTAAAAAGTTGTTCCTTGGAGGTACGACACCCATATTACCGGATACAGGTTCAACTATGACAGCTGCTAAATCATCACCGTACTGTTCAAAAACATATTTGACACTCTCAATATCATTGTATGGGACCGTAATGGTATTTTCAGCGATAGATTCAGGTACACCCGGGCTATCCGGCAGACCAAGCGTAGCCACACCAGAACCAGCTTTGATTAATAAGGAATCGCCATGTCCATGATAGTTCCCTTCAAATTTCAGGATTTTGTTACGCCCTGTATATCCCCGGGCAAGGCGCAACGCACTCATCGTTGCTTCGGTACCTGAATTCACCATTCGAACCATTTCAATGGATGGTACCCGGTCTATAATCAATTGGGCCAGTTTGTTCTCGATTTCAGTTGGAGAGCCCAGACTTGTTCCGTTTTCAACCACACGTTTTAAGGACTCTACGACTTTCTCATGGGCATGTCCCAAGATTAATGGTCCCCAGCTCAGGACATAATCAATGTACTCATTGCCATCGATGTCGTAAATCTTTGAGCCGTTCCCTTTTTCCATAAAAACCGGATTCATATCAACGGATTTAAATGCCCGTACAGGAGAATTTACTCCACCTGGCATTAACTCAACGGCTTCTTTATAGGCTTGAACCGACTTCTCGTTTTCACGCATGTTGATCATCCTTTCTATTATTTTCTATTCACTCAGCCATTTGGCTACATCTTTTGCAAAGTAGGTCATAATCAGGTCTGCACCTGCGCGTTTCATGGATAGAAGTTTTTCCATGACGATTGCTTCTTCATCTACCCATCCTTGTCGGGCAGCTCCTTTAACAAGAGAGTATTCTCCGCTGACGTTATAGGCAACAACTGGTACGTCGTGGCGATTCCGGATATCCCTTACAATATCCAGGTATGAAAGAGCCGGTTTTACTATGAGAAAGTCAGCTCCTTCTTCCACATCGGAATCGGCTTCACGGAACGCCTCCAGACGATTGGCAGGATCCATCTGATAGGCCTTGCGATCCCCTTCCTGAGGTGTACTCTGAGCTGCATCACGAAATGGACCATAGAATGCAGACGCATATTTAACAGCATAGGACATAATCGGAATGTTTTCATAACCTGCTTCATCCAAACCTTTTCGAATTGCAGTTACAAATCCATCCATCATATTGGAGGGGGCGATGATATCAGCACCTGCTTTGGCCTGACTTACAGCAGTATCAACTAAGAGATTTAAAGATGGATCATTTTGAACATAGCCATTTTCTAGGACTCCGCAATGTCCATGTGAGGTATATTCACACAGGCAGGTATCTGCAATAACCATAATCGATGGGGTTTCTTTTTTAATCACACGTATCGCTTCCTGAACAATGCCATGATTATGAAAAGCACCTGTCCCCTGGTCATCCTTTTCATTTGGAACACCAAACAAGAGAACAGATTTAATTCCCAGGGCTTCCACCTCTTTCATCTCTTCAACTAAATGATCAAGAGACAATTGATAGATACCGGGCATTGAAGGAATCTCTCTTTTTACATTTTCTTCTTCAACAACAAATAAAGGATAAATTAAATCTTCCTTATGTAAACGGGTTTCTCTAACCAGGCTGCGCATGCTTTCGTTGACGCGAAGTCTGCGGTGACGTTTGAACTCTAAATCATTCATGAGTCTTCCTTCCTTTCTCAACATACGTATTCAGCTTTTTAATCATATTCGCTGCTGTATACTCTTCTGGTGTGATAATGTTTCTGAAGCCTCTGTTTTTTGCTTCTGCTTCCGTAGTAGAACCTATACATACACAAATAGTGTCTTCAAGATGATCTATACTTATTGCCTCTCCTCCAAGGGAGAAAAAAGCATCGATGGTTGATGGACTTGTAAATGTAATTGCGTCGAGTCGTGTAGTCTTTAAATGAGCTTTTAAATTGTCCTGCTCATCTATTTTTACTTTGGTTGTATAAACCGTTATGGAATCAAAAGGAATGTCATTTTCAGTAAAAAATTCAGGGAGAACATCTCTGGACCGGTTTCCTCTTACCAGGAGAACCTTTTTCGGATGATAATCTTTCAGGAATTCTTCCGCCATTGCTTCGGCTGTATAGTGACCAGGTTCAAAGTCAGCGGATAATTGAAACCGCTCTAATGTCTCGCTTGTTTTTTTTCCCACTGAACCTATGGATGCTTTCTTTAAGGTATCAAAAGCCTCCGGATATAGATGAAGGCTTTTCATAAAGAATTGTACCCCATTACCACTGGTGAAAAAAATCCAGTCAAATTGCCCTAAATGACGAATGATTTGATCATGGGTATCAGCATGGAACCATTCAAAGGTTAACAAAGGAACTTCAATCGGGGTCCCGCCTGAATCTCTGATCAACTTTGACAAAAATCCTGCTTTACTCCGCTCCCTTGTTACGAATACATTCATTCCTTCTAATGGAGCAGCGATCATTGATCCAGCTCTTCCTTTGCTTCATCAATAAGCTCTTTTCCTCCTTTAGAAAACATGCGTTCGGCAGCTTCATTCCCTACTGAAACCGGATCCTTTCCTCTCACCATTTCGTGAAGAACAGTTGACCCATCTGATTTTGCAATTAAGGCACTTAATACGACTTCTTCTCCTTCAAGATAAGCATATCCAGCGATTGGTACTGAACAGCTTCCCTCCATACGGTTTAAAAAGGTGCGCTCTGCTTTCACCGTAAATGCCGTCTTTTCATCATTCAGTTTTTCCAGTAACTCTCTAAGCTCCGTATCATCTTCCCTGCACTCAATGGCCAATGCCCCTTGGCCTACTGCAGGGACACAGACATCCGGCTCAAGGTATTCTGTCACAATCTCTTCCGACCATCCCATTCGCTTCAACCCGGCGACAGCCAGGACAATGGCATTATAGTCTTCCTCTTTCAGCTTACGTAATCTGGTTTCGATATTTCCCCGGACGGATTTGATCTTGACATCCGGACGGACAGCCTTTATTTGAGCGGCTCTTCTTAAACTGCTGGTCCCGACTATCGCTCCATCTGCCAAATCTTTCAGGCCCGTTTTTCCATCCTCTGAAATGAATGCATCACGATGATCCTCTCGTTCAGGAACAGAAGCAATCACCAAACCACCCGGCATTTCAGAAGGCATATCTTTCATACTATGTACGGCCAAATCGATGTCTCCATCATACATCTCTTTCTCAATTTCTTTTACAAATAGCCCTTTTCCTCCTACTTTTGAAAGAGTGACATCAAGAATTTTATCTCCTTTTGTCATAATTTTTTTGACTTCAAATGTGTAAGGAAGATTCAGTTGCTTTAATTGTTCAACCACCCATTCCGTCTGAGTTAAAGCCAAGTTACTCTTTCTTGAACCAATTACAATATTTCTCATCCATTAAGCCTCCAATACTAAAAGTGAAAGTCTGATAGTGTACTAAATAAAAAGTAGTTCACAAGCAAGAACAGGAATGCATAAACGTTAACATTTGCAAGCTTTCGTCCCTTCAATCCTCTGACTGTTCTAAAAAATAAAATTACGGCATAGACCATTAAAACAATAAAAGACCCTACAGTTTTTGTATCCTGCCAAAGAAAAAGTTCACTGGATGAATAACCCCAGATTATACCCAAAATGATAGCAATTAACAAAGTTGGAACGCCAAATAAAATAGAATAAAATGAGAGTTTTTCCAGTTGGTCAAGATTCCCTAATCGCTTAAGGCGTAAAGTCCATTTTTTTCTTTTTAACAATCGATACTGCAAGAGATACATACATGAAAAAATAAATGACAAAGCAAAAAATCCGTAAGAAATCATAGCTAAAGTAATATGAGTAATGAGCATTTCGCTTACCAAATCAATCGGTGCTGCGGCATATTGATTCTGGGATTTTGAAAAGATATACATCATCATGAAAAAGAAACCCAGTACATTGGTAAAAAGGACAAAAAAATCGACACGAAACAAACGATTTATAATTAAAGAAAACGTAATCAAAATCCACGTATAAAAATAAATACCATCATAAATCGATAATATCGGGAACCGGTTACTTGATAAAGCCCTGCTAAACAAAAAAAAGGTTTGTAATACCCAAACCGTAGTTAGTAACCAGAAGGCCACACGGTTGACCCTCCGGTTATGCTGTATAAAATCAAAAAAATAACCAATAATGCTTAAGGCATAAATTCCTGTTATCAGTTCATACATCCATTTTACATCAAACTGAACCATATCCCTCAAGTCCTCTCATGTTATGAGTGAACCGACGTTTTCTTTCCTATTGCAGGGAAAGAAAATTTCGTCTTTTGGTCCTTTGATAAATGCTGGTTTAACTTCGCACTTTTTTCTTCTATTTCTTTTTCGACTTCATCTTCTATCCCGAAAATTTTCACAAATAAATCCAGGGATTCTTCACGATCGTCTTCACCTGCAAGTTCTTTCGCCTGTGAAATTGGCTGTTTCAGCAATTGGTTAATAATGCTCTTTGTATGTTTATTAAGCACTTTTCGTTCTCTGTCTGTTAAATCCGGCATTTTTCGTTCAATTGACTTCATCGTCTCAGATTGAATCGATAAAGCCTTTTGTCTCAAGGCTGAGATCACAGGAACGACTCCGAGCGTCTGCAGCCACTCTTCATACTCATCCATCTCACCGGCAATCATAGCCTCAATCTCTGCGGCAGTCTCTCTTCTTGCTTCAAGGTTGGCATCAACAATTCCCTGTAGATCATCGATGTCATACAGGAATACGTCCTCTAAATCATGTAAAGCAGGATCAATATCACGTGGTACAGCTATATCCATGAGAAACAGCGGTCCTGCCTTCCGATTTTTCAGCATTCCCTGCATATTGTGATGAGTAAGAACATATCCATCTGCACCCGTGGAACTAATTAAAATATCAGCAGATTGAATGACCTGATCTAATTCATCCAAAGTATAGGACTCACCTTTAACTGTTTTTGCCAAGTCCTCTGCTTTTTCTTTCGTACGATTCACAACCGCTATAGAATCAACGCCGGAACCCCGAAGATTTTTTACGGCTAATTCTCCCATTCTGCCTGCACCGAGAATAGCCACTTTTTTCTTCTGCAGATCTCCAAAAATCTTCTTTGCCAGTTCAACAGCAGCATAACTGACAGAAACAGCATTTTCGCCGATTTCTGTTTCTTTATGGGAACGCTTAGCCACTGTAACTGCCTGTTTAAACAGTTGATTAAAGATGGTACCTGTTGTCCCGTATTTCTGTGCAGTTAAAAAGGATTGTTTCACTTGGCCCAGAATCTGCGTTTCACCAAGAACCATGGATTCAAGCCCGCAAGTCAGCCGGAAGAGATGATCGATAGCTTCATCTGCCTCCCTGATTTCAATATAGGATGCAACTTCATCAAGTTCCAGTGAAAACCATTCTGCTAAAAAGCGTTTTATATAATAACGTCCAGTATGGAGCTGATCCACAACTGCATAAATTTCCGTTCGGTTACAAGTAGAAATAATAACATTCTCCAATATGCTTTTTTCTTCCTTAAGCATCGTCATAGCCTTAGGAAGTTTATCCTCAGAAAATGTCATTTTCTCACGTATTTCAACAGGTGCTGTTTTATAATTTACACTAATGACTAGTGTGTGCATGGAACTCACCCTCCATCATCCAGTCACATTTAAAAATGCCTACTATTTCTTAGTATAACACGAAACATCCCATAAAATTTGTAAGTAAAAATGAACATATTTTGAAATATATGATACGATACAAATAACCTCCAAAAATGGGATACTCATTGCGTAACGAACAGCGACTTCGTGTTACATAAATTTGATTAGTCAAATTTTACTACCTTTTGTACCTTACCATATTTCAAACTTTTAAGTAAAGAAAAGTACTGTTTTCAGCATGAAAGGGAGAGATCACGTTTGAAAAAGCAAAATCTTTTTATCAGTACATTTTTAATTGGGATGGGACTTTACTTTTTATTACAGAGTCATTCTGTACCTATGCTGTCCTCATTCCGCAGCTGGCCGACCATATTGATGATATTAGGGGCATCCTTTTTGACCGAAGCATTCATTGGCAGAAAAAAAGATCACATCTTCCCGGGTGTACTGATTCTCGGGTTTGGTATACATTATCATGGGTTATTAACGTATGAATTCTGGTTTCAGCACTGGAGTATTTATTTATTAATTATTGGTCTGGCTTTTTTCTTCAAGAATCAGGGAGGACGCAAGCTTGGCATCTTATTATTGATCATTTCCGGGTTGTTTATTCTCTTACAATGGCAGCCTGTGTGGTTTCAAAGCCTGCCATCCTTCTCATTGGAAGGAATTTCACTGTTGCCATTGCTTTTAATTGGATTTGGGCTATACCTTTTATTCCTCAGTAAATAGCTTGTAGCAAAAAGGGGGACTGCTTCTATACGCAGTCCCCCTTTTATTTCTAATGCGAATGGATTCGTCCCGGGCTATCCTTTCCTTTACACATTCATGTACGAACGTATGGCCTTCCATGCTTCTTCTTTTCCTTCTCCACTTTCAGCTGAAAATGGAACGATTCGATCTTCAGGTTCAATATCCAGCGTTTCAGAAATAAGCTTTAATTGCTTTTGTCGCTTGGATTTCGGTACCTTGTCCATTTTCGTGGCAATGATAAGCACAGGGATGTCATAGTATTTAAGAAAATCATACATGAGAAAATCATCTTCGGTCGGTTTATGCCTTAAATCAACGATCAGCACGGTAAGCTTTAATTCCTCACGACTGGAGAAATAGGTTTCCATCATCGTGCCCCATTTCTCTCTTTCTTTTTTAGAAACTTTTGCATAACCGTAACCAGGCACATCAACAAAATAAAAGTTTTCATTGATAATATAGAAGTTTAAGGTCTGGGTCTTCCCTGGTTTTGCTGAAGTTCTGGCCATACTTTTCCTTTGAATCATACGGTTAATAAATGACGATTTTCCCACATTAGAACGACCTGCAAGAGCAATTTCCGGGAATGGATCATTTGGATATTGCTGTTCTTTAACCGCACTAATCACAAGTTCTACACTATTTACTTTCATTTTCCGGCTCCTCCATTAGTGCATGCTCCAACACTTGATCCAGATGATCGACTCTAATAAAGTTCAAACCCTTTCGTACACTATCAGGCACATTTTCCAGATCTTTTTCATTTTCTGTTGGAATAAGGATCGTTTTCAGCCCGGCGCGATGGGCACTTAAGGATTTTTCTTTTAAGCCGCCTATTGGTAATACCCGTCCTCTTAAGGTAATCTCCCCTGTCATACCTACCTCTTTACGTACCGGACGTCCAGTTAATGCGGATACGAGTGCCGTAGCCATGGTAATTCCTGCTGATGGTCCATCCTTAGGAGTTGCTCCTTCTGGTACGTGAATATGGATATCGTTTTCATCATGAAACTCAGGGTCAATATTTAATTCCTCTGCACGTGAACGGATATAACTGAACGCTGCCTGAGCCGATTCTTTCATGACGTCTCCCAATTTACCTGTTAAGGTGAGCTTTCCTTTTCCTGGATAAATCGATACCTCAATAGATAGCGTATCCCCACCTGCCGTGGTATAAGCAAGACCGGTGGCTGCACCAATTTGATCCTCATCTTCTGCCTGACCATAACGAAAACGCGGCTTACCCAGCATTTCCTCAAGCATTTTTTCTGTTACGATGACACGCTTCTTCTCATCTGAGACAATCATTTTTGCACCTTTACGGCAAATCGAAGCCAGTGTACGTTCAAGGTTCCTTACACCCGCTTCTCTTGTATACATACGAATGATTTTAAGCAGAGCTTCATCCCGTACCTGAATTTTGCCTTTTGTTAACCCATGCTCCTTAATTTGCTTAGGTAGCAGGTGCTCTTTGGCAATATGAAGCTTTTCAATTTCTGTATACCCTGCAATCGAAATGACTTCCATTCGATCCAGCAATGGTCCAGGGACAG
This sequence comes from Virgibacillus sp. MSP4-1, assembly GCF_010092505.1. NCBI lineage: Bacteria > Bacillati > Bacillota > Bacilli > Caryophanales > Bacillaceae > Virgibacillus > Virgibacillus sp. MSP4-1. The sequence goes on from NZ_CP048021.1 coordinate 1,590,340, forward strand.
TCTGCAGTGTATTGGCTGTAGCAATGAACATTACATTGGATAAGTCATAGGTTTCTTCTATAAAGTGGTCACTGAATGTGCTGTTTTGTTCAGGATCCAGTACCTCCAACATAGCTGAAGATGGATCTCCACGGAAATCATTGGACATTTTATCAATTTCATCAAGTAAAAATACCGGGTTAATGGTTCCCGCTTTCTTCATGCCCTGAATGATCCGACCAGGCATTGCACCTACATATGTTCTGCGATGCCCTCTGATTTCTGCTTCATCACGAACACCACCAAGTGAAGCACGTACAAATTTCCGGTCAATGGATTTGGCTATGGACTGGGCGAGAGAGGTTTTCCCTACTCCAGGCGGTCCCACTAAACATAAAATGGGGCCATTGATACTTTCCGTTAATTGCTGTACGGCTAAGTATTCCAAAATACGCTCCTTCACCTTGTCTAAACCATAATGATCTTCATTCAGTGTTCGTTCAGCTCTTATAATGTCTAAAATATCCTCGGTTTCCTCGGTCCACGGAAGAGCAATTAACCATTCAATATAATTGCGAATCACAGAGCTCTCTGCTGAATTATTCGGTACCCTTTCATATCGATCAAGTTCTTTATTTGCAACCTTCTCGATTCGTTCAGGCATGTTGGCTTCCTCAATTTTTTCACGTAATTGAGCGACCTCACCTGTTTTGCCATCCTTATCACCTAATTCTTTCTGGATGGCCTTCATCTGTTCCCTTAAATAGTATTCCTTTTGTGTACGCTCCATCGACTTTTTAACACGCTGACCAATTTTCTTTTCCAGGTTCAGGACTTCTTTTTCGTTATGAATTAATTCAATGAGATGATCAAGTCGTTCTTTCACATTGATCATCTCGAGTATGTTTTGTTTATCTTTCATTTTTAATGAAAGATGGGAGGCTACAATGTCTGCCAGACGGCCAGGCTCGTCAATATCCGAGACACTGGAAAGCGCCTCCTTGCTTGTCTTTTTTGACGCTTTTATGTATTGCTCAAAGTATTCCAGAAGGGTTCGCATTAATGCCTCTTCTTCTACTTTGTCCCCGTGCGTTTCCTCAATTTCCTCCACATCCACGAGAAAATAGTCCTCTTCCTCATCTTTAAACTGAAGTAATTCAGCTCTCTCCAGTCCTTCCACCAGTACCCGAATCGTACCATTCGGAAGCTTCAGCATTTGTTTTACATTAGCGATGGTACCGATTGGATATATATCGTCTTTCCCGGGCTCATCGATATTCACTTCTTTTTGTGAAGCCAGAAATATTCTGTTATCTTCCACCATTGACTGCTCCAGTGCCTTAACTGATTTATCACGGCCAACATCTAAATGCAACACCATTGAAGGATAAACAATTAAACCGCGCAAAGGCAGGAGGGGAAGCTGTGTAATCGTATCTTTTGCCATAATCTGTACACCTCCAGTACTTCCATATTGTACTATCATCATAAAGAAATCCATTTCGTTTGTAAACAAATTACTACGGAAGCTCCCCGGCCGGAAATGAAAAGCACCCCGGAAAATCGAGGAGCACGATTAAATGGATTTTCGCTGAGGATAGGTATATTCCTGTTTCTGGGTCATCGAACGAAACTCACCGGTTAGCACATGCTCCAGTACTTCCGTAAATTCCTTTACTGGTATAACCTCAATTCCATCAATCTGATCAAGCCCCGCCTGGCGATTCTGATAAGGAATGAATACCTTTGTCGCCCCGGCCTTTTTAGCACCTTTAATCTTCGGCAATATTCCCCCTACCGGTTTAATTTTTCCATGGATGCTGACCTCACCAGTAAGAGCAACATCGTTTTTTACCGGGACCTTATGAATGGCAGAGAAAATCCCAATTGCCATAGCGACTCCAGCAGATGGGCCATCTACAGGCATTCCACCAGGATAGTTAATATGTAAATCATATTGATGAACAGGCACCCCGGTGGTTTTAAGCATGGTTAAGACATTTTTTACGGAATGGTTCGCCATACTTTTTCTGCGTATGGTCTTACTTCCCTGATTAAACTCCTCCTCATCCACAATACCGGATATACTTACATCACCTTCGTTCCCGTCTGTTACGGGTAAGGCTGTCACCTCAATTTCCAGTAAAGAGCCAGTATTGGGACCAAAGACGGCTAATCCGTTAACAACACCGACTCCTGGATGCTCTGGTACCCTTGGTGTTAACTTCGGTGTCAACTGGCTGGATTCTGCTACCCACTCAATATCCTTAATCTCTATTTCATCTTTTTGCTGTTTCTTAACAATACCGACACAAATTTGAACAATATTTACGGCTTCCCGTCCATTTCTGGAGTAAACGGAAATACGATCCAAAGCATCACGATCAATCCCTACATTAACTTTATCCGCTGCTTTTTTGGCTACTTCGATTAAATGTTCTGCCTCCAGATCTTTAAAAAAGATTTCCAGACATCTCGACCGAATCGCTGGAGGAATCTCCTCCGGGTTTCTGGTAGTTGCGCCAATCAAGCGAAAATCAGCCGGCAGCCCCTGCTGGAAAATTTCATGAATATGCAAAGGAATTTTATCATTTTCCTCACTGTAATATGCACTGTCAAAAAATACTTTTCGATCTTCCAATACTTTTAATAACTTATTCATTTGGAGCGGATGCAATTCACCGATTTCATCTAAAAATAATATTCCTCCGTGGGCATTTGTGACAGCTCCTCTTTTCGGCTGAGGAATCCCGGCCTGTCCCATAGCGCCTGCACCTTGATAAATCGGATCATGCACAGAGCCAATTAGTGGATCCGCAATGCTCCGCTCATCAAATCGGGCGGTTGTCGCATCCACCTCTACAAACGCGGCTCCTTCACGAAAAGGTGTTTCCGGTTTCTTTTTCGCTTCCTCAAGCACCAATCGGGCTGCTGCAGTTTTCCCCACTCCCGGGGGACCATACAAAATGACATGCTGCGGATTCGAACTGCAAAGTGCCGCCCGCAGTGATTCGATTCCGTCTTCCTGTCCGATGACTTCCTCCATTTTGTTCGGCCGCACCCTTTCAGACAGAGGTTCAGATAAAGAAACCGAACGCAATCTTCTTAAATCCTCCAATTCTTTCTTTGATTCCTTTTCAATCGTAACTTTACTCGTTCTGTTATTCTTTAACATATTCCAAAAATATAATCCAACCACTATTCCAACCAGCAACTGGATAAATATTGCTACTCCGGCAATTCCACTCATCCTAAATCCTCCCATATACAAATTACATTATCCCTAGTATTTCCTGAAAAAACACGGAATAAACGGATAAAAGCGGAGGCGAGCGGTTAGGTCCGACGGCATAAGCAGAATATCCGGAGTGGCCGCTTTTGGCCATGGAGGGTATTCTGCTTATGACCGCTTGGGCCTGCGAGCCGCAGCTGGACAATGAAAAGCGGAGGCGAGCGGTTAGGTCATGCGGACAATTGATGGAAAAAACAGAATGAAGGACAGAAGTTCCATTTTGATGAATGAAATTGGCCTTCATAAGACTAATGACGGCCATATAAAGGAAATATTATGGAAGAAATGTCCTTCGTAATGGGGATAAAGGACAAATGCCAGTACCATGTCAGTGGAATTGGCCTTCATCCAAGTTATATGAAGCATATTTTATCCGGAAAACCGGGTGAATCTGATCATACGAATCACCATTGACTATGCTGATACAAAAAAGCCCCGAATATTACCTGATTGGCAACATTCGGGGCTTTAAATTTGTTAAACTTATGCACTTTCTTTTGGTGATTCATCATTCTGATCCACAACAGAACCGTCTGTCATGACCAGTTTTGGTTTCCCGTTCTCGAGCTGAACAGTATCCTTGGTAATTATACACTTATCAACATCATCACGGGAAGGAAGCTCATACATAACATCCATCATAATTCCTTCGATGATTGAACGTAAACCACGTGCTCCTGTTTTACGTTCAATTGCTTTTTGAGCAATGGCCTGCAGTCCTTCATCTTCAATTTCAAGTTCCACATCGTCAATTTCAAATAACTTCTTATATTGCTTAACTAGTGCGTTTTTTGGTTTTGTCAGAATTTCCACTAATGCATCTTCATCTAACGGTTCCAATGCCCCAATAACCGGAAGACGTCCGATAAATTCAGGAATTAATCCGTAACGAAGCAGGTCTTCAGGTAATACCTTGGATAATAATTCCGCTTTATCTAAATCTTCTCCGTAATTGTCTGCACCAAAGCCGATGACACGTTTACCTAAGCGGCGTTTAATAATCTGCTCGATGCCATCAAAGGCTCCACCCACAATAAATAATACATTACTGGTATCAATTTGAATGAATTCCTGATGTGGATGCTTCCGTCCACCTTGTGGCGGTACACTTGCTACTGTTCCTTCAAGAATCTTTAACAGTGCCTGCTGTACTCCTTCACCTGAAACATCCCGGGTAATGGATGGGTTTTCAGATTTTCTGGCCACTTTATCAATTTCATCAATATAAATAATTCCCTTTTCAGCTTTCTCTACATCGTAATCGGCAGCCTGGATTAGTTTAAGCAGAATATTTTCTACATCTTCCCCAACATATCCGGCTTCCGTTAAGGATGTAGCATCCGCAATGGCAAATGGAACATTCAGAATGCGTGCAAGGGTTTGTGCCAATAATGTCTTACCGCTTCCTGTAGGTCCCATAAGTACAATATTACTTTTGGATAGTTCAATATCATCATTATTCTGACTGGAATTAATTCGCTTATAATGATTATATACTGCAACCGATAGGGATTTTTTAGCATTTTCCTGTCCGATCACATAATCACTTAAAATTTCATTAATTTCCTTTGGCTTAGGAACCTCTTTAAATTCAACTTCGTCTTCGTTCCCTAACTCTTCCTCCACAATTTCCGTACAAAGTTCAATACATTCATCACATATATAAACACCAGGGCCTGCTACTAATTTCCGAACCTGCTCCTGTGTTTTTCCACAGAAAGAGCATTTCAAGCGTCCCTTTTCATCATTAAATTTAAGCATTCAATCACCTCACCAATAAATCTGTATCTCTTTACCATAAATTCAGTTCTTCTCTTGTTAGTCTTTAGCACATCATATCAAATATGTGTGTGTGGAAGAAAGTAATAAACATCTACATTTGATTACCTTTTTATATAGATATGTAATCATTATGTACGTCATGTCTTTATAAGTCAATGATAATGAAACCCTTATGTTTATATCGGGCTCAGGAGATACAGTATAGCCTATATGTATGCAGCATATACTAAACCTGTTCAGACATTTTATGTATGTATAAAACAAGGTACGATTTCTCGCACCTTGTCTTCAATCATTATGCGGTTTTGCTTTGTTCAACTAAGAAATCAATAGCTTTTCTAAGCTTTAGTTCATCCTTAAGCATATCTGTGTTTCCACCAAGAGCCTGTTTAATCTGGTCTACTTCCATTTGATAGGATTTAGCCATATTCTCAAGCTCTTCATTTATATCTTCCTCAGTTGCTTCCAGGTTTTCCGTTTCTGCAATGGCTTCTAATGTCAGATTGGTCTGAACACGTTTTTTCGCATCTTCTCTCATTTGTTCTTTTAGCTCATCCTGACCCTGACCGGAGAACTGCTGATACATATCCAGCGTCATTCCCTGCATTTGCAGGCGCTGTTCAAATTCCTGAAGCATACGATCAAGCTCGGATTCAACCATTGCATTAGGGATATCCACCTCAGCATTTTCACTGGCTTGTTCCACTAAGCTTTCACGTTTTTGGTTGTCAGCATCCTGTTCCTTTTGCTCTTGAAGGCGTTTCTTAGTTTTTTCCTTCAATTCATCAAGTGATTCTGCTTCATCATCTGCGTCCTTTGCAAATTCATCATCAAGCTCTGGAAGTTCCTTTGCTTTTACTTCATGAATTTTCACTTTAAAAGTTGCCGGTTTACCTGCAAGATCCTCAGCATGATAATCTTCCGGGAACGTTACTTCAATTTCACTTTCTTCTCCCGCTTCCTTACCAATTAGCTGATCTTCAAAACCTGGAATAAATTGACCGGAACCAACTTCAAGGGAATGGTTTTCAGCACTGCCGCCTTCGAATGGTTCACCATCCATAAATCCTTCAAAGTCGAACACTGCTGTATCGCCTTCCTCAATTTTACCGTCTTCTTTAACGACAAGCTCGGCATGACGTTCCTGAAGCTGTTTCACTTCATTTTCAACATCTTCGTCAGTAACGCTGGTATCCTGCTCTTCTACTTCAAGACCTTTATAGTCTCCAAGTTTTACTTCAGGCTTAACTGTTACTTTAGCAGTGAAAATAAGATCTTTTCCTTTTTCAATCTGCTCAATGTCAACGTCAGGCTGATCAACAGGTTCAATTCCTGCTTCATCAATCGCCTTTGTATAAGCCTCAGGAAGAACGAGGTCTACAGCATCCTGGTAAAGAGCCTCTACTCCGAAACGCTTTTCAAAAATTGGACGTGGTACTCTTCCCTTTCTGAATCCTGGAATTTGTACATCTTTCACAACTTTTTTGAAGGCTTGATCTAAAGCAGAATCAAATTCTTTCGCATCTACTTCAAAGGTTAGTACTCCTTCATTGCCTTCTTGTTTTTCCCATTTTACTGACATAGAATTCCCTCCAACATCTATTATTCAATTAATGAACTTTAATGAACTAAAATTTATTCTAAGATAGTAGTTCAATTATATAAGTACGAATGCATAATGCAACCATTATATTATAACATATTCTGTACACCTTTCAACAAATTTACCAACAGTTCGAACCGCTATTCAATTTGGGAAAAGTACTTTTTTTCCAACTCCTGTATCTCATTTTTCCAATATTCCCGTTCCTCACTGTCTTCGTTCTCCATCGAATATTCATCATCCATTTGCAGGTACTCTAAAGCCAGCGATAATATTGCCTCTGTAATAACTGTCTGATCCTTTTGCTCCGGTACAAATGGAAAATAAATATAAAGAAAGCGGAAGAGAATCTGTCTGGTAAATTCAAACAAAGTAGGATCCTGCTGTTCCACCCAATCCAGGGAATTCATAACTTCCTTTGCAAAAGCCTGGTCCATAATATCGTTCAGTTCTGTTGGATTAACAATCTTTATCTGATTAAATTTATCCACTTCTATATCTTTATTGATTTCCTGTTCCATAAACCATTGCAAAAGTCCAGTCTTCATGACCGGGTTTAACTCTGAATCACCAAAAAAGGGAATGAAATCATCCACATAATCCTGCAGAGGCTTCTTTCTTAATAAGGATAATAGACGCCATTGTTCCTGAAAGCTTCCCCCATCTAAATTATGAACAAAATATTCAATTTCCTTATCATTGTACTTATTATGATCCTGATCCTGGTTGAAATTTTGACTTAAGTCGTAAATCTGCTGAAATTGTTCCCGATATGTATAAGGGACATCCTCAGTCGCAAAAATCTCATCTAACAAACTGGTAATTTCCTCATACTGACTGGTCTGAAATAAAACCGTTATATAGATATGTAAGTATTTATAATAGTTATCTTCATCTTCCTTCATAAGCTTTCGGCATAGAGCGATTGCTTCATCGAAACGGCCTAACTCTATATAACAGATCACCTTTCCTGTTAAAATTTCATACGATGCAGCTTCAAAATCCTCCAAAAGTAAAATTTTCTCTAATGCATCTTCATATCTTTTCTCCTTTAATGCCTCAAGACCGTCCTGCTCTAATTGTCTTTTCCATCCAGGAAATATGACAACATCTTGATGTTTCTTTTTCATAAACACCTTCCTGTTCTTTAATGCTGAGGTTGTTGTATTTATTATTCATACCCTGTAACTGCGATTTAAAACTTCATTGTATGTCCATTTTATGATGACTTCCCACAATATACCATAATGAAACCTTTTTGATAATCCCTCACCCTGCCTTCCTCTTCTACGTTTAAAAATATTTTGAACGGGAAGAACTTTAATAAGTATTAAGGCTGAATACGATTTAGAAATTTCTTACTGTTAAAAAAACCGCGAATATACGGGAAAGTCTTATAATTTTTTACCGCTATTCGTAGGAGTGATACTTATCCGTTTTGCATTTTTAACAGATAAAAAATTATTGGACGCTTATCAAAAAGCAATAGAATTACAATTATCCGGCCAATTTATTCAAATTCTGGAGGAGGAACTTCGAAAACGTAATCTTAAACAACACACCAGTACTCCTTAATATAAAAATGGATTTTAATACGGTCGAGTCATAAAGTGAAACTTCCATCAGTGGGGGGGTTCTACTCTACTGGTGGTTAGTTGAGCTTCCGCAAATCTATGGGACTAAATATTTTCAATAAGATCCCAGCTTAGAACACTAATATTAAGGAATCCTTCCCCTTTTAAATACTCACTTATTTCATTCACATGATCTTTCGGTACAATAACCGCTTCGACATCCTCATTTGTGAATGAAAAATCATCCAGACACCTCCACTCTCTTTCGCCATAAAAAGAATCATCATAATCAGAATCAAAATGTGTCAGTTTCAGAAAGTTTACAAGTGGATTGCTTTGGTTGATTCCCAATAACTCCAGGAAATCCATATGGTCTTCAGTACTCCTCTCTTTTGCTTCTCTCTGAACTTGTTTCGGCTGCATTTTTAACATTTTAGTCGGATAAGGCTCAAAATATAATACAGGATGGAAATTTTCATGAATTTTCCCGGCGTTAAATCCGATAGCATAATCGCCATAATACTGACGGTGGAATACCAGATCCTTTAACGGAATGTCACAGACACAGCAAAATTCATCGGTTTCAACCTTTTCCAGAACCTTTTCCGTCGTTGTCGCCTGTAAAACCTTACTTTGAAGAATATTTTTTAAATTTCCCATTGCTCTATCAGGATGTCTTAACGTCGTATTTTCCTTCACTTCCCTTAAACACCGGAAGTGATGCCATACCTCGGAGCCATCCTTAGAGACAGGGCCTCCAGTGAAGTGCCAGTAAATGTTGGAATAAAAACGAGGTTTCATCGAATTCCCCTTTCTGCACCTTTCTCCCTCATAAGCATACAAAAGCATTAAGCGTCCATCAGCTTAATGCCCATTTCATTTCATTCCAATGTCTGAAGAGTGTCCTTAAATTGATGAAATTCTTTATCAGTCAGGTTTTCATTCAGCACTACAAGCAAATTATCATGCTGAATGGTCTTTGTCAGAATGCTGTCCGCTTCCCCTTCAAGATTACCAAAATAATCTTTCATATCGTTCAGGCTTTCTTCTGTCGTAAAGCTGAATACCTTTCCTCCTACCTGTTCCTCCACAGATGGAATGGAAAAGGCAAAAGCTTCTTCCAGGTGTTCAGGAACATGTCCGAGCTCTTCCTTTTTAATGGTTGTACCTTCTTCTAAGAGCAAATCATTCTCCTGAAAAACTTCAAGGGCATCATCTGCACTCCACCGGGCAAATTCCTCGCTGCATGCACTTAAAAGTACCATACAGCCTATTAGTATGTACATGACCTTTTGCACTTTCATTTCAAGCATCACCTCTTCATTACAATTGCACACTACACGATTGTCCTTTCTAGTATGACCAGAACCGAATAAAATACTCACTGTTTTTCCAAATCAAACTTCATGCCCAGAAAATATAATAATATAGTGCAAAAGTTTCTTATTTGGTATATGGAATTTTGAACCCTTTTTCCCAAAGGAATCAACGCCTCTTTTTCAGAAGTTGTTATGTATATTCTGAAAAGGAGGAATAATATGAAAAAAGTAATTTGGTATGCAATTGCTGCGATTTTGGCCTTAACGGCTTTTCCCGTTATGGGAACCGCAGCAGCAAGTACAGAGTCCCCGATTAAGGACAGTCAAAATTCTGTTCAGCCAGTAGGAAATGCGGGCGATTATGTGAAAGGAGAAGTCATTGTTAAGTTTAAAGAAAGCACAACGAACGAAAGACAGAAGCAAGTCGCCAAAAAGGCTGGTGCAAAAGTCGCCAAAGACGAGGATATTGTAAAATCTCCTGTTAAAGTACTTAAAGTTGGTAATGTTGAAGCCGTAGTCAGAGCATTAAACAAAAATCCCAATGTCGAGTATGCTGAGCCCAATTATAAAATGAGTGCTACATGGGCTCCCGATGATACCTATGCAAATCCTTCCTATCAATACGGGCTATTTTCAACAAATACAGACCATGCCTGGGATATTGCCCGGGGCAGCAGTAATCAGGAAATTGCTGTTATCGATACTGGTGTAGATTATCAGCATGAAGATCTAAATAACAAAACAATCTTGGGCTATGACTTCGTGCAGAACGATTATGACCCAATGGATCGCAATGGACATGGCACTCATGTAGCCGGAACTGCAGCAGCCGAGACCAATAACGGAACTGGTGTTGCTGGTATGGCACCGGGAACTAATGTTCTGGCCGTACGTGTACTCGATGCTAGAGGCAGTGGATCGCTTGCTGACATTGTAGATGGTATTCATTATGCAGCAGACTATGGCGCTGAAGTCATCAATTTATCCCTTGGATGTAACTGTGATACCCAGGCTTTAGAGGATGCTGTCAATTATGCCTGGAATCAAGGTTCAGTAGTTATCGCAGCAGCTGGAAATGATGGTGTATCCACGACATTTGAACCCGCTTCCTACGAAAATGTGATTTCAGTAGCCGCTGTGGATCATAATAACCAGCTGGCGAGTTTCTCGAATTATGGATCATGGGTTGATGTAGCTGCACCTGGTGTTGACATCGCTTCTACAGTCCAGCGTAATGGCTATGCCTATATGTCTGGTACATCCATGGCCTCACCACATGTTGCAGGTCTGGCAGGATTATTAGCAGGACAAAATCGAAGCCACAATGAAATTCGTTCAGCCATTGAACAAACAGCGGCCCCTATTAGTGGAACCGGCTCCTATTTTAAACATGGCCTTATCGATTCTTACGCTGCTGTTAATTATTAATACTATCCTAAAACGGCCTCACAGGATAACCTGTTGAGGCCGTTTTAGGTCTCATGCAATACGGTGAAGGCCTATATAACATGTGTTCCAAACTAAAATAAAGAAAGGCCTCAATCCCTTAACATATAACTTAAGAGATTGAGGCCTTATTTGATAATGTCCCAGGAGAGATTCGAACTCCCGACCCACAGCTTAGAAGGCTGTTGCTCTATCCTGCTGAGCTACTGGGACATGGAGCGGGTGATGGGAATCGAACCCACGACATCAGCTTGGAAGGCTGAGGTTTTACCACTAAACTACACCCGCAACAGACAAAACCTATTATAAGAAGATTTGACGTTTATGTCAATAAGTTTTACGAAAAAATTTTAATAACCTTCTATCACCGGAGAAATTTCTCCTGGTGATAGAGCGGTTTTCCATCAATTTGAGGGTATTACGGCTAGTTCATGCGTGATAAATGAATAGCCGTTGTGGCTTCAACTTCCCCTCGGAGATTTAAAAATTCTACCTGAAGCTCATTCTGTCTCTCCCATCCCAGGCGTACATAAGTGGGCGTTGTACCTGCAGCCCCGCCCCGAGGCTCTCGTATACTTCCAGGATTAATAAATAAAGTGTCCTTTACTTTTTCCGCCCCTGCGAGATGAGAGTGTCCAAAGCAGGCAATATTGGATCCTGTTTCCTCTGCTCTGTACGAGACTGGCATTAAACTTGTCTTAACCTGATAAAGGTGTCCATGGGTTACGAAAATCTTCTGACCACCCACCGATAATTGTGTCTCTTCAGGGTAATTCTGATCAAAGTCACAATTCCCACGTACTTTATAAAAAGAACTCATTTCCTCTGAATGATAATCAAGTTCAGAATCCCCGCAATGCACAAAAGCATCTGCTTCATGCTGATGGCGTTCTTTAATCCTGTTTAATTCTTCGGTTAGGCCGTGACTATCACTGGTAATGATCACAACAGACAACGTCAATCACTCCATTATTTCATTCGTTTTTATGTAATCAAGCATCTTTTCAATCGCATGACGACGATGACTAATACGATTTTTTTCATCAGGAGAAAGTTCAGCAAGGGTCCGATCCATATTTTCAGGATAGAAAATAGGATCATAACCAAAGCCGTTCTTCCCTTTTTCTTCTAATCCAATGTACCCTTCACAAGTACCTCGTTTAACAATGGTTTCCTTTTCAGGGCGGGCTAACGCAAGTACGCAAACAAAGCGGGCGGAGCGATCTGGCATCTCCACCCCTTTTAACTGTTCGAGGACTTTCTCAAGATTCTTCTGGTCATTTTTTTCGAGTCCGGCATAACGGGCAGAATATACACCGGGACTCCCATTTAGTGCATCTGCCTCAAGACCGGAATCATCACTCATCACAGGCTGTGAAAAGCGCTTGGAGACTTCTTCAGCTTTAATTTTGGCATTGGCTTCAAACGTATCCCCTGTTTCCTCAATTTCCGGAATCGGTTCGCCTAATTCAGGTAAACTGACAATTTCGATCCCGATGCTTGAAAAAATGTCCTTAAACTCAGCAGCTTTCCCCTGATTCGTGGTAGCAAGAATGACCTTTTTCATTCCTTCTTATCCCCCTGAGCCGACTTTTGCTTTTTCAAAAGTTCTTCATGCCATTTTCCGACCGCTACCCGTTGAATTTCAAAAATCTCTTTTAAGCCGCCATCGGCCAACTGAAGCATTTTATCCAGTTCGTCATATGTAAACGTATCTTCTTCACCAGTTCCCTGAATCTCAACAAACTCACGGCTGCCGTTCATGACGATGTTTAAATCAACTTTAGCCTCTGAATCTTCACGATAACAAAGGTCAAGAATTTCTGATCCACCTGGTAATATTCCAACAGAAATAGCTGCTAAATAATTGTTAATGGGAAATTCCTTGATGGATTTCGCTTCCATTAACTTTCCAAAGGCATGAACCATTGCTACAAAAGCTCCGGTAATGGAGGCTGTACGTGTACCGCCATCTGCCTGTATGACATCACAATCAATCCAGACAGTACGTTCACCGATTTTATCCAGGTCAACGACAGCCCTAAGTGAACGACCGATTAGACGCTGGATTTCCATTGTACGACCGGAAACCTTTCCTTTGGATGACTCTCTAATATTCCTTTGTTCAGTTGCTCTTGGCAACATGGCGTATTCTGCTGTAATCCAGCCCTTTCCCTGACCACGTAAAAAGGGAGGAACACGATCTTCTATACTTGCATTACAAATGACCTTGGTATCTCCTACACTAATAAGAACGGAACCTTCCGGATGTTTTGTGAAATTGGTTTCCATATGTACTTTTCGTAGTTCATTCGCTTCTCTACCATCTGTTCTCATTGAATGATCCTCCTTCTGAGACTTTACCTTATCACTTTACTCTTATAATAACAAATATTAAATGGAACATGTTTCTTCTGGTTTTCTTATCTTTATTTAATCATTTCACAGGCCACAAAAAAGAGGCTGATGACCAGCCCCTGTCTGACATATGTTAGTATATACATCTTTTGGATTAAATACCACTAGGTTCAGAAACATCCTCCCTGGTTACCGGCTGAGAATAGGCTTCACCATTTTCATTAAATACCTGTTCTGTTCCTTCTACCTTAATTTGTACAGATTCCACCTTAGGATGCTCGGTTAATGTCAGTACAATAGAACTCAATACCGGATCAGAAATTGTCTGGTTCTTCTCATCATTAAAAATCGACTTATTAAAGGTTAGCGCTAATACCCCATCCTTATTCACCGGCTTTTTCGTCAGCTCTACGTCATTCTGGAACACATTTACCAGACCTGTAAGTTCATAGTCAGGGCCTTCAACAAGCTGATTAATGACCCTCTCATATTTACTGTTACTTTCACTTTCTACTCTTGTTGTAACAGGAACATAATAATAATGCTCTTCCTGCTGAGCAGGGTAATAAACGGTCACAGACTCACTATTCATTAAATCCGTAACGTCCCCAACGTGTAAATTAATCCCATCTGACCGTGTATACCCATTACCAATCGGAGTGCCATTTACAGGCATGACATTCTGTTCGACTCCATCGATTTGAAGTTTAATCCGATCGACCGAATCAAATTGAGTCAGGGTAAACGTCATGGCCTGAATAATTTTCAATTCATTTTCTGCCTTATACTCTTTGAACTCTTTTGAAACGTCTACCACTAATGTACCATTATCCTGTAAATTCAGACTGTTGATGTTTGTACCAGCTGGTATGACAGCCTGAAAACCATTAGGCAGAATATCAGAGACCGGGCCATCCTTTACTAAGTATTCCAGAGTCTGTTTTGCAACTTCCTTTGAATCTGCCTGAGGAAGTGGTAATGTCTGCGAAACGACCATACCGTTCTCATCTATTAAATATAGTTCTCTATTTGTTGTTTCAGTGGTTTTTGCATCCTTTTTATTTTTGGTTTCCTCACTTTCCTTCTTATTTTCAGAAGCTTCCTTTTTGTTCTCTGCATTATCTAAATCATTGACTGTCTGAACATTTTGAGGTGGATCCATGAGTTCCTCCAATGATTGTTCTCCTTGCAAGCAGCCTGATAGCAGTACAATACTGGATGCCAATGCCGTTCCTATCCAGATTGATCGTTTTTGCATGCTTTTCCCTCCCATGATGGTTTGTACTATTATTTATACGAGCTATTTTTAAATTTAGACCAAAAAATATAGGGAAAAGCTTTGGATAATCAAAAAACTTCCCCAATGTTATGAGGAAGTTGGCTTACTCTTATAATTTAATATTTTGCACAAACGCAAGGGGATACCCGAACCATACTTTAGCGATTTGCTCAAATAGTTTTAGGTTACCAGTTGTATAAAATTTATGCTGAGGAATGCGTTCCCCCTGATATAATAGATTGTTGTAGGACAGAATCGTACTCACTTCTCTGGCAGTTTCATCCCCTGAAGAAATCACAGACACTTTTTCTCCCATCACCTCCTGAATGAGTGGCTTCAAAAGAGGATAATGGGTACAGCCCAGGATTAACGTATCAATATTCGTATTTAGCAGCGGTGATAAAGAATCATAAACAGTCTGACGGGCATTATCCCCTTCCAATTCACCGCTTTCTACAAGAGGAACCAGAGCTGGACATGCTAAGCTGTATACATGAATGGATGAATGAATCTGTTTCAGCACATCAGGATAGGCTTTACTTTCAATTGTTCCTATTGTACCAATAATTCCGACGTTTAAATTATTGGTTGTTTTAATAGCGGCTCTTGCCCCTGGCTGAATAACACCAATAACGGGAACCTCAAGCTTCTCTCTTAATTCCTCTAACACAAAAGCAGTAGCCGTATTACATGCGACAACTAACATTTTTATATCTGAATGAATTAAGTACCGAACCATTTCCCACGTATATTGTCTCACCTGTTCTTCCGGTCTCGGGCCATAAGGACACCTCAATGTATCTCCAAGATAGATAAATTCTTCTTTTGGCAATTGACGGATTAATTCCTTTGCAACCGTTAATCCTCCAACCCCAGAGTCTATAATTCCAATTGGTTGTTTCACAGTGAATCGCCTTTCTGTTCTGGATTTAAGATCATGCTAAGATTTATTCTGGTAATCGGAAATATCATGATTTAATTGACTTAACACATTTTTTAATGTATGAACCTGATTCTGGTCATAGCTTTGTAAAACCTCTTGTAAATACTGCTGGCGTTTAGAGATAACTTCATCAATGATCGTTCTCCCTTTTTCCAGTAAATGAATCCGGACAACTCGACGGTCATTTGGATCAGGAACACGTTTAACAAGCTCATTTTTTTCCAGACGATCGACTAGATCAGTCGTCGTACTAAAAGCTGAAAATAATTTTTTCGATAACTCGCCAATGGTTAAATCTCCTTCATCTAATAACCATTGTAATGCAATAAACTGTGGGGTTGTGATTGGATAATGTGCCAGAATTTCCCTTCCCTTTTGTTTAAGGATATAGGAAATATTGCGCAAATCCTTTTCTAAATGTGCAATCGTTTCTGCATCTATAGGTTTAGCCACTTGTTTTCCCCCTACATATTCGTCGCGACTTGCTTATCCCGCATGACCTGAACACTAAGGAATACTCCTGAGAATTAGCACCGCAGAAGCAAGTGTACTTTCTTGCTTCGAGTCGCCTCCGCTTTTCTATTCTATTTTCTATGTTTTTTTTGAAAATATCAAGTTACGATTTTGTTGCAGGTAAAAAAAGAGGCTGATGCCAAGGTGTCCCTGGATCAGCCTCAACGTTTAAAGCTTTAACTCCCCCATGCGAAGGAGCTCGACAACTGCTTGTGAACGCCCCTTTACACCAAGTTTTTGCATTGCATTGGATATATGGTTCCGAACTGTTTTTTCCGAAATAAACAGCTCTTCAGCTATTTCTTTCGTTGTTCGGTCCTGAACCAGCAATTCAAAAACTTCTTTTTCCCGTTTTGTTAGTAGCTGCTTCGTGTTATAATCCTCATTATTCAATCGGGAACCCCTCCTTGCTGTACATGAGCCACAAGGAATAAGGGGAATTATTTAGTCATTGTATAGTATGTATAGCGCAAAACTGCCGTGCCCTCATTTGAGCATAAAACCATGTATATTCAGAAAAAATGGTCATATGCTTAAATGGTCATGAGAGCTGTTTAATTTCTCCAGTTCCTTTTCCGTGAAAAGTACAGGCGTTCCTGAATCGGGATGAATCTTTACAATACGTCCACGTCCGGTGAAACACACCTCTCTATCCTGATTGATTCCCAAATAATGAATGTCCACAGAAGTATTTCCTACATGATTCGCCTTCACATACAATTTCAGTGAATCCGTAAAATAAATTTGTTTATGATAATCACATTGCAAATCCGCGACAACCGGGATTCCGTCCTGCGCATCACTCAAGTCCTGAAAAACTCCAATATGGCTAAAAAAGGCAATGCGTGCTTCCTCAAAATAAATAAAAGGGGAAACATTGTTCACATGCCCGAACATATCTGTTTCAGAAAAGCGAATCTTTACCGGAATATAAAAAGTGAACTCCTCCTGCCACGTTTCCATATCTGATATATAATTAACTGTCTTCACATTCCTTCCTCCTATTACTAATAGTTCATACGTGTATACAAATTGAGCCTCTTCTGAATAATAGAAGAGGCTCAAATCTATTAGTTGATGTTGTCACTGCCAAAAAAGCTCTTGAATGACTGCAGAGTTGCCTCACGGTTAAGGGCCGCAATGGATGTCGTTAAAGGAATACCTTTAGGACAGGACTGAACACAGTTTTGGGAGTTCCCGCAGTTGGCCAGTCCTCCATCCCCCATAATCGTTTCCATACGTTCACTCTTGTGAAACTCACCAGTTGGATGGGAGTTAAACAGGCGAACCTGAGACAACGGTGCAGGACCAATAAAGTTTGAATCACTGTTAACGTTCGGGCAAGCCTCCAGACAAACCCCGCATGTCATACACTTGGATAATTCATAGGCCCATTGACGTTTGCTCTCAGCCATGCGTGGCCCAGGTCCTAAGTCATAGGTTCCATCGATAGGAATCCATGCCTTTACCTTCTTCAGTGAATCAAACATACGACTGCGGTCAACAGCCAAGTCTCTTACAACCGGAAATGTCGTCATTGGTTCCAGACGAATCGGTTGTTCCAATTGATCGATTAATGCTGTACAAGCCTGTTGTGGTTTGCCATTAATCACCATGGAACAGGCACCACATACTTCTTCTAAACAGCCCATTTCCCAAAATACCGGTGTTGTTTTTTCCCCTTCTGCATTGACCGGATTTCGGCGGATTTCCATTAGAGCCGATATTACATTTAAATTTTTTCTATATGGAATACTGAATTTTTCTTCATATGGCTTAGAATCGGGGCTATCCTGACGAGATATAATCAAATCAATATTCTTTGTATCACTCATGGTTCTCCTCCCCCTAACTTATGCTTAATGTTTTTTCGTATAGTCTCTCTTTCTTGGCTCGATGAAGGAAACATCAACATCTTCATAGTATAAGTCGGGTTGATTGTTTTCCGCATCATATTTTGCCATGGTGGTTTTCAGGAATTCCTCGTCATTACGCTCAGGAAATTCAGGCTTATAGTGTGCCCCACGGCTTTCATTACGATGATAGGCGCCTTGTGTAATCACTCGGGCCAACTGCAGCATGTTCTTAAGCTGTCTGGTAAACATTGCACCCTGATTACTCCAGCGGGAAGTATCATTGATATTAATATTCTCATAGCGTTCCAGCAATTCCTGAATTTTTTCATCTGTTTCTAATAGTTTTTTATTATCACGAACAACCGTAACATTATCCGTCATCCATTCACCCAGCTCTTTATGAATCTGATAAGCATTTTCGTTACCGCTGTTCATCCCCATAATTTTTTCAAAGTTCTCTTCTTCTTCTTTTACTTTCTGATCGAAGAACTGAGAAGAAATTTCGTCTGCTGTCTTATCCAGACCATCGATGTACTCTACAGCATTTGGTCCGGCAACAAGTCCACCATAAATAGATGACAGCAGAGAATTTGCGCCAAGACGGTTGGCACCATGCTGGGTAAAGTCACATTCACCTGCAGCAAATACACCAGGGATATTTGTCATTTGGTTGTTGTCAACCCATAGACCGCCCATGGAGTAATGAACAGCAGGAAAGATCTTCATTGGAACTTTTCTTGGATCGTCACCAACAAACTTCTCATAAATTTCAATGATTCCACCCAGCTTAACATCTAATTCTTTAGGATCTTTATGAGACAGATCCAGATAAACCATGTTTTCCCCATTAATACCGAGCTTCTGGTTTACACATACATCAAAAATCTCACGGGTAGCAATATCACGAGGAACCAGGTTCCCATAAGCAGGGTATTTTTCTTCTAAGAAATACCAAGGTTTTCCGTCTTTATATGTCCAGACACGTCCACCTTCACCTCTTGCAGATTCACTCATGAGTCGTAATTTATCATCACCAGGAATAGCTGTTGGATGAATTTGAATAAACTCTCCATTAGCATAAATTGCACCCTGCTGATATAGAGCAGAAGCAGCTGAACCAGTGTTAATAATAGAATTGGTAGATTTGCCAAAGATAATTCCCGGTCCGCCAGTAGCCATAATAACGGCGTCACCTTTGAAGGCCTTTATTTCATGGGAATGTAAGTCCTGGCCAATTACACCTCGGCTTACGCCTTCATCATCAACCATAGCTGATAAGAATTCCCAATTTTCGTGTTTTGTTACTAAACCATTTACTTCATGACGGCGAACCTGCTCATCCAAGGCATATAGCAGCTGCTGACCTGTGGTTGCTCCGGCAAAAGCTGTACGGTGATGCTGAGTTCCACCGAAACGACGGAAATCAAGCAATCCTTCTGATGTACGGTTAAACATAACTCCCATACGATCAAACATATGAATAATTCCTGGCGCGGCCTCACACATCGCCTTAACAGGAGTCTGGTTTGCTAAAAAGTCGCCACCATATACGGTATCGTCAAAATGAATCCAAGGAGAATCGCCTTCCCCCTTTGTATCAACGGCACCATTGATTCCACCTTGTGCACATACAGAGTGGGAGCGTTTCACGGGTACAAGTGAAAGGAGGTCAACGTGTACACCAGCTTCTGCTGCCTTTACTGTTGCCATTAGTCCAGCTAGTCCGCCGCCAACAACAACGATATTACGGTTACTCATAAAATTCACTCCCTGTTCAATAAAGATTCTTTCCTTAACTTACGAAAGCAAATAATGTACTTACACCAACATAGGATAAAGCTACGAATATTATCATGGTCACGTATGTAACAATACGCTGTGAACGTGGTGTAATGGTAAGTCCCCAGCTTACAAAGAAGGACCATAAACCATTAGCAAAATGGAATACTGCTGAAATTACACCAATAATATAGAACCAGAACATGAAAGGATGATCCAATATATTTACCATCATGTCAAAGTTAACTTCGGTACCATAAATCGCATGCGCAATTCTGGTTTCCCAAACATGCCATACAATAAAGATTAAAGTAATAATCCCGGTTATGCGCTGTAAATAAAACATCCAGTTACGAAAATATCCATACCTTGATACGTTGTTTTTTGCTGTAAAAGCAATATAAACACCGTAAACCGCATGGAAAATGAGCGGAAGGTAAATAACGAAAATTTCCAGAACAAGAACAAATGGAAGGTTTCCCATAATTCCAGCTGCTGTATTAAAGGATTCAGGACCCCATCTAGCAAACTGGTTTACCATTAAATGCTGTACCAAAAATACACCTATTGGGATAACCCCTAATAATGAATGTAGTCTCCGATTAAAAAACTCGCGATCCTGCGCCATCTTAACCCCCCTCAATTGATGAAAGTATTGTTTGGATCAAAAACAGTAAGTAAAGCGCTTTTATTTTTCCAAAAAAAATATATTTTCTGGAAAGTCCCCCTTCTCGCTTTAAAAAAATCCTTTCATAACATTTAATATTTTACTCCTACCCGTTCATAGCGTCAAGGAAACTTCTGGGTAAAGTCAAATTTATTCTAATTTTCCAGCAAATTGACCACGTATTAATTGACCTTAATAACCCTGCTGTTAGAAGTTTCACTTTATCTGCCGGTCGGAAATCCTTTCCATAATTGTGATGTTTTTTACGAAAATATTAGTATTGCAATATTCTTGAATCCCTATGATAATGAATAATAGAAAGGGATGAGCACAGTGGGAAAAGAGAAATCTTTACTTCATAATGAAAGCCTCAGAGACATCCAAATTCCCGCACTTGGGTTTGAAATGATGAGGCAGCTTACCATACCTGAAGTTTTAGGCGAGGATACCAGTTTTGTACTGTATTATTTGGGGAAAAAATTAGCCAGACAATATCCATTACAGGAAATAGAGGATATTCAGGTCTTTTTTCATAAAGCAGGTTTTGGTCACCTTAACCTGGTAAAACAAAAGAAGAAAAAGCTGGAATTTGAATTGAAAGGACCATTAATTGAAGAACGTTTTTCCTATGAGGAGCCTGTTTCCTATCGGTTAGAAGCCGGGTTTATTGCCCAGCAGCTATCCTTAATTTTTAATGATGAAATGGAGTGTATTGATGAAGAAAACAGACGAAAGAAGCTTATTTCTTTTTATGCTGTTGAAACGATATGAAGTGAACCTTCACTAAGTGGGAGTTTTCGTTTGATCATTCCATTATAAAAAGGCTGATTCAAATGTAAGCATTGAATCAGCCTTTTTCCTTAATAGCACACCTGAAGTATTACCAGCTTGCTTTTCTTACACCAGGAACCTGTCCCTTATGAGCATATTCCCGGAAAGCAATACGCGACATACCAAATTTTCTCATATAGCCTTTAGGACGCCCGGTTACTTCACACCGACGGTTGACACGTGTTGGGGAAGAATCCCTCGGAAGCTTACGCAGTGCCTCATAATCCCCTTTAGCCTTTAAATCTCTTCTAAGGTCAGCATATTTTTGCACCATTTCTTCCCGTTTCTTTTCCTTAACGATCTTTGATTTTTTAGCCAATCAGGTTACCTCCTTTATATTTAATCATTATCTGCAGTGAACTCATAAAATCTATTTTTATTTCATATCAATACTTCAAGAAAGAATACTTGTTTATTTTATCGTAATGATTACGATTTGTAAATAGTAATGATTACATTTAAAAGTGCTGCCTGCATGGTTTACCAAGAAAAAAGTATCCGATCAAACGGATACTGGAAATAAATTCATACCTTATTCTGGTGTGTCTGCTTCACCCGCCTGCAGTGCATCCAGAATTTTTTCCGCAACCGGGTGAGGTATTCCTAATTTCGTTAACTCCTCAATGTCTGCGTGACTTATATCATCCATAGACTTAAAATGACGGAGCAACAGGCGTTTTCTCTTTTGTCCAACTCCTTCTACTTCATCCAATTTGGATTGGAAAGAGCTCTTTCCCCTTAATTGTCGGTGGAACGAAATGGCAAATCGATGTACCTCATCCTGAATTCTTTGTATTAAATAAAACGGCTGAGATTTTCGGTCCATATTCACGACTTCAGGAGGATCTCCATACAACAGCTCGCTCGTACGATGTTTTTCATCCTTGGCAAGCCCGCATAAAGGGATATCCAGGCCAAGCTCATTCTCCAGAACATCGAGAGCCGCACTCATTTGTCCTTTCCCCCCGTCAATAAGAATTAAATCCGGTAAGGGGAGATTTTCCTTCAGAACCCTTTTATATCTTCTTCTCACCACTTCTCGCATCGTATCGTAATCGTCAGGTCCCTCTACTTCCTTAATCTTATATTTCCGGTAGTTCTTCTTGCTGGGGCGGCCGTCGATAAAGACAACCATAGCTGATACAGGATCTGTCCCCTGGATATTGGAATTATCAAAGGCTTCAATTCGATGGGGAGTTTCTATCTTTAACAGCTCGCCAAGTCCTTCCACCGCCTTAATCGTTCTCTCTTCGTCCTGTTCAATTATAGAAAATTTCTCTTTCAGCGCAATTTTGGCATTTTGCATACTTAATTCTACAAGTTCTTTTTTCCTTCCACGCATTGGAATTTTCACATGAATCTTCAGCAAATCTTCCAATAATTCTCTATTCGTCCCAAGTGGAACCAGAATTTCTTTAGGTTTTGGATGATTCTGGTGAAGATAAAAACGGCCAATATAGCTTAAAAAAGTATCCTCAGGGTCGTCAAAAAACGGGAATAAGGCTACGTCCCTCTCGATTAACTTCCCCTGCCGAATAAAGAATACTTGTATACACATCCATCCCTTATCATAATCATAACCAAAGATGTCCCGGTCCTGCTTATCATTAAGCGTCATCTTCTGCTGCTCCATAACAGCTTCAATATGCTCAATTAAGTCCCTGTATTCCTTAGCTCTTTCAAATTCAAGGTTTTCTGAGGCTTCCTGCATTTTATTCTGAAGATCCTTTTTAATCTCTCCATGTCCTCCACCCAGAAACCTGGTTATGCTTCGGACAATTTCTTCATTGGTTTCATCTGATACATGAAATTCACAAGGACCTAAACATTGATGGATGTGATAATAAAGGCATACCCGATCCGGCATTTTATTGCATTTTCGTAACGGATAGAGACGATCCAGCAGCTTTTTTGTCTCACGAGCAGCGGAAACGTTTGGATAAGGTCCAAAATACTTCCCTTTGTCCTTTTTCACCTGTCGTGTAATGATGAGTCTTGGCTGCTTTTCAGCTGTTATTTTTAGGTAAGGGTAGCTTTTATCATCCTTTAAAAGCACATTATACTTGGGATCATATTTTTTAATTAAATTCATTTCAAGGATGAGTGCTTCAATTTCTGATGACGTTACAATATAATCAAAATGGTCAATTTCCTGAACAAGCCGTTGGGTTTTCGTGTCATGAGCTCCGGTAAAATAGGATCGAACTCGATTTTTAAGCTTTTTCGATTTGCCGACATAAATTACTTCATCATGCTTATTTTTCATTAAATAACACCCTGGCTGATCAGGGAGAACCGCTAATTTATCCTGAATGGCTTTATTCATTTTCTTACACTCCTAATCAATCACTACAGTTCCTATTATATTCTAATGGGAGATGTTTGAAAAATAACCTACTCATTCATACTCAGGAAGACAAATCAATATGATATAAGAACGTCTAAAAAAGGCGGAAGAGCCCAGTTTGTCCTGCTACGGTTCCCAAGTCCAGGCGGCCATAAACCTAATACCCTCCATGGCCCAAAAACGGCCACTCCGGATCTTCCGCTTATGCCCTCGGACCTATTAAAACAAAATCCCCTGTCATTCACAAAAATGACAAGGGAAAGTTCTCTGTTTATATCAGATTAAGATGCATGTTTATTTACAAGTTCAACAAGTGCTTCTTTAGGTTGATAGCCTACAACCTGGTCAACAACTTCTCCATCTTTGAAAAGAAGCAAAGTAGGAATACTCATTACTCCATATTTCTGAGCAGTTTCCTGGTTTTCATCTACATCTAATTTAACGATTTTTACTTTTTCAGACATTTCACTGTCCAATTCCTCCAAGACAGGTGCAATCATTTTGCAAGGTCCGCACCAGGTTGCCCAAAAATCCGCGAGTACGAGTCCTTCTGAAGTTTCCTGACCGAAGCTCTGGTCATTTGCATGTGCAATTGCCATTTTTCATTCCTCCTAGTGAAGCTTATTTCATTCATTTGTAAGTATATCACCTAGTAACTTATCATTGCCAATGGTTTGTTTGTTATTACTATTTCCTGATAAATATAGTTCATACACTTTTTTACGTATTAACTGACCTTAATACCCCTATTAATGGAAGTTTCACTTTATGATGACTGTTTTCCGGTTGTTTTTCCAGGAATATTACAATGCCAGAAACCTTTAAGATAGGCTCCTGGCATACAAATTATGCATTCACTTTCAGATTTTTGATTTCCTCTGTTAATTTAGGAACCACATCGAACAGATCACCGACGATTCCATAGTCAGCTACGTTAAAGATGTTAGCTTCCGGATCTTTGTTAATCGCTACAATAATTTTGGAGTTGGACATCCCGGCCAGATGCTGAATAGCACCAGAAATTCCACATGCGATATATAAGTCTGGAGTAACAACTTTACCGGTCTGACCAATTTGCAGGGAGTAATCACAATAATCTGCATCACATGCACCTCGGGAAGCACCTACTGCTCCTCCCAGTACATCGGCAAGTTCCTGCAGTGGTTCAAAACCTTCTTTACTTTTT
This sequence comes from Virgibacillus sp. MSP4-1, assembly GCF_010092505.1. Taxonomy (NCBI): domain Bacteria; kingdom Bacillati; phylum Bacillota; class Bacilli; order Caryophanales; family Bacillaceae; genus Virgibacillus; species Virgibacillus sp. MSP4-1. The sequence continues at coordinate 1,615,094 of NZ_CP048021.1, forward strand.
ACGCCACGTCCTCCTGATACAACTACTTTAGCCTCAGAAAGATCGACCCCATCTGTGGTTTTACGTAACACTTCTTTTATCACAGTACGGATATCTTTAATATCAACATCCTTGCTTGACACATCTCCACTTCTGCTGTCATCGCGGTCAAGCGCTGCAATATTATTAGGACGGATGGTAGCAAAAATCATACCATCTGTCACTATTTTCTTCTCAAAAGCCTTCCCTGAATAAATAGGTCTGGTAAAGACAACATTATCACCTGTTACCTCAATATCGGTAACATCTGACACTAAACCGCTTTCAAGCTTGCTTGCGAGCTTTGGTGTTAAATCCTTTCCTGCAGACGTATGGCCCATTACAATACCATCCGGATCCTCGTCATCAATGACAGCCAAGGCGGCTTGGGCATATCCTTCAGAAGTATACGTTTCCAATTTATCATCCTGTACCGTTACAGCACGATCAGCACCATGGTAAATCATTTCGTTCGCAGCCTTATCTAAGCCATCTTTACCAAAAACAGCGGCTGTAATCGCACCGTCTTCACTGATTTTACGGGCGGCTGCAATCGCTTCAAATGAAACATTACGAAGCTCACCATCACGAACTTCACCAAATACAAGGATATTTTTACTCATTATTTATTCCCCTTTCCGAAGATGTTCAGTTTTCAATTCTCTTATATCACTTTCGCATCATTATTTAACAGATCGACTAATTCTTTCACCTGGTCATCGATTTCACCCTCAAGAATTCTTCCTGCTTCCTTTTCAGGAGGGAGAAACACTTCAATAGTTTTTGTTTTCGCATCTACATCATCTTCATCCAGGTCTAAATCATCCAGCTCCAGTTCCTCTAAAGGCTTTTTCTTCGCTTTCATAATACCAGGAAGTGATGGGTATCGTGGTTCATTTAACCCCTGCTGGCAAGTGACAAGCAATGGAACCGGCGCATCTACTTTTTCCACATCTCCTTCGACATCCCGTTCTATATGAGCGGTGTCCCCATCAATTTCCAGATTTGTAATCGTTGTCACATATGGGATATTCAAACGTTCTGCTAAGCGTGGACCAACCTGACCGCTTGCCTGATCGATGGCAACATTACCGGCAAGGATAATATCAGCATCTTTGTCTTCAAAGAATGCTTCCAGAACCTTAACTGTTGTGTACTGGTCACTTTCCTCAACATCTTCTTCTGTATTGATAAGAACAGCTTTATCTGCGCCCATAGCAAGTGCAGTACGCAGCTGTTTTTCTGCATCCTCGCCACCAATCGTTACTACCGTTACTTCTCCATCATGTTCATCACGCAGCTGGATGGCCTCTTCAATCGCATATTCATCATAAGGATTGATAATGTATTCAGCACCTTCATCATCGATTCGTCCATCCTCAATAATGATTTTCTCTTCTGTGTCAAAAGTTCTTTTCATTAATACATAAATGTTCATATGATTACCTCCTCTAATCTATTAATCTTTAAAATTAGGCTTTCTTTTTTCAATAAAGGCCTGAATTCCTTCCTGAGCATCATCTGTTCCGAATATCTGTCCAAATTGCTTCGCCTCTTCCTCAACCCCTCCCTGAAATTGAGAGGTATGTGCGTAAGGTAATAATTTCATAACAGCCTGAACAGATGGCCTGCTTTTGTCTACCATTCTATTAACCAGATTCTCAGTATATGACTCCAATTCCTCTTCAGAAACCGCATCATTGGCCAGCTGCCACTGAACCGCTTCTTCGCCACTCATTGGTGTACCTGTTAGAATCATTTCATAGGCTTTAGGTAAACCAACATAGCGTGGTAAGCGCTGGGTTCCTGCAAAACCAGGAATAATGCCAAGTGTTGTTTCCGGAAGCCCTAATTTTGCATTTTTTGTAACAATCCGGAGATGACAGGCCATGGCTAATTCCAGGCCGCCGCCTAGGGCTGCTCCATGAATTGAGGCAATAACCGGAACGTGAAAGTGTTCGATTCGATGAAAAATATGTTGACCATTTCTCGCCAATGAAGCATGGTCCTCTGCGGTCTTTACTTGTGTGAATTCTTTAATGTCAGCACCTGCAGAAAAGAATTTCCCTTCCCCACGAATGATAACTGCCTTCACTTCCGGATCTTCTTCAATCTGATCCAAAGTCTTTGACAGCTCCTCCAAAAGCTTTGAGGAAAGGGCATTTGCAGGTGGACTATTAAAGGTGATAAATCCTTTATTCCCATCTTTGTCATAAGATAAATAATCCACCAATTCCGCCCCCTCTTGCTATTTTTTTAATCCATTCGTAATTAGATAGTGTACAGCATCTGCCTGTGAAATAAGGTCATATTTCTCTTCCTTCATCACCCAATTCGTAACCACCTCGTCTAATGTGCCAAAAATCATCTGGCGTACGAGCTTAATATTTAATTCGGGATGAAAGATGCCTTCTTTAATGCCTTCTTTAAGTATTTCGTCAATGACAGCCAGATATCCTTTTAAAACTTCATTAATTTTCTGACGAAGATCTTTATTGGATTGCCTTAGCTCCAACTGCGTTACAACAGCCAGATGATAATTATTAGCTAAGCGGCTGAAATGCATTTCAATAAGGGTACGAAGCTTTTCATCAGCATTAGACTTCTGCTCCGTATCCTCTTTAATCCGTTCAATGAAATTCCCCATTTTTTCCTGAAACAAGGAAACCAGAATATCTTCCTTGTTACGAAAATATAAGTAGATGGTTCCATCGGCAACTCCGGCTTTTTTTGCGATTTTGGAAACCTGTGAAGCATGGTAGCCATTTTCAGCTATTACTTCCACTGCTGCATCAATAATTTGTTTGTACTTTGGTTTGTTTTTTTTCATAATGGTCTCCTTCATCTAAGAAAAGTGTTGGTTGTTTTCAACGTAATATTACTAGAATTCCATACACTTTTCAAAAACTGAATGAATAGTCATTCATTTTAACTACATTTTAATTGCATTCGATCTCCATGTCAATATTAAGGGGAATTTTTCTGTAAAGGTTTGGCTGATTCTAAACGGACTGTTGATTATCCTGCTTTGCTTTAGCTTTTTCTTCCTCAACTAATTGTCTCCTTAAAATTTTTCCAACTGCAGTTTTTGGCAATTCATCTCTGAACTCATATATCCGCGGTACTTTATAGGCTGCAAGGTTTTTCCGGCAAAATTTATCCAATTCCTCTTCGGTTACCCCGCTTCCTTCTTTTATGACAACATAAGCTTTTACCGTTTCTCCGCGGTAAGGATCAGGAATCCCTGCTACGGTAGCTTCCTGTACGGCTTCATGTTCATATAACACTTCCTCAACCTCACGGGGATATATGTTATAACCACCTGCGATAATCATATCCTTTTTACGGTCAACGATATAGAAAAAACCTTCTTCATCCATATAGCCCATATCTCCAGTGAACAGCCAGCCATCCTTTAATACCTGATCGGTTTCTTCCGGACGATTCCAATAGCCCTTCATAACCTGAGGACCTTTAACCGCCAGTTCACCAACTTCATTTATCTCCATTTCTTCCATATTGTCAGCACTGTCAAAAATTTTCGCATCCGTATCAGGCCACGGGAGTCCAATACTTCCATTGACGCGCTTATCCCAGAGAAGATTTGCGTGAGTAACAGGGGAGGATTCTGTTAACCCATAGCCTTCTACCAATTTTCCGCCTGTTTCTTTTTCAAATTGTTCCTGTACTTCCACAGGTAAAGGAGCTGAACCACTAATGCATGCTTTGATGGATGATACATCATAATCCTTAAGTTTGGGATGATTCAGCAGACCAATGTAAATGGTCGGCGCACCTGGAAACAAGGTTGGTTTTTCTTTTTCAATCGTCTTCAAAATATCTTCAGCTTTAAATTGCGGGATTAAAATCATTTTTGTTGCCATCATGATGGATAAGTTCATTACAGCAGTCATCCCGTAGACATGGAAAAACGGAAGCACACCCAGGGTTATATCTTCCCCCTCCTTAATTTTATACATCCATTGCTGTGACATTTGTGTATTCGCAACTAAATTAAAGTGGGTAAGCATAACACCTTTAGGATATCCCGTGGTTCCTCCTGTATATTGAAGCAGTGCAATATCCTCTTTGGGATTGATCTCCACTTTCCTGACATCACGACCTGCCTCTTTTAATATATTTGCCCATTGATGTACATGTCCTCCATAGCTATTATGTGCAGGCTTTTCAAATTTACCATACTCTTTTTTCTGGATAAATGGATAAGCCATGTTTTTAGGAAATGGAAGATAGTCTTTTATTCCTGTTACAATGATATGCTCTACATCTGTTTTATCCTTCACCTTTTTTACTCTTGGAAACAGTACGTCCAGACAGATAATCATTTTAGCGCCGGAATCTTTTAACTGATATTCAAGCTCTCTTTCCGTATAAAGCGGATTCGTCTGAACAACAATGGCTCCGGCCATCATCGCTGCATAATAGCCAATGACTGACTGAGGTGAATTCGGCAGCATAATGGCTACACGATCTCCTTTTTTTAATCCTAATCCCTGTAGATAATTTGCTGTTTTTTCTGTCTGAAACAATAGCTGCTGGAAGGTTAATTCTTTCCCCATAAAATGAAGCGCTTGCAAATTTGGGTATTTTTTCGTGGTGTTCTGAAGAAATTCATGGAGTGGTTTTTCTTCATAATCAATAGATGGAGCTATTTCCTCCGGATAATGCTGATACCATAACTTAGTATCCTTCCCCATTTAAAAACCTCCTTTTTTAATCTCCAACTCCTATTATATACAAATTGCAAGATAATTTAAAATATTTTCATTTAAAAAAGAGATACTCAAACCTCCGTTTGGTATCTCAGTTTCTTTAAACCTATAATTAACTGACAGATCCTTCAGGCAGTTACGAGGTATGCAACACCTACTACAAGAAAGATGATCCCCACAATCATTAATACAATGGCTAACTGTTTCATCCTTGCCTCTCCTTAAATGATATTTGCTCCCACAACAAAAGATAAACCGACTGATATAATCAGGGAAATAAATCCGACAGCCCGATTGTCATTTTTAATTTCTTCATCGATTTTAAAGGTTGGGGTTAAAAACTCATAAATAAAGTATCCGAATAATAGCAGAACAAAACCGTAGATTCCCCAGCCGATACTTTCAGCCAGGGAGTCATTATGTTCAATTGAAAAACGAAAAATATTAACAATCCCGAACATCTTGCCACCAGTTGCCATGGCAACCGAAAAGTTTCCTTTTTTGATTTCTTTCCAATTATTATATTGGGTCACTAATTCAAAAACTGCCATGAAAACAATTAAACATAGTATGACTACACTGTAACTGGCCGCTGTTTCCACCAATGGATTTTCCCAAAACATATAGGCGTCCTCCTCATTCCCCGTTATCCAAGTTCCAGCACGGTAACACCTGATCCACCTTCACTCATTCCGCCTAAACGTTGATCTGTAATGGATGGATGGCGTTCTGCAAATTTCTGTACACCCTTACGTAAGGCACCTGTCCCTTTACCATGAATAATGGAAACCCGGGGATAACCTGCCAACAAGGCGTTATCTACATATTTCTCTAATTCCTGTAAGGCATCCTCATAACGTTTTCCACGCAAATCAAGCTCAGTTTTTACGTGATAAGTTCGGCCCTTTACACTGGTTGTCGGCTTTTCCTCTTTAGGTGGTTCCGGACGTTTAATGAACACAAGGTTCTCCCGTTTTGCCTTCACCTTCATCATTCCAAGCTGAACCTGATATTCCTTTTCACTGATCTTTTCAACAATGGATCCCTGCTGATTCAAGGATATAACCTTTACCTCATCTCCCGGTTCAAGCTCTTTTGTATCCTCCTGTTCCACTGCCTGCTTCTGATCATTTCCTGTTAAATTCACATTGGCTTCTGATAGCTGCTTTTTCGCATCAATTAGTTCATGCTCTTTAATTTCAGCACTGTTTTTCATATTTTGTAATTTATCAATGATTTCTTCGGCTTCTTTTCTTGCCTTCTTTACTTCCTTCTCTGCTTTTTGTTCCGCCTTTTCCAGAAGCTTCTCTTTTCGCTGTTCAAATTGACGCCATTTCTCTTCCAATTCTTTTTTCAGCTGATAGGATTCTTTCAGGATTTCTTCGGCCTGTTCATAATCTTCATCGGCTTTTTTGCGAGCTTCTTCAAGGGAAGCTATCATATTTTCCACACTTTGTGAATCCTGTCCAGTCAGGGATTTCGCCTGGTTAATGACCTTTTCTTCTAAACCGAGTCGTCTGGAAATTTCAAAAGCATTGCTTCGGCCTGGAACACCTAGTAATAATCGATAGGTAGGACGCAGGGTTTTTACATCAAATTCGACAGATGCATTCATAACTCCTTCCCGATTAAATCCGTACGCCTTTAATTCAGGATAGTGAGTAGTTGCTATGACTCTTGCTCTTCTGGAGATGACTTCATCTAAAATAGCCATGGCCAGTCCCGCGCCTTCCTGCGGGTCAGTTCCGGCTCCAAGCTCATCAAACAGGACAAGAGTCTTTTCATGCACACCTTTTAATATTTCAACAATATTGGTCATATGAGAGGAGAATGTACTTAAGCTCTGCTCTATGGACTGTTCGTCGCCAATATCTGCAAATACATCATCAAATACAGCCAATTCACAACCATCTAAAGCAGGGACCTGCAAACCCGATTGAGCCATAAGAGTACATAGGCCAATCATTTTTAAAGTAACCGTTTTTCCTCCCGTATTAGGTCCTGTAATAACTATGGAAGTATATTCCTTGCCAATTTCCACATCATTTGGGACAACTTCATCCGGATCAATGAGAGGATGGCGTGCCTCCCTCATTTTTATATAGCCCTGGTCATTCATCGCAGGTTTAGCTGCATCCATTTCTTTGCTGAACTTCGCCTTTGCTGCCAGGAAATCAATTTTCTGTAAAACTTCGGTGTTCTGTAAAATAAATCCCTGATCCTCTGCAATCTGAGCGGATAACTCCTGGAGAATCCTTTCCATTTCCTGTTTTTCTTCCACCTTTGCCGCCTGCAGTTTATTATTTGACTCTACAACGGATTGTGGCTCAATAAATAAAGTTGCGCCAGAAGATGACTGGTCGTGTACAATCCCGCCAAATGAGCCCCGGTATTCCTGTTTTACCGGCAGCACATACCGATCATTACGAATGGTAACGATCGCATCTGACAGCATCTTACTTTTTGATTTTGTATATTGTTCCAGGCGGTCTCTGACACTGTTTTCATGAGAACGGATTTTGGATCGGATGGACCGCAGCTTTTCACTTGCCCCGTCCATGACATGACCATGATCATCAATACACGACTTAATATTTCGCTCCAGTTCGTTCAAAATAACAATCTGCTCTGTCCGTTCTCTAAGAATCGGGAGGGCAAGCTCTTCCTCTTCAATGTCTGCTACAAATTGTTTAAGGATTTTGCCGGCTCTCATCGTACTGGCAACATCCAGACATTCAAATGCTGTGAGGATCCCGCCGATGTTTGCCCGTTTTACATGGGGACGGATATCAAAAATTCCACCCATTGGGATTTGCCCTTTTAACCGTAAAACCTGTCTGGCCTCATCTGTTTCCTCCTGCCATCTTTGAGCTTCCGGAAGCTCGTTCGACGGGTAAAGCTTCGATGCCTCTTCTTTTCCCAGGGACGATCCGGCATAGCCTGTGAGCAGCTCTTTAATTTTATCGAATTCAAGTGTTTTCAAAACTCTTTCATTCATGTTGCCATTTACTCCTTTAACTATTTTCCGTCCGAAAGAAATTGAGCCAGTTCTTCCGTTGACCATGTATTTAATACCGTTTCCGGCTTTAGTTTTCCTTTTCTTGCAAAGCTTACCCCAATCGACATATCTTCAAGCATGTTATAGCTGTGGGCATCTGTATTAATTGCAATTCGGACACCCTCCTCCTGTGCTTTCATCAGCCAGTTCCAGGCCAGATCAAGCCGGTTGGGATTGGCGTTTAATTCCAAAGCTGTATTTGTCTTTTTTGCATATTGAATAAGCTCTTCATAGTCTACTTCATATCCGGACCTTTTTCCAATCAATCTACCTGTTGGATGGGCAATTATATTTACATAAGGGCAATCCATGGCATTTTTTAGTCGTTGCATAATTCTGTCTTTCGATTGTGTGAAGCTCGAATGAATGGAAGCAATAACAAAATCCATTTCTTTCAGGAAATTCTCGGAAAAATCCAATGTCCCATCAGGCAAAATATCCATTTCGATACCCGCAAATACATGAATGTCATCATATTTGGCATTCACACGATTGATTTCCTCTCTTTGTTTCCGCAACCGTTCTTCGTTCAGTCCATTTGCAACTCGCAAATATTTTGAGTGATCGGTTATAGCCATATAGGAATATCCCTTTTCTCTCGCTCTAATTACCATTTCCTCCAGGGACTGGGCACCATCGCTCCAGGTTGTGTGCATATGTAGATCCCCCTGGATATCATCCTGGGAAATCAGGGTAAGAGGCGCACGGGCTTCTTCAATTTCACCGGTATTCTCCCGTAGCTCAGGGGGGATGAATTCGAGACCAAAATGATGGAAAAATTCTTCTTCACTATCGAAGGTTATAATTTCACCTGTTTCAACATTTTCCACACCATATTCATTGATTTTTTCATTTTGTTCCTTAGCTAATTGACGCATCGAAACATTATGATCCTTAGAACCGGTGAAATGGTGCAGAGTGGTGGCAAATTCCTGAGGTTCAACAAGTCTGAAATCTACAGACACCTCATAGCCCTCATTTAGAATGACGGTTATCTTTGTTGGACCCGCAGCCTCCACATGCTCAATATGATCCAGCTTTAGCAGCTGATCCTTTACTTCTTCAGGGTGATTTGTTGCGATGATAAAGTCTAAATCTTTAATGGTTTCTTTATATCTGCGGATACTGCCCGCTCGTGAAAACTGAATGATATGCTCAAAAGAATCGAGCTCGTCCTCTATCCTTTCCACAATAGGAAGCATAAAAACAATCGGTAATCTTTCAGGTCTTTTAGAGTGATCTTCCAAAGCCTTCAGTATTTTTTCTGACGTTTTCTTTCCAAATCCGCTTAGTCCTTCTACTTTTCCACTCTCACAGGCCTCTTTTAAAGATTGGGCATCGACAACGTCCAGCTCCTGATAAAGCTTGGCAAGCTTTTTGCCTCCGAGCCCCTGTAAATCCAAAAGCGGAATAAGGCCAGAAGGAACATCTGCTTCAAGCTGCTTCAATGTTTCAGATTGACCATTTTCAACGAACTCCTGAATAACTGCAGCCGTTCCCTTACCAATACCTTTCATTTTTGTAAAATCATCTATTTCTGACAGGGAACGATCGTCTGATTCTAAAGCCTGTGCTGCTTTTCGATAAGCTGAAATTTTAAACGGATTTTCTGCTTTTAATTCAAGATATACAGCAATCTTTTCAAGCAATTGAATAACCTGCTTTTTATTCACTTTCATTTTTATCACCTACTTTTATCGTGTCCAGTAAAGAAAAAACTTCTCTCAAATCAGGAGAAGTTTAGAAAGCTTCAGAGATATGGTTATCCCATAAATTTGTAATCTGCTCAGAGAATAACGGTGTATGTTCGATCATAAATTGAGCAATAGATGAATCACCCACATATTGCTGAATAAAATCAATCGGAATAAGTGCTGAAAAATAAAGAAGTATAAACAAAATAAAATACGTCTCGAAAAAACCCAGTACAGCTCCCAGAAGGCCATTAACACTATGTAAAATAGGGAGTTCCGCTATGAAATCGAGCATATTTGCAATAATCTGCAGAACAATTTTTACAATAAAAAACAATATAACAAAGGCTATTCCATTATAAAAGGCCGTTTCCAAAGGCATATTGTCAAAAAATGCCCCGAAGCCTTCCTGTCCAAAATCAGGATAAGGAATCCACATTGTAAGAATTGGTGCCAATTTGTCATAGTATAGTGCAGCGATGATAAAGGCTATAATAAAACCGGTCAGATGCATCACCTGCATGATAAAACCCCGTTTGAGGCCTATAAATAATCCAACCAGCAAAATAGCCAGAAGTATGATGTCAACCATTTTTTCTCCGTTCCCCTCTTCTCGTTTGCTCCGTTAGCAATCGATATTCCTCTTGTAATTGTATGTATTCATTCATCGTATTTACCGCTGTTAACACAGCTAATTTTGCTGTATCCAGGCGCGGATTGTTTTCCTGAATTTCCTTCATTTTCTGATCAACTAAATCTGCTACATGCTCTATGTGATGAGGAGGTTCATCACCAACAATTGTATATTTTCTATTAAGAATGTATACGGTTGTTCTATTCTGATCTGAATGAGACACTTGCAAAGCCCCCTTATATAACATCCTAAAAATTATATTAACACGAATTTTCATAGATGGAAATCAAACAATAAAAGAATATGCAGAAAGATTTCATTTGATATACTATAGTGAGACTTCAATCAAGGGGAACCATTGATTGATAGCGAAAGGAGATTCAATATATGTCACAAAGTGTAATAAAAGCCTCCAAAGAACTTTTGAAGAAAATGGAAGAGTATTATAAAGGTCAGTTGAAGTCCAATCCCCCTGTACATACCCTGTTTGCTGCCAAAGTAAACGGATGTTCCATCACTGCATATAAATCCGGCAAAGTTTTATTTCAAGGGAAAAGCCATGAAGCTGAAGCGATGAAATGGGGGCATTCCCCTGATAAAAATCAGGACAGCAGGAATCAATCCTATGCAACGTCCCCTTCATTTGTGAATCAGAGTCACATCGGCTCAGATGAAGCAGGCTCCGGTGACTTCTTTGGTCCATTAACAGCGGCTGCCGCTTTTGTAGCCGAGTCAAAAATCCCCTTATTAAAGGAATTAGGGGTGAAGGATTCAAAGGCCATGTCCGATGATAAAATACAGGAGATTGCCAGACAAATCAAATCAGCCGAAATCCCTTATAGTTTAATGGTTTTACATAACGAAAAATATAACCGCCTGCAGCAAAAGGGATGGACACAGGGAAAAATGAAGGCGATGCTTCATTACCATGCAATTATGAAGGTGAAAGAAAGAATAGGTTCAAACTCCCTGGATGGAATCCTCGTTGATCAGTTTTGCCAGCCAAGCGTGTTTGAACGTCATTTAAAATCTGAACAAAAACGTATGCCTGACAACATTCATTTTATTACCAAAGCTGAAAGTCATTCCATCGCAGTCGCAGCCGCATCGATTATGGCCCGTGCAAAATTTGTGAAGGAAATGGATCGTCTATCCGATGAAGCCGGTTTCCAGATTCAAAAAGGGGCCAGTAAAAAAGTAGATGAGCAGGCAGCAAGAATCATACAAAGTCAAGGAAAACAGGCTCTTGATCAATATTCCAAAGTGCACTTTTCCAATTATCAAAAAGCAGAACAAATTCTCAGACTGAAAAATCGACAAAGAAACAGGAATTAAACTGTAAAAGAAACCCCATGACAGCTGCCTTGCAGACATGTCTATGGGGTCTTTTCATGAATTAGATGAACTCCTGCAACATTCTTCAGTGGATTTTAAAGCCTATACCATCTTGGGGTTACTTGTATATCATGCGATAATAACATTTAGTCATAAGAATAACAAACAGATGATAAATGTGATGATATCCTTTATTTTTAATGAATTGAAACATGTGAAATTGCTTCATTCCGTAATCCAGGATTTTAAAAGCGAATAAGGATGATAAATAGCCTGGTAATGTACCTTTAAAAAGCTTAATAAACACAGAACAAATAAAAGAAAGAATCATTGAATACAAAGGTTCCACTTTGAAATGTCTTAGCCATGTAAAGGGTTTTCCCAGTTTAAACCGTACTTGCCCGCTTGATGTTAACCCAAACAACGCACTCACTGACGTAGCTATTGACATACAGAGTAAGGATAATAAACGGACAACCGGGCTCTTTTGCTTTAAAGAGCACAGCCACATATCATTCAGTTTGAAAAAGAATGGAATTAGAATCGATGTATATAAGGTCTTCCACCAGTTGTGATGATATACCTTTAAATGGATAAACATGAGTTCAATAAAAGTAAAGTACGAAGTGAAAAACAACTTTAGTTTCCATCCTGCCTGAATAGCTGACAAAAAAACAGCGGTAAACGGGATATAAACCACCTGTGAAAGGATTCCACCCAGAACATTGTCATGGTAGGGATTCTTTAAAAGTTTCGGTTTATATTGATAAGCTCTCAGATAATTTAAGATCAAAAATTCAAATAAACAGGCTAAACCAGCACTGGATAGCAGGAGAATCAAAAGCTGCTTTTTGTTTTTATATTTGTAGAAACTAAAGAGTAATTGAAGGAAATGTATGATAACTAAAACAAGATAAGGTACAGCATTCCGACTCATCATCCGTTTCATATCCACCATCGTTTCTATATATGTTTTATATATAGGATAGTATCTGACGAATGAAGCGAAATTATGAGCTATTTGAAATGGTCCTGTCAGGGAGGGCTCTCCCCCTTAACAGGACCATGCTCAATTACTTACTAACCTCTCAACTCTGCCTGGAAACTATTTTCAACGGCGTCAACGATTTGTTTACGGGCTTTCTCTACTTGTTCATCTTTCAGGGTAGCCTCCGGGTCCTGGAATCTTACGTTAAAGGCAATGGATTTCTTTCCTTCCACCATATGTTCGCCCTGATAAATATCAAATACTTGAATATCCTTCAAATGTGGCTGACCAGCCTGTTCAATGACGTCCATCATATGTCTGGCAAGTGTATCTTCATCAACAACAAAAGCCAGATCCTGTGTTACGGACGGATAGCGTGGAATAGGCTCATAGGTTTCTTCCTTCTCCATGGCGATTTCTAATAATCGATCAGCATCCAGATCAAAAACATACGTGTCAGAAAGGTCCATCTCTTTTTGCACAGCAGGGTGAATCTGACCAATAAAACCGACATGTTCATCGTCAACCCTGATCGCCGCAGTTCTTCCCGGATGCATCTCCTCCATTTTCAGAGGTTCAAACGTAGCAGTCTGAATTTGAAGGGTGTCCAGCAATCCTTCTGCCACACCTTTGAGCACAAAAAAGTCTACCTCTTTAATTTCTTTTTGCCATTGCTGGTTCACCCATGTACCAGTGATCGCAGCACTCAGACGAAGCTGTTCATTAGGCTGCTTTGAAAGGTTGTCTTCAGTATTCACATAGATAGCTCCTAATTCATAAAGGGCCACATCCTGCTGACGCCGTGCTAAATTATATTGAAGACTTGCTAACAGCTCAGGCAGAATACTTAACCGCAGATGGCTATGGGCTTCACTCATTGGCATCGCCAGTTTCACAGCTTTTGGCTTTTGGGCACGAATGGTTTGATCCATAAATTTAGCTGTGTTTTCTTCCCGTGTTAACGAATAGGTCATCGCTTCATTTAATCCGGCACTTTGCATGTAGCGATGTATGCTTCGCTTCAATTTCTGCTTTTTCGTCAGGCCGCCTGCATTTGAAGCTCCTTCAGGCAATGTATAAGGAAGATTATCATAGCCATAGATCCGGGCAATTTCCTCCAGCATATCTTCAACAATCTGAATGTCTCCACGCCTTGATGGAGCGTAAACGATAAAATGGGCATCCTTTTCTTCAAATGAAAAACGCAAACGATGCAGGATATGCTTCATCTCATCCACTGAAATATCCGTTCCAAGACGCTTATTGATGGTTTCTGCATCAAATTCAACAATGGATGGTTCCATCTTCTGCTCATCAAACTCTGCGATGCCTGATAAAACTTCTCCGCCAGCATACTGCTGCATCAGCTGACATGCACGAAGTCCTGCTTCTTTTACACGTGCAGGGTCTACTCCGCGTTCAAACCGAATACTTGATTCACTGCGAAGTCCATGATCTTTAGAAGACTTTCGCACAGTCAGTGGGTTGAAGTATGCTGCTTCTACTAACACTGTGGTGGTGTCATCCTTCACCTCAGAATCAGCACCACCCATAACACCGGCAAGGGCCATTCCTTCCTCACCATTTGTAATAAGAAGGTGGTCCTCCTGTAAATCCCGCTTTTCACCATCCAGCGTAGTCATGGTTTCTCCTTTACGTGCTCTTCTTACAACCACTTCATTGGAATTGAAACGGTCCAAATCAAAAGCGTGCAGCGGCTGCCCGTATTCCATCAATACATAGTTAGTAATATCGACTACGTTATTTATCGGACGGATGCCTGCAGCAATCAGGCGATTTCTCATCCATAATGGAGAAGGTCCAATCTGTATATTTTTGACTACATAGGCCCCATAGTAAGGGTTCAGATCAGGGTCCTTAACCTTCACTTGTACATAGTCAGTGGCACTTTCATCTATTCGTTCTGCCTTCACCTCCGGCAGATGCAGATCTTTATCTAAAATGGCTGCGACTTCATAAGCCATCCCAATCATGCTGAAGCTGTCTGCCCGGTTCGGTGTTATATCTAAATCCAGAATGGTATCGTTTAGATTTAGCAAATCAACAGCATTACTACCAACTTCTGTATCTTTAGGAAGGACAAAAATCCCATCCTCAAATTCTTTTTGAACGAATTTCTGCTCGACTCCAAGTTCCTGAAGAGAACAGATCATCCCATTGGATACTTCACCACGAAGCTTCGTCTTTTTAATTTTCATACCGCCTGGAAGTCTCGCACCTGGCTTCGCAACGACTACTTTCTGGCCCGCAGCTACATTAGGTGCGCCACAGATGATTTGTAATTCTTCTTCGCCAACATCGACCTGGCAAACATTAAGCTTATCCGCATTCGGATGCTGCTCGCAGGATTTCACATACCCAACAACGATATTTTTTAACCCTTCCCCCAGCTTTTCAACACCATCGACTTCAATTCCGCCTTTGGTAATTTTTTCAGCCAGGTCGTCCGGGGATATATCATCAAGATCTACATAATGTTTTAACCAATTTAATGATAAAAGCATCTTCCATTTCCTCCTTTATGCTTGATGGAATTGTTTTAAGAAACGGACATCATTGGTATAGAAATGTCTGATATCCTCAATTCCATATTTCAACATGGCAATTCGTTCAGGCCCCATTCCGAATGCAAAACCGGAATACTTCTCAGGATCGAAACCAGCCATACGTAAAACATTTGGATGAACCATGCCTGCACCTAAAATTTCAATCCAACCGGAATGCTTACAAACTGAGCATCCCTCTCCGTGGCACATTTTACAGGAAATGTCCATCTCTACAGATGGTTCTGTGAAAGGGAAAAAGCTAGGACGCAGACGAATTTCGCGGCTCTGGCCAAACACCTGCTTAGCAAAGGAATTTAGAATACCCTTCAAGTCACTCATTCGGACATTTTCATCCACATACAAACCTTCAATTTGGGTAAATTGGTGGGAATGGGTGGCATCATCCGTATCCCGTCGATAAACCTTACCAGGGCAAATAATCTTTACTGGTCCTCTGCCCTCATGCTTCTCCATTGTTCTGGCCTGAACAGGGGATGTATGGGTGCGCATTAACAGCTCCTCGGTAATGTAGAAGGAGTCCTGCATATCACGAGCCGGATGTCCTTTAGGCAGATTAAGCGCCTCGAAGTTATAATAATCCCGTTCAACTTCAGGTCCTTCTGCTACTTCAAACCCCATGCCAATAAACAAATCCTCAATATCCTCAATCAGTTTTGTCAGAAGATGAGGGCCTCCTGTCGGCTGAGAATAGCCCGGCAAGGTAACATCGATGGATTCCTCTGCTAACTGTGCTTCAAGTGCCTTCTTTTCCAACTGCTCCTGTTTTGTATCTAATTCCTTGGAAATAACCTCACGAACCTCATTAGCCAACTGACCAATCACCGGTCGCTCTTCTTTCGGCAGCTTTCCCATGCCTCGTAATACTTCTGTGATTGGGCCCTTCTTTCCCAGATAGGAAACGCGGACTTCCTGCAGCTGTCTGGTATCATCAGCTTCAGAAATCTTCGTTAAAGCCTCCTGTTTTAGTTCCTCAAGACGTTCTTTCATTTTCCATCCTCCTTTTTTTGCTCTGCATAAAGACGTTTTAGCGCATGAAAAAAAGTCCCATCCCCTCAAAAAGGGACGAGACTCTTCATTCCGTGTTACCACCCTCGTTGACATACGAGTGCTGTATGCCCACTTCATTTTCATAACGGATAAACCGGTACACCTTTACTTGCATCAGGCAAGGTCCTGGTGTCAGCTCCAGAGCGAAATTTCAATCATGAGGCGGCAAAAATGCTTTCAGTCTGTGGCATTTCTCCCTGTCTGCCGCTTAGTCATCATTTACTGGACTCTTTCCACGCTTTTTCTCATCTTTAGTTATGATGATATTATAGAAAATCAGCAAAAAAATTGCAAGTTAGAGTTGAATTTTGTACATCATAATTCCTGCAGCAATACTAACATTTAAAGATTCGGCTTTACCTTTAATCGGAATATATACGCTTTGATCCGCCTTTTCCAGCAAGCTCTCATGAACCCCATTCCCTTCATTGCCCAGGATTACTGCCACTTTTTCCGGAACGGCCTGCTCCTCTATCGACACGGCATTCCGCAACGCCGTAGCCCAAATCGAAAATCCTCCTTCTTTTAATGCATCCATCTCCGAATACAAGTCCTTAAACAAAATAGGGAGATGAAAAAACGAACCCTGGGTGGAGCGTATGACCTTATCATTGAACAAATCCACACAGCCTTTTCCTAAAATGATCCCATCAAAACCCAGTGCATCTGCCGTTCGAATCATCGTGCCCAGATTGCCAGGATCCTGAATCGCATCCAGCAGCACAAGCTTTCGGGCGTTCTCAGGTACATGGGATTGCTTCATTTCCACCTCAGCCATAATTCCCTGTGGACTTTCAGTGCTTGTCAGGGTTGTAAATACTTTTTCACTTACTTCGGTAACAGGAAAAGTCTCCGTCTGAAGCAAAGAACGCTCATAATCGTTTTTAATAATGATTTCCTTAACCGTCCAATCACTGGCTAAAGCCTCTTCCAGCAAATGCTCCCCTTCAATCAAAAAGGAGCCGTTTTTCATGCGATCCTTTTTTCTTTTTAATTTATTCCAGTACTTCACCTTTTTATTTTGTAAAGAATCAATCATTGAATTTTTCACCTGCATCTTCAGTACTTTTGCTTTCGAATCCCTCTTATCATACATACTTTCCTTCTAAAAGGTCAAACTAATGTTATCAAAGCTGAAAAAAATGAGGTGACTACGAAATGGATTTAGATTTGCGAAAAGCTGTCCTTCACAATATTTCAGGTAACAGTGCTGATGACTTAGAGGCAACCATTGTTGATGCCATCCAGGGAGGAGAGGAGAAGACCCTTCCAGGCCTGGGCGTCATTTTTGAAGTATACTGGAACAATGCCGATGAATCGGAAAAAGAGGATGTTTTGCAGGTAATAGAAGATGGGTTGAAAAATCAGTAAAGCGAAACTTCCATCAGTGGGGATTTACGGTCAGTTAATACGTGATAAAAGAAGTACGAATCTCATGAGAAGTATGTGTTCAGGATTTAAGCACATACTTCTTTATGTCGTGCAATAAATATTACCTACCTAAAAGGAGGGTTTCCTTTTGACGAGTATGAAAATCCTCTATGGAAAGATCGGACGATAGCAAATAGAATTGATCTCTTTCCATAAAATGCTCCCGCCAGTTTAACGACAATTGGTTCACCATCTTATCCCATAAGAAGAAAAAGCATATGATCTTAAACAAAAGACCACATGCTTTCAGATCCTTAATCAAACTTGATTTCCTTTACTGTGTCGGCATCTAAGCCTTTGATGACTTCTACAATCAACTTCACGGCATTTTCAAAATCATCACGGTGCAGCATAGCCGCATGTGTATGAATATAACGTGTTGCAATGGTAATGGACAGAGCCGGGACACCGTTAGCGGTTAAATGAATGGATCCTGAATCTGTTCCGCCTCCTGCCATTGAGGCAAATTGATAAGGAATATTATTCTTATCAGCGGTATCCACAACAAAATCACGAAGTCCCTTATGAGAAATCATCGATGCATCATATAAAATAATTTGCGGGCCATCCCCCATTTTACTGGATGCATCTTTATCAGAAATACCTGGTGTGTCACCAGCAATTCCCACATCCACTGCAAAGCCTACATCCGGCTGAATGGCGTGAGTTGAAGTTTTAGCTCCACGCAGTCCAACCTCTTCCTGAACCGTTCCTACACCATAAACTACATTTGGATGTTTTTCTTCTTTAAGCTGCTTTAACACATCAATCGCAATGGCTAAACCAATACGATTATCCCACGCCTTAGCAAGAAGCATTTTTTCATTGTTCATAACCGTGAAATCAAAATATGGAACGACAGAATCACCAGGAACAACACCAAATTCAGCTGCTTCATCTTTACTGGAAGCTCCAATATCAATAAACATATCCTTAATATCAATTGGTTTTTTCCTTGCCTCAGCTGAAAGGACATGTGGAGGTTTAGAACCGATAACGCCTGTTACTTCCCCTTTTTTCGTTAAAATGGTTACGCGTTGAGCAAGCATAACCTGGCTCCACCAGCCACCAACAGTCTGGAAATAAACAAATCCATCGTCATCAATACGGGTAACCATAAAACCAACTTCATCCAAGTGGCCGGCAACCATCACTTTAGGGCCATTCTCATCGCCTGTTTTTTTAGCGATCAGACTGCCTAAACCATCGGTGAATACTTCATCCGCATATGGAGCTATGTATTTACGCATCACTTCTCTTGGCTCTTTTTCATGACCGGCAATGCCTTTTGCATCGGTTAAGTCTTTTAGCATGGTCAGTGTTTCATCAAGTTTTACCATATCTGCTCCTCCTTTATATGTATACATCCATTCCTTATTATACCTGTCTTTCATGCATTTAACAAAATAGAAGGATTAATATCCTGTATCCTGACGCTGATGGTTCACTTCATTCTTATTAACGTAAGCCCTTTGAATCATTTCCTCCTCAAAGCCAAGATCCTTTCCCAATTGCAGGAAGGAATCGAATAACTGCTTATAAGGCTCCTGTTTTTGCTCGTTTTTAAACGTAATCGCCTTTTCATAAACCAGAAGGAACCGGTCTGTTGTACTGAAATCTAATGCTTGCTCATCCTCATGTAAGCCATTATAGGTATATCCAAGTTCAAGACCAAGGGAAATGATAAAATGCAGGCCATCTACATACTCTTCAAGAATAACCGCCTGATCATTCGGACCTTTGTTACTCCAAAACTTAAAGCATCTGGTTTCATTGGCCAGCTCCCCAATTTCAACTAGTAATGCGAGAATTTTTTCCTGGATAATATTCTGACCTTCCAACTTGTGTTCTTTTTTTATACGCTGATCTAATTCGTTCTGCATTTGAAATAGCAAATCCCAGTTCATAATCCCAATCTCCTTTTATGGAATGATAAGCTTTATTCTTTTTAAAGATAATTTCTCATGTAATTATAGCAAAAGTGAAACCTTACTTGCATATAAACGTAAACAAGTATAATCAACAGGTCTAAATTTATATATGTAGGAGTCGATTTCACCATGATCATCATTTTATTTCGTTTATTGATCATTTTTGCTATTATCTTTTTTATCTATGCGGCTTATAAGTATATTGTAAATCCTAAACGTAAGCTTGAAATCGCTCAGGAAAATCAGTCTTTTTACTTCTATGATGAAGAAAATGTAAAGAAGAATTTTTTACTTACGTATAAAGGAGCTTTATTTGAAGGTGAAAAATACTTAGGAACCACAGAGGACGCCTTTGAAGTTGTTACCATTACAGTGAGCACCAGAAGCCCTGATCGTTTAGTAGGGATTTCCCGGGAGGATCTCTATTTCATCGAAAAAGAAATCCTCATCCGCTACCCCCACGCAAAAGTAGAATGGCGCCACCCAATCAAAAAAATATTTGATTAATAGAAAAGCGAAGGCGACCGATTAGGCCCGACGGCATAAGCAGAATATCCGGAGTGGCCGCTTTTGGCCATGGAGGGTATTCTGCTTATGACCGCTTGGGCCTGGGAGCCGTAGCTGGACAATCGAAAAGCGAAGGCGACCGGTTAAACAACAGAAATCCCCTTTTCAGCACAAGCACTGAAAAGAGGATTTCTCAATTTATCTAGCTAACCCTGTTCATGGAGGGGGATCCCTGACTTACTTGATGATCTTTACGGAAAAATTCCTCCCAACTGACGACAATCTCTTTTTGTCTTAATAAGTAAATCATCGGAAGAATAACAATTACGGCTGCCGCCATAATGATTGGAGACAGACTGGCAATCCATTGACCAAACGTTGTATAGACAACGGCCAGCGGAACATTAGATAGGAATGACAGCTTAAAATACTCTTTATAATTTCGCGAAATTTCCAAAATACAAAGAGATAATAAATGAAAATGGATAAATGGCATTAAACGCAACAGAAAAATCTGCCCTTTAGAAATCTGCCTTTTTTCGCCCAATATTTTGCCCTTCAATCGAATTAGCCTTTTAAAGGTTTTGGGCATATAGACGAGAAAACGGTAAAAGAACAGACTGGATAAAGTAATGCCTATCACCGAATAAATTGTGCCCGAGACCATTCCGAACAATATCCCGCCCGAAATACAAATGAAGGCTACAGGCATGAAAAAAAGGGGTCTTAATAAATGCATGCCAATAAATAATACCGGAGCAAACATTCCACTGGACTCTACGATTGTAAATACCCAAGAAGTAAGCTGTTCCATGATGGAGCCCCTTCCCTGATGATGTTTGTTTTATGTATATGACATAAGACGAGCCTTTATGACAGGGTTGTTAGAAAGAGAAGTACAGTCAGCACCAGGAACGTTAAAAGCGGGAACCCCACTTTGAACTTCCATTTCTTTGTTTTGTGGTGAAAGACATACATCCCCATCGTACTTCCAAGCGCTCCGCCGATTATAGCAATGACAAACAGCCTAGTCTCTGAAATACGCCATTTTCCTTTTTTGGACTTCCGTTTATCCCATCCCATAGACAAAAATCCGAAAATATTTATGACCACAAGATAAATGATAAAAACTTGTTTAAGCAATGCTTCTCCCTCTTTCAAAATCGCAAAAATTTCTTTGCAGGCAGTAACAAAACTGATACATGATTTGGGACCATGAAAAAAAAGACTGGCATCAAGCCAGCCTTTTCTTATTCTTAACCGTTATTATTTAAGTGCGTCTTTAGCTTTAGCAACCAGGTTAGCAAAGCCTTGTTCGTCATTTACAGCAAGATCAGCGAGCATCTTACGGTTCACTTCAATACCAGCTTCTCTTAGACCGTGCATAAGACGACTATAAGAAATATCATTCATACGAGCCGCAGCATTAATACGGGCAATCCATAGTTTACGGAAATTACGTTTTCTTTGTTTACGGTCACGGTAAGCATATTGACCGGACTTCATTACTTGCTGCTTTGCTGTTTTGAATAGTGCATGCTTTGAACCATAATAACCTTTCGCTAACTTTAGAACACGTTTACGACGTCTGCGTGTTACTGTACCGCCTTTTACACGTGGCATAGTTGTTCCCTCCTAATAATCTTATCTATCGTTGTTTTATCTTACTTTTTAGGTAGCATTGAGCTGATGCGTTTCATATCACTGCTAGAAACAAGAGCGGATTTACGCAATTTGCGCTTCTGCTTTGTAGATTTATTTGCGAACAAGTGACTTGTATACGCATGTGCACGTTTCACTTTACCATTACCAGTTTTCTTAAAACGTTTTTGTGAACCTTTATGGGTTTTCATTTTAGGCATAATGTGTGTCCTCCTTTGATTAATAACTGCTCTGCTGGACCAGCTTATTTTTCATTTAAAGGTGCGAGCATCATAAACATATTACGACCTTCCATTTTAGGCTTCGTCTCAAGGGTAGCAATATCTTTACATTCCTCAGCCATACGATCGAGAACCTCTTGACCAAGCTCTTTATGGGTAATAGCACGACCGCGGAATCGAACAGCCGCCTTCACTTTATCACCTTTTTGAAGGAATTTGCGGGCATTCCGTAACTTGGTGTTGAAGTCATGCTCTTCAATTGCAGGACTTAAGCGTACCTCTTTAATATTAATGACCTTTTGCTTCTTACGCTTTTCTTTTTCCTTCTTCTGTTGCTCGAAACGGTATTTACCATAATCCATAATTCGGCAAACAGGTGGTTTTGCGTTTGGAGCTACTAATACAAGGTCAAGATTTGCCTGATCTGCAATCTTCAAAGCTTCCTGACGTGATTTTACGCCAATCTGTTCTCCATCTGCACCAATTAAACGGACTTCGCGTGCTCGAATTCGCTCGTTAATTAATGTTTCGCCTTTGCTAATCGTAAGCCACCTCCAAAAAATATTTGAGAAAATCAGGTCCGGCATCCGACATTTTTATTTCCATAAAAAAAGCGTCGGTACACATACTGCACCCACACTTCACATATTCTTCGGTAAAGAAGAAAAGTTGTTTTAGCCTGCCAACTGCTGTTTAGCGTCGATCAGGCGAGAAGCGGGTGCTTCTACTTTCACATAGACCTTATTTAATTCACTCTTAGTATTATATGACGGACAAGACGTATTTGTCAACATATTTTAATGAGAGAGGGAAATCCCCCTCTCACCTATTCTTTTTTAGACATATGCTCGACATCTTCTTTCATATCCTGTACGAATTGCTGCAGTTCTTTCGTTTCAGAGTCCTGTGCTCCGTATTTACGGACATTGACGGCATTTTGTTCGATTTCCTTATCCCCAACGACCAGAGCATAAGGAATTTTCTGAGTCTGAGCTTCCCGAATTTTATAGCCGATTTTCTCATCTCTTTCATCGACTTCTACACGGAAACCATCCCTCCGAAGCTGATCCTGCACCTCTTTTGCATAGTCAAAGTGGGCATCCATGGATACCGGGATAATTCTTGCCTGTTCTGGAGCAAGCCAGGTTGGGAAGGCACCTTTATATTCCTCAATAAGAAAGGCAACGAAACGTTCCATGGTCGATACGACTCCTCGATGAATGACGACTGGACGATGTTCTTTCCCATCCTCACCAATATAGGTTAAGTCAAAACGATTTGGAAGGTGGAAGTCAAGCTGTACAGTAGACAGGGTTTCATCTTTACCCATTGCTGTTTTTACCTGAACATCAAGCTTCGGACCATAGAAAGCTGCTTCTCCCTCGGCTTCTACATATTCAAGTTCCATTTCCTCCATGGTTTCTTTTAGTAGTGCCTGTGCCTTTTCCCACATTTCATCATTATCCACATACTTTTCTTTATCTTCAGGGTCACGATAAGATAAACGGAAGTAATAATCGTTAATCCCGAAGTCCTGATAGACGGTTTTAATCAGGTTGACCACACGGATAAACTCATCTTTTAATTGATCCGGACGGGCAAAAATATGAGCATCATTCAAAGTCATGGCACGCACCCGCTGCAAGCCTGCCAGTGCCCCTGACATTTCATGGCGGTGCATCGTGCCTAATTCTGCAATACGCACTGGCAGATTCCGATAACTGTGAAGTTCATTTTTATAAACCATCATATGATGCGGACAGTTCATAGGACGTAATACGAGATCCTCATTATCCATTTCCAAAGTCGGGAACATATCATCCTGATAATGATCCCAGTGTCCACTGGTTTTGTATAAATCTACACTGCCCAGTACTGGAGTATAAACATGGTCATAGCCCAATCTTTGTTCAATGTCTACAATATAGCGCTCGATCGTACGACGAATAGTAGCACCTTTAGGTAACCATAGAGGCAACCCTTGTCCAACCTTCTGATTAACAGTAAATAAATCGAGTTCCTTTCCAAGCTTACGGTGATCTCTTTCTTTCGCTTCCTCCAGCATCTTCAAATGTTCTTCTAACTGACCCTTCTTCTCAAAGGCTGTTCCATAGATACGCTGAAGCATTTTATTATCACTATCACCACGCCAGTAAGCTCCGGAGATATTTAACAGCTTAAACACTTTAATTTTTCCTGTATGAGGAACATGAGGACCACGGCATAAATCAAAGAATTCTCCCTGTTTGTAAATGGTAATGGGGGCACCTTCAGGAATATCATCAATAAGTTCCAGCTTTAGGTCATCCCCAATTTCACGGTACATTTCCTTAGCTTCCTCACGGGTAACTTCCACCCTTTGAACCTCATGAGCCTCATCCACAATTTTCTTCATTTCTTTTTCTATGTTTTCCAGATCTTCAGGAGTAATTTTTTCCTCCATATCAAGGTCGTAATAAAACCCATTCTCTATAACAGGTCCTACACCAAGCTTTACATCTTTATATAATCGTTTAATGGCCTGAGCCATAAGATGTGCCGTTGAATGACGAAGAATTTCCACTCCTTCCTCATTTCTTAATGTGACAATTTCAACCTTTGCATCCTTATCAATGGGTCTGCGTAAATCATATAGTTCTCCATTCACTTTACCTGCTACGGCCTGTTTTTTCAGACCAGGACTGATGGACTGAGCAATATCCTCACTCGTAGTGCCCTGGGGAAATTCCTTTACAGCACCATCCGGGAATGTAATGTTTACTTGTTCTGCCACTGCAATCACTCCTTCTAAATTGTTTATTTTTTGCTTATAAAGTGAAACTTCCATCAGTGTGGTTTTTAGGACCGGTCATGCGTGATGTGAAAGCATTAAAAAAAGCCCGTCCCTCCTAAAAGGGACGAGCTTTTCTTCACCCGTGGTTCCACCCTGGTTCCGTTCATTTTAAAAACGGCACTTTATGGGATCCGTAACGTGGATCAGCGCTGATTATTACTCTTCTTTCACAATCAGGGTTCAAAGGTGGTAAACAATGACTCGGACTCAGGAAGCTCGCAGCCTTTGACTTCCCTCTCTGTTCAGCCGATTGACATTGTTCATGTCCTTATCCTTACCTCAATTATCTTCTGGTTTTGTAATTATGAATGAATTATATGGATAATTCCCTTCTTTGTCAAGTCTTTTTCGTAGAGGACCGTTCATTCATAAAAGGAAGATTCTCCATTGAATGTACACTTGCATGCTCCTGAAAAATATTTTGCAGAAAAATCACTTTCGGATCGGAAGGCTTTGATGTGTAAATGATAATTTTCTCTGGTGCAATGCCAAGCAGGCAGGATAAAGGAAATTCAGATGATAATAAATCAATAAAATGTAAAGATTCCTTATTTTGCAAAGCCTTTAATTCACTGGTTGTATATGGCTTTCCCGTGTCTCTGAGAAACTGAAATTCATGATGGTATGTAATAATAAGGAGTCCGGTCCTCGGCTCTCTGCTTTTAAAGTACCCTCTTAATCGATGAATAAAATCCTGATAATCTTCTTCCCGCTTCCACTCTTCAATGGCATATCCAGTAATATCAATCAACTGCTCTCTAAAAAACTGCTGGTTATCTTCCATAAAAAAGTCGAACGAGACAATCTGATTCCGACTTACATGATTCTCAAATATTTCATAAAACTCGGCGGCTGCCTTAAGGTCCGATTGTGTACCATAGCTGTTCGGATTTTGCATCACAGATTGTAATATAGGAATAATATGCATCAGTTCGTGTTCATCCGAAAAGTAGTAGACCTTTTTCAAAATATCCTTCGACAGAACCGGTAACCGGTACTGAATAAACACATAAAGTAGAGCATGAATCATCTTTCTCCACATATCACTTTTCCTGTCCGGCTGAACATCAGCTTTAATAAAATAGGTTGGACCTTCCCCCCTTTCAAACTGAATACGATTGATTTCTTCTTCACTGTAGATCTTATGAAAATATGCTTCTGCTTCATCTTCCTGAAAAAAGTGAATCACCAAACCCATGAACTTCATCCCTCTTTCCCATCAAACTGTTACATTATATGGGACAAACCAGGATAAAATGAACAAAAAATAAAAGTGAAACAGCTATCACTGGAATTTCACCCATTCCTTTGAGCCATTTCACTTCTAACATTCTTCATTTCATTATGTTTAATTATGACCTTCTATTCTGACCCAGCATGGCCACTGGCTCACTTACCTGTCTGACACGCTCTATAATTCGACGGGCCTTTAACTCCTCGGCTTCCACCTTACTGGCAGAGGCCAGCACCACTTCAAGCTCCTTCAAACTGTAGTTGGAAGTGAAGAAAACAGGCAGTTCCTCCATCATGCGATATTGCAATATAGCTCCCAGCACTTCATCACGGAACCATGGTGACTGATGCTCAGATCCTATATCATCAAGAATTAATACCGGCACCCGCTTAAACCGGTCAATTTTCTCATTAATGGTCGAGTCATTAATCGAGGATTTAATTTCTCTCACAAACTCCGGCATATAAATAAATAGGGTTTTAATTTCGCGCTCTGCTAACGCATTAGCAAGTGCACCTAATAAATAGCTTTTTCCCACACCAAAGGGACCGTATAAATACAGGCCTTTTGAAGGATTATGCTCTGCTTCATGCAGAAAACGTTCAATTTTACGAATCGCTTCGAAACGCTCCGGGTCATCCAGCTCCACCTGGTCCAGTCGTGCCTCCAATAATCGCTTGGGCATGTATAAGCTTTGTACAAATGATTTTTTTCGAAGCTGCTCATCCTGCTGCAGCTTACGGGAACACTTTTCATAGGTTAACTTAATCTGATTCCCTTCCGTAGAAATTCTGGGCGCATAGCCCCGGACGATATTACAACATTCATTTAACGAAGAACATTTTTCACAATCCTTTGACTGGGATGTATATTCATAAAGCTTAATCAGCTGACGTTCAATGTCACTTCTGGTTAAATGCTGATTTTCATTTAAAAATTGTTTGACCTCAGGCGCCTGTAAAATTTCGCTCTTCATCTTTTCATAGGATTCATGGAAGCTATTGCTTTCGTTCATCCACCTTCGAAGAGCAGATTGTATGGATTCCATTTCCGATCACCCTTAATGATTAAAAGATTTCGTTGACATATTTTTTAATGCTTCTTGTAGTTCCTGTTTTTCCTTCTGGATGTCCTGTTCACTTTTCTCCGGCTGTTTTGGTTTTTGCTGCTCCGATTGACTTTCTTTCTTGAACCAATCAGGAAGAACTTCTTTTTTCTTATGAGTATTTCTTTTCTTTCCCCATGACTGGTATAGCTTTGCTTCTGATTTCGCCAGCTGCATGGCCTGTTTGGCGGTTTTGACATTTTTACGCGCCCAATGGGTGGCTATTTTTTCTACATAATTCCGAGTTAGTTTCATGTCTGATTTTTGAAGGACATAATGAACCAGAACATTCATCACACTCTGAGGCAGTCCATGGCGAAACATGGCGTTCGTAATCATTTTAACCTCCTGCTCGGATGCAGCACCAGTTCTGGAAAAGTCCTCCAGTATTTCACGGTGAGTAATATGTTCAAAATGCTGAATTAATTTTCCCTCTTTAGATTGTGGAACAGATTCTTGATCATTGCTCTGTTCCTGTTTATGGTTTATTTTGAGTTGAAGTTCTGGTTTTTCTGTATGGAAAGTTTTAGCATAATAGTCTTTGCAAACTTCATGCAATTCGTCTTTTAATAGTTCCATATTTTCATTTACAGACCATAAAATGGCTTTTTCAAGATATATCGTATCAACCTGGTAGATTTCTGCAAGATTATTTATCAATGACCGGTTTTCAGTTGTAAATATTTTTGCGGTATTCATATTATTTTTCCGCAGGCTTTGCTCAAGCCATTCAAAATCCACTTTCATTTCTTCTAACGCAGATTCTGGAGTGCTTTCCTGTTCATGCGTGGTATCATGTGACGGCAAATCTGCAGTTGGCTTCTGTACAGTGGAAAACACATCTTTAAATGACTTCGTTTGATCTGAAACCTGGTCGGGTATAGTTGATGAGATGAGCTTTCGTTTCAAATCATTATATGGTTTTTGGCCAATATGATGTTCCAGCAGAATCGAAAGCATGGAATCTTCAAAAAAGGCGATAGTAGAAAATGGTGGGATTAATAGATAATAATAAGTGCGTACATCCGTATCCGCCATATAGGTTTTCAGCAATCCAATGGCCTCTAATTTGATTCGGGCTTCGTAAAAATCATCTAAATCAATGTTGACCGTGTTCATAATATGGTGATGGGTTGAACAGTCACGATTCATTCTGGCTTCACTTACCATCGTAAGGTAAATGGAAACCGCTTGTATACCTATTAACGGCTGATACAAATGAGTCAAAGCCAATACATAGTCCTCATGACAAGATGTCTGAAGCTTGGTATAGTATCGATCATTGGGCAATAAACTTTTTATACGATCATTCATAAGGAACAGGCTCCTTTATCTCAATTATCATGACCATTTGTCCTCTTTATCAAGTCCTCTAATTCCTGCATAAATACGTTTAAATCTTTAAATTGACGGTAAACCGACGCAAATCGAACATATGCCACTTCATCAATTTCCTTCAGTCGGTCCATAACCATTCTGCCAATATCTTCACTCTGAATCTCGGAATCACCCTGGTTTCGCAACTCGTTCTCTACTTCGGTAACAACATTTTCGATTCGTTCCAGTGCTACCGGCCTTTTTTCACAAGCCTTGATTAATCCTCGTAAAAGCTTTTCCCTGCTAAATTCTTCGCGTGTACCTTCCTTTTTGACAACAATTAACGGAATTTCTTCAATCCGTTCAAATGTGGTGAAGCGATAGTGACATTTTTCGCACTCCCGACGTCTTCTAATCGCTCCACCTTCTTCAATAGGCCTTGAATCCAGCACTTTTGTATTTTTATAATGGCAGGTCGGACATCTCATTTATATCAACTCCGAATTAAATTTCATTCGACATCTATTACAATATTATAACATAAGTAGAAAAGCGGAGGCGACCGGTTAGGCACGACGGCATAAGCCGAATATCCAGAGTGGCCTGCTCTTTGGCCATGGAGGGTATTCGGCTTATGACCGCTTGGGCCTTGGAGCCGCAGCTGGACAAAGAAAAGCGGAGGCGACTGCTTAGGTCATGCGGGATAAGCCGAAGACATGGAGTGGCATGATTTAGGCCGCGGAATGGCTTTGGCTTATATCCGCCTTGACCTAGGAGCCGCAGCTGGACAAAAGAAAAGCGGAGGCGACTGCTTAGGTCATGCGGGATAAGCCGAAGACATGGAGTGGCATGATTTAGGCCGCGGAATGGCTTTGGCTTATATCCGCCTTGACCTAGGAGCCGCAGCTGGACAAAAGAAAAGCGGAGGCGACTGCTTAGGTCATGCGGGATAAGCAAACCAAAAGCACCTGGAAGAATCATCCAGGTGCTCTGAATTTAATAAGCTTCTGAATTTAACTGAATCGGCGCCTTGCCTCTGGGGATTTCTATCTTTTCAACTGACTTAGCTTCCAATGACTGCGTAATAAATTGAATGGCTTTTTTTGGTTGCATTCGTTCTCCACAGGTATATACATCGATACTCGCATATCCATGTTCAGGGAAGCTGTGAATCGTTAAGTGAGACTCGGATATTAGTACAACTCCGCTAATCCCGTGTGGAGAAAATTTATGAAAGGTCACCTCGCGAACTTCTGCCCCGGCAATTAAAGCTGCGTCTACAAGCATTTTCTCGTTAAACTCAAGACTATTTAATTTTTCAATGCTGCAATCCCATAGCTCGGCAATCACATGCGTCCCTATTGTATCCATTACCATTCCCCTGTACCAAAACGATATTTTCAAACTGCTGCAGGATCTTTTTTTTATAAGGGCTGCAGGCAGGTTAAAGTTAAATAAATAGATTCCATACGTTTGCATGTTTAGAGTATCAAATAGTATAAAGTGTTCTCAGGCAGATTGCAATAGCTGGGTAACTATTTGTTCTTACCATTTCTTACGATTACACAGAAGGAATGGTTTCATTGGCCAGTCTGCTGCCTACATATTTTGCTAAGTCAACAACACGGCAGGAATATCCCCATTCGTTATCATACCACGCAAGCACTTTCACTTTATTTTCATCCAGGACGATAGTTGATAAACCGTCGATAATGGAAGAGGCGGACGTTGTTGTATAATCGATAGACACCAGGGGCTCTTCATTATAATCGAGAATTCCCTTCATACGACCTTCTGCTTCCATTTGAAAAGCTCTGTTAATGTCCTCAGCTGTTGCCGTCTTACGGATATCCACAACCAGATCAACCAGTGAAACGTTTGGGGTAGGAACCCTCAACGCCATTCCGTGAAGCCTTCCGTTTAAATGTGGCAATACCTCTCCAATGGCTTTAGCGGCACCGGTTGAAGTAGGAATGATAGATTGTGTGCAGGAGCGTGCCCTGCGTAAATCTTTATGCGGATTATCAATATTATTCTGATCGTTGGTAAAAGCGTGAACAGTCGTCATCAACCCATTTTCAACCCCGAAATGTTGATCCAGTACCTTGACGACTGGTGCTAAACAGTTTGTTGTACAGGATGCATTCGAAATAACGTGGTCATCATCAGGATGGTAATCCTCTTCATTGACACCGATTACAAATGTGCCATCAATATTTTTACCTGGTGCCGTAATGATTACTTTTCTGGCTCCGGCATCTAAATGCAGCGAGGCTGTTTCCTTCGTTTTAAACTTCCCTGTGGCCTCTATGACAATATCCGCCTCAAGGTCCTTCCATGGAAGCCATTCAGGATTGCGCTGATCAATGAGCTGTACAAACTCTCCATCAACTTCAATCCCATCCTCATGAGCCTTGACTTCTTTTTCAAAACGTCCATGGGTACTGTCATATTTAATTAAATGAGCGATTGTTTCAGGAGGATAACTTGCATTTATAGCTACAACCTTAAAGCTCTTATCCATGATTGCATTTCGGAACACCATCCGTCCGATTCTTCCAAAACCATTTATTGCTATCCGATGCTTCTCCATAGGACCCTTTCCTCCCCGGCTTTTATTTGTGTTACACTTTTTAATAATAGTATAACACAATAAATCATAAAGTGTGAAGAAAATGTAGCTTAATTATAGAATTAGAGAAGCATCCTATGTAGTCAGAAATAATAAATGAAATTTTTATTCTATACGAAAAAATGCTGACTCCACCATTGAGTCAGCATTCTTTATATAATCTCCCATTTTCTCAGTAACTCATGAACCTGTTCACTTGTTTCCTGAACCGTTCCTTCATTATTAATCACGGCATCGGCCATTTCTGCCTTCTTCTCGATAGATAACTGCGAATGGATCCGTTGCAAAGCTTCTTCTCCTGAACTATTATCTCTTTCCATAAGACGCTTTAACTGTGTTTCCTCACCCACGTATACGACTACCGTTTGATCGACAAAATGGGTAAGTCTGCTTTCAAACAGTAAAGGGATATCCATAACAACTGCCCGATATCCTTTCTTTACATACTCATCCCTCATTTCAAGCATTTTACGACGCACTTCCGGGTGTACGATGGCATTAAGCTGCTCTCTTTTTGATTCATCAGTAAAAACGATCGAACCTAATTTTTTCCGATCCAGCGTCCCATCTTCATATAAAACTTCCTCTCCAAAGGTGTCAACAATCCCCTGATAAGCCCTTTCACCAGGCTCCACAACAATTCTGGATATCTGATCCGCATCGACAATGGGCAACCCTTGCTCTTTAAGTATGCCGGAAACTGTGCTCTTTCCTGTTGCAATACTTCCTGTTAAACCGATAACAATAGCCACTTTTCCGTACTCCTTTAATTATGATAATTTAAAAAAACCAAGCAAAATCAAAATAACACCAGGAAGAAACGCAAATTTTTCAACCCACTTCCACTTCGATAAAACGTATCCGCTTTTGGTACCCATAAACAGAAACAGACTGGACATAAAGGCAATACAGCCTGCCGTTAAGAATGGAGAAAAGCCAAATATGGCAGCACCAATTCCGGCACCGAAAGCATCTAATGATAATGCAGTTCCTAAAACAAAGGCCTCAAGCCCCTTAATATCTCCTGAAGAATCCATATCTGCCTGGTTTGGATCCTTTAATATCTGGATGACAATGCCAAGAGATTTTATTTCCCACTTCAAAAGATATACCTTAGAATGACTTTTAGCTTCTTGTTGATCGCGAAAGAATTGATAAATAACCCATATCCCTATTCCGATAAACAACGTTCCGCCAATAATATCTGCAATGGCAGGAGAAAAAAGCCCAACCACCTGTTTTCCAATCATCATTGCAAATGTAAAAACCATAGCTGTAACGAACCCTATATAAAGCAGTGATTTTACAGGAATCCTTACCTTACGAAGACCAAACGTAAATCCTGCAGCAAAACTGTCAAAACTGACAGCAAAACTAAGCAAACCTAACGTTAACCATTCCGCCATAGGATCGGCTCCCTCCTGCAAATATCTAGACTATTATATGGAGGGAGCCTCTTCTTCGTGCCAATTCCCGTTTATTTTTGCTTCTGACAATAGGGACATACATGAGTTCCCCGGCCACCAACTTTTATTTTTTCAACGGAGTGACCACAGCGTTTACAATCCTGTCCTTCTCGTCCATAGACAAAGAGCTGTAATTGAAACAGACCTATTTCACCAAGACTGTTTAAATAGGACCGGATGGTTGTTCCTCCTGCAGCTACAGCATCATTCAGCGTATGAACGATTTCCTCCACTAATACAGAACATTCTTCTTTCGACAGCTCTGAGGCAATGGTTAATGGATGAATTCCGCTTCTGAATAAGGCTTCATCTACATATATGTTTCCCAGTCCTGCAACAACGACCTGGTCCAACAAGGTATTTTTTATGTTCCGGTTTGTCCTCTGACATTTCCGGTACAGGTAGTCAGGGGTGAAATTTTCATCAAACGGTTCCGGACCAAGCTTATTAAGAGGGGGAAGGGACCATTCCTTCCCCTTTTCATATAAGTGCATCGTTCCAAATTTCCTTACATCTTTATACCTCAGCTCGGTTCCATCCGCAAAATGAAAGATGACATGGGTATGCTTATCTACAGGCTCATCCTTGTCATAAATGGCGTACTTCCCTTCCATTCGTAAATGGGATATGAGCACGTGGTGATCTAAATAAAACAGCAGGAACTTTCCTTTCCGTCCCATCCCCTCAATCGTTTGACCCTTGAGTTCCTCCTGAAACGCCTCAGGTTCTTTAGGGTATTGAACAATGTTTTCCCATTTTATCGTTACATCCTGTACTTTTTTACCAAGCACAATCTGTTTCAGTGTATTTTTTACAGTTTCAACTTCCGGCAGTTCTGGCATTTTGCTTCGCTCCCTGATTATTTCGCATCAAACCATGTTGTACCATGGGCAAAATCGACTTTTAATGGAACATCCAATTGAACCGTATTGACCATGACGTCCAGAACGGTCTGCTGAAGCTGTTCCACCTCATTTTCAGGTGCCTCTAAGATTAATTCATCGTGGACCTGAAGCAGTAATTTAGCCTCAAACCTTTCCTCTTCCAGACGAGCCGCTAAATCAATCATTGCTTTCTTAATAATATCAGCCGCACTTCCCTGAATGGGTGTGTTCATTGCTGTACGTTCTGCAAAGCTTCTCCGGTTAAAATTACGGCTGTTGATTTCAGGTAAGTAACGGCGCCTGTTCATAATAGTTTGAACATAGCCATTTTGTTTTGCTTCCTTCACAATTTCATCCATATATTTCTTCACGCCCGGGAAACTCTCAAAGTAGGCTTCAATAAATGCCTTTGCTTCCTTTCTGGTAATTCCAAGACTCTGGCTTAAACCGTAATCACTGATTCCATATACAATGCCAAAGTTGACAGCCTTTGCCTGACGTCTCATATTGGACGTCACGTCATCCTCGCTAACGTTAAACACATCCATAGCCGTTTTCGTATGAATATCCTGGTTATTTCGGAAAGCATCAATTAGTTTTTCATCACCAGCAATATGTGCAAGTACTCTTAGTTCAATCTGGGAATAGTCCCCAGCAAAAATAACCCAACTTTCATTGGAAGGAACGAAGGCCTGGCGGATTTTACGTCCTTCTTCAAGGCGAATCGGGATGTTTTGCAGGTTTGGTTCTGTAGAGCTTAATCGCCCGGTCTGCGTTAAAGCCTGATTAAATCTTGTATGAATTTTTTGTTCATCTTCATCAACCACCTTTAACAATCCCTCTATGTAAGTAGACTGTAATTTGCCTAACTGGCGATACAGCAGGATCTTAGGCATAATCTCATGCTTGTCCTTCAACTGTTCAAGTACATCAGCTGCCGTTGAATAGCCTGTTTTTGTCTTTTTAATCACTGGAAGCTCAAGCTTTTCAAACAGAATGACACCCAGCTGTTTAGGTGAGTTTATATTGAAGCGTTCGCCGGCTAATTCATAAATTTCCTGTTCGAGGGTGTCCAAACGCTCTTTTAACTCCTCGCCCATTTTATTCAGGCGATTGGTGTCAACCTTTACACCGTAATACTCCATTTCGCCCAGCACGGTAGCTAACGGAAGCTCAAGCTCCGTATATAATTGATGCTGATCGTTTTCTTTCAGTTTTTCTACAATGTGGTCTTTCAAATGATAAATCGCGTTTGCCTTTCTTACCACATGTTCAGACAAGACCTCGGAGTCCGGAACCTTCTGCTTTGCTCCCTTTCCAAATACTTCCTCATCGTAGGAAAGGTTATGATAATTCATTCGCCGACTAATGGAGGGAACATCATGATGATTTTCCGCCGGGTTAATAATATAGGAAGCCAGCAGCATATCAAAACTTAAGCCCTTGATATCAATCCCTTTCCGTTTAAGGGCTACAGTAACCTGTTTTGCATCAAATACAAATTTTTTCTGATCCTCATTTTCTGCCCAGTTTTTAAATACGTCGGATCCCAACGCCGTCTCGGTCGGAATGAAATAGTGGCCCTGGTTATTTACTACACCAAAACCTAAAATCATCCCATAGTAGTAATGTTCCTCAAGCATCTCAACAAAAAGTGCATCTTCACCTGTAAACATATCTGACTTAACGTCCTCAATAACTGTAAAATCAAGATCTTCAAGACTGTCGGCCTCTTCTGTCTCAGCTTCTCCTCCCTCTATTCGGGTCAGCAGTGAATGGAAGCCCAATTCTTTAAAGAGTCCCAGCACCTTTTGTGAAGGATAGCCATCATAGGTAACATCCGTTAATTTCACAGTTACTGGAGAATCCCGATTTATCGTCGCCAGTTCCTTACTCATAAATGCATCATCTTTATGGTTTTCCAGCTTTTCCTTTAATTTCTTCCCGCTGACTTCATCAATGTTTTCATAAATCGATTCCAGGGTTCCAAACTGATTTAACAGTTTAACGGCTGTTTTTTCACCAACCCCAGGTATTCCTGGAATGTTGTCTGAACTATCCCCCATCAGTGCCTTCATATCGACAACCTGTTCAGGGCGAATCCCCATTTTTTCCTCTAAGAAAGCCGGTGTGTAATTTTCAATGTTGGTGACTCCCTTTTTAGTTAGTGACACATTCACATCCTTGTCCACTAATTGTAAAAGGTCCCGGTCACCTGAAATGACTTTTACCTCCAAATCATCCTGCTTTGCTGATTTAGAGAGAGTGCCAATAATATCATCGGCTTCAAATTGATCTAATTCATAATGAGAAATCTCAAACGATTCAAGTAACTCTTTAACCAATGGAAACTGTTCAGAAAGTTCAGATGGAGTTTTCTGACGACCACCTTTGTATTCTGTATAGGTTTTATGACGAAATGTTGTTTTCCCTGCATCAAAGGCCACCAGTACATGGGTCGGCTTTTCCTCCTCTAAAATCCTCAAAAGCATGGTCGTAAATCCGTACACAGCATTTGTATAAACTCCTTTTTCATTGTTCAGTAAAGGCAAGGCAAAAAAGGCACGATACAAAATACTATTCCCATCAATCAATACTAATTTTTGTGACATCTTCCCACTCCTCATATTCCATCAAAAAGACGTTTCTTTCCATCTATTTTATCACGTATTGGATAAGAAGGAAAAAAACGTCTGTTTATTCATTATTCCCCAAAATAACCGAGTAATGTCCTTGCATATGGCGAGTCGTGCGGGATAATGATGGTCGTCTGATCATCTACCGTTGTCTTGTAGGATTCAAGAGTGCGATATAAACGATAAAATTCAGGATCTTTGGAAAATGCTTCATTATAAATCTGAGCGGCTTCCTGTTCTCCTTCCGCCCGAATCTGTTCTGCATCTGCTCTTGCCTTAGACAGCATCTCCTGAACTCTACGGTCAGTTTCCGCCATAATACGGCTCTTTTCCGCCTCACCTCTTGATAAATATTCCTGTGCTGTTGATTCCCTTTCAGAAATCATTCTCGTATACACGGATTGTTCATTGGCTTCTGGTAAATCCGTACGCTTAATTCGTACATCCTTTACTTCCGCACCGTAATCACTTAATAGCTCATTTACTCTTTCCGTGATTCTGATATTCAAATCACTTCTGGATGACTTTTCATCATTAATGATTTCTTCATAATTCATTTGTCCTAATTCCGTTCGAACCGTGGAGAAAATAAATTCCCCCATTCTGGACTGGGCTCCTACTACAGTTTTTGCAGTATTAATCATTCTGGTTGGATCAGTGATACGCCAAACTGCATAGTTGTCAATAATTATTCGCTTTTTATCAAGCGTGTTGATCTCCTGCTCTTCCATATCGTAGCTCATATTTTTATTTGGCAATGTTGTTGTCGTCTGAATAAAAGGAATCTTAAAGTGAAGTCCGGGTTCACCTTCTACATCGACTACCTCTCCAAACTGACGGACCACTTTATACTCTCCCTCTTTGGTAATCATCATGCTGTTTAAAATAGTTATCAGCAGAATGATCAGTAAGAGGATGGAAATTCCAGCCTTCATATATTTTCTGAAGTTTACAGGTTTTGACGTCTTCATGTCAAAAACATTTTCATCACTCATTTTTATTGCTCCCTTCTGCCTCATCTGTATTTTGCGATGACTCGCTTTCGCCCGGACGAATGGTCTGGGTATTAGCCTGATTCGTTAAAGGTAAATATTGAAGTGTATTTCCATCCTCATTCAGAATATAGACCTGAGCATTCGGTAATACATCCTCAAGAGTTTCAATGACCAGGCGATCTCTGGTTACATCAGGTGAGTCTGCATATTCTTCATATAAGGCATTAAACTGGGAAATATCCCCACGGGCCTTTTCAATTCTTTCTACTTTATCCCCTTCAGCGCGCGAGATGATTGCATCCTTTTCCCCTAACGCTTCTTCTACCTGTTGATTTTCATATTTCTTTGCCTCATTAATTTTTGTATTCATCGTTTCTCTGGCATCTGTTACTTTTGTGAATGCTTTTCGTACTTCCTGATTAGGCAAGTCTACTTCCTGAAGCTTCACATCAAGAATGGATATCCCGATGTCATAGTCTGATATGAGCTTCGTCAGTAAATCCCGAACGTCATTTTCTATTTCCGCTTTTCCCGAAGTTAAGGCTTCATCAATTTCAGATGTTCCGATAATCCCTCTTAAAGAAGCTGAAGTAGCGTTCTCTAAAACACCTTTGGGATCGGTTGAGTTAAACAAGTATTTTTCAGGTTCTATGATTCTCCACTGAACAACCAGATCAGCCAGAACAATATTTTCATCTCCGGTGATCATCCTTATGACATCAGCATCCTCTTCACTGTCAGGATAATAACCGAAGTCCAGGCTAAAGGTTTCCTGTGACAAGGTTTCTACTGTCTGAATCGGCCATGGCAATTTAAAATGCAGACCAGGCTCCGTGTTTGTTTCCTCTGCTTCCCCAAGAGTGATGACCACTGCCTGCTCAGATTCGTCAACAGTATACCAGCTTGTAGCAACTGACAAACCTAGAATGATAATAATGATTACTAGTCCGATCCACATATAAATCCGACGTAAACTCATGTGGTGACCTCCTATGTATCGATATATTTTTTACAATTGTATTACGATGAACGTACAAAAAGGTTTCAATAACAACAAAAAAAAGATAGAGACGTATAATCTCTATCAATCAATGAATTTGGATGAAAGGGTTATTATATAGATTATCAGACGATTATTTAGCTGCTATGTATTTAAGATGAAGATTCTGTAAACTTCTTTGGAATCCTTACAGAAAATATAGTTCCTTCATTCATTGTACTCTCAACCTCAATTTTCCCATGGTGAGCCTCAGCTATGTGTTTCACAATGGCCAGGCCTAATCCTGTCCCTCCGGAGTTCCTGCTTCTCGCCTTATCCACACGGTAAAAACGCTCAAAAATTCTCGGAAGGTGCTCCTGTGGAATGCCAATACCTGTATCTTTTATGTTAACTTGGACCTCATCCCTGTTTTCTTCAGCTCCTATATCTATCTGCCCGTCTTCTGGTGTATAATGAATGGCATTCGACAACAGATTTAATAATAGCTGTGTAAAACGAGTGGCGTCTGCTTCAAGTTTCAGCGATGGAGAAACGTCCACTTTTATTTCAATTTGTTTTTCTTCAGCCGAATGGCGTACAAGCGAGAGAACATCATCAATCAGACTTTTTAATTTAATCCTTTCTATATTTAATTGAAAATCCTCTTTTTCAAGTTTTGACAGCTCTAGCAAATCACTGATTAATACTTGCAGCCTTCCACTTTCCTTATGAATAATAGATAAAAATTTCTCACGTACTTCAGGATCTTCCCGGGCTCCACCTAATAGCGTTTCAGCAAATCCTCTTATGGACGTAATAGGCGTTTTCAGTTCATGAGAAACATTTGCAACAAAGTCTTTTCTCATTTCTTCAAGACGCTTCAAATCCGTAATATCATGAAAAACAAGGACAACACCCTTCCATCTTTTCTGGTGGTTGAAAATAGGTGCCCCGGAAATCATAAAAAAGCGTCGTTCAATATCAAAAGGAACAACCAGTGTCTTCTGGATATT
Organism: Virgibacillus sp. MSP4-1; assembly: GCF_010092505.1. Taxonomy (NCBI): domain Bacteria; kingdom Bacillati; phylum Bacillota; class Bacilli; order Caryophanales; family Bacillaceae; genus Virgibacillus; species Virgibacillus sp. MSP4-1. Next base: position 1,654,035 of record NZ_CP048021.1, read on the forward strand.
CTCTTCAAACATAAATACATCTCTTACCGTGTCATGTACCTGATGGTAGGAAAGAGCCTCATAATATAAATAGCCTAAATAAGAGGCAGAATCTCCTTTAAATGTGTTAAGAAAGGATCGATTCACTAACTGGATATACCCTTTCTCATTGATTAAAATCAAACCGCTATCCATGTTTTCTACAACTGCCATTAAACGGTCGTTCTGTATCTCTCGCTGCAAATTCATCTCATATAAATTTCTGGCCAGCAGGTTAATTGAGTTTGTCAGTTTTCCCGTTTCCCCGTACTGCGTTTCATAAGTACGGGCATTGTAGTTTCCTTCTGCAAGCTGGTAAGCCACATGGGATGCACTCCGTACAGGCCTTACATATTTATCCATAAAATGATAGCCAATAATGAAAATAATAATAAGAATCATAAATAAAACAACACCGATAAGCAGCCATATGTTGGCTGTAATCCCACTCACTGATTTTAGGGGCAGCACAAATATAAGCGTGCCTTCGTTATTATCCAGAGATTTTTTTGAATAATACAGCCCATCATGCAGTAAGTGATCCTCGTTCTCAATGTCCGGCATGTTGCCTTGGAGAAATTGAATGATCTCAGATGGATTTTTATCTGTCACCTGTCCAGCAGTATTCAGAACCAATTCCTGTTCATGATTAAACCATAAAATGCCTAATTTCAGCTGATTACTTACCGTTTTTAACTGGTTCGCTTTATTTCCTTCTGCTTGTTCAATATCATCCAAGAATTGACCAATATATTCACTTTCTGCGCTGACTCGCTCATCAACAGCATCCAGCGTGAATTTCTTTGTGATTTGTACAAGTAAAAAACCAATAATGACCATGCTGACGACAATTAAAATAGCATAGATCATAAACGTACGAGATGATGACTTATTCATTTATTTTGGAGCCTCCAATTTGTAGCCAAGCCCTCTAATCGTTTTAATATATACAGGTTTTTTTGTATCAGGTTCAATTTTTTCCCGCAAATGACTGATGTGCACATCGACAATTCTGGTATCACCAACAAAATCATAATTCCAGACAGCACTTAACAACTGATCTCTCGACAGGACTTTACCAAAATTCCGGGCAAGATATAGAAGCAATTCAAATTCTTTAGGTGTGAATTCCAACAACCGCTGATTCATATAGGCTTCATACTGATCAGGATAGATAACGAGGTCTCTGATAACCATCTTATCAGAACTGTCATCATGATCCTGTTTCTTAAAACGTCTTAAAATCGCTTTAATACGTGCGACTACTTCACGGGGACTGAAGGGCTTTGTTAAGTAGTCATCGGCCCCGATCTCAAGTCCGAGTACTCGGTCAAACTCCTCATCCTTTGCTGTCAGCATTAGAACAGGTACTTCCAGCCCTCTTTGACGAAGAGTGCGGCAAACCTCCATTCCATCTAACTCAGGAAGCATTAAATCGAGGATAATCAGATCAAATTCTTCCTTTTCAGCAGCCTTCAAGGCTTCTTCTCCATCATAAACGGCTTCTGCCTCAAAACCTGCCTGTTCAATATTATATTTTAAGAGCGTTACAATAGATTCTTCATCGTCTACAATTAAAATTCGTTTCCCCATTTAACCACCCCAACTTCTATTTACCTCCATCATATACCGTGCGAAAGAAAATAAAAAGAAGTCTAAATAAAAATTTACATGATATTTACATTGGTTCGGTAAAGAGTATTTTGTACTCAGAAGTCCACTCTATTCTAGTGAAAATTTTCCAAAGAGCGGCTGATGATGGACTCCGGCTGATAAGGGGGACAGACTTCAATTCTTCCTTCTATAACGATATCCTGTTCTGAGTCTGTGGCATAGACTTGCAGGATGGTACGATGGTTCTCTGTATCTATTTCCATAACTTCTAAATGCAAATGAATTTCATCATCATGATAGACCGGTTTCTGATAGGAAAGATGTTGTTCAGTTATATGGCTGCCAGGTCCGGGCAGATGATTCGTTACTGCTGTTGAAATAAATCCGTAAAGCATGATGGAAGGAATAAGAGGACGTTTGTATGGTGTCTGCGAAGCGTAATCATGCTGAATATATAAGGGATTAGAATCATTCGTTAGTCCTAAATACAGCAACAAGTCCTTATCCTCCATTTTCACCTTTGTCTCATAGCTATCTCCTATTTTAAGGTCATTAATGGTATGACCCAGCTTTCTTTTTTTAAAGAACATTTCAGCACCTCCAATGTAAGCGTTTTCCTAAATGGTGTAAAAAGAATTCGGGAAAATTCCCGAATTCTTTTATAAGTTATGATAATACTTTTAATACATTTTTAACCGAATCTGCTGATTTATCGAGATCAGCTTTTTCTTCTTCTGTTAAGTCTAATTCGATGACCTTTTCAATTCCATTACCACCAAGAATGGTTGGAACGCCAAGGTATATGCCTTCGTATCCGTATTCGCCTTCAAGATAGGCGATGGAAGGCAACACTCTTCGCTGGTCCTTCAAGATGGCCTCTGTCATTTCAGTTAAGGAGGCTGCAGGGGCATAGTAGGCACTGCCATTCCCTAATAATCCTACAATTTCCCCTCCACCTTTTCGGGTACGCTCAACTATGGCATCTATTCGATCCTGTGGCAACAGTTTCTCCAGAGGAATTCCTCCTGCATAAGAGTATCTGATTAACGGAACCATGTCGTCGCCATGTCCCCCTAACACAAAGCCTGTAATATCTTTTACGGAAAGATTCAGCTCCTGAGCAACAAATGTACGGAAACGGGCAGTATCCAGCACACCAGATTGGCCGATAACACGGTTTTTAGGGAATCCTGACTCCTGAAATACTGCATAGGTCATTGCGTCTACAGGATTTGTTAAGACTACAATCAGACAATCAGGAGAATATTTGACAATATCCTTTGTCACCGACTTCATAATCTTTGCATTGGTGCTTACTAAATCATCACGGCTCATCCCGGGTTTACGTGCAATCCCTGCCGTAATAATGACGAGATCTGAACCCTTTGTATCTTCATAATCAGATGTACCGGTGATATTAGCATCAAAGCCTTGAACAGGGCCAGCCTCCAGCATATCCAATGCCTTCCCTTTTGTTGGGTCCTCCATATCCGGAACATCCACAAGCACGACATCCGCAAGTTCCTTTTGAGCCACCATAAGAGCCGTTGTAGCACCAGTAAAACCGGCACCTATAACGGAAACCTTCTTACGCTTAATTGCCATGACGTATGCCTCCTTATTTCTGATTACTCATCCATATTCTTGATGAGTTCATCTCCAAATTCAGAACATTTCACTTCGGTAGCACCATCCATTAAACGGGCGAAGTCATAAGTAACAACTTTACTTGCGATGGTCTTTTCCATAGCTTTTGTTACTAAGTCAGCGGCTTTTCTCCAGCCAATATGCTCAAGCATTAAGACACCTGACAGGATAACTGAAGAAGGATTAACTTTATCAAGTCCCGCATACTTTGGTGCTGTACCATGTGTAGCTTCGAAAATAGCATGACCGGATTCAGAGTTAATATTTGCTCCTGGTGCAATACCGATTCCGCCTACTTGTGCAGCTAGCGCATCTGAAATATAGTCACCATTTAAGTTCATGGTAGCCACGACATCGAACTCTTTCGGACGAGTCAGTATTTGTTGAAGGAAAATGTCAGCAATAGCATCCTTAACAATAAGCTTACCAGCTTTTTCTGCTTCATCCTGCGCCTTATTAGCGGCATCTTTGCCTTTTTCTTCTACAATACGATCATATTCAGCCCAGGTAAATACTTTATCTCCATATTCCTGTTCAGCTACCTCGTAGCCCCAGTTTTTAAAGGAACCTTCTGTAAACTTCATAATATTACCCTTATGAACCAGAGTAACACTCTTACGTCCTTCGTTAAAAGCATAGTCAATAGCAGCACGGACTAAACGTTTTGTTCCTTCTTCCGAGATAGGCTTAACACCGATACCTGAAGTTTCAGGGAAACGAATGTTATGTACCCCCATTTCATTTTGAAGAAAATCGATCACTTTTTTCACTTCAGGAGAGCCTTCCTGCCATTCAATACCTGCATAAATATCCTCAGTATTTTCACGGAAGATAGCCATATCTGTATCCTCCGGACGCTTCACCGGTGATGGTACCCCATCAAAGTAGCGTACAGGACGAAGACACGTAAACAAATCCAATTCCTGACGAAGGGCCACGTTAAGAGAACGAATACCTCCACCAATAGGTGTTGTCAAAGGACCTTTAATAGCTATTTTATATTCACGAATGGTTTCCAATGTTTCGTCAGGGAGCCATTCTCCTGTTTTATCATAAGCTTTTTGTCCTGCCAATACTTCTTTCCATTCAATCTTTTTCTCACCATTATAGGCTTTTTCTACTGCTGCTTCCAGAACACGGGAGGCTGAAGCCCAAATATCCGGGCCTGTTCCATCTCCTTCAATAAACGGGATTACTGGTTGATTCGGTACATTCATTTTTCCATTTTCTACTGTAATTTTTTCACTCATGTTTATACCTCCTATAATGAATACTTGATGTCCAACTCTATAATATGTTACATCATGCTCCAATGCAAAATGAACTCTATTTCAACATTGAAGCAGAATTCACCAAACTCGCAGCTGATTTGCTATAAACCTGCTTTGCTCATGACAAGAAGCCAAACATGTTTGGCTTCTTGTCAGACTCCTGTTAATCTGTATTCTATTAATCTTTATCGTTGTTCAATAGGCTCATACACCTGGTTTTCAGGACCCACGTATTCAGCACGTGGACGAATGAGTCTGTTATTTTCATATTGTTCAAGAATATGAGCTAACCAGCCAGATACACGGCTTACCGCAAAAATAGGTGTAAATAAATCGTGTTCCATACCCAGACTATGGTATACAGAAGCTGAATAAAAGTCTACATTGGCTGGAAGGCCTTTCTCTTCCTTTATATAATTCTCAATTAAAACGGACATCTCATACCACTTTGATTGACCCGTAATTTCCGTTAAATGCTCTGACATTTTACGAAGGTGTTTAGCACGGGGATCCCCCTGACGATACACCCGGTGGCCCATTCCCATGATTTTTTCTTTATTTTCCAATTTCTCTTTAATGTAATCAATCGCATTTTCTGGTTCTCCAATTTCAGTCAGCATCTTCATCACACGCTCATTTGCTCCGCCGTGAAGTGGCCCTTTTAATGCACCAATAGCTGAAGTGATACCAGAGTAAATATCGGACAAAGTAGCTACACAGACACGAGCTGTAAAGGTTGAGGCATTTAACTCATGGTCTGCATGAAGAATTAATGCCTTGTTCATCGCTTCTTCTTCAATGTCCTGTGGAACTTTTCCATTTACCATGTATAGAAAATTAGCTGCAAAATTTAAATCTTTGCGTGGTGCAACAGGTTCCTCACCCTTACGAATTCTTGCAAAAGCTGCAACAATTGCGGGCATTTTCGCCTGGATACGAACCGCTTTTCTGCGATTGGCTTCTCCATCCATTACATCAGCTTCATCATCATATAAACCGAGCATAGATACGGATGTACGAAGAGCTGCCATTGGATGAACAGATTTTAAATCATAGGACTTTAAGTGATCGATGAGTTCATTTGGAATAGCCATATTCTCTGCTAAATCTTTTTTAAGATTCGCTAACTCATCTGAATTAGGTAAACGTTTGTTCCATAAAAGGAAGATTACTTCTTCAAAACTTGAATTTTCAGCCAAATCATCAATAGAATAACCAACGTATGTAAGCTGGTCATTAATGATTGAACTGATGGAAGATTCTGTTGCGACGATTCCCTCAAGTCCCTTTGTTCCTGCCATGTAAACTCTCTCCTTTACGTAAAAATTTCCCCACTTGTTTTGTGAAAAGCAAAAATAAAATGAGTACGTCATATAATGACGGAGGTTCATTTTTCCATACTTTTAAAACCTTAAGAGATTTTAAAAAAGTATAATAAAAGAAAACGCTTTTAAATATATCCATAGATGCATATAAAACTATAACAGCATCTATAACTAATTATAAACAAAATTCAGTAGAATGTGAAATTATTTTGTACATTTGAATCAGAATTTTTTAAATCAAATATTTTTTTACTTATCCATATTTGCAACATTTACTAAAAAAGAGCGGATTCTGCTGGTTTTATAAAAACAGCAGAATCCGCTCTTTTCTTTACAGATTAAACACTTATTTTTCTAAGCTAATAATTGGATGAAAAAGTCCACCCCTTTGATAACCAGAAATGAAATTCCCGCACCAATGAGAGGTCCTACAGCAACGCCATTAAATAAAACCACACCTAAAATCGTTCCTATAACCAGCGCAGTTGTTAAATGAGGGTCACTTGATAAGAGGGTAAGCCCGTCTCTGGCAATATAAGCTACAAACACGCCTGCAGCTAAAGAAATCCATGCATAATAGCCCTTAATGCTTTCCAGCAATTCCTTAAATCCTATCTCTCCTGAAGCTATGGGAGCTAAAACCGCCACCGTAATCACTATGACCCCTATACTAATTCCTTTTGCCTCCAGATAAGGGAGTACCTTTTCTTCAACGTTAAATAATTTAATCCCCAGCAAAATATATACAGCAATCATAATTGCCTGATTTTTTGCAATAAATCCTAATAGCAACAATATAAATAAAAATACAGTAGATTGAGATAGCATGTCTTTTCCTTCCTTTCACTTAATCCGCTGACTGTCACATTCCAAAAAGATTTTAACACGGTCGTCAACAGGAAAAGGAAAGACATAAGCTCCTGACAAAAAAGGAGGTGATTGCATGTTCCAGAATATCTATATACAGAGATTGCTCAGAATTTTTGCGGTTATTGGAGTTCTGACCGCCATTGCTGCTGTTTTTATCGTTTTATCCAAATATACATATCCATTCCTGTTAGCTATTTTATTTGCTTTTATTATGAATCCCTTTGTGAATTATTTGGAAGGACGAATGAGACTGCCCCGGCCATTGGCTGTCTTTCTCGTTATATTAATTATTCTGGCAATGATTATTTCGGTAATAACCGTTTTGATTGTAGAAATTGTCAGCGGCTTTGCCTACCTCGCTAAAGAAGTACCTAAATATTTTGAAGAGCTTATCAGCTTTTTCCAGGAGCTGATCACGGCACAGGTCATTCCCATCTATGAGCGGTTAAGTGAAATGATGGACAGCCTTGATGAATCTTATCGGGCTGAGATTATGACACAGATTAGTAATATGGGGTCCAGCATTTCAAATACGGGGCAGCAGATCATTAAAAGTATACTAACATGGATTCCCAATCAGATTGCCGGGATCCCGAATTTGGCCACAGTCATGATTTTTTCACTGTTAGGAACATTTTTTATCAGTAAGGACTGGAATAAACTGTCCGGTACAATCAAAAAGGTCACCCCAGATCGTATAGCGGTTTCTGCCAAAAATGTCACAAGTGGCCTGCAGCAGGCGTTAGCAGGCTTTATCCGGGCGCAGTTTATCCTGATTTCCATCACAGCCGTTATCGTTCTTATTGGATTTTTAATTCTGCAAATTGATTACGCCATCACTTTAGCCCTAATCATTGGAGCTGTTGATCTGCTGCCATATTTAGGGACGGGCTTAGTATTTGTTCCCTGGATATTATACATGTTTTTTTCCGGAAATTACTTTCTTACAATCGGATTGTCTATTTTATACGGAGTCGTTATCCTGCAACGGCAGCTAATGGAGCCAAAAGTATTATCGTCAAACATCGGATTAGATCCGTTGGCGACATTAATCGCCTTATTTGTCGGTTTCCAGGTACTTGGATTCGCTGGTTTAATCATCGGACCTGTATCTCTGGTCATTATGAATACTTTTTATCAAACAGGAGTTTTCAGAGAGCTTTGGGAATTTATAAAGGGGGGAAAGACGTAAAGGACAAGGTGGAGGAGCTGATTCATAGTTACCTCCACTTTCCAAAAACAGTAATGGTTCCTTTATTAAGCATGGTTCGGAATATATCCTTCATCCATCGTTTGATCGGTTTTCTTGTGAGCGGGAATAACAGGATAAAGCCAATCGTGTCGGTAATAAAGCCCGGAGTAAAAAGAAGAACAGCACCAATCAGAATAGCAAGTCCATCAAAAATCTCTTCTGTGGGAAACCGTCCATATTCAAGGTGTTCCCTGGCTCTTCCGAGGGTTTCCAGTCCCTGTTGCTTTGCTAATAGAGCACCTAAAATCCCTGTAAAAATAATACCTAAAACCACAAACCACACACTGAACACGTTGCCAAGCCACATAAAGACACCAATTTCAAGGGCCGACATTATGACAATAAATAAGAAAACAAAACGAAACATTGGCATCTCATCCTTTATATAGATATAGAGGAGGAAAGCCCTCCTCTATAGTAAATTATAAAACACTTGCATGTCCTCGGTAAATATCACCACGTGAAGCATCAATCGTAATTTCATCTCCAGTTTGAATAATTTTGGTTGCCTCGCTTACTCCTACAATCACAGGAATCCCCAGGCTTAACCCGACAACTGCAGCATGAGATGTTAATCCACCTTCTTCAGTGACAATACCTCCTGCCTTTTCAATAGCCGCCATCATTTCTTTATCCGTACTGTTTGTAACTAATATGTCTCCTTCACTAAGGCTGTTTTTACCATCCGACGTACTAGTTGTTACAAAAGCTCTGCCAAAGGTGTTTTTCTTGCCTACACCCTGTCCTTTCGCCATGACATCACCCACAATATGAACCTTCATGAGATTGGTCGTTCCACTCTCACCAACGGGAACCCCTGCCGTAATAATGACCTTATCTCCACGTTTAAACAATCCTGTTTCAAGTCCGCGATCAATGGCACTATCCAGCATTTCGTCTGTACTTGATACGGTTTGTCCAGGGATAGCATGAACACCCCAGGCAAGGGCTAATTGGCGCTGAACCGATTCATGAGCTGTAACAGCTATAATCGAGGCTTTAGGACGATACTTGGAAATCATTCTTGCTGTATGACCACTTTCTGTTGGTGTGATGATGGCTCCTGCCTTAAGATTTTCAGCAGCAAAGGATACAGACTGACTGATAACATCTGTGACGGTAATCTCCACTTCTTTAGCCCGCTTTTCTGAAATTTGTTCATTATCTAAGGAACGCTCTACATGTACAGCAATATTGTTCATGGTTTGAACAGATTCTACAGGATACTGACCTGCTGCGGTTTCACCAGAAAGCATAATCGCGTCTGTCCCATCAAAAATAGCGTTGGCTACATCACTTGCTTCTGCCCGGGTAGGACGGGGATTGCGCTGCATGGAGTCGAGCATTTGTGTAGCCGTTATTACCGGCTTACCTGCTTTATTGCACTGTTCAATCAGACTTTTCTGTACAAGTGGAACCTCTTCTGCAGGAATCTCTACACCTAAGTCCCCTCTGGCGACCATTAACCCATCACTTACTTCAAGGATGGCACCAATATTGTCCACGCCTTCACGATTTTCAATTTTCGGGATGATATGAATGTTCTCCGCTTTATATTCCTCTAACAATTCTCTGATTTCAAGTACATCTGAAGTCCTTCTTACAAAAGATGCGGCGATGAAGTCAATTCCTTCTTCAATTCCGAAGATGATATCCCGGGCATCCTTTTCTGTTATTCCCGGCAAATTCACACTAACGTTAGGAACGTTTACACCCTTCTTATTTTTCAGTACCCCGGAGTTTAATATATCTGTGACAATTTCGCCTGATTCTTTCCTGATTTCTTTTACCTCAAGCTCAATAAGACCATCATCCAGAAGAATTTTTGATCCGGGATAAACATCATTAATCAGACCTGGATAAGTAACAGAAAAACGGGAATTATCCCCTTCTGTCTCAGCCATTGAAACAATCACTTGTTTCCCCTGCTCCAGATATACTTCTTCCGTTTTCATATTACCTGTTCGAATTTCCGGACCCTTCGTATCCAGAAGAATCGCTACAGTCTGGTTTTTGTTAGCTGCTGCCTGACGAATATTTTTGATTCGCTGGCGGTGTTCCTCGTGATCTCCGTGTGAAAAATTCAGACGAGCAACGTTCATACCTGCATCAATCAACTGTTCAAGTTGTTCTACTGTTTCTGATGCAGGTCCTATTGTACAAACAATTTTTGTTTTTTTCATGAATATCCTCCTCTTTCATTGAAGCCAAATCACTTTCATGTTAACCATTATATTAAATCGAAAGCTCTTTAGATAGCTGATACATGGATAGTTCAGGTGTACGATCTGCATCCAGTATTTCTAAGATATCGTGGTCGACGATCTGGTTATTTTGAATCCCAACCATCTTTCCACCTTTACCTTCCATTAGAAGATCAACGGCTTTGGCTCCCAGACGACTGGCCAGTACTCGGTCATTGGCTGTAGGAGTACCTCCTCTTTGCGTATGGCCAAGGACGGTTACCCGTGTCTCCATATTTAAGGCCTTTTTGATTTTTTCACTATATTCCACAGCACTTCCAACGCCCTCAGCAACAAGGATGATACTATGACGTTTGCCACGTTCATGACCGCGCTTGATACGCTCTGCAACATCCTGAAAGTCTTCATCTTTTTCCGGAATTAACACACTCTCAGCACCGGCTGAAACCCCGGCCCAAAGTGCAAGGTCTCCGGCATCCCGGCCCATAACTTCAATAACATATGTACGTTCATGGGAAGTAGCGGTATCCCGGATTTTGTCCACTGCCTGAATCACTGTATTCAATGCGGTGTCGAAACCGATAGTAAAGTCTGTTCCCGGAATGTCATTATCAATTGTACCCGGTATGCCTATACATGGAAAACCTTTTTCTGTAAGTTTCTTTGCTCCACGGAAGGATCCGTCTCCACCAATAACGACAAGACCTTCAATTCCTAATTTATTTAACTGATCAATTCCTTTTTGCTGACCCTCGCTGGTTTTAAATTCAGGACAACGGGAAGTATATAGCTTTGTTCCGCCACGCTGAATAATATCTCCAACAGAACCAAGCTCTAACTTTTTGATACTGCCATCAATTAAGCCCTGATATCCATAGTAAACTCCATATACTTCTATATCATGATAAATGGCTTTCCGTGCCACTGCACGAATCGCAGCATTCATACCTGGTGCGTCTCCACCACTTGTTAAAACTCCAATTTTTTTCATGTTGATCACCTCTGTATAAATTAAGGAGTACATTGTACTATACTAAATTAGTCCCAACCGATACTATAAACAATTTTCTCGTAAATTTGAAGGAAAAGCTGCTAAAAAACTTATTTTTGTCATATATTCTGGATTTTACAGTCAATTTCTGTTTTTATCTTCAAAAAATAACGTGCAATCTTATGATTGCACGTTATTTCCTTTCTCATCAAAGGAAAAGGTGTACGTTCCAATCTTTTTATATTTTTCCCAACGTCCTTCTAATAATTCCTCCTTGGATAATTTTGATAAGTTTTCTAAGGATTGATGAAGGACTTGATCAATCTTTTTCGCCTGTTCAGAAATATCACGGTGTGCACCGCCTCTGATTTCCGGAATAATTTCATCAATAATATCGAGCTCTTTGAGGTCATAGGAAGTAATTTTCATAGATTCGGCTGCCTTTTGAGCCAGGTTGGAATCCTTCCATAACAGCGCTGCAGCTCCCTCAGGTGATATTACGGAATAAGTGGAATTCTCAAGCATATGTATGCGATCTCCAACTCCTAACCCGAGTGCACCACCACTTCCTCCTTCTCCAATAACGATACAGACGATAGGAACCGTAAGGCCCGCCATTTCCATTAAGTTCCTGGCAATTGCCTCGCTTTGTCCCCGTTCTTCGGCTGCTTTACCAGGGTAGGCACCTTTTGTATCAATGAAGGAAATAATGGGACGATGAAACTTTTCAGCCTGCTTCATCAGACGCAGTGCTTTACGATAGCCTTCAGGATGAGGCATGCCAAAATTTCTGCGAATGTTTTCTTTTGTATCTTTTCCACGCTGATGTCCTATAACCGTTACTGGTTTGTCCTTATACTTGGCAATGCCTCCTACAATCGCTTCATCATCACCAAAAGCCCTGTCCCCATGCATTTCAAGAAAGTCATCAAAAATCTCAGCAATATAATCTAAAGTTGTAGGGCGGTTGGCATGCCTAGCCATCTGAACACGATCCCAGGGCTGCATGTTGCCATAAACTTCAGCCTCAAGTTTTTCCAGTCGGCCTTCAAGCTTTTCAATCTCCTGTGTTAAATCCACTTCACTCTCATTTGTGAACTTTTTTAATTCGGCTATCTTATTTTTCAGCTCCACTACTGGTTCTTCAAAAGGGAGTACCTGATCTTTCATTCTGTGTCACCTCCCGGCTGATGGATATCCAAAATGGTGGTTAATGTATCTTTTAAATCGTGACGATGAATGACTTGATCCAATTGACCATGCTTCAGCAAAAATTCTGCCGTCTGAAAGTCATTCGGAAGTTTTTCCCGTATGGTTTGTTCAATGATACGTCTGCCGGCAAATCCAATCAGTGCATGGGGCTCCGCAAAATTGTAGTCACCCAGAGATGCAAAGCTTGCGGATACACCACCAGTTGTAGGATGAGTCATAACCGAAATCATTAAGCCGCCTGCTCTGTTCAAACGCTCAATGGCAACAGAGGTTTTTGTCATCTGCATCAGACTGAGAACCCCTTCCTGCATTCTTGCACCACCCGAAGCGGTAAAGATCAAAAACGGGAGATCTTCATCTCTTGCATTCTCTACGGCACGTGCGATTTTCTCACCGACTACCGAGCCCATACTTCCCATTCTGAATCTGGCATCCATAACGGCCACTGCTGTCTGAAAACCATTTATTGTCCCTTTTCCCGTAACGACAGCTTCATTAATTTTTGTTTTCAGGCGATCCTTCTCTAACTTTTCAAGATAATCCGGGAAGTCCAAGGGGTTTTCAGAAATCATGTTATGATCCCACTCTTCAAAAGAATCAGCATCAAATAACATATCTATCCGTTCCCGGGAACTCAATTGATGATGGTGTCCACAGTTAGGACATACCTGCAATTGGTTATCTAATTCCTTACGATAAAAAATCTGTTTACAATGTGGGCATTTCTTCATTAACCCCTCAGGAATATCCTGCTTAGCTTCATCCCGGGGAATGGTAGCATATCTCTTCTTCTTCCCAAAAAAATTCCCAAGCAAGCCAATACCTCCTTTTGTGTATAGAAAAGCGCAGGCGACGAGACAGAATAGACTGCTTCTATCATAAAGAAAACATTCGATGAAATTTGTAAAAGCTTGTCTATCTTATCTATAAAATTTTATAAATGATATAAATTCCCTATAAGTAACTGGATTTCGCGTTCATCTTTATTCTCAATCGCCGCTAACAGCTCCTGACAAGTCCCGTCATGAAATTCGCCTGCCACATTAATCGTTTTGGAGAAACCCTCTATTAATTGCCAAATATTCAGCAGTAAATCATTTTTGCATAATAGAAATAGTTCCTTTATGAAATAATAATAACAATGATGTCCTGAATACTTCCTAATCGTTCCTTGTAAGCGTTTAATAGAAGTCTGATTAATGTGTTCCATTGCCAATTCGGCCGCATTCAGTTCAAGCAGCTTTTTTACTTCAAGCAATTCTTCTTTTGTTCGTGTTCCATTTAATATAAACGTAGATAGGAGTGAAACCGTGTGATAGGGACGATATGCCTTTATAAACGTTCCTTCACCATGTCTGGTTTCAATCAGACCTAGTAGTTCAATAGCCCTGAGTGCTTCGCGAATGGAGGATCGACTTGCATTCAATTCCTCTGTTAAATCACGTTCAGAAGGCAGGCGGTCACCGGGCGACAGCTGATGCTGCTCAATAAATAATCGTATTTTCTCCAGCACTTCCTGATAGACTTTTGCCTTTTCTGAGTTTGTCACCTGGATACCCCTCCAACTATGTCCAATAACGATAATCTATTGTTTTACTTAATTAGCGATAACTGTCTTGTTTTTTCCGCTACCTCTTCCGGATCACGCTCTATTCTGGCTACTCCGGATTCCATTCCCGCTTTTGCAACACTTGCAGCCACTGCTGGGGCTACCCGCGGGTCGAAAGGTGCAGGGATCACATAATCCGGGTTCAGTTCATGGTCTTCAATCAGGTTTGCGATAGCTTCAGCTGCTGCAATTTTCATTCGTTCATTGATTCGTGTAGCCCGAATATCAAGGGCTCCCCTGAAAATGCCCGGAAAGGCAAGAACATTGTTCACCTGGTTAGGAAAATCAGAACGGCCTGTCCCAATAACACGGGCACCAGCTTCTTTAGCATCCTCAGGCATAATTTCCGGTTCAGGATTAGCCATAGCAAAAATAATAGCGTCCTCTTTCATAGTCTCAACCATTTCCTTAGACAGCAGCCCTCCAACGGACACTCCTATGAAAACATCAGCATCCTGGATAACTTCTTCGAGAGAACCATCGATTTTATCTTTATTGGTAATCTTGGCAATATCATCCTTCACTTCATTCATCCCAGTTGTTCGGCCTTCATATATAGCACCTTTGGAATCACACATGATAATATCACGAACACCAAAATGATAAAGAAGCTTAATAATCGCAATACCGGCAGCTCCTGCACCATTTGCTACAACTTTAATATTAGAAAAGGATTTGTTTACCAGCTTTAGCGCATTGATTAATCCTGCAATGGTTACAATAGCTGTTCCATGCTGATCATCGTGAAAAATCGGAATGTTGGTTTCTTTTTTCAGTCTTTCTTCTATAATAAAGCAATTAGGTGCGGCGATATCCTCCAGGTTCACTCCCCCAAAGGTTGGCTCCATTGTTTTTACGGTCCTTACAATCTCATTGATATCATGAGTATCTAAACAAACCGGAAAGGCATCCACGCCTGCAAAACTTTTAAATAAAGCAGCTTTTCCCTCCATAACAGGAAGAGATGCTTCAGGACCAATGTTCCCTAATCCCAATACGGCTGAACCATCACTAACAACAGCCACCATATTGCCTTTCATTGTATATTCGTAAACGTCCTCTTTCTTATCATAGATAGACTTACATGGCTCTGCTACCCATGGAGAATATGCTAAGCTTAAATCCTGTTTGTTTTTAATAGGTACTTTGGAGTATGTTGCAAGCTTCCCCTGATTTACCCGATGCATATGTAATGCTTCTTCCTTAAAATTAGCCAACAGAATCGCTCCTTTAATAAAAGATAACTTATAAATGCAAAATGGTCTGACCACTGGATATTCACATTATAACAAATGCTAAACGGGTGTAAAGCATAAGAATGGAATTTAATTTATGAGCAGGATTGTTTAACGTTTTAAAACTACGGATGAATAGCCAAAAAAGTTCTTTAATTTCTTCAGGCAGCCACTTGAAGGATTCAAACGATATTGACTGGTTAATCGATACGTTTCCTTTTTTCGACTTGAATAAACCAATACAGGAATCTCGCCAGGAAACTCATTTGCCACTTGCAGCAAATAGTTCAACTGCTTACGTTCATCTTCGTCTTTAAATTGAATATAAATACGCGAGTCCGTTTTTTCTGTCTTCAGAAGATCAGGATCAAAGGGAACAGCCTTTTCAACAATCCATTGCAATTGATGATTACGAGTATCTATTTTTCCTTCAATATAAATCAGCATTTCTTCCTGAAGCCACGGGTTAATTTCCCGGTAAACATTTGGAAAAATGACGGCTTCCATTTCATCGGTTTCGTCTCCGAAGGTAGCAAATGCCATTTGGTCGCCCCGTTTCGTACGAATAACCTTCAATGACTGGACAGCGGCAACTCCCTTCATCCTTTTCCCTGCCTGGAACTCCTTAAGCCTAGAAATTGGGATCATCCCTTGTGCTCTTAACTGCTCCCTGTATGTATTCAAAGGGTGACTGGAAACATACATTCCCAGCACTTCTTTTTCGAGGGATAATTGCTTCAACATAGGGAAGGGCTCCGTTTCAGTATAAGAGGGTTCTACTAACAGCCCATCTTCAAAAAAGGATTCCTGACCTGTCATGCCACCAAACAATTCGCCCTGCTCCATTGCCTGGTCAATGGAAGCAAGTAACGTTGAGCGTTGTTTCCCTGTTTCATCAAAGGCACCTGCCAGCACAAGAGCTTCAATGACAGAGCGGTTCAATACCCTTAGTGGGACACGCTGGCAAAAATCAAAAAGGGAATGAAATTTCTCATTTTTTCTGGCATCTAAGATTGCATCAACAGCCTGTTTCCCCACTCCTTTAATAACCGTCAGCGCCATTCGTATCCGATTTTTCCCTTCTACTGAAAATCCAGCATAACTTCGGTTTACAGAAGGAGGAAGTATCTGAATGGAGAAATTCTTTGCCTCACGAATGTATTGCTGAACTTTATCCTGATCAAAGGAAACTGAGCTTAAGATACTGGCAAAAAAGTACGATGGATAATGAGCCTTTAAATAAGCTAACTGGTAGGAGATAAGACTATAAGCTACAGCATGACTGCGGTTAAATCCATAGTTAGCAAAAGCAACGATCCACTGATAGATTTCCTCTGCAATGTCCTGGCTGTATCCATTTTCCAAGCATCCGTTGATAAATTTTTCCCTCTCAGAAGCTAATATATCACGTTTCTTCTTACTTACAGCTCTTCTGAGTAAGTCTGCTTCTCCTAAGGAATAGCCAGCAGCACGATGGGCGATTTGCATAATCTGCTCCTGATAAACAAGAACCCCATACGTTTTTTCCAAAATGGGCTTCAAATCTTCATGGGGATACGTTACTTTTTCTTTTCCGTGCTTCCGTTTGATAAATGTAGAAATAAAATCCATAGGTCCTGGACGATATAAGGCATTTACCGCTACAACATCTTCAAACTCCGTCGGCTTTAACTCCTGGAGAACATTGCGCATCCCGGAAGACTCAAGCTGAAAAATTCCTGATGTCTGACCTGATTGCAGTAACGTAAAGGTTTCAGGATCCTGAAGAGGAATCTGCTCAAGTGTAAACGACCTGTTTTCTCCTTTTCGTATACGATTGATAACCTGTTCCATCAGCGATAAATTCCTTAAGCCTAAAAAGTCCATTTTAAGTAGGCCAATATGCTCTAAGTCCCCCATTGGATACTGTGTCAAAGCCACTTTATAATCCTCAGACAAAACAGGTACCTTTTCTGTAAGATTCCGATCACTTAAGACAACCCCTGCTGCATGAGTGGAGTGATGACGGGGAAGACCTTCTATTTTATGAGCAATTTTAAACAGCCTCTTTAATGTATCTGACTGCTTTACATAGTTTGTTAGCTCCGGTGCCTCCTTTAGAGCTTTAGCTAAAGAGGAGGCCTGCTGAGGAATATGCTTTATTAGAAAGGCTGCGTCCTGTTCATCGATTCCCATTGTTTTCATTAAATCCCGTAACAGAGACCTCGGCCCAAAGGTTCCAAAGGTAATAATTTGTGCTACACGATGACTGCCGTATTTTTCCTGTACATACTGTATCACTTCATCTCTCCGATGATCTGAAAAATCAACATCAATATCCGGCATATTTCTTCGTTCAGGATTCAGAAACCGCTCGAATAACAGCCCATAATGTATGGGATCAACCTGTGTTATATCAAGTAAGTAGGCTACAAGCGATCCTGCTGCAGACCCACGTCCAGGGCCTACCATGATTTGCTGTGAACGAGCAAATTGAATAAAGTCCCAAACAATAAGAAAATAATCACTGAACTTCATCTGTTCAATGATAGATAGTTCATGCTCGAGTCGATGATCTACATCCTCATAATTTTCACTGTATTTGTCCGGAATTCGATCATAGCAAAGTTTTCTCAAATATTCTTCAGAAGTAAGGCCATCGGGTGTCGGGTAATGAGGCAGCAGCGTTTGTCCCGATGCAATATGCACCTCACATTGATCAGCAATCACCTTCATATTCTCCAATGCTTCCGGCCATTCTTCTCCAAAGACCCTCATCATTTCTTCCGCGTTCATCATGTGTCTTCTCTGCTTAGAGATTTGTTCAGATTGGGGAGACCATTTCTTTCCGGCTTTCATAGATTGTAAACAGTCAAAAGCAATATAATCTTCCGACTGATCATATCGAACATCCTGCAGAGCGACAACTGCCTGATGATTCTGATCACAAATATTTTTTAATACAAGGTTCGTTTGTTTTTCATCGATTGTTTGATGTGGACGTACGCCAATAAAAAACGAGGAATCGGGGAGAGAATTCGAAAAACTCCTTACAATAGATGCCCATTCATCATATTGTTCGGCAAACAGCAGATAATTAAATGCCGGCTGATTGGAAGGTAAAATCGTAATCAGATTATCAGCATAGTGCTTATAAGCATCCATGGATATCGATTTCTGCTCCTGTTTGGACAATTCCGATGATAGATGAATAAGACTTTCATAGCCTTTTGTACTTTTAGCGAGGAGTACCGCTTCATAAAGGGTTCCTTCAGAGAGAATATTCGTTTTCATACCTATAATCGGTTTTATTCCTTCGTTCTGACATCTTTCATAGAACTGAACAGCTCCATGAAGAACATGATCATCCGTTAAAGCAACAGCAGAAAAACCCTTTCCTTTTGCAGCTTTCACAAGTTTATCTATAGATAAAAGACTGTTCAAAAAACTATATCCACTATGTACCTCAAGATGGATGATATCCATTTCTACGTCACACCTTTAATGTCTTCTTACTTTCTCATTCTATTATATCCCAAACGTGTTCACCAATAAATCCAATCATACTACAAATAGTTCGTCCATAAAATGAATAAGAGATAGACTTCTACTATCAATATGGGGATGATAAACATGGAAGAACGCTTTATTCCAACTTTGGTTCAATGTTTTTTTATTGCATTTGGCGTATTAGCCGGAGGGTCACTCATTGGCAGTATAGGTGCTTATTTCGTTGGCGAACCTCCTCTAACCATAATGGCAAGATTGGCAAAAAGCCTGAGAATCTGGGCTATCGTTGCGGCAATTGGAGGTACTTTTGCAACGATTGAAACGCTGGAAAAAGGACTCCTCCAGGGATCAACGATAGATATTGTGAGACAGGTTGCCTATATCATTTCGGCTATGACGGGGGTACAAGCGGCTGTAACCTGTATTGAATGGCTGATTCAGGAGGATATCACATAATGCACATACCGCCATATTATAAACGCAGGGGCTTTCAATACTTCTTTGCAGGTGTGGTTACGGGCACAGTGATTGCGTACCTACTCTTTCTGTTTTCTTATGGAGAATACACTGAGATGCGAATTGAGGAAAATATTCGCCTGCGGGATCAAATTACTGAATTGGAACAGGACCTGGAAAATATTACTGAAGACAAAGAAAATTTATCGAAGCAAAATGAACAGAATTTAGCCATTCAGGAAATTCAGGTTGAATTGGAAAATGCTGAAAAATTGAAACTCGACCGGTTTATTCAGCATGAGTTAAAAGAAAATATAAAGGATGAAATGAGTTCTCTAAAGGGCAGAAACATTGAAACCATGCAGGAAAACCTGTCATTAATTGAATCCTCGGTAGAAAATAAAACCTACCATATTTCCGACTTTAGCTATAGCGCAACCATCACACGATTAATCATTTCCAAAACCGTTTACGTAAAAGTAAAACTAAGTATGGCAAGCTCTTTAGCAGCAAAGGCGGAGGCACACGTTAATCCAGCTGCGGCTCCTAGGTCCAGGCGGATATAAGCCAAATCCATTACGTGGCCAAACCCATGCCACTCCATGCCTTCGTCTTATCCCTCAGGACCTGAACAGTCGCCTCCGCTTTTCTTGTCCAGCTGCGGCTCCTAGGTCCAGGCCGACATAAGCAAAAGCCTTTACGTGGCCAAACCCACGCCACTCCATGTCTTTTGCTTATACGGCAGGACCTGAACAGTCGCCTCCGCTTTTTTAGTAAAAATTGACGTTTTTCTGAAAAAAACTGCCATTTTATTCATTTTTTGCTGATGTTGGGTAATATAATAATAAGAAGACATTTTATGAAGGGGTGAGTACGATATGCTGGTCCTAAGCAGAAAAAAACTTGTTGAGGAAAAAACAAATCAATTATTAAATGGATATTCCGCTTATTCTGACAATGATGAACTCATCCGACTGCTTAAACGAAATATTTCACGTCACAATCTTGATGTATTTTGCGATAGAACAGATATTGGCTGCTGGTTTATTCCAAAACATCATGATGAACTCGTTTAATGAGCTTGAGGAGGCCATTTTCTCCAATGGCACTCCTTATTAATAAGCTCATGCAGAGTGTTATTTATCCGCACCGTTCCCCTGGTGATACTCCTTACATACCTCTTCCAAATCACGCACGACATCAGCCGTTTCATCCCAATTATTCACCGATGCACCAGAAGCCAGTGGATGCCCGCCACCATTATACTTGGCTGCTATATGATTAATGGTTGGTCCTCTGGAACGTAACCTTACGCGAATTTCGTCCGGCTCTTCAATAAAGAATACCCAGGTAATTATTCCTTCTATATCACCGAGCAGTC
The DNA here is from genome assembly GCF_010092505.1 of Virgibacillus sp. MSP4-1. Taxonomy (NCBI): domain Bacteria; kingdom Bacillati; phylum Bacillota; class Bacilli; order Caryophanales; family Bacillaceae; genus Virgibacillus; species Virgibacillus sp. MSP4-1. Next base: position 1,674,609 of record NZ_CP048021.1, read on the forward strand.
CGACTAACTGGGACGTTTCAGCAACAGTGATCCCATACTCCTCCAAAATATCCGTTGTAATTTTGACGGTACTTAAACCATTTTCTGATACCGTAAAATTCTGCAGAATAAAACCCTTTAATCGAGCAATATTATGCTTCGTGTTATAAAGGTCATCATACAACTTTGTTCGATCAAACGGATACTTTACAAGCTCAGACACATACTGGAAAGTTCTTGCGGATGCACTGGGAAATAAGAATCTGCCTGTATCTCCCACAATCCCGGCATATATCAGCCGTGCTGATTCAGCCGACATCTTAAAGCCATCCTCTTTCCCCTCTAAATATAATTCATAAATCATTTCACTTGCTGAAGAAGCCTCTGTATCTACCCACTCCACATCACCATAGGAGTCTGTTTTGGGATGATGGTCAATTTTAATCAGTTTATCCCCTTGAGCATAACGCTGATCACAGACGCGCTCCTGATTAGCCGTATCACATACAATCACGAGGGCATTTTTATATTGATCATCTTCAATTTCGTCAAGTTCCGCTAAAAATCGCAATGAAGGGTCTTCTTTTCCGGTAATATAAACCGTTTTTTCAGGAAAAGAGGCCTTGATCAGTTCGGCCAACCCTGCCTGTGATCCATAGGCATCAGGATCAGGACGGACATGACGATGGATAATAATTTGATCATACTGTTTAATGGCGGAAATAATTTCTTTTTTAGACAATGACGGATGCCTCACTTCTACAATTTTCTTATTTTTACCATATCATACTACAAGAGAGTAGCAAAATCTATGCTGAACCTTTAAAATGAAAGGGTAAGATACTTTTATTGAATATACATAAACATAGGAGCGTAGAATATGATTATTTTTCCATTCATAATTGTCATTTCATTAGTGCTGTACATTTTCTTTAAAGTACGAATCTTCAGCCTCAAAGATGAGCTGCTGATGCGGTTTACAAACTCAAAAGCCCGTATTTCTTTAGGGGTCCTCTTATTTTTCTTCGGTATTAACCAATATTTATTTTATGAGACAAGATTGTCTTTATTTATAGGCATTATCTTCCTTTTCTTTGGCTTTATCCAGGCCCAATACGGAGTGAAACTATTCAAACACTATCGAAAAGAAATCGTAAAAAGAGCTGAAGTGACAAGTTAATCCCAATGACATAAAAAAACGCTCATTTTCGAGCGTTTTTTTATGTCCGGATATTCTGCTTATGCCGTCGGGCCTAAACGGTCGCCTCCGCTTTTCTTAATCACCGATCAATAAATTGTGCCAGCATAAGTGCTTTTCCCATAAGGACTTCATCGGAATAAATTTCTACATCTATTTTCGTAAACTTACGTCCGATTTCAAGCGGGTTCGGTTTAATTTCCAGCATACTTCCGAGTTGCACCGGTTTCATATAATAAATCGATAAGTTTTCTACGACCAGATCGCCTTTTTTATACTGTCTCAGCATTCTTGTACTGGCCTCTGTTACAAATGATGTAAACACACCATAAGAAAGTGTACCCAGATGATTTGTCATTTGCGGGGTGACTTCGGAAAAATAGGTTGTATTCGTTCCATCCTCCAGGAGTTCCATTTGATTCGACACAAGGTCATCGATGGTCTCCCCAATTTGCGGCTGTCTTTGGAGCTGCTGCAGCCCTTTAATGACATCCTGACGGGTAATAATTCCTTGAAAATGTCCTTGAAAATCAACGACAGGAATTAACTCAATCCCTTCCCACACCATAGAATGAGCTGTATTAGCCAAAGAAGTCTGGGTTTGTACAGTCATGGGGTTTTTTGTCATTACTTTATGTATAGGGAGATCCTGGTCCTTTCCGATTACATCCTTAGAAGTTACCATTCCCACCACACGCTGTTCTCCATCAACCACAGGATAACGGCTGTGGCCTGTGTGTTCATTCAACTCATACCATTGTTTCACAGAATCGGATGATCTAAGAAAGTGGGCCTGATCGAGAGGTGTAAAGATATCATCGACAATGATAATCTCTTTTTTGATAAGCTGGTCGTAAATGGCACGGTTAATCATGGTGGCAACGGTAAACGTATCATAGGTTGTTGAGATAATCGGGAGATCCTTTTCATCTGCAAGTTCTTTTACATGGTCTTCTGTATCGAATCCTCCGGTAATGAGTACAGCTGCTCCTGCTTGTAAAGCCAGTTCCTGTGCCCGAATCCGGTTTCCTACAATTAAAAGAGAATCCGCCTCTGTATACCTCATCATAGCTTCTAACTTCATCGCACCTATAACAAACTTATTTAACGTTTTATAAAGGCCTTCTCTTCCGCCCAAGACCTGTCCATCAACGATATTTATAATCTCCGCAAACGTTAACTGTTCAATATTATCCTTTTTCTTTGTTTCAATTCGAATGGTTCCAACACGTTCAATGGTACTCACATACCCAATATTTTCAGCCTCTTTTATCGCACGGTAAGCCGTACCTTCACTAACATTCAGTTCTTTTGCAATTCTTCTGACTGAAATTTTACTGCCGATGGATAATGATTCGATATACTCTAATATTTGTTCGTGTTTAGTTGCCATATTGGGTTCACCAAACTTTCACTATCAAATTAGACGTCTAGTCCTATTATACCTGTGAAAGCCGGGACCTTCAATTTTGTTTTAGAAAAATTCGCTTATTTTCACTGTATTCTTCTAAATTTACAGATTGTCTTTTCTTTATATCCAATAAAGTCCCGATATTTGCACCTGCAACGAGCAGAAAAAACACGATCCATGCTGCCCAGAATATGGAGCTTGCAGGGGTTGTCATCTCACGAATGGAAGGCAATGCAAGGTACAGAAAATAAAAAGCCATCAACAGCTTTAACAACGCATTCCTCTTGTCCACAATCCATCTCCTCCCTCTGCATTTGTTCATTCATTATATGTACATCTGCACTGAAAAAATGCAAGAAAAATCCCTCCTGCTATTAGCAAGAGGGAAAAGTCCTATAATTCCAGCGCGTCTCCGGCATTCATTACCTTACCAGTACCCGACTTAAGCTTTTCTACATAAGCGTTTGGATCCTGCTGAATAACCGGGAACGTGTTGTAATGTACTGGAACAACCCGCTTGGCCTGAATCCATTCTGCAGCGATAGCAGCATCATCAGGCCCCATTGTAAAGTTATCTCCAATAGGTAAAAAGGCTAAATCGATATCGTTTAATTCTCCTATTAATTTTAAGTCAGAAAATAAGCCCGTATCTCCGGCGTGATAAATGGTTTTTCCTTCTGCATAAAACAATATTCCTGCAGGCATTCCGGTATAGTGGACGGTTCCATTTTCATCCGTATAGCTGGAACTGTGAAAGGCCTTCGTTAATTTAACAGTGCCGAAATCAAAGCTTTGACTTCCTCCTAAATTAACAGGATGAGTGTTTAACCCCTGTGAACTCAAATAATCCGCAAGTTCCACGGGAGCAACAACCAGGGCATCATTACGCTTTGCAATAGACACAGTATCTCCCACATGGTCATTATGTCCGTGGGTAAGTAAAATAACATCGGTTTTTACGGTATCTGCATTTAAATCACACTGATCATTTCCTGAGATGAATGGATCAATTAAAATGGTTTTGTTTCCAACTTCCAGTTTTACGACTGAATGTCCATGATATGAAACTTTCATTTTACCACTCCTTCTCTTTAATATCTGAGGAAAACATTCCCTATTAATAGTTTATCCATGCCTCTTCATATTTTTCAAGTAAATGAGGATCAATCAGAGTATTTGGTTCCAATGTAACAGGTTTTCCATTTTCAATGATTTCCTGATCTTCATCCTTGCCAAATCGGGTAAGACTTAAAAGCATATCCGTAGTTAAAAAACGGGTATCAGCCTGAACCTGGTGCTGGTTTACATCTATATTTTCCCTGCTTGCCATAACAAATCCCCAATTCCCAAAGCTTGGAACATCCACATGGAAGTTTTCTACATTAAGCCCTGTAGCCGATATGGTCTCTGAAATGGTCCAATATACTTCAGGTGCAAACACAGGACTTGTAGCCTGAACCATCATTGCTCCATCAGGCTTTAAATGATTCCGGACGAGTGAATAAAACTCCTTGGTATATAATTTATTTAAGCTCTCATTATTCGGATCCGGCAAATCAGCAATGATTACATCAAAAAATTCCTTTGATGCTTCCAGGTACTCAAAGGCATCCCTATGCCTGATTGTTACTTTTTCATCCTTTAATGCCCCTTTATTCAGCTTAAGCAGGTGATAGCTGCTGTTAGCTAATTCAACGACTGCCGGATCCAAATCTACTAATGTAATGTCTCCTGCATCCTCATACTTTAATAGTTCTCTAATGGCTAAGCCGTCTCCACCACCTAAAACAAGAATATCATCGTGGCGATCTGCCTGGGACATCACTGGATGAACCAGAACCTCATGATAACGATATTCATCTGTAGAACTAAACTGAAGACTGCCATTAAGATATAACCGGGTATCTCCTTGCTCTTTGGTTAACACAATTTTTTGATACTGGGTATCTTCCATATAAATGATCGGGTCCTTATACATCTTTTGTTCAAACGAAAAAGCTAATTTTTCGCCAAAAAATAAGCCCCCAACCAGAAGTACTCCGATAAAAACACCCACAAATCCATGCTTTTTCCAGCCTTTGATTTCACTTCTGAAAATCCATAAAATATATAATGCTACACCTAAGTTAATACAACCGACGAAAAACGCACTCTTTACCATCCCTAATCCAGGCCGTAACCAGAAGACAAATAACAGTCCGCCTATAAGTCCTCCTGCATAATCGGAGAATAATACACGGGCGGTACTTTTATTTAATGTTACCCCCAACTGATTGGCTTTGCGTATTAAAACGGGGAGTTCAACACCTGTTAACCCTCCGACAATCAGAGTAATGAAATATAAATATAACGACTCCGTTCCACTGGGAAGAAAGGCTGTAACCCCAAACATTGTAAAGCTGGAAAAACCACCGAATACAGCTACCATAAATTCTATCCATACAAAGGATAGAATTAAATTTTTATTCAGTCTTTCACTTAAACTTGCTCCAATTCCCATACCTGTTAAAAACAGTGATATTGTCAGGGTATATTGTTTTACGCCATCTCCTATGATGTAAGAACCCAGGGCTCCAAAGATCACCTCGAATATAATTCCGCATATCGAAACAATCCCTGATGCCCAATAAATCATTTTGCTCTTTTTTTCTGCATTCAATCGTTCCACCACACTATTATGTAATTGACGCTCCGATGGTAAACCCTAGTCCAATAGAAACGGCCAGGGAAACAATTCCTACAGCAACATTTCCTTCTTTCAGTTTATCCTCAACTGAAAATTTTCGCGTTAGTCCCTCAAAAATAAAGTAAGCAATTAATTGTAGCAGTACACCGTAGGCTCCCCAGATCACTGTCTCCCCTATATGTATACTTTCATAAATCGCAAAGGCTAAAATAATGCATATCCCTATGATTTTTCCTGATATAGACAGGGCAACCGCTTTATTTCCCTGCTGTATTTCTTCCCAGTCTTTATATTTTGTAACCATCTCAAAAATCACAAGACCAGCAATGACAACCAGAATTGCTATAACAAAGTATAAAAAAGTGTATAAAAAAGGTTCCATAATGAACATTCCTCCTTTTATTTTCCGACGCCCGGACCTCCACCTCTTGAAAAGAAGCCCCGGAATGATCCAGCATCTCCTGAACGATATTTTTTCGAATTCATATATCCGCCATAACAGTCTCCACCAGCACAACGTCTGGTACGTTTTTTCGCCCAATCATCCACATCTAAAACGTCATCGAGTAACCATAAGGCAAAAAATCCGTTAAAATAATTAGGAGAATAATGATTACGTACAAACTCGGTTGTAGCAAGCTCCATAAGTAATAGACCATCTTCCTTCTCATCCATCTGCAGGGTGAGGATATCATCCTGATAAATGAAGATCTGTTTTTGATTCTGCACATCACTGACCTCTTCAGGATCTGATTCCTGCTGTACTAATGATGAAAGTTCATCCATTGTAAATTGTTTAGTCGCATAGATTCTTGTACTCTCATTTGTGCCTTCCGAAATAACATCTACCAGGGTAAAGTTATCCTCTAACAAACTTTCGATATCCGTATATGTTTGTCCTTCTATATTTTCTTCCACCTGTTCCCTGGACTGCTGATCCAGTTCAGCCCCTGACATTCCCCGATTAAGTCCAAGGCTTCCGCATCCGGAAAGAAAAAGGAGAATCAGGATCATTAACAACACATACCGTTTCAAAACATCCCCTCCTTTCTATGAATTTTCTTCGAGATAAGTCCTTGCATCACATGAGTCAGGTTTTATGTAAATTTTGCTTAAATAAAACGTATCACATTGAAAACAGAATAGCCAGACCACTTAAAGTGATCATGGCTATGAAACCTGATGTCTTATTCTTTGCCTAATTTCTTTTTTAAAGCGGAAAGCTCGTCATCAACATCACTGTTCTTTTCAAGCTCTTTGAATTCATCATCCAGCGAGCGGCTTTCCGAAGACATATCTTCACTTGTTTCTGCCTCCGCCTCATATTTCAATACCTTTTCTTCCATTCGTTCAAAGCCCTGTCTCGACTCATCACTCCCAACAGAAGACATGGTTCTGTTCATCTTTGTACGAGTTTTCGCTGATTCTGCACGGGCTTTTAAGGTATCCTTTTTAAGCTTCATTTCCCGATACTCACTTTTCATCTCGTCAAGCTTGGAACGTAAATTTTCGGAGTCCTGTTTAGCCCTTTCCCAGGAAGCCTTTAACTGTTCGGCCTGCTGTTCATGATTCTTCTTATCCTCCAATGCCCGGCGTGCCAGATCTTCATTTCCTGACTCAATAGCGGTTTCAGCCTGATTTTGCCGTTTATCCACCATTGCCTGTGCATCATCATATTTTCTTTTCAACATTTTCTCATTCGCAATTTGTTTCGCAATCGCACTTTCGGATTCGCGAATATCCTCTTCCATATCCCTCATAAACTGATCCAGCATCTTAACCGGATCCTCAGCCTTATCTAACATGGAATTTAATTCTGAACTGACAACGGTTTTCATACGCTTAAAAAACTTAAACATTTCAAGTCCTCCTTCAAAAATTTATATAGGTTTATAAAGTCATGTTTATCTTCCTAATAGGAACCAGCAATAATTTTAATTTCGTATTCCTTTATTGGATAGCCTGCACTCACTTCGATTTCCGATCCCCAATTCTCTACACTTAAAAACTTCTCCTCCTCATCGTCAATATAGTCTCCATAATGCACCTGGCGACCACTTAAAGGTTCACTTCTGCCAAAGCCTGTCACCTGTGCCTGACCATCTTCATTTAAATAATAAGTCGTTCCATCATACTCCAATGTTTTTGGAAAGGGTTCCGTCACAGGCAGCTGAATCTTTTGATAAATGCCTACCTCAAGCTCATCATCCATTTCAGCCGATAGCCAGATAGAATCTCTTCCCTTCAGGAGCTGGTAAGCCGTCCATTTATAGCCGGAATCCCGATACTCAATTTTACCGGTTACCTCATAATCTTCCAGGTCATAAGTAACAATATCACCAACCTTCATATTCAGAACGGTTCTTTCTTCAATTTCCGGTTTATTATCTTTTTTTCCAAATAACTTAGAAAAGATTCCCAAACCTTTCACCTCACTTAACTGTGATCAGGGGACCTTTAAGAATCGTATATTTTTTATACGGTTTATAATCCAACATGGTTTCAAATGAATGAAACTTTTTATAAAGTTCTACTAACCATCCGTGAATTTCCCCATCCCCCACGGATGAGCAACAATTCCTGTACCAAATTCCGTGCACATCGTTATTGTGCAACATCCCTTCATGGGCCAGCCTTTATTTTTTATGGAATCATTGATAAAGTCTTATTAAGAAGGAGGACACACAATGAATACCAGAATTGATCATCTATTGAAGCAAATGAATCAGCGACAAATAGATAGTGCATTGATTACATCAAAAGCAAACATTTATTATTTTTCCAATTACTTAACCGATCCACATGAAAGGTTAGTTGCCATTTTTGTGGATCAAAAGGGTCATGCTCTGCTTATCCTTCCTGAAATGGAGGAAAAGGATGCAATGGCAGCCGGTTGGTCTGAAGATATTTTATCCTATAACGACGACACAGACCCATGGGTACTTTTAAAAAATTATGTAGAACAAACCGGGCATGTACCTGAGAGTATGGCCGTAGAAAAAGACAACCTGTCCCTGACTCGTGGCGAAATTGTTGCCCAGTCCTTTCCAAATTCTGAAATAAAAGATGCTACAGATCTCCTGAATCAGCTGCGTGTACAAAAGGATCAGAAGGAATTTCAATTGTTGAAACAGGCCGCTCAGCTCGCCGATTTTGGTGTGAAAACCGGTATTAAGGCCATTGAAGAAGGAAAATCTGAAATGGAAATTGTCGCTGAGATTGAATATGCCTTAAAACGTGAAGGGGTCAGCGAAATGTCCTTTTCCACTCTCGTGTTAGCAGGGGACAAAACCTCTTCCCCACACGGAAATCCAGGCAAACAGAAAGTTGAGCCTGGCAACTTTGTCCTGTTTGACTTAGGTGTGGTATACGAGGGCTATTGCTCGGATATCACCCGAACGGTTGCATACAAGCATGCATCTGCTGAACAGGAAAAGATTTATAATACCGTTCTAAAGGCTGAAAAGGCAGCTATTGATGCCTGCGAAATCGGGAGACCTGTCGGTGATATAGACAAAACAGCGAGACATTTAATTGACCAGGCAGGCTATGGGAAATACTTCATGCATCGTATTGGTCACGGACTCGGAATTGATGTACATGAGCATCCATCCATGAGCGGAAACAATACTCTTCCATTAAAAGAAGGCATGTGCTTCACTATAGAACCAGGGATCTACATTCCCGAAGTTGGTGGAGTGAGAATTGAAGATGACATTTTCATGACAGAAAAAGGCCCCGAAATTCTAACATCCTATCCAAAAGACCTGCAAATTATTGGGTAGAAGAGAAAAGCGGAGGCGACTGGGAGCCGCAGCTGGACAACGGAAAAGCGGAGGCGAGCGGTTTGGCCCGACGGCATAAGCAGAATCTTCGGAGTGGCCGGTTTTTGGCCTTGGAGTAGATTTTGCTTATGACCGCTTGGGCCTGCGAGCCGCAGCTGGACAACGGAAAAGCGGAGGCGAGCGGTTTGGCCCGACGGCATAAGCAGAATCTTCGGAGTGGCCGGTTTTTGGCCATGGAGTAGATTTTGCTTATGACCGCTTGGGCCTGCGAGCCGCAGCTGGACAAATAATAGCGGAGGCGCACACTCTGCACGGATTGCAAAATATGATGATGAAAAAGGCTGACCTGTGGAACAGGTCAGCCTTTGTTATTGGTATGGAAAATCAAAAATTAGCTGATTTGTAAATAAGTAATCATTAAAGGCCACGTCCGGCTCTTATTTTAATAAATTGTCAATATGAGAGTATTCCAGTTGATGTGCCTGCGCTACGGCTTCATAGGTTACATATCCCTTTAATGTATTTATCCCCTTTTGTAAAGCCTGATTATCCTGGCAAGCCTGAACATAACCTTTGTTCGCAATTTGAAGAGCATACGGTACAGTAACATTCGTTAAAGCAATGGTTGATGTTCTTGGAACTGCACCCGGCATATTAGCCACTGTATAGTGCAATACCCCATGCTTCTCAAACACAGGATCATCATGAGTTGTAATCCGGTCAGACGTTTCAGCATTTCCTCCCTGATCAATAGCAACATCAACAATAACTGAGCCGTCTGTCATTGACTTCACTATATCCTCTGAAATCAATTGAGGTGCTTTTGCGCCTGGAATCAGGACAGAACCAATCACTAAATCAGATTTTGTTACAGCTTCTTCAATGTTAAGCTCATTAGACATCAAAGTCTGAACAGAACTGCCGAAAATGTCATCCAGCTCACGTAAGCGTTCAGGATTTAAGTCAAGAATCGTAACATCGGCTCCCAGACCAGCGGAAATCTTCGCAGCATTCGTACCTACAACACCACCACCGATTATGGTCACCTTTCCACGGCTTACACCTGGTACTCCTCCTAACAGAATTCCTTTTCCACCTTTAGGCTTTTCTAAAAATTGCACACCGCTCTGTGCGGCCATACGTCCTGCCACTTCACTCATGGGTGTAAGAAGGGGCAGAGACCCATTTTTGGCTTGAACCGTTTCGTACGCAATCCCCACGACTTTCTTATGAATAAGAGCCTTTGTTACTTCCGGCTCTGCCGCAAGATGTAAGTATGTAAATAAGATGAGCCCTTCATGGAAATAGTCAAATTCTTCCGGTAACGGTTCCTTTACTTTCATGACCATTTCTTTATTCCATGCTTCCTCTGCAGAAGATACGATAACTGCTCCTGCCTGTTCATATTCCTCATCTGAAAAACCGGAGCCGGCGCCTGCATTCGTTTCAATATATACTTGATGGCCAGCATTCCTTAATGCTAAGACACCTGCCGCGGTTAATGCTACCCGATTTTCATTATTCTTTATTTCCTTTGGTACAGCAATTTTCATTTTTCCTCTTCCTCCTTAAGCCCTTACTTATAGTCCTTTGAGCTTACCATCATGACTTAGAACGTAAAAAGTTTATGTTTTGTAAGCCTTTTCACTATATAAAGTCTACCATTTATTTCATTGAAAATAAATAGATTATAAATGCCGGTGAATAACGTCCTTTCCACCCGTTATATCAAAAATAGAGCCTGTAATCATATCTGATGAATCCTCGCACAAAAACAAGATGGCTCTGGCAATATCTTCGCCTGTACCGGAGCGTCCGATCGGGGTATTTTCATCAAACGATTCACGACTCTCTAAAATAGTGGCTTCTTTCATTTTACCCATGATATTTCCCGGACAAATCATATTCGATGTAATTCCGTTTTCAGCCTCTTCGTAAGCAATCGTTTTGGTCAATGAAACGAGCCCCACTTTAGCCGCACTGAATGCAGACCGATAAATCCAGCCAGGTGCATCAGCTGCCCCTTGAAAACCATAATTGATGATGCGGCCAAAATGCTGTTTTCTCATAATTGGCAACACCTCTTTTAACAAATAAAAAACAGCATCAAGATTTCCCCTAATCATCTGATTCCATTCTTCTATCTCATAGTCCATCAGCTTTTTTCGCTCAAATATGTAAGGACCCGCATTATTAATAAGAACATCAATTCTTCCATAACGCTCCATCGCATGCTGTATCAGCAGGGATAACTGTTCAGGATTCTGAACATCTGTCTGCACAATCTGCAATCGCTCCTGATATGACTCATATTGCTGAGCTAACTGATCAGCTTTTTCCTTATCACTGCGGTAGGTTGCCGTTACAGAATACCCCTTTTCCAATAGGGATTCTGTTACTTTTCTCCCTAATCCCTTTGTTCCCGCTGTAACAATGGCATGTCTCATACTCATCCTCCATCATTTACAATTTCAAAATCCAAAATTTTCTCTTCGTTATTATTTTATCATTATATTGAAACAGAAGAAAACAAGCGAGGCCGGGAAGTGTGTTTAACAAGCATTACGGCCGGTTCATGCTTATATAACTGTTTCATTTATTCAGTCTGTTTTCCTCTGATCTCCAGTACAGCTCCTTTGTCTTTTAATCTAGGAATTGTCACAAAATCCTCAGCCCCTTTCCCGTCAGAGATATAATGTAAGCGCTATAATGAAACTGAGGGGGAATACAAAGGAGGTTTGCATTATGCAGAATAAGTACAAAACCATTTTGGTAGCTGTCGATGGTTCAGAAGAGTCGGATCAAGCATTTTATAAAGCTATGGAAATTTCAAGAACGAATCAGGCAGAATTAATTGTCACCCATGTTATCGACACAACCTCTTATAGTATGTTTCATTATCCGTTCACCCACATCAAGGAGCTTGAAGATTTCGGAAAGAATTTACTTGAAGACTACCAGACCACTGCAAAGGAGAATGGAATGGATAATATAAGAGTACATTTAGATGATGGATCTCCAAAGATTAAAATTCCCAAAACCATTGCACCTAAACTGGACGCTGACCTAATCATTTGTGGAGCAAGGGGACATAATGCTGTTGAGCGGTTATTAATCGGCAGTGTTTCAGAAAACATTACCCGATACGCTAAAGTGGATGTTTTAGTGGTAAGGCCCTAAACAAAAGGAATGGCTTACTTAGGTAGGCCATTCCTTTTTCTGTAAATTTGATTTTATTTCCGGGGAAATGTATCACCATTCCTAAAGATTTGACAAACGTACTGTATCTCTTGCAATCATCACTTCTTCATTTGTCGGAATGACGATTACTTTCACTGGAGAATGCGGGTAATTAATAAACGTTTCCTGGCCGCGTACATCATTTGATTTCGGATCCCAATAGACACCCATGAATTCTAAACCTTTCAGGACCTTCTCCCTTATGCTTACACTATTTTCACCTACTCCAGCCGTGAAAATAATAGCATCTACACCGGACATTCTAGCTGCATAAGAACCTAGATACTTATGGATACGACCAGCAAAGACATCAAGGGCTAAACCTGCACGATGATCTCCTTCTTTTTGAGCTTCTTCAATATCTCTTAAATCACTGGAGAAACCGGATAAAGCAAGCATACCACTTTCTTTATTCAATACATTAATGACTTCATCCGCACTTTTTCCTGTCTTTTCCATGATAAATGGAATGAGAGCAGGGTCAATATTACCAGAACGGGTTCCCATAGTTACACCTGCCAATGGTGTGAAGCCCATTGAAGTATCGATGGATTTTCCACCCTCAATAGCTGCGATACTTGCACCATTTCCCAAGTGACAGGAAATCAAACGAAGATTTTCGAGTGGTACATTTAATAGCTCTGAAGCCCGTTGTGATACATACTTATGGGATGTACCATGGAAACCATATTTACGGATTCCATATTTTTCATAATATTCATAAGGTAAGCTATACAGGTAAGACTGCTCTGGCATAGTCTGGTGAAAAGCAGTATCAAATACAGCCACTGCAGGCGTATTCGGTAAAATTTCCTGAAAGGCACGAATTCCTACTAAGTTAGCCGGATTGTGCAATGGAGCCAGTTCCGATACCTCTTCTATTTCCTTTATCACTTCTTCCGTAATAAGGACGGAATCGTTGAATTTTTCACCACCATGTACAATCCGGTGCCCAATCGCCTCAATTTCATCATAGGACTGAATGACACCAGTATTGAGCAGCTTCTCTAATAAGGTTTTTACAGCTACATCATGGTCTGCAATATCCTTTGTTTCTGTATCCTTCTCATCATCTACTTCAATTGTAAAGACAGAATCGTTCAGCCCGATTCTCTCCACAAGTCCTTTCGTTAAAACCGTTTCATCTGGCATTTCGATTAATTGGAACTTTAACGAAGAGCTGCCAGCATTAATGGCTAACACCTTATTCACAGTACTCAACTCCTCTTGTAATTAGAAATTCACTTTTACCTTTCCCATTTAACCTTTTTTCCATTGATGGAAGAAAAAGCTAAATAAGGAATCTATTCTATTCAGGTACCATACATACTTTAAAATACTAATATTCTAAGCACAAGAAAGAACCTTTGTTGAGTACGCTTTCAGCCGAATGTTTTTATTTTCTGTCATTTTTAAACCATTGATCAATTTCATTTAGCTTACGATCCATCGCATGTACATCTTTAAATGACGGCAATTGAGCCATTAAAACCTTGCCTGGATTTTTTGTCTCTATTCCTTTCTTCTGCAGGATAAAAATACTTTTGGCATTTTTTTCACTGGTGAACATGGACATAGGCAATTGGATGATTCCCTGAATATGTGCCTGTTCATTTAAATATTCGTGAAGCTTGTCTGATTGATCACTGTCAAACAGAAAATTAGGGATGAGTAAGAAAAGATACCCACCGGCCAATGTATAATGTAAGGACTGTTCAATAAACAGGTGATGCGCATAGGAATGCTGGTTATCTTCTGCTTTTAATTGAAAGGATTTAGCATTGTCATCATCAGGATAATATCCTACAGGCAAGTCCGAAACAACGACGTCCACAGGTTCCAGTAACAGGTCTCTCAGACTGTCCTGATGGAACAGCTCAATTTCATGTTCCTGTAAATTTGCATTCATATAAGCTAGTTCTGTTAGTGTTGGGTCCACTTCACTGCCATACGCCTCAATTTTTTGTGAAAGCTGGTTGATGACACCAGTGAGCAGATTTCCGCTTCCACTTGCAGGATCAAAAATTCTCAGTTCTTTCTTATGGCCCATAAATTTGTTCACTAAATAGCCCATGAATATGGCCACAGCATCCGGTGTTATATAGTGCTGCTGCTGTGTTGCTCCTTTCATACCTTTCAGAATCGCTAATTGCAGTGCTTTTCGAATTTCCTCTTTAGAATAATCATCTAACTTCTCAGCTTGAATTTGTTTAAGCAGGGTCTGTTTAAAAGGCTCCTCTATCTCTTCAGCTACATCCCCGCTAAAGAGCAGCCCGCATGCTTCCGCCAATCCATCTAAGTAAGGAATGTTCTCTTCTCTTTCAATGATCGTGGTTGTTTCATCAAACCATTTATACAGCTTCTCTACATTTTCCTGATCCATATCCTATCCCTCAATTCACTTCTGATTCTATGTATAATGACAGACCAACTCCCGGCCTTGACGAAGAGCCGGGAGCTATGTATGTTAATGCTTTATTATGCCTTTGCTGCTTTCAAAGCGGATTCATAGTCTGGATGATCAGTTACTTCAGAAACATATTCTACGTAAGTTACTTTGTTGTTCTCGTCCACAACAAATACTGATCTTGCTAATAACCGAAGCTCTTTGATTAATGCTCCATAAGCTTGACCGAAAGAAGCATCCCGGTGATCAGACAGCGTGATGACATTTTCAACTCCTGCAGCACCACACCAGCGTTTTTGAGCAAAAGGCAAGTCCATACTTATGGTCAGTATAGTAACATCGCCCAGGTTATTTGCCTCTTCGTTAAAACGACGGGTCTCTGCATCACATACGCCCGTATCCAGGGAAGGAACTGCAGTGATAATCTTTTTCCCGGCAAAATCCTTTAAAGATTTTTCCTCAAGATCATTATTTACCACTGTAAAGTCAGGGGCCTGATCTCCTGCTTTCACTTCCTCCCCCAGTAAAGTAACGGGGTCTCCACCAAACGTAACATTTGCCATCTCGTCTCTCCTCCTCATCAAAGTTTCTATTCAATATTTATTATGAAGGCATGGTTCTCATTTGTCTAATCATAAACTTATAACGTATCTGGCGGGGTATTCCTGCCTCCGTCCTCCTTGCTTTTCGCCTCTTCTCCTTGTTTCTTTTCCTCCTCTTTTTGTTTATCGTCATCTCCCTTTTTTTGCTTATCCTCTTCTCCTTTCTGGTTGCTGTTCTGTTGCTTGTTTTTGTCACCCTGTTTTTTATCACCATCAGAGCTGCCTAATTGAGACTTTAACAAACTCTGAATTTTATCAACAGCTTGAGGTGCTAAATCAAGAATACGTTCATAAAGATGTGTCTGTTGATCTAAATGAACCATTTGTGCACCATTTTCATTTACAATGACAAAGGCGATTGGAGTGATTGAAACACCTCCACCACTTCCACCCCCAAAAGGAAGGCTGCCACTATTGCTTCCACCGCTGCTACTCTCACTATCACTCTCGTCATCAGAGTCTGATTGAGAAGATGACTGTGCATTAAATTCACTGCCACCCGCCGCAAATCCAAAACCTACTTTTGAAACAGGTAGAATGACTGTCTTCCCGTCCGGAGTTTGAATCGGGTCGCCAATAATGGTATTGACATCGACCATCTCTTTTAAATTTTCCATAGCAGTTGTCATGAGTCCCTGAATTGGATGTTCCGCCATTGTTTCGACTCCTTTCTGAATTCTATTCCTTCGTTTGTTCACTCTGATTTTGATACCGGGCAATTTGCAGTATGGCGTACATAGCTTGCCCAATTCTGAAGGAAAGCATGCATTGCAGGTGAGTATTGATTAAATCCCTTTGAAAATTCGGCTGAATGTTAATTTGCGGTTGGGTTAATACGTTCATATTCTGATACATTAAACCGGTTAAACTGCCTTTTATACTCCATAAAAGCCCCGAAATCACCCCTGTTATGGCAGCGTCTTTTTCAATGCCTATATGAGTACTCCAGTAAAATTCGGTTATCCTGATTTTCTGAATAAACTCTTTGGCAATGGGAAAAGCCTGCCTAATGAATTCAAGTTGGTTCTTCAATTTCTGAAAACGATGAAATACATTACTTTGTTCTCCATTTCCCTTTTCATCCTGATTCCATTTCTGAAACGAAGCAGGCTGTTCCTTCACATCATCAATAGACATCTGACGGTGAATACGGATGAACCTCCAGAATTGCAGCTGTATCGTTAAAAGGTCTTTGTCCTTCTCATGAATGTAGCTAATTGAAATGTAAAGCCTTGTACATAATAATAAAATCATAAATAAAGCCAATACAGCCAGGATAATCAGGATCAGTATCCACCAGTTCACCATACTCACCTCTTTACTATTCTTTTCCATTCCTGTTGGATTTAAACTTTTGCTGTTTTCATTTGGTTTTATCTCATTATTATGGTGTATCATGGAAATAGAACAGATAGAAGCAGGAGGGAAATTTATGGATACACGAAAAAATATTTATTTATTTTATGCAAAGGACAGAACAGTGGAAGAAAAACTGAGACCCTTCATTCAGATTGCAGAAGAAAATGGATTTAAATTTGTCAAAAACTCGATGGATGCGAATATAATCATAAGTGTTGGCGGGGATGGGGCATTCTTACAAGCTGTTCGTCAAACCGGGTTTCGTCAGGATTGTTTGTACATGGGCATTAAAAATGAGGATGAAGCAGGACTTTACTGTGATTTTGATTTAAATTCTTTTGATGAAATGGTACATATTATGATGAACGAGGATTTGGAGGTACGGAGATTCCCGATTCTGAACGTATCCGTAAATAATAATGAGTCGCAGTTTTATTGTTTAAACGAATTAAGCATTCGTTCTTCCATTATAAAATCTTTTGTTCTGGACGTATTTATTGATCATCAATTCTTTGAAACATTTCGTGGAGATGGCTTAATTGTTTCTACCCCAACAGGCAGTACAGGCTATAACAAATCCTCGAATGGAGCAGTTATGGATCCTAAGCTTCAGGGCTTTCAAGTCACAGAACTCGCTTCACTGAACAACAATCGTTACCGAACTTTAGGTTCCTCCTTTATTCTTAGTGGAGACCGGACCTTACGTTTTGAAATTATCCAGGACGGAAATGATTACCCGATTATCGGTCTGGACAATGAAGCCTATTCCATTCGCAACATTAAAACCCTGGACATGTCCCTGAGTAAGAAACACATAAAGACCATCAAGCTAAAAAACAACACCTTCTGGGATCGAGTGAAACGAACGTTTCTGTAATACCTTCACATACGTTATGAAGGCCCAATAGCACATTATTGGAAGCAAAACAGACCTTCACAGAGGGTGAAGGTCTGTTTCGCTGTCATTATTCACGCCGTTCATAGACGACGGTTTCATCTATGATGGTCTGCTGAACCTTGGCGTTTGGAATTTCCTTCGAATTAATAGAGAACAGATCCTTATCCAGAACTGTAAAATCTGCCGTAAAACCAGGCTCAATCTTTCCCTGCTCATTTTCCTTTCCAATGGCATATGCGGCTCCTGTGGTATATAAGGATACTGCTTCAAATGGAGTTAAGCATTGCTGTTCACCATAAACCTGTCCATTTAATGTGGAAATCCGGTTTACCGCCGCAGAAATCCCCTTTAGAGGGTCAATTTCTTCAATCGGTGCATCGGAGCCTCCTGCACAGGCGATTCCTGCTTCTAAAAAAGATTTCCATGGGTATGCATAAGGCATTCGTTCTTCACCAATTCTCTCCAGAACCCACGGAAAGTCTGATGCAACAAAAGTTGGCTGAATATCTACAATGATATTTAAGGCTGACATTCGCTCGATTAATGCAGGATTGACTAACTGAGCATGGATAATACGATCACGGACTCCTTCAGAAGGCGGGAACTGTTCAATCATGTCCATAACCATTTCAACCGCCTGATCACCAATGGCATGGACCGCCACCGGCATTTCCCGTTCTCTTGCTTTTTTCATCAGCTGTTTCATATGTTCCTCGGAGTAGATTTGAACCCCATATTCATCGGACTGATCAGCATATGGCTCTGACAGCCAGGCCGTTCTCCCGCCAAATGCCCCATCAGCAAATATCTTCATGGCTCCCAATTCAATCCAGTCTGTCCCCTGGCTAAAACTTAAATGATTTTCATCCATTTCTTCAATAACCCCATTATGTACTAGTAAATTTGCCCGAAACTTGTGTCTTTCTCCATCAATGGTTCTGGCAAATGAATCATAGGTTCGTTTGAAGCCTCCGTAATAATTCAAATCCTCGCTATGGCCGCCAACAATTCCATGCCTCACCAGATCTTCTACTGCTGCGTGAATGGCTTTTTCCAGGTACCCTGTCGTTACTTCAGGAATATGGCTTTTTATTAACTCCTGGGCCGTGTCCTTAAAAAATCCAGTCAGTTCTCCCTGCTGATCACGATCAATGATGCCACCATCCGGTTCCGGAGTTTGCGCGGTAATACCGGCTATCTCCATCGCTTTCGTATTTGCAATAATCGCATGTCGGCAAATTCTTGTCAGCATAACCGGCCGATCCGGGCAGATTTCATCCAATTCATATCGGTGTATGATTCTGGAATCGTTCCAACTGTTTTCATTAAAACCCTCACCAATTAACCACTGCTCTTCAGGAAGTTCCTCAGATTTTCTCTGTATTAATTCCAGGACCTCTTCAGGTGACTTTGCATATGCTAAATCCAGCTGAAGCAATCGTTCACCATGTCCAATAATATGAAGATGACTGTCTGTAAAACCCGGATACATGACATGACCTTTTAAGTTATGCTTGTCAGTTATCTGACTTTTATAAAGGTTTTCCAGGTATTCTTTTGTCCCTGTATCCACAATTTGACCTTGCTGTGTGAAAACGGCCTCAACGGTTTCACCTGGACCATGCATGGTGTAAATGGTACCACCAAACCATAACTTTCCCATTCGTGTCTCTCCTCTCCTTCACTCGAATATCTTTTAACACTGCTTAAGCTGATAAACATTGATTAAAGTATAGTAAAACAATCACACAAGCCGCAACTTTTAGCTATTACGGATAAATGGAAACTTCCGTGGGGGTAATACGGCCTGTTAATATGTAATAAATCAGATATCCCATTCTTTATTTTAAACACAAGAAAAGGGCAGTAAACCTGCCCTTTTCCAGCTATATCTTATTTTATTGTGGTTGTTGTCCGCTAAATTGCTGTTGAGCTACACTTACAAGGCGCTTTGTGATTTCACCACCTACAGAACCATTGCCACGAGAGGTTGTATCAGCCCCAAGCTGTACACCAAATTCCTGTGCAATTTCTGTTTTCATCTGGTTAAGTGCTTGTTCAGCGCCAGGTACAACAAGTTGGTTTGAATTTTGGCTATTGTTATTTGCCATGATGGAATCACCTCCTTGTCACTCATTATGATGTGAAGGTAAGGTGAACCTCATGCAAAAAAAGTACTGGTATTTATTTCTTGCCGTACATTGTCCGGTAAGGGGAGACTTCCATCAATGCCATACAGATGGTTCGTTGAAACTGATCATGAACTTTGATGCCTTATAATAAATCTTCAAACTCTGATTTTGTTTGGTCGTGTTCAGTTAATGTAATGGTCTCTATACCAGCTAACGCCTTATCAATCTCCGGAGTGAAATCCACATGATCCTCGAACTGATGAATCTTCTCCCGGCTTGGTCTTGTTTTTGGCTGTTTAGGAACAAAAATGGTACAGCAATCTTCATAAGGGAGGATCGACGTTTCATAGGTTCCAATCCTTCTGGAGATATCAATAATATCCACTTTGTCCATGGTTACCAGCGGCCTGATAACCGGATAATTGGTCACTTCATTAATCGCATTCATGCTTTCCATCGTCTGACTGGCAACCTGACCCAGGCTTTCCCCTGTTGTTAATGAAAGAATGTTTTCCCTCTCGGCCAGTCGCTCACTGACCCTCATCATTTGCCTTCTCATAACGGTCATCCCGTAATTTTCTGGAACTTCTCGGAATATTTTTTGCTGAAGTTCTGTAAACGGTACGACATGTACACGAATTTCATGGCCAAACTTTGTTAATTCCTTAGCCAGATCCAATACCTTTTGTTTGGCCCGGTCACTGGTATAAGGTGGAGAATGAAAATGAATAGCCTCCACTTGTACGCCTCGTTTCATCGCAAGATATCCCGCTACAGGGCTGTCAATTCCTCCTGAAAGCAGCAAAAGAGACTTACCTGTTGTGCCTACTGGTAGCCCGCCTGAAGCAGGAATTTTTCCAGCCATAATATACGCAGCGTCGTGCCGAATTTCCACACGTATTTCAACATCCGGGTTATGAACATCAACGGTAAGGTTATCTGTATTGGATAAAAGATGACCTCCCAGAATCTGATTCATTTCCTGTGAAGAAACTTCAAAATTTTTATTGGGACGTTTGGTTGTAATTTTAAAGGTTTTTGCCTGTTTTTCTTCCTTAAGAGCCCACAAGGCACCTTCTTTTATGTGGTCTATGGAGTTTTCGACCCGAATGGCCAGGTTTAGGGACTGAATACCAAAAACTTCCTGGCACTTCTCAATCACAGGCTCGTGTTCCTGCCCGTTTAACTTTATATACATTCGGTCACGTGTCTGAAACAGTTTTATATTGGAAAAAGGCCTCAGCTTTTGCTTTAGATTTTCTCTAAGCTGGCTAATAAATTGCTTTTTGTTTTTGCCTTTCAAGGATAATTCGCCATAACGGATGACGATATGATCATATTGCATTATTATCTACCCCATTACATGATTTAATTGATCCAAAACATGAATAAATGTTTTACAAAATTCACGGACTTCTTCTTCCGTATTTTGATAGGACAGGCTGATTCTTAATCCGAAATGAGAACGGTCCTCTCCCCATCCACATGCAGCCAGGACTGCACTTTCATCGGAATGCTTTGAAGAACAGGCGGACTTTGTGGATATAAATATATTTTCCTTTCCCAAAGCATGGATCACTACTTCAGGTTTAAAATTGGGTATCGAAAAGTTTAAAATATGCGGCGCTCCATCCTCAGGGGAATTAATCACAATTCGATGATCCTGATGTAAAGCCGTGCGAATGATAGCTGACAATTTCTCAAGATGGTGATATGAATGCCTTTGCTTTTCCATGGTTAATCTCATGGCTTTTACCATGGCCACTATACCCGCCAGGTTTTCAGTACCTGGACGTTGGGAGGATTCCTGGCCTCCTCCATGTAATAACGGAAAAAGTGTCGTTCCTTTTTGAATATATAGTGCCCCAGTCCCTTTTAAACCATGAATTTTATGGCTGGACATGGAACATAAGTCAATTCCGGGATGGGACAGGTCAAGCGGAATCTTTCCTAACCCCTGCACATGATCAACATGGAAAAACAGTTTAGGATACTGAGCAGCCAAATCTGCAATTTCCTTAATCGGCTGAATAGTACCCAATTCATTGTTTACATGCATGATTGAAATTAAAATCGTTTCATCATCTATTGCTCTTTTCAGTTCATCCAGATCTATCCTGCCCTCATGATTTACAGATAGATACGTGACACGAAAGCCCAATGATTCCAATGCTGCGCAAGCCTCCAGGACGGAAGGGTGCTCCACCCGGGAAGTAATAATATGGCGGCCACGGTTCTGATGCTTGAGCGCAATTCCTTTTATGGCCGTATTATTACTTTCTGTACCTCCGGAGGTAAAAAACAGTTCCTGCTCATTTATTTTTAAAAGGTCGGCTGCCTGTTTTTTAGATGTTTTCAGCAGCTTTTCCGCTTCTCCCCCAAATTGGTGAATGGAAGACGGGTTCCCATAGTAAGCTTCTGAAACCTTTCTGAAACTTTCCAGCACTTCAGGATAAGGGCTTGTTGTCGCACTATTATCTAAATAAATCATGAGTCATTTCTCCTTTAAACCAATTTTGCAATCATTAATCTTACCACACCCTTGTTAACAATAAAAGTAAAAAAGGAGTGCACAAAAGCTGAAACTCATCTGTCCAAAGAGCTTCAACATTTTAATTTCCTAAGCCATAAAAAAGCTGACCTGTAATGTTACAAGGTCAGACTCTTTCAATGACGCTTACCTAAAAGACGTAACACCTGATCGATAGAAGCGACCCGGTCTACTGATTGCTCCTCAACCCAGGTATACGTTAATGCAGGGTTATCAGGAGAGGAATCTTTGCTATCCGCAGCAGACGATTTCAAGGTATTTTGAAAACGATCAGTTATGGTTTTATGGGATTGATTCATCTTAACTTTATCATGGAAGGATGCAAAACGATTAGGTTCCTGATCAGGTGCAGCTATAACCATTATGGTAAATATCCATATGCTAACAGCGAAAATAGAAAGGATGATGATGAGAATTTTTTTCATCTTATTCAATTCCTTGCCGCCGTTAATTCCTCATTCAGGAACCCTTCTAAGCGCTGCAATGCACCTGGTTCAATTTCTTCAAGTGCCGTTGAGGCTGTTTCCAGAGCCACTTCATAGTCCCAATTACGGAAGGCGGATTCTGCTTCTGATAATTTAGCGGCCAGCAGAGGATATTGACTTCTGTACCGGTTCGCGTATTGAATAACATATTCAGACAATTTTGCCTGCTCAATTAAATATTCTGTCTGTTCCTTTACCATTTCCGTGTCTTTTTCTGCTTTGCCCAATAGATGATTAATCTTTTCCATATTTAAAGGATGCTGGTTTAACTGCTTTGATGTTTCATCGATATTGACAGCCACTTCATTCATCGCTTCGTAAATATATTCAGGGACACCAGGAAGATTACTTTTCTGCAAGTTTCTCCTTATCAGTCCCATTTCGCCCAGAAGCTGATTAATTTGCTTATTCGCCTGAATTTCATCATGTCTTAAGGATTGAATTCTCACAACAAATGACTCATGCTCCTGACGAATGTTTTCCCATTGAGATAACCAGTTTTCCAGATCCCCTCGAATATTTGCAAAAGGCTTTTTATCCTTTTCCATTTCACTGTGAATTTTATCGGCTAAGAGCTTCAACTGGTTCATTTGATTTTCCAATGAAACCAATGTTTCCTGTTCTTCCTCAGTAAACTCGTAATTCTCCTGCAGGGTCTTTACATCCGATTTGGTTTCCTGCAGGTTTTTGTCCATTTGAAAAAGTTCATTTTCCATAACCTTTAATTTCTTCTCCGTAAACTGCTTGGCTAATGCTTCCTGTTCCAATTGATCATAGATTTCCTGAATGCGTTCTTCCACTTCAAGAATTTCCTGATCAACACCTTCAATATTCCCCTGGTTTAATCGATCCAATAATAAAAGAAGACGTTCCTGATAATCCTGGATTTCCTTTTCAAACCCATAATGCTGCAATTCGTGGCCTGAATCCTTCATTTCTTTTAAACCACTCGTTAACTCATCTAACTGCTGGGGAAGCTTAATTTTACAGGCGTGATATAGTGCAGGAAAACTCTGCATTTTATCATTAAGAAGGTTTAGTCGTTCACTCACCTGTTGCACCAGGCTCTGGGCTTCTATGTAATTCCCATCAACGGTTAAGTCGTCGAATTGAGAGATTTCCTCTTCAATTTCATCCAATTCCACATCAAATACGATATCAGCCTTACCAAACTGATAACGATTTTGTAATAGGTACTTTCTAGTTTCTTTAATACGTGGACGGATTTCCTCCACCTGTTTATGGCTGTCTTCCTTAGAGCTTACTAATTCTTCCACTTCATTAAACATCTGGTCTATGGATTGTTCCGTTTTTTCAAGCGTTTCATGAGTATGATCTAAAATACGTTTTGCTTTACGGAACAAATAGCGGTCAGCAGCCTCCTCAGCATCAAACAGATCCTCTTCCAAATCAGGCATTTTTCTCGTCACGATATAATCCCAATCATCTCTCCACTTTTCAAATCGAGTCTGGGTTTCTCCTGACAGATTCAGATCTTTAATCTTTGATAATTGTTTAGTCACATCTTTATTTATAACGGCCAATTTCCATTCTTCTAACTCATCAACACGATCATAGACTTTTTTTCGCAGGATGAGACCTATTATAATGAATATGATGATTAAAAGTATGGCTCCAATGATGTATTCCATTAAAAAGCCTCCCATCTCAGGTTCCACTTTCTATATGTACCGTTCCGGTTAAAAAATTTTGTGTTGCTACTATAATATCATGTCTTCGCCTGTTTTTGCTAAATTTTTTCAAATTTCTTTGCCATAATATCCAATTTTGTCATGAATGAACGATTTTCCTTCTTAAGTGTCCGCAGAATGAACTTAGATCGTGTGTAAGCTGCCCGTAACATCCGCCGAATTTTTACACCGGAAAAAAAGACACTTATGTATCTTTTTCAGATACCATAAGTGTCTCCAACCATTGTTTTATGGATCTTTTATAGGTGTCTATGTATACGTCAGTAGATCGGTTCATCCCTACTACGTTTTTCCATTCGTATGACATATTAAAAGGAATATGCAACAGGCCATACAATTGAAAGAATAACATTTCTTTTTCTATAGTTGAGCGGGAAGATGAAGTGAATAAACGAAGAAAGACTTCCTCAAGTATAAACTTTTCTTTAGCAAGATAGGTAACCAGTAACTCTCTTACCAAAACATTATCTTTGGAAAGTTCCCTTTGGATAAAACTTGTAAATTGATGATGTTCATACTTGTAATGTATAATAACATCAATTAATTGATTCATCTGGTCTTTAGGATTATCTGTTGTGTCGAATTCTGCCTGTGTATGTTCCAGCTCCTGCAAATAGGTTTCATAATAGTCAATGATGAGGTGTTCCAGAAGGCCTTGTTTATTTTTGAAATAGTAACTGATCATGGAAACATTCACCTTTGCACTCGATGCAATATCCCGTACAGAGGTACCATGAAACCCTTTTAAATAAAACAAGTGCACAGCGGCATTCGCGACCTTTTCTTTGGTTTTTTGGCTCATCCTATTCCCCCCTGTTTTATTTTTTCTTTTTATTGCCGGGGAATTCCTCTTATGAGTTTAAAAGAAATTCCGACAGAATCTCTTATAAGATCACAAATTATTTTGGGAGGTCATTGTTTTGTTCCAGAAAGAAGCTTATACAGGGCAAGTTGCAAAAGATTATGAGTTAGTCAATAAACAATTGAAAGCATTAATTGAAGATGAGTCAGATCCTATTGCCAATTTAGCCAATGCATCTGCTCTCCTCTATCAGTTTTTGGATGACGTTAATTGGGTTGGGTTTTACCTTTATAAAAATGGAGAGCTTGTTCTTGGACCATTCCAGGGTCTTCCGGCATGTGTGAGAATTGAATATGGCAAAGGTGTATGCGGGACATCATTAAAAGAAAAACAGACCGTTCGAGTGGAAAATGTTAATGAATTTCCCGGACATATTGCCTGTGATTCAGCCAGTCAATCAGAAATTGTCACCCCGATTTATCAAAATGATGAAATTACAGGTGTATTGGATATTGACAGCCCGAGTCTGAACCGCTTTAATGAAACAGACCAGAAAGGTTTAGAAGATTTTG
Source organism: Virgibacillus sp. MSP4-1 (assembly GCF_010092505.1). Taxonomy (NCBI): domain Bacteria; kingdom Bacillati; phylum Bacillota; class Bacilli; order Caryophanales; family Bacillaceae; genus Virgibacillus; species Virgibacillus sp. MSP4-1. Next base: position 1,700,428 of record NZ_CP048021.1, read on the forward strand.
CAAGAATCCTTAGCAACCATCTGTAAAAGCCCAATATTTGAGGAAAACGAAATTGTGTTAAAGCACGATTTCGTTTTCTTTTACAACTCGATTCTTTCCCTTTTCTTTAGCCAGATACAAAGCCTTATCTGCTCTCAAGAAGAGACTTTTGGTTTCCCCATGTATTTTTTCATCCCAATAAGATACACCACAGGATATGGTCACTTTTGGATATGTTTTTTCAGATACCGTATGCACCAGCCGTTCAGCCACATGCTGAGCTTCCTTCATGGTTGTATTCGGTAAATAGATGGCCAGTTCTTCCCCGCCCCATCTTGCTGCTATGTCATTTGAGCGAATATTTTTCCGGATAATTTCGGCAACCTGACATATAATTTCATCCCCGGTATCATGCCCGTATTGATCGTTTATTTGTTTAAAATTATCAATATCCATCAGAATAAACGTTCCGTGCTTTCCTACTTTCAGATGTTGATTCATCATTTTATCCAGATAGTTGCGGGAATACAGTTTCGTTAAATAATCGGTCCGGACTAATTGTTCTAATTCCTCTTTTAATCGGTAATTAATAACCGTCAAAGCTGAATGCTGGACAAGGGACTGAAGCAGCTTATAAGTTTCAAATGAGAAAAAATATTCATTAGGATGCAGTACGGCAACGAATCCTATCACTTTTTCATCATGAATCATCGGTACTGCCATCACGGACTGATAAGGAATATCATGCTCTGAATGAGTGCTGTTAAAATCACCAATAAAAATGGTATGGATGTTTTGTTTCACTTTGCTGTTTAAAAAGGATAGGAACCATTTTCCCTCTTTAGTCGAGAAGAAGGATGTGCTTTCTTTCAGCACTTTATATTCACGGAAATCCTGTTGACTGTTTCTCTCATCATAAAGAATAAACCCTACCTCTTCTGCCTTAAATTGACTTATCATTAAGTCTTCCAGATAAGTAAATGTTGCGGATAAAGTTCTCTTAGAGTTAAGAGCCTGAGATGATTGGTTAATTAATTGCAAATCTGTAATGTATCTTTGAGATTGCTGATACAGACGTGCATTCTCCAGAGCATTACCGGCGGTTTTGGCAAGGATGGAAATAAATTCAATATCATTCTCCCTGAAGAATAGCGTATTAGGCTTCAGCACCTGTAAAACGCCATATGTTGCCTGCCTGCCAACTAAAGGTGCATATAAAGAAGCAGTATCACCGGAAATCTCCTCAAACTGAATTTGCCCGGTAAGAAAGGCTGTTGTCACGGCATCCTTTTCATATCGATCATAGATGAGCTCTTTAATGGGTAAACCCTCAATCTGGAGGTTATCCTGCATTAAGAGCAAATAAAATTCAAGCTCAGGATAAAGATCCGTTAAGGTCTTAATGACTTCCCGAAGGACGTCTTCTATGTTCATTGTAGAATGAAATTTAGACGTGACCTGATACAGTCGTTCATATTTGATTTCCTCATCAAAAGATTGACAATAGCTCATGATCGTATGGATAACCGGGCCTGTCTGCTCAGCTATCTCCAAGAAAAAGTCTGAGTCAGGATGAGAATCTTCATCGACAATCAATAAGATAAACCCATCATTTTCTTTTTTGATATGTAAAGGTATAATGACAGTCGAATTGGCCGTATCCGAGGGTATTAAAATGGAATCTCCATTCTTTTGGAAATAAACGGGTACTGACTCGGTCATTTGTTTGAACGTTTCAATAGTGAAGACATCCGTGTTAGCAGGAGCATCAGCATTGGACGAAAATAACTGATATCGCTGTGAAGAATTGTTCAAAAGATAAATTTTACTTTCATTAACAGCCAGAACTTCTTTTAGCTGCTTAGATATTTCCAAAATCATGGATGGAAAAGATCTATTTTGATGATGAATCATTACATCATAATATCTTGCTTTAAGAATGTCTCTAAGTTCGTTGACAGATTGGAATCCCGTCATTACTCATCACCTGAACTTTTTATATCATTAGGAAAAATTACCTATCATCATTCTAACATATTCTCTTGTTAAAAATTGAAAAAAGTTCATAAATCAGATTAAAAAATATAAAATTCCACAGTAAAAACGAATGATAATGAATTCACTTGACTTATTTGTAAATAAATTCTATAATATTCTTTGTGTAAAATAAAAGGTAGCTTAGGTGAACCGGCGTTGTTATCATTTTGTTCCTCTTAAATGAAGAGGTGTATCGCGTAACTCTCGGCTGCTGGGGCGAAGGTACATGAAAACAAAATGAGCATCGTTTCAGGGACACAGGTTTTATTTTATGCAAAACTTTATATAAAAGGAGAATGTCAAGTGGCTAGATACACAGGTTCAACTTGGAAAAAGTCTCGTAGATATGGCATTTCTTTAAGCGGGACAGGTAAAGAATTGGAAAAGCGCCCTTACGCACCAGGACAGCATGGTCCAAATCAACGTAAGAAGCAATCAGAATACGGATTGCAAATGCAGGAAAAGCAAAAGCTTCGTTTCCTTTACGGATTAAATGAACGTCAATTCCGCAGCATTTTTGATCAAGCTGGTAAAATGAAAGGTGTTCATGGTGAGAACTTCATGATTCTTCTTGAATCCCGCCTTGACAACCTTGTTTACCGTCTGGGCTTAGCCAGAACTCGTGCTCAAGCTCGCCAATTAGTTAACCATGGTCACATCACTGTAGATGGTGGACGTGTCGATATTCCATCCTACCGTGTTAAACCTGGTCAAGTAATCGGTGTTCGTGAAAAATCTCAAAACCTGGCTATCATCGAAGAAGCTATGGAAGTGAACACATTTGTTCCTGAATACCTTTCCTTCGATGAGAATAAACTTGAAGGAACTTATAACCGTTACCCTGAGCGCTCAGAATTGCCATCTGAAATTAACGAGGCTCTTATCGTTGAGTACTACTCTCGTTAATCTATATAGTTTGCAGATTAACACACAAAAAAACCTTGAAAAGTTGTTCAAACAACGTTTTCAGGGTTTTTTTTATTCTTTTTTTTATTTAATTTGCAGGAATAAAGGGTTCTATACGAAAGTAAAAATGCAGAAGAGCCCATTCTGTAAGAAAACAACCAAGCGTATCCATAGTTACCGTAATCAGCAGATTCAAGGGCCAGTCGTATTAAATAGGCCAGTGTGAAAGTCTCTTTAAGAAAGAGGCGGGTATTTGTGTACAAATCGCCGCCGGCATACGTTTTATGAAAAACTTCAAATAGTGGACCAGTATCAACGCTGCACAAGTTCGATTCAAACGACTGCGTTAACGTACACAGCTGTAAGTTCGTTCACGACTGCTGCACTATTAACAGGCATGGGTTCTAATAAGTTGTTGCGTATATTCGCCGAGACATAAAAACCAAGAAAGTAAAATCAGTATCCATTTTTGGATTTTTTACCTTATTATATTATAATAGACAAAATCTACGAAACCACTCAAGGTCTGAACTTCTATTTTTAATCTACCAATTTTCACACCAAAACCCTTATTATTTGTTCCTAATCTAATTTCTGCTTTTTCTTTTGACAATAATCTGCTGGTAATGCGTGCCCAAGTTCGTGAATAAAAGTTGTTATCGGTAATATGAAGGCGAAATACAATAAAAAAGTGATTATAAATTCCAAATATCCATCCATATATTACTACATCCCTGTTCCCTTTTTTTGTTGTAAATTTCAAAATTATTTCAGTTTCACATTAGCACAGATTTCCAAATTGGTAACTAAACTAATGATACGGTTCTCAGTTTCGTATTACAGACAAAGATCAGGAAAAAGGAAAAGATGCTACGAAAAAAAGATGGAAATCTATATGCAGCCACGGAATTGTCGTAGATCAAAAATTTCTGCCACCTACTACAAGTAGACAAGATCCCATAGAGATGATGGAATGACAAGATTCGAATCTCTCCATGACCAAACAAGCCGAATCATATAATCTACAAATGTTAGGATGATTTTGAATGAAAAAAAATATTATTGTTTTGTTAGTGGTAACTGCTTTTAGTTTTACTGTCTACATAACTACAAACAAAATGAATGAAAACGAATCAGCACAGAACGAGAAAAAAGTATCTGTGGAATCTCATTTAGAGGATCTCAAAGATTACAAAAAAAATGTTTTACAATCTACTGTACGAAAAGAATTTGAATCCTTATTTAATATAGACATGAAAGATTTTAAATATAGCGATATAGGAAATACATTTCCTGGTGAATTTGTCGCGGAAGCTAGCTCTTTATCTAGTGATGTTGGTGACTATTATCCGTTAGGGTTTACAAAAGGGGATAAAGGATACATATTACTTTTAGAGCATGATGGAACTTATCGCATATGGACTTTACATAAAGAAAATGAAGAGTGGGTATTGAAGAATAAAGAAAAAAAACAAGGGACTTATATAGATAATAAAAAAATAATGGATAGAGCAGAGCAAGAGTTTTTAGAAAAACATCCAGAAGTATCACCAGCAGAATTATTTATTAGTTAATACAGGGGAATGCCTCACCTCTTGATTTTTTTAAAAAATGGGTCGACAATAAGATATGACGAACTTGAGTGAAATGTCACTTTATCTTTATTTCCATTCTTTTTATTGCATAGGATTTTAATAAATAAGTATCTCCATAAGGCTTTTTTCGTGTTTTTCATTGAACTTATAACACATGGTTTACTGTATAGCGCAGCCCTATGTATAAACGCTTAGAATCAAATCCTTGTCGCGAATGGTAGCTAAAAAGATGTCATTGAAGTGATCATAGCCCTTAAGAGTCAATTCGCGTTTTAACCATTGTTCATCTATATTAACAAGATGCAGATGCTGATATTGAATTTCCCCCTCGATGATCACAGGAACTGCGAGTCCTTTATGATTATTTTGTTTCGACAGGATACTGATTTCCCCATTCGGTTCTAAGATGGCATAATCAATTTCACTAATATCAAAATAACCGGCCGTACGAATGGTTGACAGTAATTCTGTCAGGGAATAACGACTGCGCTTTAAATTTTCGACTAAAATATCCCCTTTTTGAATAATAAATGTAGGTTCTCCTACTAAAAGCTTATTTAATTTATTCCAGAGGGTTAGTTTGGCAATGAGTAAGTAAACGGCAACAATCATAACCCCTGCAATAAGTCCCTCAATTATTCCATCTATTTTAATGGCACCAAACAGTATATAGGCTAAAAAGAATATGGCTCCGAAATCATGAGGGGTCAATTGAGCTAATGCGGTCTTACCCAGAAAACGTATAGCACCTATATATAAAAGAAAGAGAAAGACCACCTTTCCAATAAAGATAAGCATCAAACCACCTTCCTGATTTTCTATGTACAAGCTGAATAATCACATATTTTTAGATTTACACATCCTCCCAAACATTATGATTTAAAAAAAGAGCAGAAGTCTTAAAATAAGACTCCTGCTCTCACAGATACCTATTTAAAATCCATTATAAAAATTTGAACCTGGTTGCATTTGATTCATTGGGTTCATCTGTTCCATCAGATTACCGATTATACTGTCACCAATAATCATCATAATAATGACTATGGCGATATTAGTAAGAATTATACCATAAACAACATCAAGTCCAGTTTCTACTGTCTGTTGTGATTTAATGGAGAACAGCGTTGCAATCATCGAAATACTTACAAAGGCCAATGAAAGGAAAAACAGGATGGAACTGAATATATTAATAGACAGTATTAGAAAGAATATGGCCACGACTAATACAAAAGTTGGTACCACCATTAAAGTTCCAAAGCGTGTCAAAACATTCATGTACGTTAAATCTACATTCATAAGCTTAGATATGCCGTACTGAATGGCTATTAACGCAGCAAAAAAGATTAACAAAATGAAAAATGGTTTTAAGACAACATCAAAAAATGGTACTTGTACAAGGCCGCTACCCACCTTATTAGCAGCTACAAAAGCATACAACGGTAATAATAATGCAAACAAAACAATCGTAATGATCCCGTTCGTCTGGTCTGTATTTGTTACTTGCTTACTAGTGGCATATGGGCGTTTTAAAGCATCCGGCAGAAAGTGAAGATACCCCTTTCCGATTTCCTTTCCTTGTGATACATATTGATTGGTTTGATTGTTCGTGTGTCCTTCTCCTTGTACGTCTTCAAACTGATTTGTTCTCTGTGTGCTGTTATCTGTATGTGTTACCGCCGCTGCTTGCTGTTCCAGTCTCGTTCCACAACTCACACAAAATTTAGCATCCTGATCATTTGGTGCACCGCATTGTGGACAATGCATAGAAATCTCTCCTTTTTTATTATAATTTATTATTCTTCTGCAGGGTTCAGTTCCTTTTCATTTTCAGCACTGTATCCCCAAAATAAGCTGTAATAATCATTTACTACCCACGCATTATTCGACTCATCATACGTGAGTTCGTACTCCCGTTCATATTCCTTATTCTCTTTTTTAACCTCTTCATCATCCGCACTTACGGTCGCAGAATTATAGTGCAGACTGGTTTCTACAATGGCTGTATAAGTTTCATCGTTATACTCTAAATCAAAGCTGTCCAAATCAAATAACGACGACTTGTAAGTACCCACCCACTTCATATTAGCATCCTTCATTTGCGCAATGTCTTCACTTAATACTTCCAGTAGTTCATCAGATACATTTGAAAATTGGGAATGATCCAATTCCTGATAAGCATTTGCCCAATCCTGAGCATACGTATGAACGGCATTCATAATATCGTTCTTCACACTTTCCGAGAAAAGGGAATCAACTGGAAGATTAATAGAATCATCATCAATCTCAATCTGTTCTGTTTCAATTTCTCCCCACGGAAACTCAAGGACTGCATGAGCGGTCGCCGATCCGTCCATTGATATAGGGCCAAATCGTGCACCGTCCTCATCTGACTCGACTACTTCATCATTAACATAATAACTTACCTTAGAAGCTAAGTGATCATAGTCAGTATTTAGATAAACATCCCCTGCTTCAAGATAAACTTCAGTATATAAGTTCTGATCAGATAAATCTATAAGTTCGATTTCACGATGATTTTCAAGGGTAACGAAATCATTTTCAAACGTTGTTTTTAATTCATAAGTCCCTGGAAGAACCGGGCCTATTTCCTGTTCGAGACTCTCTGAATCTGTTGTTGCTACTTTTTCACCTTCTAAGTAAATCGTTGTTTCCGGTAAATTTGTTCCAACATTAAAATAGAAGGGTTTTATGACAATATTGTAGTTATCGAATAAAAAAGCAGTCTTCCCATCTTTTTTCAAGGAAAATAGATGAGGATTATCATAGTTATCCTCGTTTTGTTCAAGGATTTCAGATTGATTTTTTAAAGAATCAATCACAAATTCATGATAATCTTCATTTTCGTTAAAATAGCTTACCATTGGTTTCACAGTATCCTCCGAAATGGATAATGCAGAATCACTGCTGGTAAGCATGTCCGCCACTTTCTGGTTATCCTGATCCTTAATCGCCTCATTAAACTTTTCAATCAGTCGATCCTTATCAGTTAGTGCTGCACCTGCCTGGTACCCAATCACTAATAGTAAAATGGTTAAACCTGTAACTAAAGCAGCCAGTTTCTGTTTTTTGGTCCACGGTTTCCTCGTTTTTCTGTGTGGTTGGGTTGATTGGCTATGCTCCTGCTGTGGCGGGACACCGGTAGGTTGTGGTTTAGAAACTTCCGTACCACATTCAGCACAAAAACGAGCATTTTCTTTCAATGAATGCCCGCATTCTTTACAATAATTCATCCATTTTTTCACTCCATTTCTTTAAAATGACATACATCATTATGAGTATAATACAAATTCCCTATTGATTCATCAAATTTTTACAAAAATCGCTAAAAAAGGATGCAAGCACAATAGCCTGCATCCCTCTTGTGATTCTAACTTGTCAACTGATGAATATACAGCTTTATATTAAGAATTATGACGGATCAGGAAGTATTTTTTCTTTCCTCTTCTAATTATGGTAAATTTACCGTCAATTTTGTCTTCTGAAGTAACCGTATATTTTAGATCCTGCTGCCGTTCTCCATTAACGTAAACAGCTCCATTACTGATATCTTCTCGTGCCTGACGCTTGGATGAGGAGATTTTCGCTTCTACAAGCAGGTCAATCAAGCCTTTCTCCTGTTCCTCCAGAGTAAAGGAAGGTACATCTTTAAAGCCCTGTTCAATTTCTGCTCCATTCAGGGACTTGATATCCCCGCTGAAGAGAGCCTCGGAAATTCTCTGTGCCTGAGCAAGTGCTTCCTTACCATGAATTAAGTTGGTCATTTCTTCAGCCAGCCGTTTTTGTGCCACACGTTTTTCCGGCTGTGTCTCCACCTCTTTTTCAAGCTCAGAAACTTCATCCTGTTTCAGAAATGTAAAGTATTTCATAAACTTAATGACATCCCGATCGTCGGTATTAATCCAGAACTGGTAGAATTCATAAGGAGACGTTTTTTCCGGATCTAACCATACGGCTCCACCTGCCGTTTTTCCAAATTTGGTACCGTCCGCTTTAGTTATAAGAGGTACGGTCAGACCAAATGCCCTGGCATCTTCTCCATCCTCTGAGGTTCGACGAATTAACTCCAGACCTGCTGTAATATTGCCCCATTGGTCACTGCCGCCAATTTGCAGTGTACACCCTTTTTCTTTATATAAAGTTAAAAAGTCAAGGGATTGAAGTATCATGTAGCTGAATTCCGTAAACGATATTCCGTTTTCGATTCTGGATTCAACGGAGTCCTTGGCCAGCATGTAATTAACCCCAAAGTGTTTCCCAATATCACGTAAAAATTCAATGATATTCATGCTGGATAACCAGTCATAGTTATCCGCAGGGATGACATCCGCTTCATTCTCATTAGTATTTAATACACGCTTCACCTGCTCTTTAAGTCCTTCACTCCAGGCTCTTACTGTATTTTCCTCATTCAACTGTCTTTCGGTATTTCGACCGCTTGGGTCCCCAATCATTCCTGTTCCACCACCCACAAGGGCAATCGGACGGTGGCCTGCTCTCTGAAACCTTTTCAGCATCAGTAATGGAACGAGGTGCCCGATATGAAGACTGTCAGCTGTTGGGTCAAAGCCGCAGTACAGAGTTACGGCATGCTCTTCTAAATGTTTTCTCAGGCCTTCTTCATCGGTGATTTGGTTGACAAGTCCCCGGTCTTTTAAATCCTGTATGATATCCATATAAATCCTCCTCTTGGTTATACTTAAGTAATACGTGCACAAAAAAACCCCGTTCCTATCCAATAGACAGGGACGAGGTTTCCCGCGGTACCACCCTAGTTGCAGTAAATCAGACTGCCACTTTGCCAAAACATAACGGTTTGGTCTCCGTTTCTGCTATAAACAGAAAAATGCTCCCAGACGTAATTCATTAACCTGTCCTGTACTGACTCACACCAGCCGTCAGCTCTCTGCAACAGAAACAGACCACTACTGCATCCTTTCCCAGCATTGATCATTTAATTGTTGTTAATTATTAATATATAGCACAACAGGATTTATAATGTCAAGTATAGAATAGCAGAGAAAACTTTACCGAACAAAACTAGTAAAATTGGAAGAAACCACAAAGATTATACATAAACCGATTTATAAAACATCTCAATCACATACGTTCTGTTCAAAATCGTGTAAATGCCATTTGTTTTTGTATGAACAGGATTCCTTCGCGGCTCCCTCCACTCGACAATATCACTATTTTTTCCTCCCTCATTAAAGCAACAGTATGATATAATATTCATGGTATTTTAGGGGGTGTATTATGAACGAGAAATTTAGCCAGTTCGTACATAAAGTTAAATCTTGGTGGCAGGCAGGAAAACTTCAGCGGTTTTCACGTATCACCAGTGATGTAACTTGGAATATTATATTGATCATTTTAGTCTTTGGATTAATTGGGGCGTTTTTTGTCGGAGGATTAGGAGTAGGCTATTTTGCCTCACTGGTAAAAGATGAGCCCATCAGAAGCTATGCAGATATGAGACAGGACATTTATAACTACGAAGAAACCACCGAACTATATTTTGCTGATAATAACTATTTAGGTAAACTGCGCTCGAATCTGCATCGTGAAGAGGTGGATGTTGACGATGTATCCGATCACGTGATTAATGCTGTGATTGCCACTGAGGATCAACTATTTAAAGATCATCAGGGAATCGTTCCAAAAGCTATTTTACGAGCTTTGTTCCAGGAATTCACGAACTCAACGACTCAATCGGGTGGTAGTACGCTGACACAGCAGCTCATTAAAAACCAGATTTTAACGAATGAGGTATCATTCGAGCGTAAAGCTAAGGAAATTCTACTTGCTTTAAGGCTTGAAAACTTCTTTAAAAAAGAGGAAATCCTTGAAGCCTATTTAAATGTTGTACCCTATGGCCGTGATTCATCAGGCCGGAACATTGCGGGTATTCAGACAGCGGCACAAGGGATTTTTGGTGTAGACTCCAAGGACTTAAATATTCCTCAGGCCGCATTTTTAGCCGGACTCCCGCAAAGCCCATTCGGTTATTCCCCATTTTCCAACGGCGGGGAGTTAAAGAGTAAAGAAGGACTGGAGCCAGGGTTTAACAGAATGAAAACCGTGTTAAACCGGATGCTTGAAACAGGCTATATAACGGAGCAGGAATACCAGGATGCTTTAAACTATGATTTAACGAAAGACTTTATTGAGCCACAGCCTTCTCCGATTCAGGAGTATCCTTATTTAACTTTTGAGATTGAAGAAAAAGCAGCAGGTATTCTGGCTGAGCGACTCGCAGAAGAGGATGGCTATACAAAAGAGGATTTAGAAAATAACGACCAACTGAGAGAACAATACAACATTATGGCCAAAAGAAATTTACAGCAGGAAGGCTATAAGATTCACACGACCGTCGATAAGAAAATATATGATGCACATCAGAAAATAGCGAAGAAATATGAACATTTCAAACCATCTCACACCATTCTTGTGAAAGATCCGGAAACAGGAGAGACGAAACAGAAGAAAATTCAAGTACAGCCAGGTGCCATACTAATAGAAAATAAAACTGGTCGTATTCTTTCATTTGTTGGCGGAAGTGATTACCAGCAAAATCAAAATAATCATGCGCTGGATACCCCTCGTCCAAATGGCAGTACAATGAAACCATTGTTGGATTTTGCACCTGCTATGGAAAAGGGAATCATTCAACCCGCTTCACCGGTTCTGGACGTAAAGGGTGAAAATGGCTGGTATCCAAGTAACTATGTGGCAGGCTCTGAATCAGGGATAACAACAGCACGTACAGCACTGACAAAGTCCTTGAACATACCAACAGCAAGAATTTACAAAAAAATGCTCGGCGATCAGCCACCACCGGCAACCTATCTTGATCGTATGGGCTTCTCAACTCTTATTGAGAATGAATACACAAGTGATTATGAAAATCCATCTATGTCTATTGGCAGTATGTCACTCGGGGTTTCTGTAGAAGAAAACGTGAATGCCTTTGCTACCTTTGCCAATATGGGAACATTTGTAGATGCCTATATGATTGAAAAAATTGAAACTAAAGACGGGAAAGTTATTTATGAACATGAAACGGAAAAAGAGGAAGTATTTAGTCCTCAGACATCTTATTTAACACTGGACCTTATGCGTGACGTCATTTCATCAGGAACAGGGACATACGTGAACAGTGTTCTAAACAATCCTGGTGTTGATTGGGCCGGAAAAACCGGTTCTACAGAAAATATTCAGGATGCCTGGTTTGTGGCTACAAATCCTAATGTAACCATTGGTACCCGTATAGGCTATGACACCTATGATAAAGACGGTGACGGAGACGGGTACGGACATCCAAGTGATAACAAATGGAACGATCCTGACCGTCTGATTCATCTGAATTATGGTACTGGATCAGGGTTAAGTTATAGTAACCGGAACATTCTTTTCTGGGGACAGCTTGTTAATGCCGCTACAGAAATCCGTCCAGACTTAATGGCACCGGATCAAAGGTTTGGAAATCCTGGAGGCATTGTTACCAGAAGTGTCTGTGCGGTTTCAGGATTAATTCCAAGTGAGGCTTGTGAAGAAGCAGGATTAATTACAACAGATCTATTTAATGCTAAATATGTCCCGACTGAAGAAGACAACAGCTTAATTAAAGGTAATTACGTTAAAGTCGATGGCAAGTTTTATCCGGCTGCCGAGGGTACGCCAGAAGAATTTACAGAGGAAGGCTTTATGTTAAACCCTGAATTTTTAGAAGAAAAGGGCTGGGATGATGTATCTGATCTGGAAAAAATCATTCCTAATAATAAAAAGTGGGAAAAAATACAAATCCCCGAGATGGAAGAGCTTGCTAATGACGGAAAAACACCATCAGCACCAACAAATGTTTCAATTTCCGGAAAGACATTAAGCTGGAATGCATCTCCTGAAAAAGATGTCATTGGTTATCGTGTACACATGGCAGGTGAACCAGGCGAACCTGGTGAAGCGATTGGAAATACAAAGAAGACGAATTTTACTCTTCCATCTAAGAACCAGGTTTACTATGTTACGGCTATCGATTACTTTGGTCAGGAATCGGCAATTTCAGAACCAGCTGTACACGGAGATATCAACAACAATCCATTAAGTATCAATAATTTATCTGCATCCGTATCCAAGGATGGGCTGCGACTGACATGGAACAATCCTCAATCAGACGATTTTTCACACGTGAAGGTTATCAAAGACTCCAAAGTTGCAGGGAACCAAATTACAGGGAATTCCTATGTAGACAAAGATATTGAGCCTGATAAATCCTATACCTACACCGTTATTGCTGTGAGTAAGGATGGAGATGAGAGTCAGGGAAAAAGCATTAATGTAAAAACAAAACCCGTTGACCAACCACCTTCAGACAATGGCAATAATGATAATGGAAATAATGGGAATGGAAATGACGAGGATAAAAATAATGAAGGAACCTGACCTCAAACTCCTTATTCCTTCTAAGAAAAATATTGAATAAGCAAGAGAACCAGCATACCAGTTTCCGTCAACAGGGTATGCTGGTTTTTTATCACGTATGAACTGCCCGTCATCCCCCCACTTCAAGTTTTGATGGTATCTCACCAAGACGAAGTAGGAAGATAAACAGCCAGTAAATCCTGATAGTCCATTATCTGTTACAAATTTGATGATATTTTACATTTAAAACGTCTCACTTTTCTGTATAATGGGAACTAAGCAAACACATTTACTATGACTTAGGTGGTGTTGGAATGAAACATGAAAAGACTTATCATTCCACTAAAATTGAAACAGAAAACGAACCGATTACAATAGAAGGACCCATTTCAAGTGATCAGTTATCTGTATATAAATTTCATGAGGGATTAAAGGCGTTTCGCCCTCCCCAAAGGCAATTTGAGGCATTGCTGGATATTGCGGATTTTGAAGAAGGACGAATACTCATTGCACGAACTCAGGATACCATTATTGGTTATGTCACCTTTCTTTATCCTGATCCACTTGAAAGGTGGTCGGAACTTAAAATGGAAGATTTACTGGAACTGGGGGCCATTGAAGTTGCCTCACCATTTCGCAATTACAAAATCGGTTCAACACTTTTAAAGGTAGCGATGATGGATGACTATATGGAAAACTATATCATCCTGACAACGGAGTATTACTGGCATTGGGATTTAAAAGAAACAGGATTAAGTGTCTGGGATTACCGCTATGTAATGGAGAAAATGATGGGTGCTGGCGGCCTTAAACCTTATCCTACTGACGATCCCGAAATTAATTCCCATCCGGCCAACTGCTTATTAGTTTATATTGGTAAAAATGTACCAGAGGAATCGATTGAAAAATTTGACAAACTTAGGTTTCTGGGTAAGTACCAGCAAAGATGGTTATAAGGAGGATTGTTCATGTTAGTGGAAGAAGTCATGAAAAAGGAAGTGATTACACTTCCTCCAGATGCAAAAATTGAAACCGCTTTAAAGATGTTGAATAAACATCATATTCGGCACATTCCGATTGTGAATGATAGTCATGAAGTACTTGGTATTGTCTCGGATCGGGACGTACGTGATGCCAGCCCGTCTATCTTTGATCAAAACCATTCCGAACAGCTCACCAATGAAATCCAGACCATTATGTCCCACCCTGTCATCACCGTTCACCCACTGGATTTTGTCGAAGAGGTTGCTGGAATTTTTTATGAAAATGAAATTGCCTGTGTACCTGTTACAGAAAACCAGAAACTCATTGGAATTGTCACCGAAAAGGATGTGCTCTATACGCTTATTCAATTAACCGGCATACATGAACAAAGCTCACAAATCGAATTACGTGTTGAGAACAAAATCGGAACTCTTCCGAAGATCACCAATCTTATTGGAGAACATAAAGTAAATATTTCATCGGTATTCATCTATCCGGATAAGCGTCATTCAGGTAAAAAAATCATTGTCTTCCGTATCCAGACGATGAACCCAATCCCGGTCATAGAATCTCTTAAAACCCATGGGCTTGAGGTGCTATGGCCAAATATACCAGGGGTGACAAAATGAAGTGTTCAGCAGCCTTCATCTATTCAGATGAATATACACAATATCATTTTCATACACATCATCCTTTTAACCAAAAACGGGTTCGGCTCACCGTTGATCTGTTAAAGGAAGCAAATGCCCTGACGGATGAACAAATAATCAAGCCTCGCCTCGCTACGGATGAGGAGTTAGCCATGATCCATGACAAAGCTTATATAAAAGCTGTAAAAGCTGCCGAAAAGGGAGAGTTATCTGAAGAAAAAGCGGTTGAATTCGGTTTAGGCACAGAAGATACCCCTATCTTTAAGGGCATGCATCGGGCGGCTGCATTAATGGCTGGGGGGTCGCTTTCAGCTGTTGACGCCGTGTTGGAAGGAAATTCAGAACATGCATTAAATTTAGGTGGCGGTCTCCATCACGGCTTCCAGAGAAAAGCATCAGGGTTTTGCATTTATAATGATGCAGCTATTACGATTCAGTATATTCGAAAGCACTATAATTTGAAAGTTCTTTATGTTGATACCGATGCCCATCATGGGGATGGGGTACAATGGGCTTTCTATGATGATCCAAATGTTTGTACCTTTTCGATACATGAAACAGGAAGGTATCTCTTTCCGGGCACTGGAAACGTAAACGAAAGAGGTGTGCGTGAAGGCTATGGGTCTTCTTATAATATCCCTCTTGACGCATTTACGGAAGATGATTCCTTCCTAGAAATCTATGAAACAGCCATGAAAGAAATCACAGAGCATTTCAGGCCTGATATTATCGTGACTCAAAATGGTGCGGATGCACATGCGTTTGATCCTTTAACGCATTTATGTGGAACGATGCACATTTATGAATCAATCCCCGCCCTGGCCCATGAGTTGGCACATAAATATTGTAATGGAAAATGGATTGCTCTGGGTGGCGGAGGTTATGACATTTGGCGTGTGGTTCCACGAGCATGGGCGCAAATATGGAACATTATGTCTATTAATCAAACCAGCCGAGGCTCGCTGCCGGCAAAATGGCTGGATAAGGTTCAACAGGAGGCACCAGTCCCATTACCTCAGAAATGGCAGGATAATAATGATATCTATCAGCCTATTCCAAGGAAAAACGATATTAGTGAAAAAAACCATCAAACCTTAAAAAAGGCCCTGCAGTTTATTGAAAACCAAAAAAAATTTAAGAATGGTCTATTTCAAACAAAAAAGACTCAATGACCTGTTTTTCAGTCATTGAGTCTTTTTTGTTGTCTGGGAAATCATAAAATTATATTTTTGTGAATATTAAATCAGGAGAGGCTACGTCCGGATCCCGCGCCCAGCGAGACTTCCTTCACCTCTGTAGGTCACTAAACGGTCGCTTCCGCCTTTATTCTTATGAATTGCTTTTTGGCTCCAATATAATGATTTCAACCCGGCGATTTTTTTGCCAATTCTCCGGAGATGTGTTTTCTGCTTTTGGTCTGGTATCGGCATAGCCGACAGCCTGAAAGCGATTAGGCTTAACATTATTGTGATCAATAATATACCGAATAACACTGCTTGCTCTTGCTCCTGAAAGCTCCCAGTTGGAAGGGTATCGATAAGTGGTAATGGGACGACTGTCGGTGTGTCCCTCAACCCTTACATGATTAGGGATACGATTTAACAGTACGCCTATTTTATCCAGTAATGGTTTCCCCTCATCTATGATTTCTGCTTCCCCTGTTTCAAACAGAACGTTCTCCTGGAGGATTAGAACAACCCCACGCTCCGTTCGATTGGCCGAAACGACATCTGTCAATCCTTCATTCTCCAGATAATTTTGTACTTCATTCAAAACTTTATCGAGAGAATCCTCATTTTCACCTGATTTTCCAGCCTCACGCTCATCCTCTTTCTCGGATGCTGGCATATCCTCATGCTCCCCGTTATTACTCTGATTATCCATGTCGTCACCATACTCAGCCGGTTGATCAGCCGGGATAATGGAAGGCTGCAGGTCAAAGATTGCTCTTTCACGATAGGAATCAGCCACAGCTTTAAACTTTTTCACATCGATTTGTGACATAGAGAACAGCAATATAAAGAAAACTAAAACTAAAGTGATCATATCAGCATAGGTATTTAACCAGCTGCTTTTGCCTTGGCCCGTGTTCTTTTTTCTGCGTTGAAACTTTTTATAGTCCATTGACAGACTCACCTGCAAATTGCTGTTCTTCCTCTACATCTTCCTCTTCGTCCTTCTCAAGATCATTTCTCTCTTCATTGGATAAAAATGCACTGAGCTTTTCCTCCAGTATTTTCGGATTCTGACCAGATTGAACCCCGATCACACCTTCAATGACTACCTGTTTTAAGAAGATCTCCTCATCCGTCTTATTTTCCAGCTTTCCTGCTAATGGATTAAAGACCAAGTTAGCAAGTAAAGTCCCATAAAAAGTCGTAAGCAGTGCGACAGCCATACTTGGACCAATCGTTTCCGGATTGGATAAATTATTAAGCATCAAAACAAGACCAATTAAAGTTCCAATCATTCCCCAGGCAGGTGCATACTCGCCCGCCTTTTGAAATATAGCTCTTCCCCGCTGATGTCGCTCTTCCATGGCAACAATTTCTGCATTCATAATATCATTAATGACTTCTGGTTCTATTCCATCTATCGCTAACAGCACACCTTTTCGAATATATGGATCTTCTACTTCATCAACCTCATTTTCAAGCGCCAGTAAACCTTCTCTTCTGGCCTTTTCCGATAAACCGACAAATAAACGAATTAACTCTTTTAAATCATAGCTCTCAGTGTTAAAGGCTTCCTTAAATACTCTTAATGTCAGCTTCAAATCCTTTAAACTGAAATTAATAAGAATGGCTCCTAATAGACCTCCTAATACTACGAGTATTGAAGAAGCCTGTACAAATGAGGAGACTCCTCCAAACCCTCCATTTGTATATATACCAAAAAGAACCATTGTCAGGCCCAAAAAAATACCGATGGGTGTTAAAATATCCTTACGCTTCATAAAATCATTCTCTCCCTAATCAAAGACTTCTCTTATAGTCTTTATCGGCATTTTTTTTATTTTGTTGAGTTTCTTTCGATCAATCGATGAGGAAGAATCACATTTTGTTCATCTACAGTTTCCTCGTTCATAAATTTCGTTAATAATCTCATCGAAACTGCACCAATATCATACATCGGCTGGATAACCGTGGATAGAGTTGGACGAACCATCGTAGCAAGACGCGTATTATCAAATCCGACAACTTCAATATCATCCGGAACGTTATATCCTTTGTCCTGAGCTCCATGTACTACCCCCAGAGCCATTTCATCCGAAGCAACAAACACAGCAGATGGCTGCTTGTCCTGCTCTATAAGCCTGGTAAAGCCATCATGACCTGATTGATATGTATAATCTCCCCGGAAGATAAGGTCCTCGTCTACCTCAAGGCCACCCTTTTGTAATGCCCGTTTATAGCCTTCCATTTTCTGATTGTTCATCGCCGTATCTAATGGCCCGGATACAAAACCGATGCTCCGATTCCCATTTTCAATCAGTCTGGAAATCGCTTCAAATGCGGCCTGGTCATAGTTTATATTTACAGAAGGAACCGTATTTGTTGGATCAATGGTTGCAGCCAAAACTACAGGGACAGGTGCTGATTGGAATTCTTTAATATGATCCTCCGTAATATCTCCACCCATAAAGACAATTCCATCTACCTGTTTCCCCAGCATTGTGTTAATCAGATGGAGTTCTTTATTTTTATTCTGGTCTGAATTGCTTAATATAATATTATATTTATACATCGTAGCAATATCTTCTATTCCTCTGGCTAGTTCAGCAAAGAAAATACTTGAGATATCCGGAATTATGACACCAACTGTTGTTGTCTTTTTACTTGCCAGTCCTCGTGCTACCGCATTAGGACGATACCCTAAACTTTCAATGGCATTTAACACCTTTGTTCTTGTTGCTGGTTTTACGTTCGGGTTTCCGTTCACAACTCTGGAAACTGTTGCCATTGATACATTCGCTTCTCTTGCTACATCGTATATCGTCACATTCATTTTATTTATCCTCCTTAAAAATACCGATACTCATTTATTATATAGATATCATACGACAGATTAAAGCTTCAAGCAATGAAGAAAGGACAAAGATGCCTATTTATCATCTATTTTGTCAAAAATTTACCATAAACATTCTCTATGCACCATAAAAACCCTTCACTCTCTTATTTAAGAATGAAGGGTTCTTAATAGATCCAGATAAATGGAAACTTCCATCAGCAGGGGTTCTCCATCTGCTGCTGGTTAGTTGAAACTTATCAGGAATTGTATATTAACGTTGTTCCATTTTCTTCAATTCTGTCATAAACGATTCGAATGTAGGGATATCCATTTGCTGCTGAGAATCAGATAATGCCACAGCTGGATCAGGATGAACCTCGGCCATAACTCCATCTGCTCCAATGGCGACAGCTGCCTTAGCCGCTGGCAGAAGCAAATCACGACGACCTGTTGAATGAGTGACATCCACAAATACAGGTAAGTGGGTTTCTTTTTTCAGAATAGGGACGGCTGAGATGTCCAGCGTATTACGTGTAGCCTTTTCATAGGTTCGAATTCCGCGTTCACAAAGGATAATATTTTCATTGCCCTGGGAGATAATATATTCCGCCGCATTAATAAACTCAGAAATTTGGGCAGCTAAACCTCTTTTTAGTAATACAGGTTTATTTACAGACCCTGCTGCTTTTAACAGCTCAAAATTTTGCATGTTTCTTGCCCCAAGCTGGATAACGTCAACGTAA
The DNA here is from genome assembly GCF_010092505.1 of Virgibacillus sp. MSP4-1. Lineage (NCBI taxonomy): Bacteria > Bacillati > Bacillota > Bacilli > Caryophanales > Bacillaceae > Virgibacillus > Virgibacillus sp. MSP4-1. The sequence goes on from NZ_CP048021.1 coordinate 1,719,772, forward strand.
TCACAGGCCGTTTCTATATCGGCAGGATTCACAATTTCACTGACTACGGCTAAGTCATATTCATCGGCAACCTGCTTCAGAATCTTTAATCCTTCAATCCCTAAACCCTGGAAATCGTAAGGAGAGGTTCTTGGTTTAAACGCTCCCCCTCTCAGTAATGACAGACCCTGCTTTTTGACAGCTTCCGCGACTTCTGCTACCTGTTCGTAGCTTTCAACCGAACATGGACCCATAATATATTGTAATTCACCGTTACCAACGGGTTGACCCTTGATGTTGATAATGGTGTCCTCCGGTTTTTTCTTCCTGGAAACCAGGAGTGCCTTACTATGGTCATCTTCCTGGAGTTCAAGAGCCATTTTAAAAATTTCCTTAAATAAATGCTCAACTGTTGAATATTCAAAAGGACCATCATGTTCCTGTAAAATATGGTTAAGCATTTCCCGTTCACGTACTGGGTCAAATCGATTCATTCCGTGTTTTTCCTTAACTTCACCAATTTGCTGAACAAGCTCTCCCCGCTTGTTGATGAGTGACAAGAGATCCAGATTCACCTTATCCAATTCGTTTCTTAATTGGTCCAACTGTTCATTACTCATAATTAATCCCCCATTCTTTACTTTAAATACGCAAGTTCGGTGGTTTTTTGTTAAAATAGAATATAAATAATTAGGCATTATTATAACGAATGTTTTTGAGATTGTCATCACCGTTTTTTGAATTTTTTATAATTAATTTGCATTTTTATACATATTTGCTTCCAGGGAGTAAGGAAAGGAACGGTTATTATGGGAGAGAAAATTTTTGCATTTGATATCGGGACACGTTCTGTGGTCGGGATGATTCTGGAGAAGGAAGAGAACAATTTTGAAGTGATTGATATTGTAACGGAAGAGCATCAGAAAAGATCGATGCTGGATGGGCAAATCCATGATATTGTTGCTGTCTCCAACGTCATCAACAGTGTGAAGGAAAAACTGGAAGAGAAGCACGGAATCATTAAAAAGGTCTGCGTGGCAGCTGCAGGAAGAGCATTAAAAACACAGCAGACAGAGATTGAAACAGATTTGCGTCAGAACCCCATCCTGACGAAAAATGACGTTTCCCGTCTTGAATTAAGCGCCGTTCAGCAGGCGCAGTATGAATTATCAGAACAGGGAGAAGAAACCACCCATTATTACTGTGTGGGATATTCCGTTCTTTATTACCAATTGGATGGGGATGAAATCGGATCCTTGATTGATCAGCAGGGAGCCACAGCCAAGGTTAAAATCATTGCGACTTTTCTCCCGGAAGTAGTCGTCGAATCTTTAATTTCTGCCCTTCAACGAGCGAACTTGGAAATGGATGCATTAACACTTGAACCCATTGCAGCCATCAATGTTTTAATCCCTCCTTCTATGAGACGATTAAATGTTGCTCTCGTTGATGTGGGTGCTGGAACAAGTGATATTGCCATTACCAATCATGGGACAGTTACTGGTTATGGCATGGTTCCTATTGCCGGAGACGAGATTACCGATGCGATCAGCCAGGCCTATTTACTTGATTTTCCACAGGCGGAGGACGTGAAACGTGAATTAACAGAACATCAAAAAGCAGTAGCAGAAGATATTTTAGGAATGGAGACAGAAATTCATCATAAGGACCTGGTCGAGCAGATTTCAGATACCATCAATCATTTGGCTAAGTCCATTTGTGAGGAAATTTTCACACTGAACCATAAATCACCACAGGCTGTTATGCTCGTAGGGGGAGGAAGTCTGACCCCTGAACTGACATCACGAATTGCTCATCATCTGAAGCTTCCGGAAAACCGTGTAGCCGTGAGAGGGACAGAAGCCATACAGAGTCTAAGAAAAGAACGTAATCTCATTAAAGGTCCCTCCTTTGTTACGCCAATTGGTATTGCCATTGCAGCCAGGCAATCTCCTATACAGTATGTTAGCGTTAAAGTGAATGAACGAAATGTTCGTCTGTTTGATCTTAAAGAACTGACTGTGGGAGACTGTCTGCTGGCTGCCGGGATCAGAGTGAATAAAATTCATGGAAAACCCGGGATGGCACTTATGGTAAAAGTGAATGGTCGACAGCTTTCCATTCCTGGAACTCTTGGAGAACCGCCTTTGATTAAACGGAATCATGAACATGTGGATGTAAACAGTCCGATTAAACATGGGGATGAACTCACAGTTGAAGCTGGAAACGACGGTAAATCACCGGAAATAAGCATTAAGGAGTTAACAGAAGGATACAGCACCCAAAACATTTCCTTTCAGAATCAGCCTTATAAAATCCATCCGGAGATGATCCTGAATGGTAAGAAAGCAGACCCTGACTATATCGTTAACGATGGGGATATTATTGATATTCAGAGGATTGAGACGCTGGGGGAATTTCTGAAGAGCATTCATCAAATGGAATATACAGATAAAAATACTCCTTTTACCGTTTATATCAATGGTCAATTACATATAACGGATGAACAGGTTTGCACTTTATTTATTAACGGTCAAAAGGCAAATCCGACTTCTACGCTCCATGATGGAGATGATGTTTCCATTGAGTTAACTGAGGAACTCCCGTTAAAAGAGCTTTTAAGGAAATTAGATTTGACGATGCACGAAGAAATCCCGATTATTTTTGATTCAAAACCCATTCTTTTACAAAAAAAGAAACGGGAATTTTTCAAAGATGCTGAAAAACTGCAGGATAGTAGTATGGTAACAGCTGGTGACCATTTAACAATGAAGGAATTTACACCTGAACCTTTTATTTTTCAGGATATTTTCCGTTATATCGACATTGATGTCACAAATGTAAAGGGAAAACAATTCAAGCTGTACATTAACGATCAGGAAGCAAGCTTCACCGATCAGCTTTCCCCCCATGATGAGGTTCGAATTCAATGGATTGAAAGTTATACAAAAAGATAAAGAGCCAAATTATGAATTTGGCTCTTTTTTATTGGCATATTTCGTTTCCGCTTCCGTCAGGGCTTCTCTCGTAACATCCCAGTGAGATGCATCCCAGACCACCTGGCTTTGATTGAAAAGCAGTGCCTGTGGAGATTCATGCTTTATTCCGTAAGAATCTGCAATTTCATTTGATAGGGGCCTTGCTTCCTGAACATGTAATATATATAAAGGAAGTTCAGTCGTCTCGGAAAATGTTTCAAATTGCTGTTTAGCCTCAGCACTGATAGGGCACGTAAGGCTATGTTTAAGAAGGAAAAAACGGTCCTGTTTTTGCAGAATCTCTTGAAAGTCCCTGTTATCCTCCAGTATTTCCATACCATCTGCCCTCCCTTTCTATTCTTTAGTATCCTCTTCGATAGCGTCGGCCGCTTCTTCTATTGTATCGGCGAGAGTTTCATCTGCATTTTTCTGACTCCGGAAATCCGTTACCTTATCCTGAATTTGATCTTTTGTGTTTCGGACACGGTCGGTTAAATCTTTTGTTCGATCCGTCAGTGTTGTGGAGAATTCACCTGACTTTTCCTGTGCCAGCTGGCGCCACTCAGAGCTTTTTTCATAAGCGGCATCCTTCCATTCTCCTGCACGCTCTCTGACCATACTTGCTCCCTCATTTAAATCCTGACGCAATTCCTTTCCCGGCTTCGGGGCGTATAATAATGCAACAGACGCGCCAACAATTCCTCCGATTAATGTTCCAAGTAAAAAGTCCTTACTGTTAATGTTCTGGTTTTCTTCCTGATTACTCATATGAATCATACCTCCTCATTTTTTAGCAATAGACATTAGTTTTTATATCTTTTCCATAGGTCTAAAATGGCTTGTCCCCATTTTACTGTCTGGGCTGCTGTCTGCTTATGCTCCTCAGATTCCTTGACAATCTCGTCTGATATCTTCTGCAATGAACCATTAAATTGTTTTACGGAATCCCCAACACCCTGAATCCCTTCCACTAAATTGTTCAGTTTTTTGGATTTTTCCTGAACATCCTCAGCCAATTGATTCGTTTTGTTTAATAATGCTGTCGTCTCGGCTGTTATACCCTGCATCTGCTGTTCAAGTCCCTCCAGCGTATTTGCCACATTGTGCAAGGTTCTTCTTGTCTCTTTCAATGTTCCCGCCAGATAAATGACTAATACAGCAAAAGCAACCGCTGCTATTAGTGCAGCAATATAAAGTAGGATTTCCATCTTACCGCACAGCTCCTTACTATGTATTTTCACTATTTGGAAGCTAATTGGAAAATGTAACATCAATTCCCAATCATTCCTTATACATCTAATCTATACCTCAATAAATATTTCGTCAAACATTAGCAAATTTCCTACCTATCATTATATACAATTTGTTAAAGGTTTATGACTAGTGGTTGATTTAATTAAAGGGAAACTTCCATCAGTGAGGGGATTACGTCCAGTTCTTACGCGAAAAAAGCTGCCCTTAAATCTTTTCATTAAGAGCAGCTTCCCTGTTTAAACATTTTCGTATTTTTCCTGATATTTCTGAACATCTCCGGCCCCCATGAAAATCAATACGCTGTTTTCATGGTCGGCTAACCGATCTGTATTATCCAGACTCAGAATGGAACTCTCATGAACTTTCGCCTGTAAGTCATTAATGGTTAAATTGCCCGATTTTTCCCGTGCTGAACCAAATATATCACACAGATATACATAGTCTGCAAGTTCCAATGCGTCCGCAAATTCCTGTAAAAATGTTTTTGTTCTTGTAAACGTATGCGGCTGAAAGATGGCCACAATTTTTTTATCAGGATATTTCTTTCGTGCAGCATCAATGGTCGCTTCAATCTCTTTTGGATGATGAGCATAGTCATCAATCAAAATCTGCTTATGCTTCCATTCCTTTTCCGTAAATCTTCTTTTTACACCTTTAAAGGACTTTATTGCTTTAATTTTTTCAGAGGAGATATCTTCATAATGACAAAGGGCAATTACTGATAGCGCATTTAAAACATTATGCGTTCCATAAGTGGGAATTTCAAAAGTATCATAAAATGTGTTACGGACAAATACATCAAATCGGGTTCCATTTTCTGTTTCTTCCACACTTTTTGCCTGAAAATCATTACCTTCCGAAAGCCCATAATAGACAACAGGAACTTTTGGTTGAATATGCTGAAGTTCCTCATCGTCTCCGCAGGCAATAATCCCTTTCTTAACCTTCATCGCCATTTCCTGAAAGGCATCAAATACATCATCTATACTGGTGAAATAATCCGGATGATCAAAGTCAATATTCGTCATGATTGCATAGTCAGGTTCATAAGACAAAAAGTGTCTTCTGTATTCGCAGGCCTCAAATGCAAAGTATTTACTATCTTGATGACCTGATCCGGAACCGTCCCCAATCAGATAAGATGTGGGCTCAACATACTGCAGTACATGGGCCAGGAGCCCTGTGGTTGATGTTTTGCCGTGGGATCCGGTTACCGCAATACTCACATAATTATTCAGCCATGCTCCTAAAAAGTCATGGTAACGATAAAAAGGTAAATCTAATTCTCTGGCTTTTTGAATTTCCTCATGATCATCAGAAAACGCATTTCCAGCTATAATTGTCAGGCCTTCCTGAATATTATTCTCTGAAAATGTCATAATTTCAATGTTCCGCTTTTCTAATGCTTCCTGAGTAAAAAAACGTTTGTCAACGTCTGAGCCCTGCACATTTTCTCCTGTATCATGAAGGATCTGTGCTAAAGCACTCATTCCTGTTCCTTTTATACCAATGAAGTGGTATGTTGTCATAAATTGAACCTCCACATACGTCATTCTAATTTACTATATGTATCTGCCTATTCACTTGCTATTCATTTATATCGTAACTATCCAAATTCATGTTACAAAAGATCCTAAGCTCCTCTAAAAGTATAACAGATTCCAATCTGAGAGTGAATGTATGATTTCTATACAAACTGCAGGAGCATTGGAACGAAAAAACCCTTATCTCTATTTATTAGACAAGGGTTCATGCGCAATAAAAATTATGACTCGTCCTGGAGAATATATTCAACTTTTTCCAAACGTGGATTGTACTGAAGCTTTCTTCCCTCTTTTGCTTCTGGTTCTCCGTTTAACATGACACTGTCACCGGTAAATCCGATTTTCATTTTTAATAAACTCCGGCCGACTCCATACATATCAACAGGTACATTTGCTTCTTCAAATTTAGCGATTTTATCTTGTGTAAATCCACCTGTAGCCATAATCTTTACATGATTAAATCCTTCATCATCCAAAGCTCTTCTAAGGGCAAAAATCAACTCGGGGTTTACACCTCTTGGATCAAAGGTTCCCATGACATCCGAGTTACGGAAGAAGTACTGGTCCACCATATTTCCTGATGTATCAACCCGGACGCCTTTAAGTTCATCCCCAAATTCTCTGGCCACTTTAAGGGCATCTGTAATCACGTCATTCCTGTAATCGACAAGAGCCATCAGTTCATCATCCGGGAAAGTTTTCTGATAAGCATAGGTTGCTTTTACAATATCTCCCTTAAATAATTGAATGAGTGCATGCGGCATCGTGCCCATCCCTTCTTTTCCCCACCATTCATTCATGGCATGAGTGGCCTGTGCGGTAGAACCGCCAATATACGCGGAGTAGCCGTCACCGGCCTGCTGCGTATAATGATCATCACGATCTCCCATAAAAATGACCGGCTTTTGTTTTCCTGAGGTTCTTGCTGCTTTCACCACATTATAAACATTCGTAGCGACGGAAGTTCTTCTGGCCAGAATTCCATCAATAATTCCTTCCAGATAGCCAAAGCTCTGATATGGTCCTGAAATGGTCATAACTGTTTCAAACGGGCTGATTTTATCGCCATCTTTCAAAGAATAGATTTCGAGTTCTTCCGGATTCTCCGCAAAGGTATGTATAAGAGCAATCGCCTCATCCGTCCCACATAAAACTGCATGCTGCTTTTGAAAAAACTGCATGGTAACCCTGTTCTCAGGCATTTCATTTTTGACTATATCTCTCGTTTTTAAAAAGTATACTGCTGAAAACCATCCTTCTCCGACTCTTTCATCGAATTTGAAGGTTTTGTTTGTTAATCTTTTGATTTCCCCATTTAATTTACGTGTGATTTCCTTCATAATAAAATCCCTCTTTATCACGAAATATGGTTGTTCGTTTAATCGGTTTCATCATCCCGACTATTATACCACAAACCAGCGCAGGGAATAAGCACGGGGTTCTATTTGTCTATTTATTTAAAAACACTTCCTGAGCCTGCTCCTGGTTCATCAATACTTCTCTTGGTTTGCTTCCATTCTGAGCAGAGATTAAACCGATTTCTTCCATACGATCAATCATCCGTGCTGCCCGGTTATAGCCAATACTCATTTTTCGCTGTAATAAGGATGTGCTTGCGCGACCTTCATCCACGACCAATTCAATCGCTTCATTTAACAGATCATCCTCGTGCTCTTCCAGGGAGTTGTGCTGTATTAAATCCTCCTGTTCAAATAAATACTGTGGGGATGCCTGTTTTTTCACATAACTCGTTACTCTTTCCACCTCTTCATCAGAAACAAAGGCACCTTGAATTCGTCTCGTTTTTCCTGATCCATTTGGCAGGAAAAGCATGTCTCCCTTTCCTAATAGCTTTTCCGCACCACTTAAATCTATAATGGTCCGCGAATCAACCTGAGAGGAAACACTAAAAGCAATACGGGTTGGAATATTTGCTTTAATCAAACCTGTAATCACATCTACAGAGGGTCTCTGTGTTGCAAGAAGCAGGTGAATTCCGCACGCCCTTGCTTTTTGTGCAATACGACTTATGGAATCCTCCACATCCTGTGGTGAAACCATCATTAAATCAGCGAGCTCATCAATGACAATAATAATATAAGGCATTTTTTCCGATTCCCGATTGTCTTTCTTTATTTTTTCATTAAAACGGTCAATATCACGTACACCTTCAGCTGCAAACTTCTCATACCGATCCTCCATCTCTGATACGGCCCATTTCAAGGAGGCAGTAGCTGCTTTCACATCCGTTATTACCGGTGCGACAAGATGTGGTAAATCGTTATAAGGTGCTAATTCAACTACTTTTGGATCAATGAGAAGGAATTTTACATCCTCATAAGATGCTTTATAAAGTAAGCTTACCAGCACCGTATTAATACATACACTTTTTCCAGAACCAGTAGCGCCGGCAATCAAACCATGGGGCATTTTTTTCAGGTCTGTAACTACTGCCTCTCCTTCGATATCCTGTCCCAATCCAACGGCTAAATCAGATGAATGATTCTGAAAGGTGTCATCCTGCAAAATTTCCAGCATACTGACCATCTTAGGCTGTTGATTAGGAACTTCAATTCCAATTGCACTTTTCCCCGGAATTGGAGCCTCCATCCGGATATCCTGAGCTGCCAGGTTGAGCTTAATATCATCGGTTAAGTTGGTAAACTTATTTACCTTAACACCAACGTCGGGTTGAACTTCAAATCTCGTAACAGAAGGTCCCTTTTTTACATTCGTAACCTGTGCCCTGACCTTAAACTGGTTTAACGTCGTTTCTAGCTTCTGCTGCTGACTTTCCAGCCATTCCGTATCATCAGCTGCTTTGACTGGAAGATCATTTAATAAATGGAGCGGAGGGGCCCCAGGACCTTGTCCGTCCGCCTTAAGGTGTTTTTCTCCCTGTTCCTCTCCCGTCTGCTGATGCTGCTGAAGTTTTCTTTTGTCACTCGGTGTCATCATTACATTAAAGGGTCTTGCTGACTTTGGTCTTGAAGTGAACTGAAAAGAACCGGAATCTTCTTCTTTTCGTTCATTGTCTTCCATCTTTTCCTCAGACTTTCGTATAGGTTCCCTGGATTGTTCTTCTCTACTTTGTTCCTGTCTTGTACCTGGTTTATCTTCTGGATCTGGTGGACTTGTCGTTTCTCTATTTTTTCTGGCTTGAAACGGAATGATATTTTTATGTATTTCCGAGGTTGGCGTTCCCTGCGGCATCTGCTTATCGGAAGCCCGTTCTTCTTTCAAATCTGTATAATCAGAGCGATGCTTATTTTTCTCTGCTTTTAAGTCATGAACATTTTCATAATTGGTTTCATTCCTTCTTTTATATGCCGGGATTTCATCTATCTGATCATTTGTATCCTCGGATTTGCGTTTTTGAAATCCATAAATCGGTGAAGGTACATCGGTTGGCTGAAAATTAGCCCTGATATTTTTCTGTATTTTTTCAGGTGTTTCATAATCCTGAGTTTTATATAATTCGTCATCCTTATCTTCCTTCACATCCATCCGCTTTCGTACAGGCCGATTCTCCTTTCGCGGTGACCCACCAGAATATTCGGGCATCCGCGGAAATTGAAAAGAAGTCTGCTCCGGATATTTGAAAGACATTTTCGTCCTTACAGATTGAGATGATGAAGGTGATGAATGTATATCCTGATGAGGCAATCGATTTTCTGACAAGTCTGAATCTGCGGCTTTGGAATCCTCTGCAAACATTTCCTTCAGCCATTTTTTCAATCGATCTAACATTGATGTATCACTCTTTCTTTCATAGTTTCACATTCTATATAGATATTCTATCATTCATTATACTTGATACTTATAGAAATCGATAACCCTTATTGGAAAATAAAGATATTTCTTAGTAAAAAAACCGCTTCGCAGCGGTTTTTTTCTAGAATTCAAATGGTTCTCCGGTTTTGTAGTCATTATCCAGTACCAGAATCCCTTTTTCTTTTGGTGCATCAGGCAGTTCCAGTTCTTTTGCAGAACATATCATACCAGAAGATGAAACTCCTCTTAATTCCGTTTCTTTAATAATCATACCACTGGGCATAACAGCTCCAGGCTTGGCCACAACCACTTTTTGATCTTGATTAACGTTCGGTGCCCCGCAAACAATTTGCAACTCCTCGCCACCAACGTCTACCTGACAGACGCTAAGTTTGTCCGCATTTTTGTGCGGCTGCTTTTCTTTCACATAGCCAACGACAAACTTTGGAGACAAATCCACATCTAATTGATCCTCTAATGAATTTTGTTGGAAAATTTCATGAATTTGATCCACCCATTCCTGTGTGACAGTTAAAGAGCCCTGATCATCAATGGTGATATATTCGGATGCCTGAAAAATGTTATAACCAAGAACTTCATTTGTTTCCGGCTGATAAATTTTCACCACATCGCCATGTTTGGAAAACTGATGATTCAGTCCTGCCGGATTAAATGAAATCATAAGTACATCGCCAATACCCTGTTTATTATAAAATATTTGCATCATGGATTACTCCTTTCCAGATTGGTCATCCTTCTTTTTATTTTTAGCCATAATAAAAATCGGCTCCAGTTTCTTATCTTCATACAGAAATGATAAAGAAGTAATGGGAATATGACCTTCTGTGAAAAACTTCATCGTCATTTGTGCCAGTACATCGTAGCCTGTCGGATTTTGAATATCGGCTAAAATAAACACATCCTGGTGTGGAACAGCTATGGCCAATTCTCCTTTGGAAGTTGCCTTCATTTCCTCAAGAAAGGCCTCATTCAGGATCCGGCTGGCATCGTAGCCATCGTTGGTTGCAATAAAATAAAACGTGTTTCCGGCAACCTCATCTTTTTTGTAATCCGTTGATAGGGAACGAAGGTTGAATCTTGCAATTTCTTTCAGGCGATCAACTGACCAGTTTTCCGTTTCCATTAAATCCTCATCAATCAGCCGATAGGACTTACCAAGGTCCAGTGCATAATAAATTCGTGTTTCTGCTGTGTGTTCCTCATAGACCATGCCTTTTCCACTTTTCGTTTCAGTTGGGAAGGAAGCGGAGCGAATGACAGGAAATATATTCTTTTCCTTCCCCTGTAAATCCTGTTTTTCGTGCATAATTCGTAAGGCCTCATGGATGTGACCAGACAGCTCATCCAGAGCCTGATCTTTTTTCGCTTCCCATTTTGATATAACCCCTGGAAGTGAGATATTCACTCCCATTTTATTATCCTTCCACTCGACACGGAACAAATCTTTATCACGATCAAAGGAAGTATTCCACTCAGGATTTGCGAATATTTCCTCAAGCTTCTTTTTCATTTTAAGACTCGTCATTTCCATATTTAATCCTCCTAAAGCAAACACAAATCTGAATCTGCCTCAGCTTACTTCTGTCTTCTTTTATTCGTACAAAAATCAAACTAACGTTTATTTTACCATGAAACATGTGTCACAGGAAATAGTCCAAGCCCTGAGAAGGATTTAGCCCTCTTGATTTCCGAACCACAACTTCTCATTTCCTGCAGTACAATGAAAAAGGCTGCTTTCAGATAAGCAACCTTTTTCTAATACCTGTTTCCTTAAATTATTGAGCCCTTGATCCTTTTATTTTTTCCTTAACACCTTCCAGAAACTCTTCCACTTCTTCCTTCGTTTTACGATCCTTACTTACAAAATCATCAACGACCTTACCTTCCTCCAGGGCAACAAAGCTTGGAATGCCAAAAACATTGTAAGTAACACATAATTCGATAAATTCATCCCGATTGACATAAATAAAAATAAAGTCCTTCTCATATTTTTCTTCCAGCTCTGGCATGAATGGCTCCAGATAACGGCAATCCGGACACCAGTCAGCGGAAAATAGCAAAATCACATGGTCATTGGCAAAGTCTGTATTTAACTGTTGCTCTGATTTTAATTCAATCATGGTAGTTCCTCCTTCATGTAACTGACGACAATCAATATCACTTGATTGTCTTCTCTAATCATAGATATTACCAAATCTCTTCCCATAAAACGAATCATCTGCCTATTAAATGAAGTTTTACATCAAGTGAGACTTACAGATCGTGATTCCGATGAGAAATTTCGGATAGTGATTGTAAATATATCCAAATAAATCTATAATAAAGTTATAATTTTCTACAAAATTCACCATTTTTCTTATTTTGTTAACTATTAATACTTAAGGGGTTATACGGAGATGAAGACAATTAAAGGGAAAGTTTATTTTATTCTGATTTTATCGATGGTAAGTTTATCCGCAATTATTCTTTTTTCCATTTACTATTTTAATGAACAGAGCAAAATGACTGTTGATATGCAGGACATACAGGCCACTCTCGCACAAAGCGAGGAATTAAAATTTGAAATGGCCAACACCCGCTATCAGCAGCAGGTATTTTCCAATCAGCCATCGGAGGAACAGGCTGAAATACTGCTTACTTCTGCAGAATCTTTAGCATCCAAAACAGCGCAATACGAAAAAGAAAATCAGGGGAACGAAGATATAGCAGCAAGCTTTGGCGTCATCATGGAAAATATTCATACATATCAAAAGCAAATAGAAACATGGATCGAGTTACAAAGAAGGATAGGTTTTACAGAGGCAGATGGTCAAATGCAGGACGTAGCCTCTCATTATAGCAATCTTTATTCTCTTTTAAGGGATCTCAATAATCCAGAATTTACACAGACAGCTTTATCCATGAGACTAAATGAAAATAAATATCTTTCTTCTGGAAACGTGATTAACTTTTCAAATTTTGAATCACAAAAAAATAGTCTTCTGGCAGATTTAAACAGTGAGGATACAGGAACAAACGCTATAAGGGATATTGAAGAAGTCCTCAACAATTATCAGGAATCGATTGAAAGTGTTAGAAATACACTGGACCAGAGTGAGCAGATAACAGAAGAAATGAGTAAATTAACTGGCAGCATTAACGAAGAAGTACAGGCCATTAATGATCTAACGGTTCAACAGAGTCAGGAAATGATTCACCAGCAGCAAAAATCCCAGCAGCTGATTACAACGATCTTTATCATAACAGGGGTGCTCATCCTTCTTATTATCCTAATCGCTGGCTACGTCTTAAATCGATCAATTATTCAATCGATCAATCATTTGAAAATTGGAGCCAATCGTATGGGGAATGGCGATTTAACCTATCGTGTTGATGTAAAGGGCAAGGACGAAATGGCTGATTTAGCTGAATCCTTTAATAAGATGGCCGATAAAATGAATCAATCCCTTGTTAAAGTACTAAAAGCAGCCAATATCCTAAGTCAATCGTCAGGTGAACTAACCGATATTTCAAAAAAATCTTCTGTTCAGACGAATGAAGTAGCAGAAGCCATCAATCAGGTGGCTGTAGGTGCACAAGAACAGGCAGGTCAAATTGAAGAAAGTACAACCTTAATCAATCATGTTACAGAAGCTATTGATCAGACTGACATAGCAAATGGCGAAATATTGAAAGAACTTAAGGAAGCAGAGCAGGATAGTCAATTGGGGTTAGAAAAAGTAAAAACATTGGAAGAAACCTCATCTTCGTTTATTGATCTGGCCAATCATTTAACAGATGAAGTACGGGAAACTGCAGAACAATCCCGAAAAATTACCCGGATTGTCTCTACAATTCAGGAGATTGCAGATAATACCAATCTGTTAGCCCTGAATGCTGCTATAGAATCTGCAAGAGCAGGTGAATCCGGCCAGGGCTTTGCAGTTGTAGCGGATGAAGTAAGAAAACTTGCCGAGCGTTCAAAGGAAGAAGCTGAGGAAATTTACCAGTTAATGAACAATATGAACAAACAAATGGCCAATCTTTCTGAGGAAGCAAATCAGTTTGGAGACTATCAAAAGCAACAGACACAATCTGTACATGAAACAAAAACAGCATTTACAAACATTACCGAACAAGTATATGGCATAAATGAAAAAATGGAAGAGGTTTCATCGTCTGTCAGTGATATCCGCCAATCCAACGGTGATTTGAGGCATAAAATTAATGAGGTTAGTGTGATTGCTGAAGAATCAGTAGCTACTGCGGAAGAAGTGGCTGCATCAGGTGAAAACCAGGCAGAAACTATTGATCAACTAAATCAGTCATCCCTGGATTTACACGCCCTGTCACAGGAGCTGAAAGCTGAAGTCCATGAATTTTCAATCCACCAGGAAACAGATGATGAACCGCTTGAACAGGACATCGATCATCAGGAGGAAAAGGAGACCATTGAGGAGCAATATCAAACAAATATGGATGTACCCAATGATTCATCAGATCAGAACGATAATCGTGAAATATAACCCCAAAAATAAAGAGGGCCTTTGCTTTATGCAAACGCCCTCTTTATTTACTCTTGAGACTCAGAATCCTGAACCTTCATATCAACAGAATTTACAATATCCATCATTTCTGCGGCCTTATTCTCCAATTCTTCCTTTGTGGTCATCGTCGTAATTTTTACGCCGCCAATACCAACCTGTAACTCATATTGTTCCTCTTTTGAATTTGGAAAAACAGCGATGTAACCAAAACGCTTTTCAGCTTCAAAGGACTCCTGCAGAAGGCTATCTTCTCTTGCCTTAATTCCATCAAACAGATGGCGGCTCTCTGCTCCTTCAAACTGATTATAAAATAATAAGTATTGCTGATCTCCCTGCTTTAAAAAGACATTATTATTAGAACTGCCTTCAATTTTCATCTCATCTGGTAAATGTAATGAAATCACGTCGATTTTCTGATTCGGTTCTGCAGACTTAGAATTAAAGGATTCCTCCGCTGCCTGAGCAGCATTCTCTAGAGCTTTTTCTTCGGATAATAAACAACCGCTTAACAATAGAACGGACCCCAAACTTACTAGAATTAAGAATTGACGTTTAACCTTTCTTAAATTCACATTTTCCACTCCTGACCATTTTTATGTCGAAAACTCTCTCTTATTATCATACTATGGATATAAAATTTGACAAGTGGTAGTAATAAATGGAAGATATGGTTAGATATATATAAGAGGAGGTATAAGATGGAATTAACTGTTTATTTAGCTGGGGAAATTCATAGTGATTGGCGTGAACAAATAAAAACAAAGGCCGTAGAAAGCGGGCTTCCTTTAACGTTTGTAGGCCCACAGGAAAACCACGACTTGTCAGATGCGATTGGGGAAAAAATTATGGGAAGTCAACCCAACAACATTACCAGAGACGATGCCGCTTCCGGTATTAACAATCTGCGTACACAGGTTCTTATGCAAAAAGCAGATCTGGTTATCGCCCTGTTTGGTGAGAAGTATAAACAATGGAATACAGCTATGGATGCCAGCATGGCCTTAACCTTAAACAAACCCTTAATTTTAATTCGGCCGGATTCACTGGTCCATCCTCTCAAGGAATTATCCAATCGTGCAAATGTTACTGTAGAAAGCGTTGACCAGGCCCTGGACGTATTACATTACATTTATCAATAAAAAAACAACAAAACGGATGGTCTACCCATCCGTTTTATTATTAAAAAATTCATACTGCCCTTTTAACAGACTTACCACATGTGCAAACATTTCTCCTCGACTAACCTGCTGATGGGTAAATATACCGATAGCCCCTTCATTTTTACGAATTTCCTGCTTCTGAGTATATTCATCCATTAAATCACCCAGTTCTTTTCCCTTCTCAAGGCCTCTTCTTATTTCATCTGGAAGAGGGATTCGGGCACCACCTGCTGTAAATACATTCCCCTGTTCATCAATTAAGGATCCCCAATTGCATAAATAAATGCGATCCTCAAATTCCATGACACCACCTTCAAGACCTATTCCTATGACACCCTTTTCTATTTTGACACATTCTTTCGCACGGTTGACCGCGCCTTCAAGAGTTTCTTCATCTGAATAGGGCTGCGAAGATACACGGGTTTCTACTTCGAATCCTTCAACATCGATGTCTGGAAAAGCTTGTTTTACAGCATTTAATTTAGCCGGATTCGTGGAGCCTACAATGATTTTCATGAGATCATCCCTTTAAGCTGAAGTATCATTCTAAGTTTATTTATTACGTATCGTATCCACAGTATTCTGGTCAGCAGATTTCACCAATTTAGTAATTAGCTCTTTGGCAGCTGCATAGTCATCTACATGAAGAATGGATGAATGAGTATGAATATATCTTGAGCAGACTCCAATTACAGCTGAAGGTATCCCGCTATTTGACAAGTGGACACTTCCTGCATCCGTACCACCATTCGATACAAAATACTGATAAGGAATATTGTTTGTTTCTGCTGTATCCAGGATAAAATCTTTCATACCAGGTAACGTAATCATCGAGCGGTCATATATTCGCAGGAGTGCGCCCTTACCAATATGCCCAAATTTACTATCATCCCCGGACATATCATTCGCGGGTGACGCATCCAATGCAAAGAAAAGATCAGGGTTAATCATATTTGCTGAAACTTTTGAACCTCTTAAGCCCACTTCTTCCTGCACAGTTGCACCTGAATACAATTCATTTGGTAATTCCTCATTTTGCAATGCCTTTAATAATTCAATCGAAAGTCCGCAACCATAACGGTTGTCCCAGGCTTTGGCTAATATCTTTTTTTCGTTCGCCATTGGAGTAAACGGACTAACAGGAACAATTTGCTGTCCAGGTTTGATTCCAATCCTTTTGGCATCTTCTTCATCATCAGCTCCAATATCAATTAGCATATCTTTTACATCCATAGGTTTTTTCCGTTGTTCCGGTGTCAGATTATGTGGAGGAGTTGAGCCAATTACCCCAGTAACAGGACCATTTTCTGTAATCACTTCAACACGTTGTGCGAGTAGAACCTGGCTCCACCATCCTCCTAAGGTTTGAAAACGGAGCATCCCATTTTTGGTAATTTGTGTGACCATGAATCCTACTTCATCCATGTGCCCGGCCACCATCACTTTCGGGCCTTTGCCTTTTTTGACACCAAATACGCCCCCTAAATTGTCCTGAATCACTTCATCGGAATATTTTCCAAGTTCCTGTCTCATAAACTTACGTACCTGATGCTCATTCCCAGGTGCTGCTGGGAGCTCAGTTAAGGTACGAAATAATTCCAATGTCTCTTGGTTCATTATGTATCAGCTCCAATTCATTAATCTATACAATCAGAAACTACCCCTTAGTTAATCGTACTATCTGTAACGATGCATATACTTTCACGTTTACCTAAAATCATGAAATAAAATCCTGTGATAAGCAGAAAACAATTCCACAACCTAACAAAAAACCATGTCCCCTATATTCTAACGAAACATATTCAAACTTTCCAATCAAATTTATCAAACACAACAAAATCCGTTATAATGAAGAAAAGCGGAGGCGACCGTTTAGGCCATGCGGCATATGCAGAAGTGAATGACGGACTACAGTTATGGATAAGGAGTGAGAATATATGAATTTCAGGAATTTACTTATTGGTATTGGCGTAGGGACTTCCATTGGATTTGCTCTGGGAAAAGCGATCCCTGCTCCTTCATTATCACCTGAGAAAGTCCTTCATATGACGAAGAAAAAGTTTAGAGAGGGAGGTCCTATTTCAGGTTCCTGGATTTACATGAAGCCTGAACAATTAACCAGAGAAGATGTATACGACCAGGTATACAGAGGTGGAATCTCACGGGAAATTGATGGAGAGACGATTCAATATGAGTTTTACGCAGATGCCCGAACAGGTTCAATTATTGATATTTCCAGAATTCAATTAAATACTGAAAACCCCTTGCCTGAAGAAGAATAACAAGGGGGTTATGACTACTTATATGAATACCGTTGACGGGGGACCTGATTTAACCATTCACCATTCGTATCAAATTTTAAGGCCCGATAATGTGCGTCATGATAAAACGTATACCATGCCTTTTTCGCATATCCAGTCTTCATCCACTTCTCCTTCTGGTGTACGGACGTTACTGGATAGTCATCATAAGCTAAAACCCATAATGGATTTTGGTGTGCATGGGTCGGCATAATATCCGCCATATGGATAAACACCTCTTCCCCTTCTTCAAATACAAGTATAGCATGTCCATCACTATGTCCACCTGTATGAATCATATTAAGACCTGGAACAACTTCCATCTCATCGGAAAATGTTTCTACATTTTGCTGCACGGGCTTCCAATTTTCTTCCCAATAGGTATTCTGTGAACGTAAATTGGGATTTCTCATTTCATACCATTCCACCTCTGAAGTGTAAATGATTGCGTTTTCAAAAGCAGGCACCAAATTGTCCCCCTGCCACTTCGTTAACCCACTCGCATGGTCAAAGTGAAGATGTGTCATAAGTACTCCATCAATATCCTGTGTTGTCATGGCTAATTCCTGTAAAGACTGCTCAACATTAGACTGTTCCAAAACACCAAAGTTCCGAATTTGTTTTTCAGTAAATTTGTCAACACCAATACCTGAGTCTATCAAAAAGTTTTTTCCATCAATCTGTAATAGAATCGGGTCTGTTCGCAATTCAATCTGATTCTTATCATTTACAGGATACTTCCTGCTCCATAAGGGTTTTGGCACGACCCCAAACATTGCGCCCCCATCAAGATGATTGACACCACCATTTAACCACGTTAACTTAGCACGGCCTACCTCTAGCGTTTCCAAAAATATCCCCTCCCAGATTAAGTTTATCATATAGTGTATTGAACAAGCAGTAGATGACTGCTTGTTCGTTTTTGTGAGAATAATGAAAACTTCCTATGTGTACATAACGTTATGAAAAACGCACACGACAACGGTATATTCTTTGGCCTTTTTCCGAAAACTTCTCTTCATATTCAGTCATAACATTCAATGGATCTTCAGCAGCATGCAGATCCAGGGTTACCTCCTCAAATTTCATTCCGTATTGGGAGAAAGACACAAGCGAATACTCAAAGAACTTCTGATTATCTGTTTTTAAGACAATCTCACCATCAGGTCTCAGGATATCCTCATATTGCTCTAAAAACGTATGGAAGGTTAACCGTCTTTTTTCATGCCGGTTCTTTGGCCAGGGATCAGAAAAATTCAAATAGATTTGGTCGATTTCATTTTGGGCAAAAAAGTCTCTTAAGTCCTTCGCATTTTCATTAATAAGACGCACATTTCTCACATCTGCTGCGTCCACTTTCCTGATAGCACCAACTATGACATTTTTCACCCGCTCCATACCTATGAAGTTAATATCAGGATGCTGCTTCGCCATATTCGCAATAAATTGTCCCTTTCCAGTTCCAATTTCCAAATGAACAGGCTGGTGATTTACAAAAAGATCCTTCCAGCTTCCTTTATAAGATAGAGGTGATAATTCAGTGATATGATGATTTTCCTTTATAAAATCATCTGCCCAGGGCTTATTTCTAAGTCTCATTTCTTCACATCCTAACCTGACGGATTTTAATTATGTTTAATAGTGATAAAGTGGGGCGCATTACGGCCAGTTCATACGTGATAAAAAAATTCCCTATTATTTTGCAGCAAACAATAAGGAATTTATGATGCTTTTCATATAATTTTTAAAAGCCTATTTTACGGAAAAAAGTCTGGAGAGTTTTCATCCAGTTGCTAACTTCCTGAAACTCATTACGTTCAAAGTGCCATTGAATAAATGAGATGGTTTGGACGACCACATACCAATTCATACGATATCGTAATGGTTCGTCCAGTTCAATACCGTATATATTCAGCCATTCCTGCCACTCATCCTCAGGTACATAATTGTGCAATAACAATCCTATGTCCATAGCGGGATCAGCTATCATCGCATTTTCCCAGTCAATCAAATAAAGTTCGTCATTTCTTGCCAATAACCAGTTGTTATGATTGACATCACAATGACAGACCACCTTTTTCTGATTCCGGACATATGGCAAATATTCCTGTAAGAACTTTAATCCCTTATGAATATCAAGACTTGTATCCATCTTACTCTGAACATGATGAATATCCTTTAAATGCTGTAAAATACTTTCGGGTTCAAGTGGTTTTTTCCCCATTCGCATAAACATGTGAAGCAGCTCTGAAGAATGGTGAATTTTGCTTAGCAATGAGGCAACCCGTTCATGCTTCATTTCTGTTTGCTCTAAATGTCTGCCCTCTAGCCAGTGCTGGGCTGTAATGACATCGCCATTTTCCAGACGCTTTGTCCAAACGAGTTTTGGAACAATTCCTTCTGCAGACAAAACTGCAATAAAAGGAGAAGAATTTCGCTTTAAGAATAGTCGTTTTTCCTGGTGCTGGGCATAGTAGGCTTCACCTGTTGAGCCTCCTGCTGGTGTTATTGTCCACTCTTTACCTAGTATTTGTTCCAATCTCATTCACCTTCTATCAGCAAACCTGTCATCCTGCAGGGGTTATAAGTTTGCTTTGTTTTAGAGCAATTTTTATGTTTATCGATATGATTTTCAACGATGTGACAATTATTTTTCATTCCTGTTTCAAAAATAGACGACTTTTTCTAGAATAACGCATATTCATAGCTGATTTCAAGACCCATTTATAAAAATCTATGAATTTGTCTTGTCGAATTTTCTTTAGAAACGGTGCAGTTCGTGCATTTTCCTGAATTTCCGTCAACCTGATAATCAATCTTTTCATTGGATTGTACCCGAATCGTTTCTGCCTGATAGACTTTCACTTCTTTAAAAGACAAATGTTTTCCAAAAAAGACTGTGAAGAATAAAAAGAGTACTTTTACCTTGGATATGTTTTCAATAATCATGACGTATAGATGATGGGGATGAATGGACGCATCTGGTACTATTTTCATTCCCCCGCCAAAATACGGATGGTTAGTAATCGTCACCATAAAAGCATTTTCTATTTTTCTCTTTTTTCCATCCAGTTCAAGTTCTAATTTTTTAGGCTGATAGGAAAGTAAAACCTGCAATAAGGCAATCACATATTGGAGCCTGCTCAGCTTTAACAGGCTAAGAAGCTTTGTATAGCCTGCCTTATTGGTCACGCTTGCCACTTCACCGTCAAAGCCAAATCCGATACTATTTGAAAAATACAGGGCTTGATTTTCAGATTTGATATTTTTAATCTTGCCAAGCCAATAAGGTTTCCATGATGGGGATTCTAATATCTGTTTGAAGAGGGACTCATTTTTCAAAGTAAGCTTACAGCCCCTGGCAAAGTCGTTTCCTGAACCTGCAGGGATAAACGCTACTTTCACATCTGGATACCGATGGAGTCCATTAACTACTTCATGCAAGGTACCGTCTCCGCCTACGACTAGAATAGCGTTCACGCGATCTTTGAACATTTCTGCCAAATGACTGGCCAAAGAGCGGGCGTGACCTTCATATTCGGTAAAAAATGCACGGCATTCCTTTTTCTTATAAAGAGGTTCCTGCTTAATTTTTTCATAGACTTTCTTTCCCCTGCCATTTCCTGAAACAGGGTTTACAATGAATAGATACATAACCATTCCCCTTAATCATTCACACTGGAACACGATTATTTTGCAAAACCGTTAAAAATCAAATACAGTTGGGTCATCCTCATAAAACCATTCAGGCCGCTGGGTAAATACGGAATGACAATCCTTTAATAAAGCTTCAGCTGTTTTTAGTTGTATATGCTTTAAAGGAGATGTAAATGATCTTAATTGCTCAAACCACTCCTGATATTGCTCTCTGCCTATATATTCCGTTTTATAGGGCTCGCTTTGGAATTTTATTTTATTGTTTCTGGATAGAATAACTTTTGAAATTGGAATGTCGACGCTGTACTTATTTAGTATACTTTTTACGATGTTTTCCGTACGCTTCAGACCAATCATCGGACTTAACATCCGGGTCTGAACACCTTCAAGCTCCTTGAACCATGTCCGTCCATCCTCAGGCAGAAGTGTAACCTTTTCATTTTCATTAATCACCGTAAGACAAATCACCTGGACAGGGGTAATGAGAATGATATCTGCTTCCACAGATGCTTTTTGAAGTTGAAAAACTGGTTTATACATAACCAGGAACGTATCAGGAAACCTCTGCAAAAAATACCTCAGGCTGGCATCCGTTCTGAACTTGTCATCCACTGTGGAGTACTCCCGGATAGTACTTGAAGCCCATTTAAGCTGAAATTTAAAGATATGATCCAGAAAGTCATACTTCAGTGTTTCTTTATCTTTAGGAGGAAGATAGGAATCCTGATGTTGTGCGGGGAATGGTGTGAAGGTATTCTCTTCCTTTTTCCCTTTGAATAACTCTCTAATGGAAAATCGCTTTCTGGTGTAATTGGACTCTTCTATTTTTTCCTGTTGGAGTTCCATGGTTCCGGCAGCATATTCCTGTTCCCATCTGTCCAGAAGCTTCCCCCAGTTCTCCTTCTTTAACCGGATAAACTGTCCAGGATATCGATATATATCTGTTTCATACCTTGAGATATAATCTTGAAGTTTGATTAATTGTGCCATGATTATCAGACCTTATTCTTTTAAATTTTTCGTCAATACGGGCTTATATTTCACTTCTTTTTGTGGTTCAATCTGATAGATGTGAAATTCATCAATAAGCATCCTTTGTGTGTTCGGTCCAGGCAGATTTTGCTTAAGATCTTCTCTTGAAGACAAAGAAGAGTCTAGATCCGCCCATTTTTTTGCCAGGGTTATATGAGGCTTATACGGCCGGTGATCCTGTTCAACTCCTAATTCGGACAGTTTTTCTTCAATTTGGTTTTGCAATCCCAGTAATGATGGAGAGGGATCCACACCTGCCCAGACTACTCTTGGCTGAGACTTCTTTCCAAAGAAGCCCAGGTCACCAATTTCAGTAAAAAATACTTCAGGAGGTTCAAGGTTATCTATGAGCTCAGCCACCCGATTGAATGTAGCCGTATTCATCCCACCTAAAAACTTTAAGGTAATGTGAAAGTCCTCTTCGTTTGTCCATGTTTTATACATTGCAGCATTGGAGATTTCCTCCTGCCAGCTGCTCAGCCAGTTCCTTAGTTCTTCTGGGATAGGAATTCCGATAAAATAATGCGGATGATGTCCCATAATCAAATTCCTTTCTGTATTGTATTTCTCCTTAGTTATCCTGCCTAAGAGAAACCGGTTCATTCTGAGCAATAGGCATTTTTATATTATGACTTAGAAATTAATCGATCATAAGTGGTCTTATCACAAACGACGTATAATTTGGCATGATCCCTGATTGGTGACTTGAGCATTCGGTTGATTCCTAAATTGTTACCGTCCGCTATTAACGTTGCACCTTCTTTTAACAGTTCCTGAAAAGCATCGCCATAAGTATACCACTCTGGTTTTTTAGGGATTTGATATAAATCGTCTCCATGCTTTCTTTGCAGCAGTTGACCATATACCTCGGAAATTCCCCTTGAGAATATACTTCGAACGGCCAACGAGGATATGGTTTCATGAGAAAATATGAAATCATCCACTTGATTATGTTTGAAATTCTTAATATGAGACTCATCCATTACCTCAACCACGGTATGTACGTCAGGAGCAATAGATTCAACGGTCGAAGCAATTAACAATGTCTTCCCATCTACTAATTGAGTTTCTTCAATTGAATCATCGGCAAAAATCAGTACGGATTCAGCTTCTTTTATATTCGCCTTCTCCAGAGTTTCTGTTGAAGCAGCATAACCTCGAACAAAATAAATATGTTCACTAAGAACAGGGGCTTTTTCCTGTTCATCAATGATTACAACATCGATATCCTCATTTGTTTTCAGCATTTCCTGAAGGGCATAATTCGCTTTTTTTGACCAGCCTATTATAATATAATGTCCTTTTCCTTTATACATGATTTTTCCCTCCTCTCTTCTTATCCGGAAAGTTGACAGACCATCTACAACTTTTCCTATCACTACACCAATGAGGCCGATTCCCACTATATAGAGGACCATAGCAAAAACTCTTCCCTCCATCGTTATGGGAGCATAGTCCCCATATCCGACTGTGGTAACGGTTGTCATCACCCACCAGAGTGCTTCAAACCAGTTTGTAAAAGTCTCCGGATCTAATTTCATAATGATAATCGTACTGAAGACAACCAGTAAGAAGCTGAACAGAAATAACAGACGATTACTCAAATCTACCATTTTGATAAACAGCTTGCGAAAGATAATCATTATACCTTCCCTCCTTTCTAACGTTTTATCGTCATATCTAAATTTTTTATAAATATTTATATAAAAATTACGAAAAATTTTTCTGTTTTGGTATAATAATAATACAAACGGACACAACATCGATCCTTAAACAGCACAGAAGATCTTAAAATCCCTTAAGGAGTGGTTATTTGAATCGTTCAACCTCCCGGATGCTAGCGAGGGTAAAAGCTGTCTATCTTTACATAAAGGAGAATGGGACAGTTACAACAACAGATATAGCAGAGGAGTTTGGCATAACCGATCGAACCGTTCAAAGAGACCTTCATGTATTATCCTATAATGGCCTTGTCAGAAGCCCGAGTAGAGGAAAATGGACCACAACAAAAAAGAAAGTAAAAATTTCATAGAAAATCAGAAAAGCACAGGCGACCTATCAGGTAGAACCCACATGGTGGAGAGATGACCACTATGTGGGTTTTCCAGTCTATATAATGAAAGATATTTAAATAGAATCATCCTGTCTTCCAAGCAGGCTCAGCTCTTCATCAGCTAGCTCCCGATATTCACCCGGCTCAAGGTCAGCATCCAGGTGCAGCTGTCCCATTTGCAGCCTTTTTAACTCCATTACTTTTTTTCCTGTTGCAAGAAACATCCGTTTGACCTGATGAAATTTTCCTTCCATAATGGTTAATTCGATTTCCGAAACCTCGCCAGCTGACAGGATGTTTAATACCGCCGGCTGTGTGATATAACCATCATCAAGCTTTACTCCTTTTGCAAAGGCCTGTACATCCGTAGCCGATACCTTCCCGTTAACTTTTGCCCAATATTTCTTACCGACTTTTTTCTTTGGAGAAAGAAGCTCGTGGGACAGCTTGCCGTCATTGGTGATCAATAATAATCCCTCCGTATCCTTATCTAATCGGCCCACTGGAAATGGATCAAAAATCTGATCTTCCATCTCCAGCAGATCAACTACCGTTGTTTCAACATAATCCTCAGTAGCAGATATTACTCCCTTGGGTTTATTCATCATTAAATAAATGTTTTCTTTATATTGCACCAATTCTCCATTAATCAAAATCTCCTGCTGATCAGGGTTGACCTGTGTTTTTCCGTCTTTGACTGTGGTCCCATCAACCTGTACGACTCCCTTTTTCATCAGCTTTTTAACGTCTGTTCGACTGCCATATCCCATATTTGCTAAAACCTTGTCTAATCGCATCGTTTTTTACCTCCAAAGGCCATTTTCTTATATAAATATGCGTTTTAACTTATTTGCCCGACTGCCCAGCACTCTTTCTAAAAGAGTTGATTTGAAGCATAACCATAAGTATAAATATCCACCAATACCTGCACTTATAAATGTAATCATAATGGATGAGAAGCGATTATCTTCCATAAAAATGAAGGAAGAAAGCAGCCACTTAACAAGCAGTACCACCAATGCCATAACGGCTGTGAAGATTAAAATTAATAATGTACGCTTATACAGAGCCCTAAATGGCATTTCTGTTGTCCGTTTAATTTTCCATACATTCAGGAAAGACGCGGTAAACACGGCTAGGCCGGTGGCAAAAATCGCACCTTTAGCTTCAAAAAGGAAAATAAATGGCATATTTAACACAAGCTTAATGACAACCCCAACGCTTAATGATATCAGTGCAAAATTTTGTCTGTTAATTCCCTGTAGTATGGAAGCACTGACAGTAAATAGGCCAAAAAACAATGAAACAGGGGCATACCAGCTTAATAACTGTCCCGTAAATTCCGAATACTTATCAATACCATAAAAGGTTCCATATGCTTCATAACCCAGTATGGATAAGCCAACACCAGCCGGAATAATGATAAGCATAATAATTTGCAGAGCCTGATTAATTTGCTGAATATACAAATCTCTTTTCTGTGCAGTAAAAGAACTTGTAATCACCGGCAGCAAGGCTAAGGATAAGCCTGTGGCCAATGTAACAGGAATAATGACTAATTTATGACCCAATATGACGATTACGGAATAGGCCAAACCTACATGATCCTCGCCCATGCCAATCGCTGACATCGCTCGAGGAAACGTTAACTGATCAATTAATTGATAAACAGGCGTGGCCAACCCAACCAGAACAAAGGGACCGGCATAACTTATGAGTTCTTTAAACATTTGCTTTGAATCAAAATGTCTGGTTTTTACCTTTTGGGCATGCAGTTGCTGATCCAGGTAGGGCTTCCTCACCTTCCAGAAGTAGCCTAATACAAACAGGGAACCCAATGCACCTACAAAAGTGGCAAAAGTAGCCATACCAATTGCATTCGTAATGGTCCCATCAAAAACCTTAAGTAAAAGAAATACACTGCCCAGCAGGAAGATAATTCGGACAATCTGTTCCATGACAGTTGAAACAGCAGAAGGCCCCATAGATCCGTAGCCCTGAAAAAAACCACGCACAATACTCATGGCTGGAATAATTAACAAGGCAAAGCTGACCATTTTAATAACAAAGGAAACCTGGTCAACGGAATATGGAAAGTTCGTTCCCTCACCTGATATAGCGATTTTTGCTATAAACTCTGCGCTGAAAAACAATAACAAAAAGGCTAAAATGCCCGTAATCATCATCACTTTAATCGCCAGTCTGAACATCCTGCGTCCGGTTTGATAATCACCGAGCGTATTATATTTGGAAACAAACTTGGACATCGCAAGTGGAATGCCCATAGTGGATATACTAATTAAAATAGTGTAGGGTGTATATGCAAAGGAAAATAACGAAAATGCCGTCCCGCCTACTAATGCTTCAAACGGGATGACATATAAAATTCCTAAAATTTTTGATAAATAATTCGCACCTGTTATAAGCAAGGTGCCGCGTAGTATTTTTGACATGTTTTGACTTCCCCTGTATTTATTTCGTATACATAGACAAATTTATTTTATCACATTTCTATTCATAGTCGATACAGCAGGGAAATAGTTCGGAAAGGATGGAATTCATTTTGGCATATGATGTTGTTGTCATTGGTGGAGGACCTGCAGGATTAATGGCGTCCATCACTGCAAGTAAAAACGGAGCGAAAACATTACTTATTGATAAAGGAAATAAATTAGGAAGAAAGCTTGCTATTTCAGGCGGTGGGAGATGTAATGTAACCAACCGACTGCCCGAATCCGAATTAATTGAACATATTCCCGGTAACGGTCGCTTTTTGTACAGTGCCTTCTCAATTTTTAATAACGAAAGTATTATTGAGTTTTTTGAAAATCTGGGCGTCAAATTAAAGGAAGAGGATAAAGGAAGAATGTTTCCTGTCAGCAATTCCGCAAAGCAGGTAGTAGAAGTTCTGATTAATGAATTGAACAGGCTTAATGTTGAAGTGAAAATGAACACCCCTGTGGATACCATTAACTACGGAGAACATACCCATCAAATTGATCTCAAAAACGGTAAGGGGATTGAAACAAAGGCTGTTATTCTTGCTGCAGGGGGAAAATCCGTACCAAGAACCGGAAGCACTGGAGATGGCTATGCATGGGCACAACAAGCTGGCCACACCATTACAGACCTTTATCCAACTGAGGTCCCGCTCACTTCCAATGAAAAATTTATAAGGGACCGAACACTGCAGGGTCTGTCATTACGTGATATTAATATCACTGTACACAATCCTAAGGGAAAAGCCATTAAAACACATCGTTGGGATATTCTTTTTACCCATCAGGGAATATCCGGCCCCGCTGCCCTCAGACTAAGTCAATTTGTGGTAAAGGCATTAAAAAAATTCAAAACGGAAGCTGTCAATGTAACCATAGATTGTTTTCCGGATCAGAATGAGGAGGAAATTTTTCAAAAGCTCACAAAGCTTGCTAAAGATTCACCAAAAAAGGCCATTAAAAACGTCTGGAGTGGACTGATACCTGAACGCTACTTCTACTTTCTTTTATCCAGAACCGATATTGATCCGGCACAAACTTACAGTCACCTGGTAAAAACAGAGGTACGTAAAATGGCCCAGCTTCTAAAAGCATTCCCTGTCAAAGTAAACGGAACCCTTTCCATTGAAAAGGCGTTTATCACTGGTGGTGGGGTTTCATTAAAAGAAGTCGTTCCAAATGAAATGGCGTCGAAAAAAATGCATGGCCTTTATTTTTGCGGTGAAATTCTCGATATTCATGGCTATACAGGTGGATTTAACATCACTGCGGCCTTTTCAACCGGTCATGTAGCAGGAAAAAGTGCAGCTGAATACACTCAATATATGCAGGTTTAGACAGAACTTGGCAAAATGGACAGATCTTTAGAACCAAACAACTTTTCTGTAACTGAAACTTCCATCAGTGGGGACATCTCCACCCACACTGATTTGGTCAGCTGGAGCTCCAGAGTTATTCATTCGTGATAAAAAGTCCCCCTTCCTATAATTCAGGAAGGGGGGGTTATGTAACTGGATAAGGAAAGACTTCATAAATCAGCAATACTTTTTTCTACAGCGGAATCCCAATTCGGAAAATAATGTAATGCACTTCTCATTAATTGTGGATTGCTACTCTTTACCTTCTTTTTACTCAAGCTATGTCCACTCTCACTTAATTGTCTGATCTCTGACAACACCTCGGAAGAAGTCATATTCACATCCATTCTCCTTACCTCCTTTCACGGGATTTAACTATATCATTAACCATAATTTGTAATTTATTCATATTCCATGATTTAATATAAAAAATTGCTCTGAATAATCAGAGCAATTTTTTTGTTTACAAAAGGGTCAAAACACTAAAAAAGTGCATCACACTACCGGCAATAACAAAAAGATGCCATACTGCATGATGATATTTGAATCCTCTCCAAACGTAGAAAACAGACCCTAATGTATATAGTAGTCCACCTATAACTAAGAAGCTTAAACCATTTGAATCCAGATTATCCATTAGTGGTCTCCAGGCCAAAACAATAAGCCAGCCCATTAAAACGTATAACCCCGTTGATGTGAATAAAAATCTTTTGACGAAAAAGGATTTAAAGACGGTTCCGCCAATGGCCATTCCCCACACAATTCCAAAGATTGTCCATCCCAGCCAGCCGGGAACTGCTGTAAACATATATGGAGTGTAAGTCCCTGCAATAAAAATGTAGATGGATGAGTGATCAAAGATTTCAAAAAGATCTTTAACCTTAGTGCCTTCTGGAAATGCATGCAATAGAGTTGAGGATGTATACATAAGAAGCATTGTAGATCCAAATATAGTAAAACTTACGACATGCCAGACGGATCCATACATTGAAGAATAGACAATCAATAATACTAATGCCACCACACTAAAAAGAATCCCTATAGCATGTGTAATTGAGTTTGCAGCTTCCTCGCCTTTACTGAACGTGTGTGTGCCTGCCAATATAAACGCTCCTTTTTATGTGGTTACCTGAGAGATTTGAGATTTGAACTTAATAAAAAATCCTCAGAATCAGTAATGATATCTGAGGATTTATATAAATTGCCCAGCAGCGTCCTACTCTCGCAGGGGAAGAACCCCAACTACCATCGGCGCTGGAGAGCTTAACTACTGTGTTCGGAATGGGAACAGGTGTGACCTCTCCGCCATCGCCACTGGACTTTGGCATGGTCGTTCTGTGTGGCTCATAGGACATAAGCGCTCTTAGCAGAACTTCCTTATCATTATTCATTTTAGGTGACTAGCACCTTCAAAACTAGATAAGAAAGGCAATCATGTGAGCATACATTGGACTTGTGGGTCCGTCTGCGCTTTTTCTTGTGTCCAGCTCCTGCTTGAACAGTCGCCTACGATTTTCTTATGTCCAGCTCCGGCTCGCATAAGCTCGCCTACGATTTTCTTATAAGTTAAGTCCTCGATTGATTAGTATCCGTCAGCTACACGTGTCACCACGCTTCCACCTCGGACCTATCTACCTCATCGTCTCTGAGGAATCTTACTCATTTAAAATGATGGGAAATCTCATCTTGAGGGGGGCTTCATGCTTAGATGCTTTCAGCACTTATCCCTTCCACACGTAGCTACCCAGCCGTGCTCCTGGCGGAACAACTGGTACACCAGCGGTGTGTCCATCCCGGTCCTCTCGTACTAAGGACAGCTCCTCTCAAATTTCCAACGCCCACGACGGATAGGGACCGAACTGTCTCACGACGTTCTGAACCCAGCTCGCGTACCGCTTTAATGGGCGAACAGCCCAACCCTTGGGACCGACTACAGCCCCAGGATGCGATGAGCCGACATCGAGGTGCCAAACCTCCCCGTCGATGTGGACTCTTGGGGGAGATAAGCCTGTTATCCCCGGGGTAGCTTTTATCCGTTGAGCGACGGCCCTTCCATTCGGTACCGCCGGATCACTAAGCCCGACTTTCGTCCCTGCTCGACTTGTAGGTCTCGCAGTCAAGCTCCCTTCTGCCTTTACACTCTGCGAATGATTTCCAACCATTCTGAGGGAACCTTTGGGCGCCTCCGTTACTCTTTAGGAGGCGACCGCCCCAGTCAAACTGCCCACCTGACACTGTCTCCGAACCGGATCACGGTTCTGGGTTAGAATGTCCGTACAGCCAGGGTGGTATCCCACCGGCGCCTCCACCGAAGCTAGCGCTCCGGTTTCGATGGCTCCCACCTATCCTGTACAAGCTGTACCAACATTCAATATCAGGCTACAGTAAAGCTCCACGGGGTCTTTCCGTCCTGTCGCGGGTAATGCGCATCTTCACGCATAGTATAATTTCACCGGGTCTCTCGTTGAGACAGTGCCCAAGTCGTTGCACCTTTCGTGCGGGTCGGAACTTACCCGACAAGGAATTTCGCTACCTTAGGACCGTTATAGTTACGGCCGCCGTTTACTGGGGCTTCGATTCAGAGCTTCGCCCGAAGGGCTAACTCATCCTCTTAACCTTCCAGCACCGGGCAGGTGTCAGCCCCTATACTTCGCCTTTCGGCTTCGCAGAGACCTGTGTTTTTGATAAACAGTCGCTTGGGCCTTTTCACTGCGGCTCATCCAGACCGAAGCCTGAACGAGCACCCCTTCTCCCGAAGTTACGGGGTCATTTTGCCGAGTTCCTTAACGAGAGTTATCCCGCTCACCTTAGGATTCTCTCCTCGCCTACCTGTGTCGGTTTGCGGTACGGGCACCCTCATCCTCACGAGAGGCTTTTCTTGGCAGTGTGAAATCAGAAACTTCGGTACTCTATTTCCCTCCCCATCACAGCCCGAGCTTACGATGAACGGATTTGCCTGCTCATCACTCTCACTGCTTGGACGTGCATATCCATCAGCACGCTTCCCTATCCTCCTGCGTCACCCCATTGCTCAAACGGATGAAAGGTGGTACAGGAATGTCAACCTGTTTTCCATCGCCTACGCCTTTCGGCCTCGGCTTAGGTCCCGACTAACCCTGAGCGGACGAGCCTTCCTCAGGAAACCTTAGGCTTTCGGTGGACAAGATTCTCACTTGTCTTTCGCTACTCATACCGGCATTCTCACTTCTAAGCGCTCCACCCGTTCTTCCGATCGGACTTCGCTGCGCTTAGAACGCTCTCCTACCATTGTACCAACGGTACAATCCGCAGCTTCGGTGATACGTTTAGCCCCGGTATATTTTCGGCGCAGAGTCACTCGACCAGTGAGCTATTACGCACTCTTTAAATGATGGCTGCTTCTAAGCCAACATCCTGGTTGTCTAAGCAACTCCACATCCTTTTCCACTTAACGTATACTTAGGGACCTTAGCTGGCGGTCTGGGCTGTTTCCCTCTCGACTATGAACCTTATCACCCATAGTCTGACTCCCAAGCTCAAGTTGTTGGCATTCGGAGTTTGACTGAATTCGGTAACCCGATGAGGGCCCCTAGTCCAATCAGTGCTCTACCTCCAAAACTCGATTCTTGAGGCTAGCCCTAAAGCTATTTCGGAGAGAACCAGCTATCTCCGTGTTCGATTGGCATTTCACCGCTACCCACACCTCATCCCCGCACTTTTCAACGTACGTGGGTTCGGGCCTCCAGTAAGTGTTACCTTACCTTCACCCTGGACATGGGTAGGTCACACGGTTTCGGGTCTGCGACCTCATACTCATACGCCCTGTTCAGACTCGCTTTCGCTGCGGCTCCACATCTTCTGCTTAACCTTGCATGAGATCGAAACTCGCCGGTTCATTCTACAAAAGGCACGCTGTCACCCATTAACGGGCTCCAACTACTTGTAAGCACACGGTTTCAGGTTCTCTTTCACTCCCCTCCCGGGGTGCTTTTCACCTTTCCCTCACGGTACTGGTTCGCTATCGGTCACTAGGGAGTATTTAGCCTTGGGAGATGGTCCTCCCGGATTCCGACGGAATTTCACGTGTTCCGCCGTACTCAGGATCCACTCCGGAGGAAACCAGGTTTGAATTACAGGGCTGTTACCTTCTTCGGCAGGTCTTTCCAAACCGTTTCATCTACCTGATTTCTTGGTAACTCCGTATGGAGTGTCCTACAACCCCAGAAGGCAAGCCTTCTGGTTTGGGCTGTTTCCCGTTCGCTCGCCGCTACTTAGGAAATCGCGTTTGCTTTCTCTTCCTCCGGGTACTGAGATGTTTCAGTTCCCCGGGTTACCTTCCTTATCCTATGGATTCAGATAAGGATACTGCCCCATTACGGACAGCGGGTTTCCCCATTCGGAAATCTCCGGATCAAAGCTTACTTACAGCTCCCCGAAGCATATCGGTGTTTGTCCCGTCCTTCATCGGCTCCTAGTGCCAAGGCATTCACCGTGCGCTCTTATTCACTTAACTTATAACGCACACGGACATCATTGTCCGTTGTCTGCTCTTGATTGCTTTCTTATCTAGTTTTCAAGGTGCTATTTGAAGAATCCTTCGATCCTTCAAAACTAAACAAAACAACCGAGTACGCTCTTTTTTAAAGCTCAGACCTAAACGGTCGTCTCCGCTTTTAATTCTTCCTTAGAAAGGAGGTGATCCAGCCGCACCTTCCGATACGGCTACCTTGTTACGACTTCACCCCAATCATTGGCCCCACCTTAGGCGGCTGGCTCCAAAAGGTTACCCCACCGACTTCGGGTGTTGCCAACTCTCGTGGTGTGACGGGCGGTGTGTACAAGGCCCGGGAACGTATTCACCGCGGCATGCTGATCCGCGATTACTAGCGATTCCGGCTTCATACAGGCGAGTTGCAGCCTGCAATCCGAACTGAGAATGGTTTTATGGGATTAGCTTCACCTCACGGCTTCGCTGCCCTTTGTACCATCCATTGTAGCACGTGTGTAGCCCAGGTCATAAGGGGCATGATGATTTGACGTCATCCCCACCTTCCTCCGGTTTGTCACCGGCAGTCACCCTAGAGTGCCCAACTAAATGCTGGCAACTAAGGTCAAGGGTTGCGCTCGTTGCGGGACTTAACCCAACATCTCACGACACGAGCTGACGACAACCATGCACCACCTGTCACTCTGTCCCCGAAGGGAACCCTCTATCTCTAGAGGTAGCAGAGGATGTCAAGACCTGGTAAGGTTCTTCGCGTTGCTTCGAATTAAACCACATGCTCCACCGCTTGTGCGGGCCCCCGTCAATTCCTTTGAGTTTCAGCCTTGCGGCCGTACTCCCCAGGCGGAGTGCTTAATGCGTTAACTTCAGCACTAAGGGGCGGAAACCCCCTAACACCTAGCACTCAACGTTTACGGCGTGGACTACCAGGGTATCTAATCCTGTTCGCTCCCCACGCTTTCGCGCCTCAGCGTCAGTTACAGGCCAGAGAGTCGCCTTCGCCACTGGTGTTCCTCCACATATCTACGCATTTCACCGCTACACGTGGAATTCCACTCTCCTCTCCTGCACTCAAGCCTCCCAGTTTCCAATGACCCTCCACGGTTAAGCCGTGGGCTTTCACATCAGACTTAAGAAACCGCCTGCGCGCGCTTTACGCCCAATAATTCCGGACAACGCTTGCCACCTACGTATTACCGCGGCTGCTGGCACGTAGTTAGCCGTGGCTTTCTGGTCAGGTACCGTCAAGGTACAAGCAGTTCCTCTTGTACTTGTTCTTCCCTGACAACAGAGCTTTACGATCCGAAGACCTTCATCACTCACGCGGCGTTGCTCCGTCAGACTTTCGTCCATTGCGGAAGATTCCCTACTGCTGCCTCCCGTAGGAGTCTGGGCCGTGTCTCAGTCCCAGTGTGGCCGATCACCCTCTCAGGTCGGCTACGCATCGTTGCCTTGGTGAGCTCTTACCTCACCAACTAGCTAATGCGCCGCGGGCCCATCTGTAAGTGACAGCATAAAAGCCGTCTTTCAACTTCCGACCATGCGGTCGGAGGTGTTATCCGGTATTAGCCCCGGTTTCCCGGAGTTATCCCGATCTCACAGGCAGGTTGCCCACGTGTTACTCACCCGTCCGCCGCTCGTTCCACAAGTTTCATCCCGAAGGAATCAACTTGTTTCACGCGCTCGACTTGCATGTATTAGGCACGCCGCCAGCGTTCGTCCTGAGCCAGGATCAAACTCTCCAATAAACTTGGATGTTGATATCCATAATGCTCATAATCAAAATGCTATTTTAAATAGCGAATTGACGTACTGGTTGTTTTGTTCAGTTTTCAAGGTTCAAAGTTAGTTACCTTTCAAAGCAACTTAATTATTGTATCAAGTTATCAACTGAAAGTCAATAACTTTTTCAGTTTGTTTTGTGCGCCGTTTAAAGCGACAGATAATAATATATCATGCTTAGCAAATTGTTTCAATAACTAATTTACAAAACGTCGTTGCTTTAAATGCAACATATTTAAATATAACACGATAATCCAAAAAAATCAAGGTTAAGTTCAAGAAATTATTAGGTTTTATTCAACATACAAGTTTTATTATTTGCTATCACTTTTCTATCATAAACAGCTAAAACCAAGTAACAACTTGATGAATTAAATGCCTTTTTTCAACGGCAGAAATAAATATACCATGTGTATAATATTTTATCAATACATTTAAACAGTCCACTTTTTACCATCTATTTGACCGGAGCCTATATCAAGAAGCGAAACTTTAATTTTCGGAGGGTTCTCACTTCCATGAGTGGGGGGCTCTCGTCGAACTTGTCGGGAACGTAATAAAAAAATCCTCAGATCATAATTCTGAGGATTTCTTTAAAGTTTAAAAATTAACTTCACCTTTCCAGTTCAGCATGCCACCTGTCATATTTCGTACTTTATATCCTTGTTCCTGTAAATATTGAGATGCATTGTAGCTTCTTCGGCCTGAACGGCATACAAGCACATATTCTTCATTTTTATCTAACTGATCAAGTGATTCAGGTATCTGCTGCAGAGGGATATGTTTTGCTCCTTCAATCATTCCCTGCTGAACTTCTTCATCTTCTCTTACATCGATAACCGTGTAATTGTCTGTATGTAGGGTTTCCTCTATTTCCTCAGGGGTGATCTCTTTTATTTCTTCAGCCATTTTTTAATCCTCCTTTTAGAAAGTCAAAAGGAAAAGGATAGAGAGTAGAAACCTATCCTTTTCTTATTTTATTAATTCGCCACGATGTTGACCAATTTCCCTGGTACGGCAATAACCTTTCGAACCGTTTTTCCTTCGATCCATTCCTGAACCCGTTCATTCTCAAGCGCCAGTTTTTCCATATCTTCTTTCGATGCATCTTTCGGTATCATCATTTTTGCTCTTACTTTCCCCATTACCTGAACAGGGATTTCCACTTCATTTTCTACAAGCTGGGATTCATCATATTGTGGCCATGGTTCATACCTTCTTTTTACTCAAGCTATGTCCACTCTCACTTAATTGTCTGATCTCTGACAACACCTCGGAAGAAGTCATATTCACATCCATTCTCCTTACCTCCTTTCACGGGATTTAACTATATCATTAACCATAATTTGTAATTTATTCATATTCCATGATTTAATATAAAAAATTGCTCTGAATAATCAGAGCAATTTTTTTGTTTACAAAAGGGTCAAAACACTAAAAAAGTGCATCACACTACCGGCAATAACAAAAAGATGCCATACTGCATGATGATATTTGAATCCTCTCCAAACGTAGAAAACAGACCCTAATGTATATAGTAGTCCACCTATAACTAAGAAGCTTAAACCATTTGAATCCAGATTATCCATTAGTGGTCTCCAGGCCAAAACAATAAGCCAGCCCATTAAAACGTATAACCCCGTTGATGTGAATAAAAATCTTTTGACGAAAAAGGATTTAAAGACGGTTCCGCCAATGGCCATTCCCCACACAATTCCAAAGATTGTCCATCCCAGCCAGCCGGGAACTGCTGTAAACATATATGGAGTGTAAGTCCCTGCAATAAAAATGTAGATGGATGAGTGATCAAAGATTTCAAAAAGATCTTTAACCTTAGTGCCTTCTGGAAATGCATGCAATAGAGTTGAGGATGTATACATAAGAAGCATTGTAGATCCAAATATAGTAAAACTTACGACATGCCAGACGGATCCATACATTGAAGAATAGACAATCAATAATACTAATGCCACCACACTAAAAAGAATCCCTATAGCATGTGTAATTGAGTTTGCAGCTTCCTCGCCTTTACTGAACGTGTGTGTGCCTGCCAATATAAACGCTCCTTTTTATGTGGTTACCTGAGAGATTTGAGATTTGAACTTAATAAAAAATCCTCAGAATCAGTAATGATATCTGAGGATTTATATAAATTGCCCAGCAGCGTCCTACTCTCGCAGGGGAAGAACCCCAACTACCATCGGCGCTGGAGAGCTTAACTACTGTGTTCGGAATGGGAACAGGTGTGACCTCTCCGCCATCGCCACTGGACTTTGGCATGGTCGTTCTGTGTGGCTCATAGGACATAAGCGCTCTTAGCAGAACTTCCTTATCATTATTCATTTTAGGTGACTAGCACCTTCAAAACTAGATAAGAAAGGCAATCATGTGAGCATACATTGGACTTGTGGGTCCGTCTGCGCTTTTTCTTGTGTCCAGCTCCTGCTTGAACAGTCGCCTACGATTTTCTTATGTCCAGCTCCGGCTCGCATAAGCTCGCCTACGATTTTCTTATAAGTTAAGTCCTCGATTGATTAGTATCCGTCAGCTACACGTGTCACCACGCTTCCACCTCGGACCTATCTACCTCATCGTCTCTGAGGAATCTTACTCATTTAAAATGATGGGAAATCTCATCTTGAGGGGGGCTTCATGCTTAGATGCTTTCAGCACTTATCCCTTCCACACGTAGCTACCCAGCCGTGCTCCTGGCGGAACAACTGGTACACCAGCGGTGTGTCCATCCCGGTCCTCTCGTAC
Organism: Virgibacillus sp. MSP4-1; assembly: GCF_010092505.1. Taxonomy (NCBI): domain Bacteria; kingdom Bacillati; phylum Bacillota; class Bacilli; order Caryophanales; family Bacillaceae; genus Virgibacillus; species Virgibacillus sp. MSP4-1. The sequence goes on from NZ_CP048021.1 coordinate 1,756,931, forward strand.
TAAGGACAGCTCCTCTCAAATTTCCAACGCCCACGACGGATAGGGACCGAACTGTCTCACGACGTTCTGAACCCAGCTCGCGTACCGCTTTAATGGGCGAACAGCCCAACCCTTGGGACCGACTACAGCCCCAGGATGCGATGAGCCGACATCGAGGTGCCAAACCTCCCCGTCGATGTGGACTCTTGGGGGAGATAAGCCTGTTATCCCCGGGGTAGCTTTTATCCGTTGAGCGACGGCCCTTCCATTCGGTACCGCCGGATCACTAAGCCCGACTTTCGTCCCTGCTCGACTTGTAGGTCTCGCAGTCAAGCTCCCTTCTGCCTTTACACTCTGCGAATGATTTCCAACCATTCTGAGGGAACCTTTGGGCGCCTCCGTTACTCTTTAGGAGGCGACCGCCCCAGTCAAACTGCCCACCTGACACTGTCTCCGAACCGGATCACGGTTCTGGGTTAGAATGTCCGTACAGCCAGGGTGGTATCCCACCGGCGCCTCCACCGAAGCTAGCGCTCCGGTTTCGATGGCTCCCACCTATCCTGTACAAGCTGTACCAACATTCAATATCAGGCTACAGTAAAGCTCCACGGGGTCTTTCCGTCCTGTCGCGGGTAATGCGCATCTTCACGCATAGTATAATTTCACCGGGTCTCTCGTTGAGACAGTGCCCAAGTCGTTGCACCTTTCGTGCGGGTCGGAACTTACCCGACAAGGAATTTCGCTACCTTAGGACCGTTATAGTTACGGCCGCCGTTTACTGGGGCTTCGATTCAGAGCTTCGCCCGAAGGGCTAACTCATCCTCTTAACCTTCCAGCACCGGGCAGGTGTCAGCCCCTATACTTCGCCTTTCGGCTTCGCAGAGACCTGTGTTTTTGATAAACAGTCGCTTGGGCCTTTTCACTGCGGCTCATCCAGACCGAAGCCTGAACGAGCACCCCTTCTCCCGAAGTTACGGGGTCATTTTGCCGAGTTCCTTAACGAGAGTTATCCCGCTCACCTTAGGATTCTCTCCTCGCCTACCTGTGTCGGTTTGCGGTACGGGCACCCTCATCCTCACGAGAGGCTTTTCTTGGCAGTGTGAAATCAGAAACTTCGGTACTCTATTTCCCTCCCCATCACAGCCCGAGCTTACGATGAACGGATTTGCCTGCTCATCACTCTCACTGCTTGGACGTGCATATCCATCAGCACGCTTCCCTATCCTCCTGCGTCACCCCATTGCTCAAACGGATGAAAGGTGGTACAGGAATGTCAACCTGTTTTCCATCGCCTACGCCTTTCGGCCTCGGCTTAGGTCCCGACTAACCCTGAGCGGACGAGCCTTCCTCAGGAAACCTTAGGCTTTCGGTGGACAAGATTCTCACTTGTCTTTCGCTACTCATACCGGCATTCTCACTTCTAAGCGCTCCACCCGTTCTTCCGATCGGACTTCGCTGCGCTTAGAACGCTCTCCTACCATTGTACCAACGGTACAATCCGCAGCTTCGGTGATACGTTTAGCCCCGGTATATTTTCGGCGCAGAGTCACTCGACCAGTGAGCTATTACGCACTCTTTAAATGATGGCTGCTTCTAAGCCAACATCCTGGTTGTCTAAGCAACTCCACATCCTTTTCCACTTAACGTATACTTAGGGACCTTAGCTGGCGGTCTGGGCTGTTTCCCTCTCGACTATGAACCTTATCACCCATAGTCTGACTCCCAAGCTCAAGTTGTTGGCATTCGGAGTTTGACTGAATTCGGTAACCCGATGAGGGCCCCTAGTCCAATCAGTGCTCTACCTCCAAAACTCGATTCTTGAGGCTAGCCCTAAAGCTATTTCGGAGAGAACCAGCTATCTCCGTGTTCGATTGGCATTTCACCGCTACCCACACCTCATCCCCGCACTTTTCAACGTACGTGGGTTCGGGCCTCCAGTAAGTGTTACCTTACCTTCACCCTGGACATGGGTAGGTCACACGGTTTCGGGTCTGCGACCTCATACTCATACGCCCTGTTCAGACTCGCTTTCGCTGCGGCTCCACATCTTCTGCTTAACCTTGCATGAGATCGAAACTCGCCGGTTCATTCTACAAAAGGCACGCTGTCACCCATTAACGGGCTCCAACTACTTGTAAGCACACGGTTTCAGGTTCTCTTTCACTCCCCTCCCGGGGTGCTTTTCACCTTTCCCTCACGGTACTGGTTCGCTATCGGTCACTAGGGAGTATTTAGCCTTGGGAGATGGTCCTCCCGGATTCCGACGGAATTTCACGTGTTCCGCCGTACTCAGGATCCACTCCGGAGGAAACCAGGTTTGAATTACAGGGCTGTTACCTTCTTCGGCAGGTCTTTCCAAACCGTTTCATCTACCTGATTTCTTGGTAACTCCGTATGGAGTGTCCTACAACCCCAGAAGGCAAGCCTTCTGGTTTGGGCTGTTTCCCGTTCGCTCGCCGCTACTTAGGAAATCGCGTTTGCTTTCTCTTCCTCCGGGTACTGAGATGTTTCAGTTCCCCGGGTTACCTTCCTTATCCTATGGATTCAGATAAGGATACTGCCCCATTACGGACAGCGGGTTTCCCCATTCGGAAATCTCCGGATCAAAGCTTACTTACAGCTCCCCGAAGCATATCGGTGTTTGTCCCGTCCTTCATCGGCTCCTAGTGCCAAGGCATTCACCGTGCGCTCTTATTCACTTAACTTATAACGCACACGGACATCATTGTCCGTTGTCTGCTCTTGATTGCTTTCTTATCTAGTTTTCAAGGTGCTATTTGAAGAATCCTTCGATCCTTCAAAACTAAACAAAACAACCGAGTACGCTCTTTTTTAAAGCTCAGACCTAAACGGTCGTCTCCGCTTTTAATTCTTCCTTAGAAAGGAGGTGATCCAGCCGCACCTTCCGATACGGCTACCTTGTTACGACTTCACCCCAATCATTGGCCCCACCTTAGGCGGCTGGCTCCAAAAGGTTACCCCACCGACTTCGGGTGTTGCCAACTCTCGTGGTGTGACGGGCGGTGTGTACAAGGCCCGGGAACGTATTCACCGCGGCATGCTGATCCGCGATTACTAGCGATTCCGGCTTCATACAGGCGAGTTGCAGCCTGCAATCCGAACTGAGAATGGTTTTATGGGATTAGCTTCACCTCACGGCTTCGCTGCCCTTTGTACCATCCATTGTAGCACGTGTGTAGCCCAGGTCATAAGGGGCATGATGATTTGACGTCATCCCCACCTTCCTCCGGTTTGTCACCGGCAGTCACCCTAGAGTGCCCAACTAAATGCTGGCAACTAAGGTCAAGGGTTGCGCTCGTTGCGGGACTTAACCCAACATCTCACGACACGAGCTGACGACAACCATGCACCACCTGTCACTCTGTCCCCGAAGGGAACCCTCTATCTCTAGAGGTAGCAGAGGATGTCAAGACCTGGTAAGGTTCTTCGCGTTGCTTCGAATTAAACCACATGCTCCACCGCTTGTGCGGGCCCCCGTCAATTCCTTTGAGTTTCAGCCTTGCGGCCGTACTCCCCAGGCGGAGTGCTTAATGCGTTAACTTCAGCACTAAGGGGCGGAAACCCCCTAACACCTAGCACTCAACGTTTACGGCGTGGACTACCAGGGTATCTAATCCTGTTCGCTCCCCACGCTTTCGCGCCTCAGCGTCAGTTACAGGCCAGAGAGTCGCCTTCGCCACTGGTGTTCCTCCACATATCTACGCATTTCACCGCTACACGTGGAATTCCACTCTCCTCTCCTGCACTCAAGCCTCCCAGTTTCCAATGACCCTCCACGGTTAAGCCGTGGGCTTTCACATCAGACTTAAGAAACCGCCTGCGCGCGCTTTACGCCCAATAATTCCGGACAACGCTTGCCACCTACGTATTACCGCGGCTGCTGGCACGTAGTTAGCCGTGGCTTTCTGGTCAGGTACCGTCAAGGTACAAGCAGTTCCTCTTGTACTTGTTCTTCCCTGACAACAGAGCTTTACGATCCGAAGACCTTCATCACTCACGCGGCGTTGCTCCGTCAGACTTTCGTCCATTGCGGAAGATTCCCTACTGCTGCCTCCCGTAGGAGTCTGGGCCGTGTCTCAGTCCCAGTGTGGCCGATCACCCTCTCAGGTCGGCTACGCATCGTTGCCTTGGTGAGCTCTTACCTCACCAACTAGCTAATGCGCCGCGGGCCCATCTGTAAGTGACAGCATAAAAGCCGTCTTTCAACTTCCGACCATGCGGTCGGAGGTGTTATCCGGTATTAGCCCCGGTTTCCCGGAGTTATCCCGATCTCACAGGCAGGTTGCCCACGTGTTACTCACCCGTCCGCCGCTCGTTCCACAAGTTTCATCCCGAAGGAATCAACTTGTTTCACGCGCTCGACTTGCATGTATTAGGCACGCCGCCAGCGTTCGTCCTGAGCCAGGATCAAACTCTCCAATAAACTTGGATGTTGATATCCATAATGCTCATAATCAAAATGCTATTTTAAATAGCGAATTGACGTACTGGTTGTTTTGTTCAGTTTTCAAGGTTCAAAGTTAGTTACCTTTCAAAGCAACTTAATTATTGTATCAAGTTATCAACTGAAAGTCAATAACTTTTTCAGTTTGTTTTGTGCGCCGTTTAAAGCGACAGATAATAATATATCATGCTTAGCAAATTGTTTCAATAACTAATTTACAAAACGTCGTTGCTTTAAATGCAACATATTTAAATATAACACGATAATCCAAAAAAATCAAGGTTAAGTTCAAGAAATTATTAGGTTTTATTCAACATACAAGTTTTATTATTTGCTATCACTTTTCTATCATAAACAGCTAAAACCAAGTAACAACTTGATGAATTAAATGCCTTTTTTCAACGGCAGAAATAAATATACCATGTGTATAATATTTTATCAATACATTTAAACAGTCCACTTTTTACCATCTATTTGACCGGAGCCTATATCAAGAAGCGAAACTTTAATTTTCGGAGGGTTCTCACTTCCATGAGTGGGGGGCTCTCGTCGAACTTGTCGGGAACGTAATAAAAAAATCCTCAGATCATAATTCTGAGGATTTCTTTAAAGTTTAAAAATTAACTTCACCTTTCCAGTTCAGCATGCCACCTGTCATATTTCGTACTTTATATCCTTGTTCCTGTAAATATTGAGATGCATTGTAGCTTCTTCGGCCTGAACGGCATACAAGCACATATTCTTCATTTTTATCTAACTGATCAAGTGATTCAGGTATCTGCTGCAGAGGGATATGTTTTGCTCCTTCAATCATTCCCTGCTGAACTTCTTCATCTTCTCTTACATCGATAACCGTGTAATTGTCTGTATGTAGGGTTTCCTCTATTTCCTCAGGGGTGATCTCTTTTATTTCTTCAGCCATTTTTTAATCCTCCTTTTAGAAAGTCAAAAGGAAAAGGATAGAGAGTAGAAACCTATCCTTTTCTTATTTTATTAATTCGCCACGATGTTGACCAATTTCCCTGGTACGGCAATAACCTTTCGAACCGTTTTTCCTTCGATCCATTCCTGAACCCGTTCATTCTCAAGCGCCAGTTTTTCCATATCTTCTTTCGATGCATCTTTCGGTATCATCATTTTTGCTCTTACTTTCCCCATTACCTGAACAGGGATTTCCACTTCATTTTCTACAAGCTGGGATTCATCATATTGTGGCCATGGTTCATAACTGATGGTTTCTTCGTGCCCCAGGATGTTCCATAGCTCCTCAGCAAGATGCGGGGCCACTGGTGATAAAAGCTTCACGAAACCTTCTGCGTATTCTTTAGGAATATGCGGCGCTTTATATCCATCATTAATGAATACCATCATTTGTGAAATACCTGTATTAAACCGCAGCCCTTCAAAGTTTTCTGTCACCTTTTTAACCGTTTCGTGATAAACACGGGTAAGGTCGTCATTGGGTTCATCCTTGACGGTATCTCGGAGTTTATCATTATCATCTACAAACAACCGCCATACACGTTCAAGAAAACGACGTGAACCGTCTAATCCATTGGTGCTCCAGGCCACATCAGCATCCAGAGGTCCCATAAACATTTCATAGAGACGGAGCGTGTCAGCACCATGAGTCGTTACAATATCATCAGGGTTTACGACATTCCCTTTGGATTTACTCATCTTTTCGTGATTTTCTCCAAGAATCATTCCTTGGTTAAACAGCTTCTGGAATGGTTCTTTGGTCGGCACAACACCAATATCATACAGGACCTTATGCCAGAATCTTGCATAAAGCAAGTGAAGTACAGCGTGCTCGGCCCCTCCTATATAAATATCAACAGGCAGCCATTTTTTCAGTTTTTCCGGGTCAGCAAGCTGGTCACTGTTGTCCGGATCAATATAGCGCAGATAATACCAGCAGCTTCCGGCCCATTGCGGCATTGTGTTCGTTTCGAGACGTCCTTTTTTGCCGGTATCAGGATCCGTTATCTCAACCCAGTCTTTAATATTGGCAAGAGGTGACTCCCCTGTTCCTGATGGTTTGATTTCATCGGCTTCAGGAAGCTCAAGAGGAAGTTGATCTTCCGGCCATGGTTCCAGGGTGCCATCCTCCCAGTGAATAATGGGAATCGGCTCTCCCCAGTAACGCTGGCGGCTGAACAACCAGTCACGCAGACGATAGGTTACTTTCCTTTCTCCATGTCCATGATCCACGAGCCATTCAATAGCCTTATCAATCGCTTCATCTTTTTCAAGCCCGTTCAGGAAGTCAGAATTAATGTGCTTCCCATCTTCTGTATAGGCTTCTTTTTCAATATTTCCACCTTCCACAACTTCTCTAATAGGAAGGTCAAATTTTTTCGCAAACTCGTAGTCACGCTCATCGTGTGCAGGAACAGCCATAATAGCACCGGTACCATAGGACATTAATACATAATCTGCAATCCAGATTGGCATTTGTTCACCATTAATCGGGTTTACTGCATAAGCACCTGTAAATACACCGGTTTTATCCTTGGCCAGGTCTGTTCGCTCTAAATCACTTTTGGTCTCAATCTCTTTTAAATAGCTGTCAACTGCTTCTTTGTGTTCTTGGGTTACAATCTTTTCAACCAGTGGATGCTCAGGTGCAAACACAGCGTAAGTTGCACCAAATAACGTATCAGGACGAGTGGTGAATGCTTCAAATGTTTCCTCTGAACCTTTTACCGAAAAGGTAATCTGTGCTCCTTCTGACCGGCCAATCCAGTTGCGCTGCATGTCTTTAATGCTTTCCGGCCAGTCAAGGTCTTCCAAGTCTTCAAGCAGACGATCGGCATACTCGGTAATTTTCAGCATCCATTGTTTCATCGGTTTACGGACGACAGGGTGGCCCCCTCTTTCACTCTTTCCATCAATCACTTCTTCATTGGCAAGAACGGTTCCCAGTGCAGGACACCAGTTTACCGCTACTTCATCAATATAAGCGAGACCTTTTTCATAAAGTTTAAGAAAAATCCACTGGGTCCACTTGTAATAATCAGGGTCCGTTGTATTGATTTCACGGTCCCAATCATACGAGAAACCTAAGGACTTAATTTGCCGTTTAAAGGTTTCGATGTTCTGATCCGTGAATTCTTTCGGATCGTTTCCTGTATCAAGTGCGTATTGCTCAGCAGGGAGGCCAAAAGCATCCCAGCCCATGGGATGAAGCACTTCATACCCCTGCATGCGTTTCATCCGGGAAAGGATATCTGTAGCGGTATACCCTTCAGGATGACCAACATGCAGGCCGGCGCCTGATGGATACGGAAACATATCCATGGCATAAAACTTCTCTTTTTCACTTTCTGTATTGGTTTTGAAGGTTTTGTTGTCCTCCCAGTAAGTTTGCCATTTCTTTTCTATCCTTCTGTGATCGAATGCCATACCCTTTTCCTCCTATCTAGTTTTCCTTCTCTTTATGTATTTCTGCGAATATAAAAAACCCCCATCCCAGTCAAACATGGGACGAGAGTTATATTCCCGCGGTACCACCCAAATTAACACATAGCAGTGTTCACTTGATGCTCTTAACGCGAGCTCACGTCAGATACTACTATCGATATTCATATCTGCAACTTTAAAGGCGAGTTCATGAACATCAAGGACAGCTCACACCGGCCACTGTCTCTCTGAATTTCTTGATCATTCATTACTATTCCTTCTCATCGTCATTTTTCCATGGTTACTTATATGTATGATAATTGTAATGAAGGAGAGATAAATTGTCAAGAATCGGCAAAAAATCAGGCAAAAGCCTTAAGTCTTCTGTCCCTTCTCTTCCTGATACAGATGATCCATCCACTCCAGAACACTCATGTTCAATTCTTCTCTTATTTGTTCAACTGATTTTTTGGCTAAGAGCCTTCCTGCTTTTAACACCACTGCTTCATCCAAAACAGATTCCACTTCCTTCAATTCATGGGTTGTTAGGATAACGGTCTGTTTTGTCAAATCAATAAATTGAATTAATCCTTTAGTAATCGAAGCACGCACCATTGGATCCAGTCCACTGAAAGGTTCATCCATAATAATATACGGTGCGTTGCGGGATACAGTCATTAAAAACTTCACCCTTCCCCGATTGCCTTTGGATAAATGTCCGATTTTTGAATCTGGATCCAGCTGTAAAAAGGCAATCATGTTCTCTGCTTTTGTGATGTTAAAGTCAGAAAATTGACTATGATAATAATTCATTAATTCGCGAATCGTAAAGTAAGGAAAATAATAATCCTGATCCGTTAAATAGGCAATCTTTTCACGTATTTCCCTTGATACATGTTCACCATCTACAGTAATATTTCCTTTACTGGGATTGAGAAGACCAGCAATTAGTCGTAACAGAGTTGATTTCCCGCTCCCATTTTCACCGATAATGCCTATGATATTACCTCTTTCCAAAGTTATATTAAAATTCTTTATGGCAGCGTTCAGGAAGTACTTTTTATAGACGGCATCAAACGTAATCATTGTTATCCTCCCCCTCACTGGATTCGCGTATCCCATCAATCATTTCATGAACTGAAAAACCCATTCCTTTCATATCCGAGATAAAAGAATGAATGTATTTCCTTTTCATGTCTTCCCTCAACTGATAAAGCCGATCCCGATTTTCAGTAATAAATGTTCCCTGTCCTCTTCTGCTTTCAACAATTTCCATTTGCTCTAATTCCCGATAAACCCGCTGTATTGTATTTGCATTCACTCCTATTTCCACTGCATATTCCCTTACAGACGTCAACTTCTCCCCAGCCTGTCGTTCTCCACGAATAATTTCACTGGAAATCCGGTCCATAATTTGCTGATAAATGGGCTTATCCGGTTTAAAATCTACCCCCATGGCTACACCTCCACTTTACGTTCAAGAAGGTACATGGATATCAGGTAAAAGGTCAGACACAAACATGCATAAAACAAAATCATACCTGACTGAAATTGAATATCACCACTCGAAGTAAGGGGGAATGCGGAATAGGTACCAAAATCAACGACAGGAAAGCCGGTTTCCCAGGTCACGGTTCCCCAGTTGGTTAAAGCATCATATAAGGGTGTATCGTCAAATGCTCGAAACCCTTCATTAAAAACGTATAAAAACAGAATAATGGCAATAATTCCGATGGCTGTATGAAATTTTCGAACTACGTGATAAAGACTCCAGACAAGGAAAATTATCATTGTAGGGAAAACAGTAAGCAAGAGAATATTCGTCACAAGTAAAATCAAATGAATGAAAAATTCAGCTGCAGGAATCTGACCATTCATTTGATTTATGATAAAGAGAATCATCCCCATTACAAAAGCATAGGAAACAGTCAATAACAACCCATTCAAAAATTTAGCCAAAATGACGTTATGTAAAGATTTATTCATATGTAAAAACTGCTGCATCTGAAGAGCTTCCGTATTTAAACTAAGCAAAAAATAAGCCGGAAACATAAACACACCGACACCAAGGCTGGTAAAGCCTGATTCAAGCTCTGTTGTAACGCCAAACATTCCAATCACCAGTAACATGGCCATCAATAAAATGAAAGCAAAAGAATGCTTCATCATTTTCCATTCTTTTCTCCAAGCTCCCATAAAAGCACGCCTATTCATATCGAACGCCCCTTGCTATAGTGTACTAGTTAAATATTACACTATGACAAGAGTGATGTAAAGTTGAATATATGAAAAAAAATCGGAAGTGCCGCTTGCACTTCCGATCAATCTTCTTAGCTGTATTCATTAAGGTCGACTTGATCTAAATACATATCATTCAATACTTGGGAAACCTGGAGGTGTAACCTGTGCAACTGTTCTCTCTGCTGATGATTGGCACTTAATTTCATATGCTCAATCTCTGCTTCCGCCTGTTCTAAATTCGTTTGGGCATTGGTATATTCGCTGTCCACGTCATACCCATTGCGGTTCGTCTCATCCAGTTCCTTTTTTGCTGTATCTATTTTGTCTTTAATCTCTGTGATGAGTTGTTCCATGGAGTCGCGAGTTGCCATCAGCATCACCTCATTCTTAATGTGAACCAGTATGGTACATCTATACCGCAGATCAATAGCCAACTTTTCTCTTTTCTGGAAAGAATGCTAAAATAAATGAAGAAAACAATAAGAACAGGAGCATTAGCAAATGGTCAAACAAGCCCTTCAATTCTCACATGAATTACTAAAAGAGTCAGTTGAAAAAGGGGATATCGTTGTCGATGCCACAGCAGGCAATGGGAACGACACCTTATTTCTTGCCAACCTCGTCGGAGAGACAGGTCATGTATTAGCCTTTGATATACAAGAGCAGGCGATTCAGAATACGCGTCATTGTCTTCAGGAGCACCACATTGAACACGCCACTCTCATTCATGATAGTCACAGTCAGCTGGACAGACATTTAGAAACACATATGCACAAAAATATCGGTGGGGCCATTTTTAATTTAGGATACCTGCCTGGCAGTGATAAATCGGTCATTACCATACCCGAATCGACAATCTCTGCCATACATCAGCTGCTGGAGCATTTAAAAAAAGGGAAACTCATTGTTTTAGTGGTTTATTATGGACATCAGGGAGGAGACAAAGAGAAAGAGGAATTGTTAAAAATGGTCAAGCAGCTGGATCAGAAGAAGTTCAGTGTGCTGGAGTACAGCTTTATTAATCAGAAGAATAATCCTCCGTTTCTACTGGCTATTGAGAAGAGAAAAGCCCGCTAATGTTATCTTCGTAACAAAGCGGGCTTAATTTTATGATATAGCTTCGTATTTACATAAAAGAACTTTGCTTTTGAACCAGCAACTCCTAAAAAGTTTTTGACAAACCGGCTTCCATTTTTTAAATGCTCTACTTTTTTATCAGCTAAATACAATCCCACCAAGCCTTTTTGCACCATTTGATGGAAGGCTTTATTCGGAATCGAATGCAAATGCTCTCCAGTCTGATTAAAAATGTACATGAACCGGTTTTCTAATTCCTGCTCATTAGAATAAAAGCTGCAAAAATTAAGATCCCCTTCATTTTCATCCTCTTTTTGATCAATATAATAATCAAGCATAATGTGAAGACCCTGCAAATAAGGAAAATAACCGGAAAAAATAATATCTGCCAGCTCTGTAGAAGATTTACCACTTAAACCATAGGATACAAGACAGAAAACCCCTAATGTTGAACCGGTACAAGCGGAAAATTCGTACCAGGTAAGGTCTGGACATTGATCCTGATGCAAATCGAACCAGTTCGTTAATCTTGAGATACGTTCTTCTTTTTTTACATGTTTATGAACCTGCAAGTCACGATATAAGGATGCCAAATGGATCAGGTACGGTCTAAGCTCATTATAATTCTCAATTTTGCCCAGTATATTCTGACAGGTGCGCACCAATTCCGGTAAATAACCGCCGTCGTTTTGTTCCTCGCGATACGCATAATAATTCTTAACCTCTTCACCGGGAGATAATGCATCAAGCATGGACTGATGCAGCCATTCAAAATCCTGAGGGTCAAGTGAAGTACTGCGATCACATAAATTATCCAGATAGTCGCTAATGGTCTGGTAGGCGACAATAAATTGAATAGCCGCCGGTCGTTTTTCATTCGCTAATAAAGCATAAATCCCCCCGCCTTCACAATGGAAGGTTTTGGATTCAATACTAGCCAGAGCCTGTGTACGTAGCTCCTGATCAGGGATTTCTTTCGCCATTTGCTTCCATGCATCTAACTCTTTGTTCACATCCGGGAATATTTTTCGGTAGACTGTAACCATTAAGGGTAATGGCTTTGTTGGTATATTGTCTTTCAACGTACATCCTCCATTGTCTTATTCAATCTTTTTGTTTACAAATGATTGTGTGAACTGAAAAACATCGTCTCTTTCCGGCTCGTTAAAGAGTTCATGAAACAGACCATGCCATTCGATATACTTTTTATTTTGAATCGGAAGTTTTTTAAACCACCGTTGAACTTCCTGCGCCTGTATAATTAGATCCTTCCCCGCCTGCAAAACTAACGTAGGGATTTCCGGGTACTGGCTGACCTTTTGAAAAGCCTGTGCAATCGCACGTTCAAACTCATGATACCAGCGGATGGAGACCTTCTTCAAAAATAAAGGATCTTCCCTATTTCGATCATGCAAACGAGTATTTCTTGTAGACATAAAGGGATGAAGATTAAGCTTCACCTGAAACTTGGGTATTCTTTTTTCCAGCATCCTTGTAAAAAACAAAACCCACTTAGGTGGTCTCGACGCGAAGCCCAAACCAGGCGAGGATAAAATCACCCCATTAAGATCCGGTCTTGTTTCCTCCAGCATTCGGATGACAGCAAGACCACCCATACTGTGTCCAAAAAGAAATACAGGCTTCCGATAGATTTTTGCCTCATTCAGCCAGCCGGATATAGCTTCAATGTACTCATCAAATGAATCGATATGACCTCTTAATCCATCTGTTCTGCCTTGACCGGGCAAATCATTGCAAATCACATTGAAGCCCGCTTCTTCCCATTTATCCGCCAGCCATTCATAGCGCCCTGCATGCTCAAACGCGCCATGGACAAGAACAATGGTACCTTTGCTTGATTCTTGAATTCTCTTCAAGAACACTGCCTCCTGTTCATTTGATATACTTATAGTAACATACTTTTTACAGGGAGGATTGTACATATGATTGATGAATATAAAGGATGGATCCCAAAGATTGATCCTTCAGCTTTTATCGCCAATGATGCTGTGATTACAGGAGATGTAACCATCGGAAAATACGCAGGCATCTGGTTTAAGACGGTTATTCGCGGCGATGTCTCTTCCGTCAAAATTGGCCAAAACACCAATATTCAGGATCAATGTATGCTTCATCAGAGTCCTGACCTTCCACTGATTATAGAGGATGGGGTAACGGTAGGTCATCAGGTACTTCTTCATTCAGCTATCATACGTAAGCATGCCCTCATCGGAATGGGTGCCAAAATTCTGGATGGCGCCGAAATTGGAGAGGGAGCCTTTGTTGGTGCCGGAAGTCTGGTTACACCCGGCAAAACAATCCCTCCTCATACTATGGCGTTTGGCAGCCCGGCTAAAGTTATCCGTGAATTAACCGATAAAGATAGAAAGGAAATGGAACGGGTACGGCAGACCTATATTGATAAAGGACAATACTATAAATCCTTACAGGAACGGAGCTAATGGTGATATTTTACTCTATTAACAGAAAATCCATCACGTAAGCAGCCAAACCTTCCATAAGATAAGGGAGAGGAGGGTTCGCCTTGTACAATTTTCTAGTTCTTTTTTGTTTCTATATGAGTATCCTTTTATGGAAGACAAAAAAATCATTTCCATCGTTTAAAAAAACAGCTGCCGCATACAGCCATTTATTTTTCATAACAGCTCTGGTACTTGTTATGGTAACCATTTCTGAACATAAACAAACATGGTCTTCTGGTCCGGAACCAAGCCGGCAAGGTTCTGACAAAGTAAATGCTGTTGCTGTCTCAGCACATGAGGAAATCTCTCTTTCCCCTATCGTTGAGGAGGTGGAGATCCGATCATCCATGAACATAAAAGCGCCGCACGTCCTTCAGTTACCTGAACTGCCCCGTGGCTGTGAAGTCACATCGTTAACGATGCTTTTGCAATATTATGGGATGGATGCAAATAAGATGACCCTCGCCAAAGAAATCACAAGAGACCCGTCTCGTTATAAAGAAGAGAATGGAAAAATTCATTTTGGAAATCCCCATATAGGATTTGTGGGAAATATGTATACATTTAACGAACCAGGATATGGTGTTTATAACGAGCCACTTGCTGATTTGGCGGAAAAGTATGTCGGAAAGGAACGAGTACTAAATCTTAGTGGCGAATCCTTTTACAGTGTTATCAAGGCATTAAACCAGAAGCAGCCTGTTGTGGTCATTATCAATGCTAAGTACAAAAAACTCCCAGCTTCTGCTTTCGAAACCTGGTACACCTCCAAAGGACCGATTAAAATAACCATGAATGAACATTCGGTGCTGGTAACCGGGTATGATGAAGATTATATATATTTCAATGACCCATTGGATAAGACGCGAAAAGCTCCATTTGATGACTTTGTGGAAGCATGGGAGCAGATGGGAAACCAGGCCATAACCATAAAACCACCGAAATCAAAGGAGGAAATATAACAAATGACGGAAGTACCCGCTTGTCCTGCACCAGGGCAGTTGGACAACGGGTACTTCCGTTTTTTCTTTATGAAATAGCAAGCTTGCTTTCTGTAAAGTCTTCATTTTGCAGCTGTTCAAATGAATATTTACCTTCAACATAAATTTGATGCCAAAGCATAAACATGAGTACAGTCCAGATTTTACGTGAATAATCAGCTTTACCTTCACGGTGCTGATATAGCAGATTCAGTACAACGTTTTTGTGAAGTAAATGTTCGGTCTGGCTCTCTTGAATCAGGTTCTCTGCCCAATCAAACATTTCCTCTTTCAGCCAATGACGGATAGGAACCGGGAAGCCCAGCTTTTTACGATTTAAAACATGATCGGGAACAATTCCCTTTACAGCCTCTCTTAAAACCGATTTTGTCGTCCCATTTCCGATTTTGTATTCCACTGGAATTTCACTGGCCACTTTCATGACCTCTTTATCCAGAAACGGTACGCGCAGCTCCAGAGAATGAGCCATGGTCACCCGATCCGCTTTAAGTAAAATATCCCCACGAAGCCATGTATGAATATCAATGTATTGCATTTGATTCACATAAGGCTCCTGGTCAATCCGCTGATACAAATGTTTCGTTATTTGCTGGTAAGGATTAGCCTGATTGTAATGCTTCAATAATTCCTGCTTTTCAGCTTCATTAAACATTTTTGCATTTCCGATATAACGGTCACATAAAGGGGTTGTTCCCCGCTCTAAAAAGCTCTTGCCTTTCACGCCTTCAGGAAGGGTTTGGGCCACTCTCCTTAATAGATCCTTTGCAGGTCCCGGAATCGAGTTGAAAATTTTTAAGGATTCGGGTTCCCGGTATATATTATAGCCTCCAAAAAGTTCATCAGATCCCTCACCAGACAGTACAACCGTCACATGCTTACTTGCCTCACGGGCTACAAAATAGAGGGGTACACAGGCTGGGTCGGCAAGTGGATCATCCATATGCCACATAATTTTAGGCAGCTTATTCATGTATTCCTCTGGAGTGATGACATAGGATATATTTTCCACACCAAGTTTGTCTGCTGTTTCCTTCGCTACATCAACCTCCGAATAGCCGTCGCGCTCAAAGCCAACAGAAAAGGTTTTAATATTCGGGTTAAATTCTCTGGCCAATGCCACAATGATAGAGGAATCAATACCTCCTGACAGGAAAGAGCCTACAGGAACATCACTGCGCATATGAACGTTCACGGAATCGTGCAGCACGTTTTGAATTCGCTTCTTCCAATCCTTTTTATCCATCAGAAGAGGCTTAAACTGCACATGGAAATAACGATGAAAACTTGGACGTTCACCAGGCTTCTGAATAAAGTAATGGCCTGGTTCTACTTTCTTTATTCCATCTGTTAATGTTAATGGCTCAGGGACGTATTGGAAACTCAAATAATGCTGTAATGCTTCCAAGTCCACTTTCTCCTCATTAAGAATCATGGACAGGCTTTTCTTCTCAGAACTGAAGAAGGTACGTTCATCGTCTTCAAAATAAAACAATGGTTTAATACCAAAAGGATCCCGTGCACCTGTCAACATCTGCTCAGCTTTATCCCAGATTAGAATGGAGAACATGCCACGCAGATGCTCAAAGGTGTTTTCTCCGTATTTCTGATACATGGCTAATATCACTTCTGTGTCTGACTCTGTCGTGAAATCATAGCCTTCCTTCTGCAGATCTGCTTTTAGTTCCAGGTAATTATAAATTTCTCCATTGAAGACCATCCAATAGCGGTCATCTTCATAGCTGAACGGTTGCTTTCCACTATCTATATCAATAATACTTAATCGCCTGAATCCTAAGGAAATAAATTCATCATGAAAGTAGCCTTCATCATCAGGTCCTCTATGTGTAATCATGTTATTCTGCTGCTGAAACTGATTCATTTCCTCATCACTTAATTGTTTATGGCTGTGCCGAATCATTCCAATAAAACCACACATGATGTTTGTCCTCTCTTTCGTTGTTCTTACCCTTATTATTTTTAGTATATCATATTAATTATGTATGACGGTATACGATCATCCATATAGTGAAACTTCCTGCAGTGGGGCACAGATGTTACGTTGAATTTATCAGGAATGGACCGGCCGTCCCCAGACTGGATAAAACGGATGCTTTATGAAAGAAGATATAAGAAAGCCCCTGATTTAAAAATCAAGGGCTCCATCACTAAAGCGAAAATTCAATAAGTGGAGTTACCGTCCCACTGATTGTATACGAAACACACCAAGGCGCTTTCGATTCGTCCCCCATAGTCACCATTCGTTTCACCCATCATAAAGGTGGGGGTTATCACACGTTATGGCATGGCAAAAACTATACATTAAGAGAAGCTTTTAATTCGTTTACTTTATCAGTCTGCTCCCAAGGGAAGGACTTATCCACGCGGCCAAAGTGACCATATGCGGCGGTATCCTTATAAATAGGCCGTCTCAGGTCCAGCATTTTGATAATCCCTGCTGGTCTTAAATCAAATGTATTGCGTATCGCCTGAACCATCTCTTCCTCATTTACCTTCCCTGTTCCAAATGTGTGAACGGATATAGAAACCGGCTGCGCTACACCTATTGCATAGGCTAATTGAACCTCACAGGTGTCAGCCAGTCCTGCGGCAACAATATTTTTGGCTACATATCTAGCAGCATAAGCGGCTGAACGATCCACTTTTGTCGGATCCTTACCACTAAAGGCTCCTCCCCCATGTCGCGCATATCCACCATACGTATCCACTATAATTTTACGTCCGGTTAATCCGGCATCACCCTGAGGACCACCAATCACAAATCGTCCAGTAGGATTAATGAAATATTTTGTCTCTTCATCCAGTAAATGATCCGGAACGACTTCATCAATGACAAGCTTACGGATATCCTGATTAATCTGGTCCAGAGAAATATCCTGATGATGCTGGGTAGAAATAACAATGGTATCCACACGAACAGGTTGATTGTTTTCATCATACTCAATTGTCACCTGTGTTTTTCCATCAGGACGAAGATACTCAATAATCCCGTCCTTTCTCACATCGGCCAGGCGTTTAGACAGCTTATGCGCTAAGAAAACAGGGAGCGGCATAAGTTCGGAAGTTTCGTTTGAAGCATAGCCGAACATTAATCCCTGGTCACCTGCACCAATAGCTTCAATTTCCTCATCTGACATACTGCCTTCTCTGGCCTCCAATGCTTCATTAACGCCCTGAGCAATATCAGGGGATTGTTCATCTATAGCCGTTAAAACAGCACACGTTTCTGCATCAAATCCAAATTTCGCACGTGTATAACCAATATCCTTTATCGTATTTCTCACAATGGCCGGTATATCCACATATGTAGTTGTAGAAATTTCTCCTGAAACAAGAACAAGACCCGTTGTCACAGTTGTTTCACAAGCTACACGTGCATTCGGATCGTCTTTAATAATTTCATCTAATATAGCATCAGAAATCTGATCACAAATCTTATCAGGATGACCTTCTGTAACAGATTCTGATGTAAAAAGCCGGCGTTTTACAGCCATTTTTTATTTCCTCCTTATTAGCATCCAAAACTTAGCTATTCAAAGCTTTTAGACGCTATTCCGCAACATTAATATTATCGCTAAGAAATAAGAATGTCAACTGCTCAACATAACAGAAGCATCCGTAAAGGGAAACTTCCAATGAGGCTGGGATAAAAGTGCTTTTGACCGTATTACATCCGATTTTTGTTAGGTGTAGTACCCACTACGGAAATATACTTCGCAAGGGGATTATATAATTCGGTTTATGAACAACCGAAATAGTCATCCAGGTATCGTTGGTTAATTGAACCTCAGGAAGTTACGGGTCGTTTCTTACCACTTAGTTTTGTTGGCTTCCCCTCAAGACTTGAAATGGGATTACCGTGAGAGCATGCATGATAAAAAAGATGCCATAATTTTTTTGCACAAATAGTATGGACGATTAATATAAATATGTTATACTAATTAAAAATAATATGACAGATTCATTCAAATATGTTGATAAAGGGGAAACGCGAAATGAACAAAGTGAGTCAAAAGGCCATGAAAACCAGTGTGGAAGATGTTATGGGCTCTCTGCATACCAATTTATCTACTGCTGATTTAGTTGAAAAAGTTTTAAGTCGTAAGGAAGGAATTCTAACGGCTAATGGTGCGGTGCGAGCGACTACGGGGAAATATACAGGACGTTCGCCTAAGGATAAATTTATTGTAAAAGATTCACTGAGTGAAAATCTAGTGGAGTGGGGAACGATGAACCAGCCTGTTTCTGAGGATATTTTTATAAATCTGCATAATAAAGTTATGAATTACCTGGGACAACAAAATGAACTCTTTTCTTTTAAGGGATTTGCTGGTGCTGATGCTCAATATCGTTTACCAATAGAAGTAGTAACAGAACTTGCCTGGCACAACCTGTTTGCCCGGCAGCTGTTCATTAAGCCAAATGACGATGAATTAACTGACCATCAAACGGAATTTACCGTCATTTCTGCTCCAGGTTTTAAAGCAGATCCTGAAACAGATGGAACACATTCGGAATGTTTTGTCATGATTTCCTTCGAGCACAAAACCGTTCTAATTGGCGGAACCGAATATGCTGGTGAAATTAAAAAGTCGATTTTTTCAGTAATGAACTTCTTACTTCCTAATCAGGATATTTTGTCTATGCATTGTTCTGCAAATGTGGGTCGGGAGGGTGACGTAGCCTTATTTTTCGGTTTATCAGGCACAGGCAAAACCACTTTATCAGCAGATCCGGAGCGAAAACTGATTGGAGATGACGAACACGCCTGGTCCAATAATGGAGTTTTTAATATAGAGGGTGGTTGTTACGCAAAGTGTATTAATCTTTCAGCTGAAAAAGAACCGCAAATTTATCATGCCATCCGTTTTGGCTCTGTGCTGGAAAATGTAATGGTTGATTTACATTCGCGATTACCCGATTATGACGATACCACTTTAACAGAGAATACCCGTGCCGCATATCCGATTGATTATATTGATAATATTGTACAGCCAAGTATTGCCGGACATCCGAATACAATTATCTTCCTTACTGCTGACGCATTTGGCGTACTTCCGCCGATCAGCAAATTAACGAAAGAACAGGCCATGTACCATTTTTTAAGTGGCTATACCAGTAAGCTTGCAGGCACAGAAAGAGGAGTAACTTCACCTGAAGCTACGTTTTCCACCTGTTTTGGTGCACCATTTCTCCCACTTCCTGCTGTGACTTATGCTACGATGCTGGGTGAGAAAATTGATCAGTTTAACGCAAACGTCTATCTCGTCAATACAGGATGGACTGGAGGATCTTATGGTTCAGGACATCGTATCGATCTTTCCTATACAAGAGCAATGATCCACGCCGCTCTAAATGGAGAATTAAACAAGACAGAAACAGCCAGGGATGATGTGTTTGGACTCGACATTCCAACTCATTGTCCCGGTGTACCAAGCAAGGTTCTGATCCCAAAGAAAACCTGGGAACAGCCGGAACAATATGATCGCAAAGCCCGGGATCTAGCTGTGAAATTTCATGAAAACTTCAGGAAATTCAACCACATCACAGATGACATTAAAAATGCGGGACCGCTTTATACCCCGCGATAAAGTTCGCTTCTCTCATATCCTTTTATATAGATTTGAGGCTGCTTGCATAAATTGCAGGCAGTTTTTTTTGTTCACACACATATAGGCATTCGCATAGGATACCTCTAGATTTACTTAACAAACAAGGAGGATTTAAATACATGAGTGGTCTACGGGGGTTTGTAACAATCGTATGCAGCCTTTTATTAGTGGCTGTTCTCGGTGCTTGTTCTTCCGATAACAGTCAGGATGAAAAGTCATCCATTAAACTGGCTGAAGTCACAAGAAGTATTTTCTACGCACCGCAATATGTTGCCCTTGAAAAAGGATTTTTTGAAGAGGAAGGCCTGAGTGTAGATTTAACTACTACCTGGGGGGGCGACAAAACCATGACTTCCCTGGTTTCCGGCAGTTCGGATATCGCATTGGTAGGCTCTGAAACCTCTATATATGTTCATTCTCAAGGAGCGAATGATCCAGTCATAAATTTTGCTCAATTGACTCAAAAGGATGGAACCTTTTTAGTATCCAAAAAAGAACACGATGATTTTTCCTGGGATGATTTGAGAGATAGTAACTTCCTCGGTCAGCGTAAGGGTGGAATGCCACAGATGGTAGGTGAATTTGTTCTTAAACAGAATGGGATTGATCCTCACCAGGACTTGAACCTGTCCCAGAATGTCGACTTCGGCAATATACCCGGTGCATTCCAAAGCGGCGACTATGAGTACGTTCAGTTATTTGAACCTACCGCAAGTAAATTTGAAAAACAGGGAGTCGGTCACGTGCTTGCTTCCTTTGGTGAAGCATCCGGGAAGGTTCCGTATACCGTATTTATGGCAAAGCAATCCTTTTTGAACGATAA
Organism: Virgibacillus sp. MSP4-1; assembly: GCF_010092505.1. Lineage (NCBI taxonomy): Bacteria > Bacillati > Bacillota > Bacilli > Caryophanales > Bacillaceae > Virgibacillus > Virgibacillus sp. MSP4-1. The sequence continues at coordinate 1,778,035 of NZ_CP048021.1, forward strand.
TCCTGCAACAGCTGAGAAATTTACAAGAGCCATTTTCAAAGCACAAAAATGGGTGGAAAACCATAGTAGTGAAGAAGTGGCCGAAGTCATTCAGCCTTACTTTGAGGATACTGATTCAGACATTATTGCTGATTCTGTGAAAAGATATAAAGATTCAGGAGCCTATGCCCTAAACCCGGTACTCGATCAAGAGGAATGGAATAATCTCAAGGATATCATGGATGAAGCAGGCGAACTTCCTGAGGATATCAAGCATGATACCCTTGTAAACACCGAAATCGCCGAAAAAATTATGAATGAGTAGAGGTGAAGATCATTGGCATATCTAACGGTAGAAGAGATCTCTCACTTATATTTTACAGAAAAGGATTACACAAAAGCGATTGAGGAAATCTCGCTGGATGTTAATAAAGGAAGCTTTGTATCGATTATCGGCCCGAGCGGCTGCGGAAAAACAACCCTGCTTTCCATCATAGCAGGGTTAATTAAGCCGTCAAAAGGAAGAATTCTACTGGAAAATGAGCCAATTGATCACCAGAATTCATCCATCGGCTATATGCTGCAGCAGGATTATTTATTTCCCTGGAAAAACATTATGGAAAATGTGCTGATTGGCCCGCATATCCAAAAGAATATTACAAAGGAAATCAGGCAAAAAGCAGCAGATTTGCTCGAGGAAATTGGCATTGGCCAGACGAAGGATGCCTATCCAGGCCAATTATCAGGTGGTATGAGACAACGAGTAGCCCTTGCCCGAACTTTGATTACAGATCCGAAGCTGTTGCTGCTGGATGAACCCTTTTCAGCTCTTGATTATCAGACGAAGCTTAAACTGGAAAATCTGGTACTGGAAATCCTGAAAAAATATGAAATGACCTCAGTACTTGTCACCCATGATATCGGGGAAGCTATCGCAATGAGTGAGCGTATTGTTCTGCTGAATTCAAATCCAGGTCGCATTGCACAGATATTTGATGTACCAAAAGAGATTGTAGAAACAACTCCTTTTGATTCCAGACAAAGCCCAGTATACACCGATTTTTTCCAAACTGTATGGAAGGAGCTGGAGAGTCTTGAGTCATACAGATGATCAACGTCTATACGAAGAATTCCGGCAAAAAAAGAAGAAGGAAAAACGTTTTGTGCTATCGTGGCAGGGAATCATTTTCATTGTGTTTTTCATTTTGTGGGAGACAGCCAGCAGACTTCATTGGATTGACCCGCTTATTTTCAGTTCACCCTCCAAGGTAGGGAGTTTATTTATTGAAAAAATTAATGACGGATCCTTGTTAAGTCATCTGCAGATTACCGGACTGGAAACGATAGCAGGCTTTATTCTAGGCACCCTGCTCGGGATTATGATGGCGACCATTCTGTGGTGGTCTTCCACCCTGTCCAAAATCCTGGATCCCTATTTAGTAGTTCTTAATGCCATGCCTAAAGTAGCTTTAGGGCCTATCCTTATCGTAGCTCTGGGTCCCGGTTACACATCCATTATTTCCATGGGGATTCTTGTGTCTGTTATCATTACCACTATTCATGTTTATTCGGCTTTTCGTGAAGTGGATCAAAATTATATTAAAGTGCTGCAAAGCTTCCAGGCTACCCGATCACAAATTTTTAAAGAAGCGATTTTGCCATCCTCGTTCCCAACGATGATTTCCACATTAAAAGTCAATGTCGGTTTATCGTGGGTTGGGGTTATTGTGGGAGAATTTTTAGTATCTGAAAGAGGATTAGGCTATATGATTGTCTACGGCTTCCAAGTATTCGATTTTAACCTTGTCCTGTTAAGTCTTATTGTTATTGCCATTTTTGCCGCAGTCATGTACAAAATCGTGGAAGCCATTGAAAACAAACTGATTAACCATAAATGATAAACAAGACCGAAAAGAACGAAAAGGAGGCTGTTCCTTAAGGTAAGATCAAATCGCAGAACGAATGGTTACCTTAAGGAATTGGCCTCCATTTTTTTTATCACTTTTAAGCTTTGGGGTAATACAGCATCCTTCATCATAAAGCTGAACAGGGAGCTTTCCTGAATATCTTCCGGAAGCGTATCTAAAAGTACAGGGCCATCCGTTTCAAAATAAGTGGGCTGCTTTATAAGCTGATCGACCTCAGCATAATAAACGTTTTTGATAACCTCCCCACCTTTTCCGTCCACAAAATACTGGCCGATATACTTAAGATTCGATATTATACCTCCTGTTTCTTCATAAACTTCTCGTTCAGCAGCATCTTCTGCTTTTTCTCCTTCTTCCACTTTGCCACCTGGAAATTCCAACCCGCGGTCTTTATGTTTTGTCAGAAGCCATTGGTGTTTATATTTAGTTATGACCCATACATGCTTGGGCTGTTTGGAAAATGGATTTTTTGTAAAAGAAAGTTTAACATTATTTTGATAATAATCCTTGAACGTAATCATACTTTATTCACTACCTTTATTAAGCGGGACTGATGAGGAAGGAGTCGTTCAAGATGCTCCCTCCTGCACTTTATCAAAAAGCCCTGAGTCTCTGATCACATATCAGGGATAATATACATTATGAATGATCCAGCCTTTTTGCTCTTTATATTTGAACTCTATCCTTATCTTATAATTCCCATATAATTCACTGCTATTAGCCTGAACAATGGTTGCTTGTCCATTTTCTGTCTGTATATCATAAGGCTCCTCGGGGAGAAACCATGGTGGGGTTTCTGTTGGGATGATATATAATTGTTGATTCCGTTCCTTATAATATAAATCTACATACTTTTTTGCAAGTGATAAGCTGGCGATACTTTTAAGTTCCTGCACTAATTGTTCCTTTGAATTGTATGAAAGAACCCTGTATTCCTGATTCGTTTCCTGAACGAGGATATCCATAAATTTCTCCGTTAAACCCTTAATCTGTTCGTGTGTTAAGTCATCAGCCTCCTCTTTCTTTTCCTGCGTGGATGATGTACGATTTTCTTCTACTGGAATATTTTTTGTTTGAATTTCTTGTAAAATATTGTCATGGTGAGATAAGCTAATAAATGGGACAAAACTTACGATAAGTAATAGTGATTTTGCGCCTGATATGTTCAAGTAAAATACCTCCCATAAGTTATATACCTTTGATTTTATATATATAAACTTTTGTCCAAATCTTTCATGATTTTTTTATTTTAAGGAGGAAAATTTGTGAAAAAGATACTTATTATGACACTTCTGCTTATATCACTGTTGATAACAGGATGTGGAACAGCTGAAAAGCCGGAAGATATCTTTCAGCAGGCATTAAAGGAAAGTGAAAATCTACAAAGCTTCCAGGTAGATATGAAAATGGAGCAGAAGATCAAAATGTCTGATATGAATCAGGCGCTTCCAATGAACATGACAAGCAAAACAAAGGTTCAAACGGATCCGGAAGCCATGTATCAGGAAACGGATTTGATGGGTCAGAAAGTAAAAGTATATTATGTAAATGATGAATTTTATTTAAAACCATCCGATGAGGAAAAATGGATGAAGGCTCCGCAAGAGGTAGTCGACCAAATCAATCAGTTAACACAGTCACAACACTCTCCAAATGAACAGCTTTCTCAGTTAGAGACGTTTGTCGATGAATTAAATATGGAGGAAAAGAAGAATCATTACGTATTTTCCATTACAGCTTCAGGAGATAAAATGAAAAGTTATGTTCTAAAACAGCTTAGGCAAAATGAATTACCAGATCAACAAATAACCGAAAAACAATTGCAAAATATGACCATTCATGATGTAGAAATATCTTTAGAAGTTGACAAGGAAACATATTATCCACAAACCTATTCCATGTCAATGAAAACCAATAGCAAACAGAATGGAAAGACTGCAAAAACAGAGACGGCCATTGATGCTGCCTACAGCCAATTTAATCAAATAGGTGAAATTAAATTACCGGAAAACGTTAAAAATAATGCAGAGAAATTAAAACCTTAAGAACAGTCGAAAGCGGCATCAGTAACATAAAACAGCCCTTGTCAGTAATACTGGCAAGGGTTTTATTCTACGTATCCTATGAACATCCGGGTAATTCAGGATTGTCTCTAATCATCCGGATTTTCGAGAACACCCATGGAAGCAATATGTTCCCTGGTCTGATCGTCACCTAAGCGATAAAGCATTTGCAGAACATGAATGAGTCCATCATCAAAAACGTCATTCACTTCATCATTGTGGTATTCACGGATTGGAACGTGGGCACGCCAAAAAGCACCTCGATCCGCATCGTACATTTCATCAAATAACTCCCGAAGTTCAATGACTTCTTCCGGAGTAGCATATATAATAAAATCCTCATTATTGAAGGCTTTTAAACGTGAAATTTCCTGGGTTCCCAGGCTTACATAATACTTTTCCCTGTCCATAACTATCCCTCCTATTTATACTTTTTACAAGGGCGGGATAATTATGAATCGTTTTTTTACGTGGAAACTTAAAATTTAAATGAGCGCACTTAACACCGCTGCGGGAAAGTTTATCTTGCTTTTTGCATCTCCTGCTTAATCAAACATCTTCCTTTACCGTGGGGGATGCACATTGGTGTACCGAATAAAGGATCATAGGTGACGTCGCAGGCCATACGGAACACATTCTGGACAAAATCAATCGTTACAATATCCTCAGGTTTCCCCTGCTCCCATACTTTTTTATCCTTTAGGGCAACAATATGATCTGCGTATCGGCAGGCAAGATTAATATCATGAAGAACCATCACAATCGTACGGTTATCGGTTTCATTTAATTCAAAAAGGAGATCAAGAATTTCTATTTGATGGGTCATATCCAGGTATGTTGTCGGTTCATCGAGAAAAATAACATCTGTATCCTGGGCCAATGTCATGGCAATCCACGCCCTCTGCCTTTGACCACCGGATAAGGAATCAACCAAGCGATCCTTTAAATCCAGCATATTGGTGGATTCCAGAGCTTTATCAACAGCTTCTTCATCATCCTTACTCCACTTCTTCATCATACCCTGATAGGGATAACGTCCTAATCTCACAAGCTGTTGAACAGTTAATCCTTCAGGTGTCGAAGGACTCTGTGGAAGAATGGCCATTTCTTTGGCTACTTCCTTTGTACGCAAACTGGCAATATCCGTACCGTCCAATATAACCTCCCCATTTTTAGGCTGCATTAAACGGGCCAATGAGCGCAGCAATGTAGACTTTCCGCATCCATTGCTTCCGATAAAAACCGTCATTTTTCCCTTTGGAATCGTAATATCCAAATCATCTATAATAATTTCGTCACCATATCCAAGTGTTAATTGATTGGCTGCAAGTGATTCCATTGAAACCTCTCCTTTGAAGTGAGAGAATAAAAAATTATAAAGTCCGTCAGTATTCAGCGTAAAAAGCCGGACTTTTTTTATGTTCGAACAAATTCTTCACAACTCATGTATATGAAAACTCTTCTTACTTAATACTTTAATTGAAAATGATTATCGTTTCAAGAGTTTTCTATCATCAATCCCCTTTATAAAGAGTCAATGTTCGAGTTGTCAGAAAATCTACATATTCCCGGTCCATTTCAACACCTGTTCCACAGCCCTCAGGCACTTGAACTTCACCTTTTGTAACCTCAATTTTTCCGGTTATGATATCCCTTTCATAGTAACGATCAGAAGCTGAAATATCTCCTGGGATCGTAAACTGAGGTAAGGATGCCAGGGCAATATTATGGGCTCTGCCAACACCTGTTTCCAGCATCCCCCCGCACCATAAGGGAATGTGATCATCCGCACAAAGGGTATGAATGCTGAGGGCCTCTGTAAGTCCTCCTACTCGTCCGGGTTTGACATTGATGATTTCCGTACTTTTTAGCTGTATCGCCTGCCAGGCATCATGATAACTTTCGATACTTTCATCAAGACAGATAGGCGTCTGCATTCGCTGCTGAAGCTGTCTGTGCAAAACGAAATCACCAGGCGGAAAGGGCTGTTCAATCATCTGCAGACCTAAATCATCAAGGGAAACTAAATGGTCCATATCTTTTTCGCCATACATCCCATTCCCATCAAACATTAACGGTAATTTTGGATTGATGGACAGAACCTTCTCCAGCAGATGACGTTCCTTTCCTTTATCCACTTTAAGCTTATAGCGTTTATAACCTGCCGCTTCATACTCTTCCAGTCTTTCCTCTAAATCCTCACCCAGACTGATAACAACCCCGGCATCAACTTTATCTCGGACTCCTCCTATACATTTAGCCAGACTCATCTTTTGCTGTCTGGCATACAGATCCCATATGGCCGCTTCTGCACCTGCTTTTGCCATTTGATTTCCTTTATAAAGGTCCAGCCGGCGCTTAATATCTTCAGGGTGTTCTACCGGGACACTTAATATCCTGGGAATCAGTAAATCCGTTAATAACGTCCAGGCAGTATCAATGGTTTCTGCTGTATAAAATGGTGTGGTAAAAGGGACACATTCTCCCCATCCGCTTTCCCCATTTTCATCTACAGCTTCCATTAAAATAACTTCCCTGTCCTCTACAGCCCCAGCATGTGTAATAAAAGGGTGTTTCAGAGGCATGGATATCTGATAAAGCTGGATATATTTAAGATTCATCATGGTTTTGAATTCCTTTCGTCCACTCTAAAAGGGTTGATCTGAGCAACTTCTTAGATGCATTTCGAGGTAAAATGTCCACAAAGTAAATTTCTTTAGGGACTTTATAGGAAGCAAGTTTTGTTCCGGCATACTTCAAGATTCGATCCTTATCCAGCTCCTGGTTCTCTCTTCCCACAATAAAGGCTACTGGAACCTGTCCCCATTTATCATCTTCAATCCCTACTACACCAGCATCCTGAACCTCATTTCGTTCTTTTAATACAGATTCTATTTCAGCCGGGTACACATTTTCCCCGCCGGATATGATTAAGTCCTTGCGACGATCCACAACATAGAGGTAGCCATCCTCATCAAGATATCCCAGATCCCCTGTCTTCAGCCAATTCTGATCAAAGGACTTGCGGTTAGCTTCCTTACGTTTATAATAACCTGTTGTAACCATCGGACCTTTTACCATAATTTCGCCTGTTTCATGAGGTCGATTGCTCCCGCCATCCTCCAGTTGGATCCGCAGTTGCGCCGGGAATAAAGGTTTACCGGCAGAGCCCAGTTTTCTCAGGGCATCCTGTGGGCTTAACGTAACAATCTGAGAGGCTGTTTCCGTCATTCCATAGCTCTGAAATACGGGAATATCTTTTGACTTGCATCTTTCCAGTAATGGCTTGGGAGCCGGTCCCCCTCCTAGTAAAAAACAGCGTAATGTATCCGGAATGGTCTGATGGCCTAATTGGTCCACCATTTGTTCGAGCATAATAGTAACCACAGATGCAATGGTTATGCCTTCCTCTGTAATCTCACGGAAAGCCTCCTCCAGATTGAAGCTTTCATGTAAGTGAACAGGCATTCCATAGAGCAGACTTCTTACAAGAATCGAGAGGCCACTGACATGAAATAAAGGGAGCATTGCCAGCCAGCGGTCATTTTCGTAAAGCCCTAAATTAAGGGCAGAGGAAGCGGCACTCCAATAATGATTTCCGTATGTAAGTTGAACACCTTTTGGAAAACCGGTTGTTCCTGATGTATAAATAATCGTAAATGTGTCCTCCAGGTTGATTTCCTCCGGGATGACGAAAGATTTGGACGGCTGCTGTTTGATGGTTTGAATGCTGTACATCTGATCAGGATGTTTCTTTTGAATTACTGTTCCCTTCTCTTCTAAATCACCCTGATAAAGGAAAAAGCTGCTTTCAGAATCCTCGTATTGATAGAATAACTCATTTGCTGTTAAGCGCGTATTCAGTAAAACTACGGTTGCCTGCAAGTAGGTAATGGCATGGATAATGGTCACCATCTCATAGCTGTTTTTGGATAACAGAGCTACATGGTCATTTGGGGAAATGCCTATTTGATTTAATTTCCCGGCCATCTCAAGAGAATCCTGTCGCAGCTTTAAAAAGGAGATTTTTGTACGGTCCTGTAATTGAATGGCTGTTTTTTCCGGCGTTAAATCATAGCGCTTTTCCAGCCAGTGCGGAATATATGTCACTCATCTGCATCCTTTCTGTTATATCTGCTTAATTTCGTTTTAGGGGTTTAAACTTATTCCCTTACAAAAACCCTTATCGCTCGATACGACAAGGGTTCTGTAAAATAAGGGAACGAACCATTAAGGGAAACGCGGGAATTGCTTGAAGTCCGGTTTTCTTTTTTCCTTAAAGGCATCTCGTCCTTCTTTTGCTTCATCGGTTGTATAGTAAAGAAGGGTGGCATCTCCGCCCATTTGCTGTAATCCGGCTAAACCATCAGTATCCGCATTAAAGGATGCTTTCAGGAAACGAAGAGCAGTTGAAGATTTCTCAAGCATTTCTTCACACCACTGAATCGTTTCGTCCTCCAATTGATCGAGCGGAACCACAGTATTTACTAGACCCATTTCATAAGCTTCATCAGCGGAATATTGACGGCACAGATACCAGATTTCGCGAGCGCGCTTGTGACCTACCATACGGGCAAGAAGGCCTGCACCATATCCTGCATCGAAGCTTCCTACCTTTGGTCCTGTTTGTCCAAATACAGCATTATCCGCAGCAATAGTTAAATCACAGACGACATGCAGTACGTGACCGCCGCCGATAGCATATCCGCTGACCATCGCTACAACCGGCTTAGGAATGACACGAATCAGTCGTTGTAAATCCAATACATTCAAACGTGGAATCTGGTCATCTCCTACATAGCCGCCGTGCCCCCGTACTTTCTGGTCACCGCCGGCACAAAATGCTTCGTCGCCGGCACCTGCCAAAATAATTACACCTACATCAGAGTTGTCACGGGCCCTGGAAAAGGCATCGATAAGCTCATTTACAGTCAGAGGGGTAAATGCGTTACGAACTTCTGGACGATTAATGGTAATTTTAGCAATACCATTATACGTTTCATACATAATTTCTTCATATTCACGTTCTTTAACCCATTCAACTGCCATATAAAATTCCTCCTTTTAATCCTTAAAACTTATTTATGTAAGATGAAATCACTTACTATTTTACCAAAAATACGGGGTCTTTCCACATGAATTGTATGACCGGCATCCTTAATGATCTGATGCTGTGCATTAGAAAGCCTTTCCTGCATATCCTTATTAATGGAAGTGAATTTCTTATCAAGATCACCTGTCAATAACAGCGTCCTTGTATAAATTTCATGAAGTTCCTTCCACCACGAGGGTTGTGTGCCCGTTCCCATATAACGAAGCGAGGCTGCCAGTCCCTCTGGTTTATGGCTGAGACGTTCCTGTTTCAGCTGATTTTGAACCTGCTTAGGAAGAGATTTCTGGGTTTCGAATAAAGGAATGGCCGACCAGTATTCTACAAATGCATCCAGGCCTTCTGTTTCTACTTTTTTGGCCAGTTGTTCATCTCTATTTTGACGCTCTTCCTGCTCTTCCTGCGTTTTTAATCCTGGTGAGGCACTTTCAAGGATCAGGGTATTTATACTTTCCGGATAAAGACGGGCAAAGGATAGAGCTGTCCTTCCTCCCATCGAATAACCAAGCAAGTGGACCTTCCTCAAGTCAAGTTTTTTCAATATCTGATTCAAATCAGCACTAACGCTTTCCATGGAAAATGGCTCTTGCACAATGGTTTTGCCATGGCCTGGAAGATCAAGATTGATAACCTGAAAATTTCTTGACCATTGCGAAATAAAGGGAGTCCAGGTTTTCGTTGAACCTGTAAATCCGTGGAAAAGAACGAGGGGCTCCCCTGTTCCTTCCTCTTCTACCCAATACTTTTTTCCATCAACGTTTATATACATCAGTTTTCACCTAAGATTTCCAGGGCATACGCTTCGATTTCATTCCATTGCTTGCGGTGCCACTCCGCATTTTCTTCCCGATTGGTCTGAACCTCCAGAACCTGTAATCCTCCATGATTATAGGCTTGATTTAAAGAAGACTTTAAATGTTCCAGAGAGGTAATTCTTTCATAATGACCTCCATACATGGCCACCGCGTGCTGAAAGTCCAAGTCGAGAGGTGTACCGAATAAGACCTCAAAATGGTCGGATGATTCCTTCGCTTGTGGAAGGAAGGAAAATATTCCCCCGCCATTATTATTAATAACAATCACGGTTAGATCAATTCCATATTGTTTAACCGCATGCAGGCCATTTAAATCATGGAAAAAGGTTAAGTCCCCCAGTAATAATGTAACCTTTCTTCCATGTGCCGCAGCCCCGGCAGCAGAGGAGATCGTTCCATCAATTCCATTTGCTCCCCGGTTCCCTGCAATGACACAATCCCGGTCAACAGCGGTAAAGAATGTATCCACATCCCTGATAGGCATACTATTCCCGACAAAAAGAAGGTGCCGATCCTGTATCAACTGATTAAGAATGGACACAGTGTGACCTTCCGTTAATTCTTCTCCTTCTGCCCATTTCCGTCTGACCATCTCATTCAGATTTTTCCAAGTATCTGTCCAATCGGGATCCATTTCCGTACCCGCACTGTAATCAGCGCTCTGTATGCAGAACTGGGCAGGGTCACCGTATATGTAATGTGTATTTGTCAGGGTTGGTTCCCGATAGCCCTCGTATGCCTCAACCACGATGTGAAGGATGTCCGGATTTTCCTCCATAAAGAAACGATAAGGCTTGGAAACAGGCATTGCACCAAAACGGATTATGAAGTCAGGCTTTAGCAGACTGCGAACCTCGGAGCTTTTTAAAATAGAATCGTAACTTTCAATCACAAGCTCTTTGGAATGAGGTCCTGTTCTTAATTGGGATAAGGGATCCGCTAAAATCGGGATATTCCACGTTTTAGCGAGCCTGGCCATGCTCTCACGCAGCCCTGTATCCATTTGCGGACCGCAGACTAACAACCCCTGCTTTCTGTTGGTAAGCTGGGAGAGTACCTGATCAAGCTGATGTTCATCCAATGTACGTTTACCCGAAACATGGGGAAAATAAACATCTTTTGTCGGACTTTCCCAAATATCCGGAAGATGAAAATCAGGGACGAGTGGTTCGCGTAATGGAAAATTCAGTTGTACCGGTCCGGGGTTACCTTCATATGCTGTTGCTGCAGCACGGGAAGCCATACTTCGAGCGTAGTTGAGCATCGATTCATGCTTTTCAGGTAAGGCCATTTCATGAAACCATTTAACGTAATCTCCATACATTTTAATTTGGTCAATTGCTTGAGGAGCTCCTGTGTCCCTGAGCTCATGCGGACGATCTGCCGTCAAAACAACCAGCGGAACCCGGCTGTAGCTGGCTTCAATAATCGCCGGATAGTAATTAGCGGTAGCTGTTCCGGAAGTACAGACTAATGCGACCGGACGATTTTGTTCTTTTGCCATGCCTAAAGCAAAAAACGCTGCCGAACGTTCATCAAGATTGACCCAGTGTCTGATTGATGAATGCTCGGCGAATGTTAGCGCCAGAGGTGTGGAACGCGAGCCCGGAGAAATGACAACGTCTGTAATCCCGCTCCTCGCAAGCTCATCTACGAATTGTGCTATATAATAGGTCAGTTTTTCCTGATGGCTCATTGTAATCCTCCTAGCGCCATTAGCATAGGTGAAAATTTTATCTGGGTTTCCCGAAATTCTTTTTCCGGGTCTGAGTCCTTAACAATACCGCAGCCCGCAAATAAAGAAGCTTCATTTTTTTGGATTAAACCAGACCGAATGGCTACAGCGAATTCACCATTATCCATCGCATCCATCCATCCTATAGGTGCTGAATACCAGCCTCTGTCCGCCTGTTCCTCATCTTTTATAAAGGAAAGAGCCTCTTCACGGGGCACTCCTCCCATAGCCGGTGTAGGATGGAGACTTCTGACGACCTCTAATAAAGAATGTCCTTCCCGTAATCTTCCCCTCACCGGTGTATATAAGTGCTGCAGATTTCGCAGTTTGTACAGTACAGGAGATTCCGGTACCTCTACATGGTCACTACAGGCTTCTACAGCTTGTTTAATCATATCAACTACAAAAGCATGCTCCATCCGGTTTTTTTCGTCATAAAGCAGTTCCTTTCCTAACACCTCATCCTCTTGGGGGGTTTCACCTCTTGGGGAGGTACCAGCAAGACAGGTAGAAAGGAGTTCGCCATTTTCCACCTTCACCAATCGCTCGGGAGTTGCTCCAATAAAACAGTCCTCTCCACTTTCCACTGCAAAAATATAACTTTGCTTTTGCTGCTCCAGCAGGTTTTCCAGCACCTTGGAAACAGGAATCGAATGATTAAAGGATACCCTTAATTCCCGAGCCAGGACTACCTTATTCATCTGTCTATTTTCAATACGTTCAGTTGCAGATCTCACCGTTTCTTTCCATTCCTCAGCACTTTTTTCCTGCTGACTTATACATTCAGGATCCTTAGCACCTTGTTGTGGATCCTTTTTCATTGTCTCTATCATCTGTGTAAATGACGCCCTGCCATTTTCTATATCCGCTTGTCCATCGAGCCGGATATGACAAGTTAGATAGGCGTCACTGTCATCTATCGTAATAATATACTCAGGTAACGTCATCTGACTGCTCGGATAATTTTCCCAAAGCTCACTGGATTCTTCAGGATCAAAGGAAAAACCACCCATCATAACGGGTCCTGTGCCAGGCTGGTTATATGGGTTATCGATATAAATGGATTTCAGCAAGTCCTTCCACTCCGAATGGACCTGTTCAAAACGGTCTCCATTCGTTTTATTTTCTTTAAACTGACAGACCGACCCTAAACCGATAAGGATCACTCCGTCTTCAGGACTTGTCCAGAAAAATCTCGCTCCTTTGAAAGATTGTGTATATTGAAAAACAGCAATCGGGTTGATCTCCTCAACACCTGCAATTTTTTCTGTATAGCTAAACAGCTGTGGTGTATCCTTGTGAGCCTGATGATCCAGAGCTTTATTTATAGACTCGGTAAACCGTTGCTGTCGGGTTTCGATCATTTTCACTACCTCCAAAACAAAAGGGACTTCTTACACACTTTTATTATTTTAACACGGAACTTAAAATCCAATCTTATTTTAATCCCTTTTTTACTGTATCTCAAGCAGTTCCCCTTACAACAGGATTGTGGAACGCTTCATTGTTGACTGTTAATTTTTTACGGATGTTTCTGTGTAAAGAGTAGTACTTCCCATTCATGAATGGTAAACTAATTTTACAGCCAGTAAATACGTAATAATAATTACTCCGGGAGGGAAGAAACCATATGGATATGATGCAGACTTCAAATACTATGCTTGAAGCCTTAGATATTGAGATGGTTGAAATGAATCCAGATCGAGTGGTCTTATCCATGCCTGTAGGTCCCAAAACCCATCAGCCTTTTGGTTATCTGCATGGCGGCGCCAGTGTTGCATTGGCTGAAACCGCTGCCAGCATTGGCGGTGCTTTAAATATTGACATCGAAACACAAAACGTATTTGGAATTGAAATCAATGCCAATCATTTGAAAAGTAAACGCTCAGGAATGGTGACAGGAACGGCTGAACCAGTACATATCGGAAGCCGGACCATGGTATGGGAAATTAAAATTGAGGATGAGGATAACCAATTAATTTCCATATCCAGATGTACACTTGGCGTTGTCACCAAGCGTGATTAAAGCTTTCATAGGCGGATGCACCTGTTTATGAAAAAAGGAGTTATCTCTGAAAGGGAGACAACTCCTTTTTTATTGTATAGACAGCTTTAACAGACGCTTCCGCAACTTCTTACCTGGCCAGATTCATTTGCTTTTCCTCTATCCAAGGCTTCATTTTTACAAATAGAGGAATAAGCAGCAAGGCAACAACTGCTCCCTTAATGGCATTAAACGGTAAAATCCCCACTAATACTGTGGATAATTTCACTGTATCACTCATCGTCTCCCAGCCCATGAACCATGAATAGGCTGGCAGTATGAGAAAGTAATTTAACACTGACATCCCAATAGCCATAACCACTGTACTTGTAACGATACCTGAAACAACACTTTTTACCGACTTATATTTGTGATACAGCATGGAAACGGGTAATACGAACATTGCACCGGCAATAAAATTTGAAACAACGCCTACCGGATCGCCTGCTCCCGAATAAAGAAAATAAATGACATTTTTCATAGCTTCAACCATTACACCGGCTACAGGTGAAAATATAAAGGCTGCCATAATGGCCGGCACATCACTAAAGTCAATTTTCAGGTACCCTGGTAAAAATGGCAAAGGAAAATTAAGCAGCATTAATACCATGGCAATCGTTGATAAGATAGCTAAAATAATAAGCTTTAATAAATTTGATGATTGTTGCATCGATCCTTCTCCTCCCTCACTTTACCATTCAAATCTCAAAAGTGAAGGGAAGCGACCCCCTAACACCTGCCAAACATAATAAACCCTAAAGCTGTAAGGGGCTTTAGGGTTTGCAGGCAGCGGGTAATAAAGTCCGGAGACATACGATGCACGTACTTCTACACAATCTGCACAAAGGTGGACAACTCAGCGTTTTTTCCTGTAGTACAGGTTCTGAATCATATATAGAAGCCGTCAATGAGTACCAAAGCAAGCTTTTACATCCTGCTTTTTATCGTCTCCGCTTTTCCTATATCGCTTCACATCTTCTCCCATCCAGACTTTACTGTCGGTCCCGGATTCACACCGGGTCAGCCGCTCGGTTATTACCTCACGGGTCACGGACTTAGAACTTCAGTGAAGCTCATCACCGTCGGTCGGGAATTTCACCCTGCCCCGAAGATTGAATGGCTATTCATTTTTTTATTTATCTATATTATAGCGTACTTATCCTCATATGCATAGTGTTTTGCTTAAAGTTTTGAATGTTCGTCCTCCAATGGATTCAACGATTCATTCCCCTTTAATCCTTCAATCATATGAACGATTAAGTCAATTTCTTCTTCCATATCCTTCAAGCTGGCCGTTTCAACAGGTGAGTGCATATACCGAAGCGGCAGGGAAACCAGACTTATAGGGACACCTGCACCCGTATAACGCATCTTATCTGCATCTGTACCTGTGTGTCTTGGAGTTAATTCATATTGAACATCCATATTTAAATTTTGAGCTGAATACTGCAGCAGTTTGTTTATTTTGCGATTAATGGGAGCCCCTTTCGCGAGTACAGGTCCTTTGTCCAGTTGGATGTCCCCGTGTTTTGTTGTATTTACACCTGGGTAATCTGTAGCAAAGGTGACGTCACACGCAATGGCCATTGTCGGCTTAATCCCCGCTGCTGCAAAATAAGCTCCTCCCATATTGGTTTCTTCATTTACAGTGCTGGCCGCGTAAACCCCCACCTGAATGTCCTTTTCCGATAATTTTCGTAGCACTTCAGCAACCATAAAAGCACCTGTCCGATTATCGAGTCCTCTGCCTGTTATATATCGATCCATCAGTACTTCCGGTTCCCGTTTATAAATGGCCAAATCACCAATTTGTACAAATTTTTCGATTTCATCCTTTGATTTTGCACCACAATCAATATACAAATCTTCAAATTCAAGCTTTTCTTTCACGCCGCCGTGATGCTCGGCATTAGCTCCGATTACACCTGTTAAAGACTGATTTTCTCCTAAAATATGTACCTTCATCCCAACTGCAATTTTAGGACTTATTCCTCCCATCTTGCTTATACGAAGAAAGCCATTATCCTCAATTTTTGTAATGACCAACCCAATCTCATCCGAATGACCGGCCAGCAAAACCTTGAATTCCGCGTCCGGGTTTAATACACCAATCACATTTCCGGCATGGTCGGTTTTCATTTCATCTGCATATGGTCTGATGTAGTTCATCCATTTCTTCTGAATGTCCATTTCCATACTGGATGGAGATGGCGTTTTTAATAAATCCATTAAAAAAGATTGATTTTCAAGCATACGTTTCACTCCTTCATGTATGTATTGAAAGGCTTTTAGTCAAACTAGTGCATATGAGAAAAAATAGCACATCCGGCCAAAAAAGTATATCAAACTTAACAGATCGTTGAAAGGTGCGGGGAAGAATGCTTCAAATGTTGTTTCGCTGGTATTTTCAGATTCCTATATATCTACGGCTTTTGTTAACGGTCATTTTCTTTATGTTTTTATTTGGCAGTGTCATGCATTTTGTGGAACCTGTTAATTTTCCCAGCCTTTTTGACGGGCTTTGGTGGGCCTTTGTTACAGGGTCCACCGTGGGATATGGAGATTTTGTACCCAATAGCATTCTTGGAAAGGTTATTGGCATTTTGATGATTCTTGCAGGAGGAGGAATTGTTACATATTACATGGTGACAGTAGCTTCAGGGGCTGTGGAACGTGAAAAAGAGATGGACAAAGGCAATGTCGCTTATAAAGGAAAAGATCATGTCGTTCTCATTGGCTGGAATGAAAGGTCTAGACAACTTTTAAATATGATTAATGATTTTAAACCAACAGAAGAAGTGGTGCTGGTTGATCATTCCCTGAGCAAAAGCCCGAAACATCATTATCATTTCCATTTTGTTCAAGGGGACGCCTCTTTGGATAATACGTTAAAAAAAGCAAATATCCCTGAAGCAAGACACGTGATTATTACTTCAGATCAATCAAGACCTGAAAAACAAGCCGATCAATTGGCCATATTGTCAACAATTGCCGTCAGAGGAGTAAACCCCGAGGTACCAATCAGTACGGAAATTTTAACGAAAAACCAAATTCCCAATGCTGAGAGGGCAGGGGCGAATACCGTTATTCGATCGAATGATTTTATGAGTACGCTTTTTTTTCATGAGGTCTACCGAGCACAGCCCGTTAAACCATTTGACATTATGCTGGAGCAGTTGGCCAGTCAGCAATATAACCAGCACGAATTGCCAGAGGAACAGGTAGGACGGACATTTCTGGAATGCTCGAATGATTATGTAAAAAAAGATGAATTATTATTGGGAATCATCCGGAAAGGCGATGTACTGATTAACCCGCCCTTCCAGATGGATTTGGAAATTGGAGATCAGCTGATTGTTCTCGTTTCCTTAAGAGAGTAATGCCTGTTCCACTGTTTTTATAAGCTCATCACCCTTGCTTTGAATGTCTTCAGGCACTTCAGTATCAGGGTCCACAGGGGATTGGAACTGGTTCACTACTGCTGTCATATTACCAATCACTGCATCCTCATCCGTTCCTGAAGCATACTGATGCCCTAACAAAAAAGGTCTTCCTACTCTTACCTGAACACCAGGCTCATCCAATTGACCAATCTCAGCATTAAAGGGAATACGCAAAAAATAATAGGTACCCTCACTTTGCAGTTGATTATCAAAATAACCGTGATCGTATTCCCAGTTACTGCCTATTGTAAAGTTAAGGGGTTTTAATTTATTTTCCAATTCATTTAACGAAAATACCTGATTTTCAATCGCTGAATCTAATTGAAGCATAACAACTCACCTTTTCTATAGGAATGTTAGGCATAGTATAACCGTTCCTTCTTGTTCCCATGAATATATGAGTTGCCAGATTATGACTGGGACCTGGTGCTGGAGCTGGATGACGGGGTTTGCTGGATGACAGGGCGTTTTGACGGATATATCCTTAAAACGGATGGATGAATCGAACAAACAGGTGGATTGATCCTTGAAATTGGTTGATTCATGGAGACTAGTGACCGATTGGGATCCATTATACTGATTCATGTTGCATTTCGACTGATGGAATTGGTACATCGGTGGATAAAAGCACAAATTTGGCGGATACCCATCTTCAGGTGACTGATATCAGCTCAAAATCAACTGATGGATAATTTTAAAATTGATCTTTGACTGATAAATGCAGCAAGTTGATGCGATTAAAGTGTAAAATCGGTCGATACTATGGAGACATCGACCGATAGAACCCATATTTTGACGGATAGAATTGCGGGTACTATCAACCAGAAACAAAATATAAAAAAACGGCCATTCCATAAGTATGAAATGGCCGTTTTTACAAGTAAATCCTAAAGTCGCTTTCTTTGTCCAGCTGCGGCTCCTAAACGGTCGCCTTCGCTTTTCCCCTGTCCAGCTGCGGCTCCCAGGTCCAAGCGGTCATAAGCAGAATACTCTCCATGGCCAAACCTACGGCCACTCCGGATATTCTGCTTATGCCGTCGGACCTAAACAGTCGCCTTCGCTATTCTTCTTACTTAAATCGTTTTTCGAGTTTTTCTTTCTCCTCTTCAAAGCCTGGTTTGCCGAGGAGGGCGAACATGTTCTTTTTGTAGGCTTCAACCCCTGGCTGGTCGAATGGGTTTACGCCCATCAAGTATCCGCTGATGGCACAGGATTTTTCAAAGAAGTAAACAAGATAGCCGAATGTATAGGCATCCAGTTTCGGTACTTCCAGAATTAAGTTTGGAACCTGACCGTCTGTATGGGCGAGCAGCGTACCCTGAAACGCCTTTTTATTGACATCATCAAAGGTTTTGCCTGCCAGGTAGTTTAATCCATCAAGATTCTGGTCATCTTCCGGCATGTCAATGTCTGTACGCGGTTCATTCACCTGTAAGACCGTCTCGAACATTTGTTTACGTCCATCCTGGATGAACTGTCCCAGGGAATGGAGATCTGTTGAGAAGTTGACGGAGGACGGATAAATGCCCTTATGATCCTTTCCTTCACTTTCTCCGTACAGCTGCTTCCACCATTCGGAAAAGTATTGAAGAGCCGGCTCATAGTTCACTAACAGCTCAATGGACTTTCCTTTGCGATATAGAATATTTCGAATGGCTGCATACTGATAAGCAGGGTTTTCAGACAGATCTTCCTGGTTAAGATCTTTCGAGGCCTGTTCCGCTCCTTGCATCATACTGGAAATATCCACGCCTGTTACAGCAATGGGCAGTAACCCAACTGCTGTTAGCACAGAATAACGGCCCCCAACATCATCCGGAATAACAAAGGTTTCATAGCCTTCATCAGTTGCCAGTTTCTTCAGGGCACCTTTTTCTTTATCTGTAGTGGCAAAAATACGTTTTTTCGCTTCTTCTTCCCCGTACTTATCCATTAAAAACTTACGGAAAACACGAAACGCCATTGCAGGTTCCGTTGTGGTTCCACTTTTTGAAATAACATTCACCGAAACATCTTTATCTTCTAATACATCGAACAATTCCTTCACATAAGGACCACTAATGTTATTACCGGCAAAAATCACCTGTGGGTATTTGCGCTGTTCACTGGACAGCATGTTATAAAAGGAATGGTTTAAAGCTTCAATCGCTGCTTTAGCCCCAAGATAGGAGCCCCCGATTCCAATCACAAGTAAAACATCGGAGTCCTGCTGAATCTTCTTAGCCGCCTGCTCAATTCTTGCAAATTCCTCTTTATCATAATTCGTTGGAAGATCAAGCCATCCTAAAAAGTCATTCCCGGCACCCGTTTGGTTATGTAAAGTATGGTGCGCTGTTTTTACAGCTTCTTTCATATAATCAAGCTCATGCTCCTGAACAAAATCTGTTGCATAATTGTATTGAAACTTAACATGTGTCATAGCTATTACTCCTTTGCTGTGTTGGTTCCCTTTTATTATATCGCGAATAAACAAGGACAAACCGCAAAATTATAACGATTTGCGTAAAATGTCTAAAACGTCATCCTTTCCAAGCTTATGGAAGTTTCCGAAAGCCCCGTTAAACATTGCATGTTCAGCAATTTGATCAAATTTAGATTCATCAATATCATAGTCTCCCAGACGATTAGGTGCTCCCAGTGAATCCCAGAATTTACGCAACTCATCGATACCTTCGAGGGCTATCTCCTTATCTGATTTCCCTGCAGGATCCACATGAAAAACACGAACGGCTAATTGTTTAAAACGTTCTGTATTCACTTCAACATTATGCTTCATCCAATTTGGGAACAGGATAGCCAACCCACCTGCATGAGGAATATCATACACGGCAGATACAGCATGCTCAATATTGTGAGTTGCCCAATCCCCTTTATAGCCCATTTGAAGCATGCCATTCAATGCAATCGTACCTGCATATAGAATGGTCTCTCTATGATCATAGGATTCTAAGTCTTCCAGCAGTTTAGGCGCCGTTTCAATGATGGACTGAAGCACCCCTTCACACATTCTGTCCTGAACCGGCGAATAGGCAGGCTGGTGGAAATATTGTTCAAAAATGTGAGTCATCATATCAACAATCCCGTAAACCGTCTGATTCTCAGGCACAGTGTATGTATTCTCCGGATCAAGAATGGAAAACTTCGGGAATAATAATGGACTGCCCCAGCCATACTTTTCATTCGTTTCCCAGTTGGTAATCACAGCTCCAGCGTTCATCTCAGAACCTGTTGCCGCCAATGTAAGTACGGTTCCAAACGGTACAGCATCCTCAGGCCTGGCCTTTTTCGTAACGAAATCCCAAGGGTCTCCTTCGTATTTAGCGGCAGCGGAAATCGTTTTGGTACAATCAATCACACTGCCACCCCCTACTGCAAGGATAAAATCAACATTCTCCCGTTTACATATTTCAGCTCCTTTTTTTACGGTTGCTAGACGGGGATTGGGGTCCACACCTGCTAACTCGTGAATATTAAGATTCAGAGAAGTCAGCTCCTCTACTACCTTGTCGTAAACTCCATTTTTCTTTATACTTCCCCCGCCGTATACAATTAAAATATTTTTTGAGTGAGCAGGGATGAAGTTTTTCAAATTCTCCATTTGTCCTTTGCCGAATACAAGCTTTGTCGGATTATAAAAAGTGAAGTTTTCCATTATATAAGCTCCTTTCTTAAAAAAAGCATCGATACTGATTAAGAATCAGTCGATGCCGTTTTTTTATCATGTACAATCTAACAAAATATATGATTTGTATGTAACAAATCATGAGAGACCTCGTATGCCTCCGTTCTTAATGACGATAGGTTTCCTCACGTTCTTTTGATTGCTGAATCCAGTCCTCCAGCTTGTCCTTAAGTGTATTAAAGCCAACGGCCGCGTTTGTATCCGGCTGTTCTTTAGTACGTGCTGGTTTTTGTTCCTGGACTGGCTGTTTTTTAGGTGGCTCTTCTGTCGCACGGATGGAAAGAGAGTACTTCCCCTCCTCCTCATTAATATTGAGAACCTTAACTTGTACGACATCCCCAATTTTCAAATGTTCATGAATATCTTTTACATACCCATGAGTAACCTCAGAAATATGAACAAGCCCCTGTGTTTGATCATTCAGGGCTACAAAGGCACCATAAGGCTGAATTCCTGTCACCTTACCTTCTATGACCTGACCAACTTCTATTTTCTCTTCCATCAAAAAACAACTCCCGACTATTTTTTCTCGATTCTTTACGCAATATATGATTTTATCATAAACAGAGGTGGCAGGCAAAAGGACTTGCAGCCTGAAATTTATCCTGTACAAAGATGAATGTAGTTCGATTCTCCCATAAAGTGAGACTTCCATCCGCAGGGGGAACTACGGCCAGTTCATACGTGATAAAAAAATTTAAAAATCATGTTTAAGATTTGTATAATGCGGTTATATTATATAACGTAAGACTTTCTCGTATTCCCCCTGTGTAGCAAAGCGTTTTAGGCGCTTTGCTTTTTTTTTGCTTTGTCTGCCTTCTGTATGAATCATTTCTCTTTTTGCTTCTGATTCGTTATGATAATACTATCGTATTGTAGTTAGGAGAGGTGATTATAATGGAAAAGTTTCAGCAGAAATGGGATCGTACAGGCACCAGATCGGTCAAATGGGATTTAACAGAAACATTCTTTAAAGAAAAAGATGTACTTCCTATGTGGGTTGCTGATATGGACTTTCCTTCCGTCGATGCCGTTCAGGAGGCAATTACCGAGCGTGCTAAGCATAATATCTACGGCTACAGTGTGACTGACCAGCCTTTAAAGGACGCAATCTATGGATGGCTGAACAAGCGGCATCACTGGGAAATCAATACAGACTGGCTTCTTTTCAGTCCAGGAGTCGTCACTTCTTTACATATGGTGGTTCAGGCTTTAACTAATGAAGAGGATCATGTTTTAATTCAGACTCCTGTTTATCCACCATTTTATGACGCCGTGAAAAAGCATAATCGTCATGTTGTAAAAAACAGTCTACAGTTAAAAGAAGGAAAATACGAAATTGACTTTGATGATTTTGAACAGCAGATAATCGATCATCATGTGAGCATGTTTATTCTGTGCAGTCCCCATAACCCTTTGGGACGTGTCTGGACGAAGGAGGAGCTTACGACAATGGCTGACATTTGCTTAAAGCATAACGTAACCATTGTTTCAGACGAAATACACGGGGATTTAACCTATAAAGAATATACGCATGTACCCATAGCTTCCCTATCAGAAAAATTCAGTCAGAATGCTGTTACCTGTATGGCACCTTCAAAAACCTTCAACTTGGCGGGATTGCAGGGATCCTATTTAATCGTTCCTGATCAGGATAAACGCAAAAAAATCAAGGACCAGTTTTCCAGCCAGGGACTTGGTATGCTGAATACATTCGCCATTGTGGCAATGGAAGCTGCTTATTTGCATGGCGGGGAGTGGCTTGATCAGATGCTTGAGGTATTACAGGAAAATAAAGAGTATGTACAAAAAGCTTTTCATGACAATACAAATCTCATAAACGTTTTAGATTCAGAGGGGACATATTTGCTATGGCTCGATTGTCGCAACATGAATTTAAGCTCCAGTGAATTAAAACAGTTTTTCCAATCCAAAGCAAAGGTCGGTTTAAACGACGGACTTTCTTTTGGACATGAAGGTGATGGCTTTATGCGAATGAATATTGCCTGTCCTAAAGAAACCGTCGCAGAAGGTGTAAATCGTATTTTAGCAGCTTTAAAAGATATGTAATTAAATTCACGAAAAAATGCTTGGGTCATCACCTGACCCAAGCATTTTTTATTTCCCATTCTTTTTTATTCTTCTTTCTGCGGCCCATCATCAGCCGGATTTGACGGCGTCTCTGATTCATTGCTCTCTCCTAACGTAATTTTTCCGCATGCCATGCGCTTTCCTGAATTTCCTGCCGGCTGAGTAATTCCATCATCCTGATCTTCGGTAATAATCAAAGAAGTCCCTTCTCCTTTTAATAACGATTTCTTTCCATCTTTTAATGTAGCTTCCTGGACCGTGACTTCAACATCGGACAGTTTTCCGTCCGGGTCCGCTTCAATATTTGGCATATCACCCAGATGGGGACCTTCCGGATGCATTAATCCGTGCAGCTTGGAATCAGGATTCAGATGGTTTCCCGCAGACTTAAAATCAGGGCCTTCACATTCCGGAAATTCGTGAACATGGATTCCGTGCAATCCAGGTTTAAGACCAGATAAATTAAGCGTAATTTTTACTCCATTTGGATCCTCCGCTAATGTGGCTTTTCCAAGGGAATCCCCATCTGGATTATACATATCAATTTCAATAGGAGAACGGCTTTCATCCTGACAAGCAGCTAAAGCCATCAAAATCAAGAATAGGAATAAGGTACGTACATATTTCACAACGAACAACTACCTTTCTCATCGTTAGGTTTCAAGGGTAGTTTTACCAAAGAACCGTTAAATTAAACCGGACAAAGAAAAACACCTCAACTCCAGTTTTTGAGTTGAGGTGAGTCATTCATTCATCCTGTTTATTCTGACGGTCATTAATGTTCATTTTTTCACCATATTGTTCATCAAACTTAGCTTCTTCTCTCTTGGAAATTTTAATAAACATCCGTGTCACAATAACAGCAATCACACAGAAAAACAGAACGACAATGATTCCGGGGAAGTATTCCATTTTATCTTCAGGGAAATATAAAAATTCCATTCTGCAGTCACAACCTTTTTAAGAACCTATTTACATGTATTATAACAAAAAACGAATAAGAGCAAAATTGTGACCCTTCCTTATTTGTGTTTAGAATAGGTATGTGATACTTTTAACTTAGATTAATCAGAAGGAGAGGTTGATATTCATGAGTGTACATATTGGCGCAAAAAAAGGTGAAATAGCAGATAAAATCCTGTTGCCCGGTGATCCGCTGCGGGCTAAATACATAGCTGAAACCTATCTTGAAAACCCGGTCTGCTACAACGAGGTACGTGGAATGTATGGATTTACCGGAACTTACAAGGGTGAAAAAGTGTCTGTTCAGGGGACAGGCATGGGTGTCCCTTCCATATCGATTTATGTTAACGAGCTGATTCAGGAATATGATGTTCAGAAGCTCATCCGCGTTGGATCCTGTGGCGCTTTACAGAAGGATGTAAATGTGCGCGATGTAATTTTGGCATCCACATCAACAACGGACTCCCAAATGAATCGAGTAACTTTTGGGAACATCGATTTTGCTCCTTCTGCAAACTTTCATTTACTTAAAAATGCTTATGATGTAAGTACAAATAAAGATATCGCACCTAAAGTAGGTAACGTGTTTACCAGTGACAGCTTTTATCGTGACAACGCACAGGAACTAAATGAATTGTTAGCAAAATATAATGTACTAGCTGTGGAAATGGAGACGACAGCGCTGTATACACTCGCTGCCAAATTCAATCGGGAAGCCCTGTCCATCCTGACCGTGAGTGACCACATCATAACCGGTGAAGAAACGACAGCAGAAGAAAGACAAACCACCTTCAACGATATGATGGAAATCGCGTTGGATACGATTATTAAGTAGAAAAACGAAAAGGTCCAGGCTCTGTAGACGGACAAAGAAATGCGAAGGCTACCGTTTAGAACCTGGTGTTGGACATCATTTCCTATCACGACACGAACGTCGTGATAGGTTTTTTATTAGAATTAAAAATTTGTAAGGATCAAATAAGTCAATCATTCATCGACCGCTTTGCTAGAGTACTCCATTTGTTTCCTGCCAATATCCTTCAGACACCAACACGTATCAATCACTTTTGGGCCATTATATATATCCACTTTTTTACACATCCGCCTTCCTTCATCATATAGTAATGGTAAAGGAGGCTGATAGGATGCATTATTTACTCCCCCCTTACTATTATATCCCCAGCTTTTTTCATATAGATCACAAATCAAAAGTCTTCAGACAGAATCCCTATCCGGAAATTGATACCACAAATTTCACAGAATCAGCTCAGACATTTCAGGTTCTCATGCAGGATGCTGAAATCATTATTGAGGAGTTTGCCCATTCTAAGGAATTTGCCTTTAATGTTATGGATGCTGCGCAAAAATCAGAGCATGAAAAAGTTAAAAATCTCATAAATGGTCTGGATATTTCCCACCCGGCTGAAGTGGATTTTAATCCCGATAATATTCGGATTACCCTAATTGCACAGACAAAGGATATGGACTGCTGCAGGCTGGTTATGGCATTGCACTGGTAAGTAATTTTTGTTAACCATTCAAAATTATAGGTTGACAATAGACATGCTCCCCTTTAAGATATTTTATAAAGGGAAACTTCCTCCAGTGGTTTTTTCTTCATCCCCACTGATGCTTAGTTGAACTTATCAGGTTTATACTGACCGTTTTACCCCACTTAGTCTTGTCTGTTTACTCTTTAAGACTTAACTGAAGGTATTACGGCAGTTATACGTGATAAAGGAGTGAGGAGCATGGGTAACAAATCAAAAAATGGCTTCCATACAATAGACTTAACACTTGGTGCCTTATTTGTAGGTTTGATGGCCATAGGTGCAAATATTATTGTATGGTTGCCCTTTTTAAAGGTTACTTTTGGCGGTGCTACTGTAGAAATCACACTTCAGACATTTTTTGCAACCCTTGCTGGTTTAATGCTGGGCAGACGACTTGGCGCATTTTCAATGTTTGTCTATTGTATGGTTGGATTTATCGGTGTGCCTGTTTTTGCTGGCATGCAGGGAGGCTTTGCTCAGTTAATGACGCCTACAGGTGGATTTATTCTGTCCTTTATTTTTGTTGCCTGGATCGCCGGTTACATTGTAGATAAAAGTTCTTCTCCCTCATTCGCTACATACATCACTGCAAGTTTTGCCGGACTTCTCGTAAATTATGGAATAGGAACTTCCTTTCTTTATCTTGCATTAAACACCTGGATTGGAGGAGCTATTTCATACGGTGGTGCCTGGGCAATGATGCTGCCTTTTCTAATTAAAGACATTGGACTGACATTTCTGGTGGCATCACTGGCTGTTATTTTAGTCAAACGAGTATCCTTTATTTCAAAGCTGGCCTGATTATCTTCCATAAGATTTTTTATCTAAACACAACAAAGCGCCCAGTACTCTGAGCGCTTTGGCTGTTAGTTCTTTTGAATTCTTTCACGGAATACCTGCAAAGCTTCATTCTCATTGAGCTTATTCAGCGTTTCAGCAGTAAGGGTACCGTCGCCCTTTTTGACGACATAAACCTCTATCTTCCGTTTGCCCCAATGTTCATAAACGTCGTCAACCGTCTCATAATACAAGTCAATTTTATTGCCCTGAATAGCTCCACCCTTATCGGCAACTACGCCATATCCATAGTCAGGGATAAACAAAATTGTGCCAATAGGAAACTTATCCAGATCTGCAGCAATCGTCGAGTATAAATCCCGGCGTACTTTTACGCCTGAATACGTAATTCCGTACAATTCATGACCCGGATTTTTCCCTGTCGATTCTGCACCTGCTGTGTATCCTGTAGCAATGACTGTTTCTGTTGGATATTTTGAAAAATCAATAGCTTCACGAAGACTTTCCGGTGCATTTACTTTTTGACTCGAAATGTATCGTTTACTTGGACGTATGTTGTTAATATTCTTTTCCTTAAGATCCACTGTCTTCTTCTCATGCTTCAAATCATTCATACTCCCGGAGACTACTATGGTTTCCCCATCATTACGGAACCAGGATTTCAAGTCCTCTGCAGAAAGATTTGCAACGCTCATATACGTTGTGAACAAAGCACTTAAAAGGAGAATTGCTGTGATGGTTCCTCTCAAAATCTTCCTTTTCATGATAACACCTCTCTGGATGTCATCATGTCCAGTTTACATTTATTTATACATTAAATACGAAAAACTTCGCCAGTGTATTCTTAGCGAAGTTTTTTCTTACTGTTAAAACATTTGATAGCCTTTTGATCTCAGGGTCCGGATTACAATACCCGAGACAATGGTTCCTATAAATCCCATTGACAGCATCACAATATCCATCATTTTTAATTGAAGCAGGTTCGTAGCCAATTCCTGCAGAGCCCATGCTGTATTTGTAAAGTAATTACCAAATGTAAAATCATCCACAATCAGAAATACAATAAAGGGATAAATAAAAGCCATAACCCAGGTTTTTCTTAAAAGCATATTCAGTATAAATGCAATTCCAAAGAACAGGACGAAAAACAGTAATGAACCCACAATTAAATGCAGAATGTTAAACTCCAAAGTCTTCTCCCCCTAGGCATAGGTATGTATACTATAAAGATATCACAAAAAAATAGCAAAGGCATCCAAAAGCCTTTGCTATTTCATACCCCTATTTAATAATTAATGGAAAAAATTAAACTTTCCTTTTTTCAGTAATAAACCAATTCCACCTAATTTCAGTAAATAACGGTTATCAATAATTTTCTTCATTGCGGATGCTGACCAGCCATAAAGCTTCTTATCCCCAAAGACAACACCGATGGCATCACGTGAGCCCAGGGACGCAACAGTACCTCGATTGATAAATTCAAAGGACTCAAGTTCATTGCTGCCACGAACCAGTGCTTTCAGGTTATGAGCAATAACTTCAGCTTCCTGCATCGCAATTTGTGCAGTTGGTGGGTATGGACGGCTTGTTTCCTCATTCATAATAAGAGCACAGTCTCCAACCACAAATACATTATCATAGTCAGGAGCACGCATATCATCACGTACTTCCACTTTTCCACGGTTCACTTCAAGACCGGACTCTGCTACGATGGAATTCGCTTTAACACCTGCAGCCCAGATAAAGTTTTTCGTTTTAATTTCTTCTTCCTGACCATCTTTCTCGACAATGATTCCGTCTTCCGTAGCTTCCTTAACAGGAGTACCAATCAGGAATTCCACGCCTTTAGCTTCCAGACGATTCATGGCATACTCCACTAACTCTTCATCAAATCCTGCCAATGCAGTCGGACCAGCTTCAACCGTAAGGATACGTACCTTCTCACGTGGAATATCATATTCATTACATAGTTCAGGTACACGGTTGGCCAATTCACCAACAAACTCCATACCAGTGAAGCCTGCTCCTCCAACAGCGATCGTAATCAAATCGTCACGTTCTTCAGGTTCATTGTTATAACGGGAGAAGTTATATTCAAGATGTTCACGGATTAAGCGGGCATTATTAATATTACTAATCATTAATGCATTTTCTTCTAAGCCCTTTATGCCAAAGGTTGCTGTTTCAAAGCCTAATCCGACGACCAGATAATCGTATTCCAGTTC
Source organism: Virgibacillus sp. MSP4-1 (assembly GCF_010092505.1). NCBI lineage: Bacteria > Bacillati > Bacillota > Bacilli > Caryophanales > Bacillaceae > Virgibacillus > Virgibacillus sp. MSP4-1. The sequence goes on from NZ_CP048021.1 coordinate 1,806,464, forward strand.
CCCATTCTCCAATTGAACCTTCTGAGCTTCTGGATCAATGGATTCTACGGTATCCTGTACAAAGTTCACCTTGTTAAAATCAACAACATCTTTAATTGGAATTCTTGTCTGATCATGATGTAACGTACCAGCGGAATTTTCATGCAGCCATGTGGTCTGATAGTGGTAGTCGTGCTTGTTCACCAAAGTAATATCTACTTCATTTGTTCCCACCATCTTTTGCAATTTGACAGCGGTCATGATTCCGCCATAACCAGCGCCTAAAATCACAACTCTGGGATTTCTCATCTTTTATCACATCCATTTGCTAATTTTGTTTTCCAGGTATACATACCCTTAGTCTTGTACGACCGCTTGTGACATCATTCACTTATGTAAATGTAAATAAAGATATAAAGACGAAAGCACTGTCACAAAAGTGTTATAATCGTTTACCCATGACAATAATAGAACTTTTTTATGTTATTTTCAACCCTTTATAGTGCAATATTCATGTTGAAATTCTTCTGATTGTTCTGATACATTGTGATTTTATCCGTATTAACCGGCCTTTATATCCCCCTTCAAGTTTTGAGGGTAACCTGACAAGAATAAGTGGGGGATGGAGACCCCACTTATGGAAGTTTCACTTTATATATCTTTTTTATAAAATTTATGAATAGACATAAAACAAGAAAAGAATTCAAAATAACAATATGCTACAATATAGGGTGTACGCTCTCTTTAAGCTGTTTACACTTATTCGGGATAAGTTTATTTTCATACACTGAATTTTTCAGATTGGGGGAATGATTATGTCAGACCAGGTTTATGATATAACCATCATCGGTGCTGGTCCAGTTGGCTTATTCACAGCCTTTTACGGAGGAATGCGACAGGCAAGTGTAAAAATCATTGAAAGTCTTCCACATGTAGGGGGACAGCTGTCTGCATTGTATCCTGAAAAATATATTTATGATGTTGCCGGATTTCCAAAAGTTCGCGCACAAAAATTAGTCGATGACCTGCTTGAGCAGGCCAATCAGTTTGATCCGGAGATTGTCCTGGAGCAATCGGTGGACACTGTTGACCGATTAGAGGATGGTACGATTAAGCTGGTAACTAATAAAGAAGTCCATTACACAAAAACGATAATTATTACTGCAGGAAATGGCGCCTTCCAGCCTCGTCGATTAAAAATAGAAGATAGTGAAAGATATGAGGAGACCAACCTTCATTACCATGTTCCGAATATGGAAGCCTTTAAAGATCGTGAAGTTATGATTTGCGGAGGTGGAGATTCAGCAGTCGACTGGGCTTTAATGTTAGAGGAAATTGCCAAAAAAGTCACTTTGGTTCACCGCCGGGATAAGTTCCGTGCTCATGAACACAGTGTAGAGCGTCTGATGAATTCATCAGTTGCCATTAAAACGCCTTATGCTCCAAATGAACTGATTGGTGAAGATAAGGTTGAAAAAGTCGTACTGCAAAAAGCAAAATCAGAAGAAACAGAAACAATAACTGTTGACGATATCATCGTAAACTATGGATTCATTTCATCATTAGGACCGATAAAAGATTGGGAACTTGAAATTGAGAAAAACAGCATCGTTGTCAATTCTAAAATGGAAACAAACATCCCCGGCATTTATGCAGCCGGTGACATCTGTACATATCCCGGCAAAGTAAATCTCATTGCATCAGGGTTTGGAGAAGGTCCTACAGCGGTAAACAATGCCAAACAATACATGGACCCAAAAGCAAAAATCCAGCCAAAACACTCCACAAGCATGTTCCCGCAGTAGGTAGAAAAGCGAAGGCGACTGCTTAGGTCATGCGGGATAAGACGAAGACATGGAGTGGCATGACTCTGGCCACGGAATGGCTTTGGCTTATATCCGCCTTGACCTAGGAGCCGCAGCTGGACAATTAAAAGCGAAGGCGAGCGGTTAGGCCCTACGGCATAAGCAGAATACACCATATTATAAAGAAAGCCCCATTCCTATTATTTTCATGTGAATGGGGCTTTTAATTAAATCATAAATTCTATTCCCTATGACACACTATATTCCAGATTTCTTATCTTCATCCGCATGCTTTTTCTCTGTACGATCAACCACTACAGCCCCGGCAGCGTCACCAATGACGTTTATAGAAGTCCGGAACATATCTAAAATACGATCCACACCGGCAATAAGCGCAATGCCCCCAAGCGGTAAATGGATATTCGTGAGTACGAGGGTCAGCATAATCATCCCTGCACCTGGCACCCCTGCTGTTCCAATAGAAGCTAATGTTGCAATGAGAACGACCGATAAAAGCTGTGAGATGCTTAACTCAATGCCATAGAACTGGGCAATAAAAAGCACTGCTACCCCTTGATATATGGCTGTACCATCCATGTTTATGGTTGCCCCGAGCGGAAGGACAAAGCTACTTGTTTTTTGAGACACGCCAAGATTTTCCTGCGCGTTTTTCATGGTTAACGGCAATGTACCTGCACTACTGGCAGAACTAAACGCAAATAAACCAGCAGGAGCAATTCCTTTAAAGAAAACGAGCGGACTCATTTTACCGAAAACTTTGACAACAATGGAATAAGTAATGATCGCGTGAAGAAGACAGGCAATAAGTACACCTAAAATAACTTTTAATAAAGGCAGAATAACACCAATCCCATATTCTCCAACTACCGGAGCAATCAATCCAAACACACCAATTGGCGCAAGGAGAATAATCATTCCTGTGATTTTGTACATCACTTCCGCAAAGCCTTCAAAGAAACGGTAGACAGTCTGTGCTTTTTCACCGACGAGGGATATCGCTATACCCACAAAAAGAGCGAAAAAGATTATTTGGAGAATTTCCCCCTCAACCATAGCCTGAAATGGATTCTGTGGAACAATATTAAGAAGGGTGTCGGTCACGTTCTGTTCTTCCGTCACAGGTTCTTCCCCGACAGATTCAGAAGGTATGTCAACTCCGGCACCAGGCTGTAAAACATACCCGATTCCCAGTCCAATAGTGATAGCAATTGCCGAGGTTGTCAGGTAGTAAACAATGGTTTTACCACCCATACGCCCCAGTTTTTTTACATTTCCGGTACCTGCTACACCAACAATTAGTGTGGACAAAATTAACGGAACGATAATAAATTGAATAAGACGAAGAAATAAATCTCCCAAGGGCTGTACAACTTTAATATCCGGTCCTGCAATTGCCCCCAAAATAATGGCAATAACAAAAGCCAGTAAAATTTGCGTTAATAAACTTGGTTTTTTCATAAAGTACCCTGCTCCTCTCTCTTTTTGTTAAATCTCCCTAACCTTCTGTAAACAACGATGATCCCACAATAATCAGCTGGAAAATACACTTGGATGCTATAAAGTTTTCTGAATATGTACATGTATGACACTATAAAAAAAGCCTGCCTAAATGTGTACTTCACGGACATTCAGGCAGACTTTCACAGACATGTATTAGCACTTCTCCGGTGATCCTGCATTTGTTTTCGTCTTAAATGAGGAGCCGCATCCGCATGATACAATGGCATTCGGATTATCAATCGTAAAACCGCCGCCCATCATGTTTTGTTTGAAATCAATCGTGGTTCCTTCAACAATAGGGATATCCTCTTTGCGAATAGCAATCGGAATGCCATTTACCTCGATTTGTTCATCTTCATCGGTAATATCATAATCAAAACCAAGTGCATAGGATAGGCCACTGCAGCCTCCCCCTTTTACACCAAAGCGTAAATTAACGCTTTGCTCGTCTTCATTTTTCATCATTTCATTAATTTGCAGTTTTGCATTTTCCGTGATGGTTATAGCCATTTACTAAAACCTCCTTTTCTTAGTCAGTATAGTAACATTTTTGAACGGCTTCTTCAATTTTATGATTCTCTAAAATCGGAACAAAATAGAGTGGATTATCCCTGTACCCAGAAATATTCCCCTTTGGCAACGGTTTCTGCCGGTCCTCTCATCCAGACATGACCATCAGCTTCCCATTTGATCCATAAATCTCCGCCAGCTAAATGAACACAAACCTCCTCGTTTTCATAACTGTATCCATTTAAAATAGCAGCGACTACGGATGCACACGCACCTGTTCCGCAGGCCTGCGTCACGCCTGAACCTCTTTCCCACACCCGAAAGTTAATTTCACGGGGGTTTACAACTTCAATGAACTCACAATTAACACCTTCAGGGAAACGATGGTCGGTAGAAATCGCAGGACCTAATTCATATAATGGGCTTTTTTCGATATCATCAACAAAAAAGACAGCATGTGGATTCCCCATTGATACAGCTGTCACTTCCAGCGTTGCCGCCCCAATATCAAATGGCTCGGAAATAACCTTTTCCTGATCGGTTCCTATCATTGGTATATTCCTTCTGTTTAGTTCGGGCATCCCCATATCAACGCTAATAGCAGTAACATTGCCATTTTCCAGTGTTATATAAGCATCCACAATCCCTGCTTTCGTTTCTATCGTAAAATGATCCGAATCGACCAGCTGATGCTCATAGGCATATTTAGCAACACACCGTAAACCATTTCCACAGTTTCTGCCCTCAGATCCATCCTTATTAAAAATCCTCATGCCGACTTCCGCTTTGTCTGAAGGGGTAATGAGGATCAGCCCATCTGAACCAATACCTGTATTTATATTGGACACATCCATTGCAATGGAAGGGAGATCTTCTTCTTTTAACGTCTCCTGAAACATATTAATATAGATATAATTGTTCCCCAGCCCATGCATTTTCGTAAAATTGATTTTCAAGACACCCACTCCATCCTCAATAATAGCTCCTGGTATAATTTCTATTACATTTTTGGCTGCAGACCCTTTTCCTCCAATTTGGAATAGATCGTTTTTAAGCGAGGATTCCCTTCTCCCGCAATTTCATCGTCTACAAGCACCAGGGGATAAAAAAACTCATCGTCTGCTACACGCTGGGCGAGATCCTGTATTTTTTCATCTTCTGGAGGAGAAAATATATCCACATAAGAGTATTGAATATTCGGATTCCCATACTTACGTGCAATAGCAGCCTGCAGCCATTCATACGTATCCTTTGACCCGGGTGCATTTACACAGCTTGCACAAATCTGATCCGCACCATAAACCGTAATTGTAATCTCCTTCTCCATCGTTATCAGTTCCCCCCTTTATTCCTGGTTAATTATATTTTACAAAATACGCAGAAAAAGTTAAAATGATAATGATTCTCAAGTAATTTAAGATTCCTGGTCATCAAGAATAGATTTTTTCACGTAAACGTTTTATAATAAGTGTAAGAGTAAGAAAGGAGAAGATGGTTGATGTTTGAAGAAGTAAATGAAGTAATTGGCAAACTCCGTCCATTCTTACTTCGTGACGGCGGGGATGTGGAACTAGTTGATGTGGAAGATGGTATTGTACGTCTACGTTTGATGGGAGCCTGCGGAAGCTGCCCAAGTTCAACCATTACCCTGAAAGCTGGTATTGAACGCGCCCTGACAGCTGAAGTACCAGGCATTCGTGAAGTTGAACAAGTATTTTAAACTGAAAGCAGAGGCCCCCGGGATGAAGGAAGTCTCTTGGGCGCTTGAGTTGGACACGGCTATTCCTGTGTTTTATATTATATGATCCCGATTAAACTAAGCTGGTGCACAATAGCACCAGCTTAGTTTTTTTCAACACGGACTCCCTCGTCTTCCACCTTCAAAATTCTCCATTCCAAATCCGGAAAGTCTTCCTTCCATTTTTGTCCTTGCTCTGCAGCCCATCCTCTTTCACATATACTAATCATTGTAGGTCCTGCACCGCTCAGAAATGTCCCATAGGCCCCTTCCTGTTTCATGTAGGCTGTTACTTCCTGATAATGCGGAATCAGCTTTTTCCGATAGTTCTGATGAAACAGGTCCTTTTCCATTAACTCTCCAAGTAGCACATAATCCTCCTGGAATATAGCCGCTGCGCAAACATTTCCGATGGCACTTCCCTGAATCCCCTGCATATATGGAAGTTCTTCCGGGAGAATTTCCCGTGCCATTTTTGTTCTCAGTTCAAAGGATGGAATCATGGCAACAAAATCTACCTTCTCCATTTCTTTTTTGTTCATATAATAAAGGTCATCATTATGATAATAAGCAACTACACAACCACCAGCAAATGAAGGGGTTACATTGTCCGGATGACCTTCTAATTCAGAAGCAATAAGCATTTTCTCTTTCAGGGATAGCTGGAGATTCAATATCTGGTTGGCCATTTCGATTCCTGCAACTGTAATCGCACCGCTGCTTCCTAATCCTCGGGCAATCGGAATTTCACTTTCCACAACTACCTTATAAGGAGGCAAATCATAGCCGAACTTATCGGCCACGAACTTGGCACATTGATATAATAGATGGTCCTTTCCTGTCGGCAGATGCTGCTTGGATTCTTCCTTTTGGACAAATCTCCATTCGTCACTCTCTGTACAGTAGATGGTTAAATAAAGATTTAAGGCAACTCCGATAGAATCAAATCCCGGGCCCAAATTCGACGTACTACCGGGAACTTTAATTGTAAAGGCATTTTTCTTCATGATGACACACGCTTTCTGATATTTTCGTAAATGACATCCGGATCATTAGGCAGTACCTTAGGTTCAAACTGATTGGTTTCGACAGCTGTATCAGGATCCTTGAGTCCATTTCCTGTTAAAACACAGGTAACCGTCGAACCTGATTTTATTTTCCCTTGTTTGCTGGCCTTAAATAACCCGGCTATTGAGGCGCAGGATGCCGGCTCAGCAAAAATACCCTCATTTTTTGCCAGCCAATGATAAGCTTCTATAATTTCCTCGTCCGTGACCTCATCAATACTTCCACCTGACTCCCGATAGGCATCTATGGCCATATTCCAGCTGGCAGGATTTCCTATCCGGATGGCAGTAGCGATTGTCTCAGGGTGTTCCACGATCTGGTTACGGACGATTGCTGCAGCACCACTGGATTCAAATCCCATCATCTTTGGCAAATCATAATTAAATTTCTCATGAAACTCCTTAAACCCTTTCCAGTAGGCAGAAATATTTCCTGCATTTCCAACCGGAATACACAAATAATCCGGAGCTGACCCCAATTGTTCACATACTTCAAATGCAGCTGTTTTCTGACCTTCTATACGATAAGGGTTGATCGAATTCACGAGCGTAATGGCTTCAGTCTCACTTACTTTTCGTACAATATTCAGGGCCTCATCAAAGTTTCCTTCAATAGAAACAATTTCTGCCCCGTGCATGACGGCCTGCGCAAGTTTTCCCTGAGCAATTTTCCCATTCGGGATGACAATAATACATTTTAATCCGACTCTTGCCGCATAAGCCGCTGCGGATGCTGAAGTGTTCCCTGTTGATGCGCAAATGACAGCTTTTGAACCTTCCTCTACAGCCTTGGCAATTGCAAGCACCATTCCACGGTCCTTAAATGAGCCTGTGGGATTTAGTCCTTCAATTTTTGTGTAAATCTCTGCATTCAACTTCTCAGACAAACGATGAAGTTTCACTAAAGGGGTATTCCCTTCATGAAGCGTGTTGAGTGGTGTTTCGTTTCCAACAGGCAAAAAATCCTTATATTCCTGAAGCAATCCTTTCCATGCAGCCATTTTTATTTCCCCCTAATCCCGGATGTATACATTTCAAAAGTACATTTGTTTATATATGATAGACATTATAACGTGAATGAAACAATGTATCAATAAGAAAAGTGTGAATTTTTGTGTAAATTTTTATCAGTAATCAGGGGGCCCAGGAACAATTTTCGGCTGATTCCATCACGAAGCACTTTCACTCAACTAATCTTTAATACAAACACAAAAAAATAGCCTATCAACCACTGGGTGTGTGGACAGGCTATATTTATCGTTATTTTCTATGAAAGGAAACATTCAGTTAATCAGGTTCTTCTCCTATTGAACAGGTGTCACTGGTTCTTCGCCTTTTAATATGTGATCAATATTCTTCAGGCATAATTCAATCATCTGTGATCTTGTCTCGCAGGTAGCAGAACCAATATGAGGCAGGGCAATTACATTATCTAATTTTAAAAGTGGATGGGTTTCAGCAATGGGTTCATGATTGAACACATCCAAGCCGGCCGCCTGAATATCATGGTTATTTAAGGCTTGATATAAATCTTCTTCATTGACCACACCGCCTCTGGATGCATTTATAAAAATGGCGGAGGATTTCATTTTTTTAAATACCGAAGCATTAAACATATCTTCCGTTTCTTTCGTAAGTGGCGTCATACTGACAACGAAATCAGCTGTACGGATCAGGTCATCAAAAGATGCATACTGTACACCTAGGTTGTTTTCCACTTCTTCTTTACGACTGCGGTTATGATATAAAATATTCATGTCAAACCCTCGTGCACGTCTGGCTACAGCTTCCCCTATCCGGCCCATACCAACGATTCCTATCGTCTTATGATGGATATCCGCACCTGCCAAAAGAAATGGACTCCAGGTTGTCCATCTTCCGTCTCTGATAAATGCTTCAGCTTCGACGATTCGCCTTGCGGTGGCCATCAGGAGAGCAAACGTTAAGTCTGCCGTTGTATCTGTTAAGACATCCGGAGTATTGGTTACGACAATCCCTTTTTTCCGTGCATACTCAACATCAATGTTATCATAGCCCACAGCCAGATTTGCAATTCCCTTTAGATTTACTGCCTGATCAAGCAGCTCCCGATCCACATGTTCTGTCAGCGTGGTAAATAAAGCATCTGCTTCTCTGGCATGCTTCAGCAGAACATCTCGTTTCACTACCTGATCTTCCTCCGGCCACATTTCAATCGACCAGCTGTTCTTATAAGGTTCAACAAACTGAGAAGGAATTCTTCTGGATATATATATCGTCGGCTTCATCATCAGACCTCCTGCCCTTATCGTAGCATATTCTTTAACTGTTAAAAATCCAGTCCATGACTTCTAAATCAAAACCGAGACTTCTTTCCATTTCGCGAGCAGCAAGCTGAAGTCCTTCTTCATGACGGGATTGATGATCTAATAGCGTTTGAAAATCATCGTAATCCTGCCGGGTTATTTTTTCTTTGCTTAAAACCTGTTCCGTGTAATCGATAAAATGAATTGGAAACGCCAGTCTTGCAAATAACAGTCTCCATCCAAAGACACTAAGTGAGCGATGATTCTGATACGTATTCAGCATACCTGAAAGATCAGAGTAACTTTCCTTGCCTTGTGTAAGGATAAAATACCGCATAACTTCAGCCAGATCCCGGGATGGATGATCATGAACAATTCTACCGGGAAGAATAATCTCCTCATGGGGAAAAGGAGTCATCCGTTCAAATGTAAAAACAGGCTGATCATACTGGTTATATAAGTTTTCCTGCTCACTTTCCTGAAGAAACTGAATAGCATTCTCCCCTATGCCAATAAAATAAAAACAGCTTTCCAGCCATAACCGTTCCCAGTCTGATATGAAGGACTTTTCGATAATCACACTGCGAATCCATTCAACCTGATTAATAATCTGCTCCCAGTTGCTTTTCCAATGTCCATATCGGTTAAAATGAACAGGTGAATATGGAAAGCCATGACCGGCCTGATGAAAGGAAGATAAAAAGGAAATCAGCTCCTGAGGACTCTCAGCCGAAGAAGGTAATGAGTCTACATGACACGTGTAAACAGAAGACTCTTCGTCAATCGGCACAATAAATTTTCCTTCATTCGAATACAATGGCTTGGCAATATGGGAAAAGCCACACTGATTCAAATAATCTGCAATAACATACTGTTCCGTAATAAAATTCTCATCTGTATAATCAGCGGGAAGGACAACAGCATATCCATCTGAACCACTATAGGCAGGAAAACCCAGCAGATTCGTCTCGGACTCGCTGTGGAATAAAAACTTTTCCTTCAAAAGCTCCCTCATTTTCATTCTCCTTTTTAAACAACAAAAAAATTCTTTCCTAAAGTGAACAAGATTTTTGTTCAAACTGACTATACTAACTATATGCGGAGAAATATTTATGAATGTGTAAGGTGGGTAAAAAATGAGTAAAAACAAGATGAAACCATTAGAACAGAAAGCAAGAACCTGGATGGAGGAAAGAGGCGTAACGATTCATGATATCGGTGAATTAGTGCACTATCTTCAGTCTCCTTACCATGAGGAACTAACAAAGGAAGAGTGTGAGCGGCACATTGATAAAGTCTTAAAAAAACGTGAAATTCAAAATGCCATTGTTACTGGAATCCAGTTAGATCTGCTGGCCGAGCAAAATAAATTGGAGCAGCCCCTGCAGGATATTATCGAACGGGATGAAAGTCTGTATGGAGTGGATGAAATTATTGCGTTTTCCATTATTAACGTCTACGGGTCCATTGGCTTTACGAACTATGGATATATCGATAAACAAAAGCCAGGCATCCTGGAGAAGCTTAATGACAAATCTTCCGGAGAATGTCATACCTTCTTGGACGATATCGTTGGGGCAATAGCAGCCGCTGCTTCAAGCCGCCTGGCCCATACCTATGAAGATGAGCTATTTCAGGATGACTAGCTAAATAAAGATTCTTATTCGAAAAAGTACCCTATAGAGTAGATTTCTTCCAAAAGATCTATTCTATAGGGTACGTCTATTTCCACGTACTGGACTTTACCGTCTTTTCTATTTCATTTGATCGAGCCAATCCTTAAGATGATCTATTACATAAGTTGGCTGTTTTTCAACAAGCTTTAAATCCTCTCTTTTCGTCACTCCTGTTAATACAAGCAAAGTATCCAGGCCGGCATTCATTCCAGCTGAAATATCAGTTGGATAATTATCCCCTACCATTAGTGTTTCTTCTTTAGGAAGGCCAAGCTTTTCCAAGGCCTGTTCCATAATAATGGCTTCAGGTTTTCCTATAAATGTTGGTTTTTGCCCTGTCGCAACCTCTAATACAGAAGTCAGTGAACCATTTCCGGGTAAAAAGCCTCGTTCAGTCGGGATCGTTACATCAGCATTTGTTGAAATAAAACCAGCGCCATTATTAATATTCAAACAGCCCTTCGCCAGCTTTTCATAGGTAACATCCCTGTCAATCCCAATCACAACAAAATCAGCGTCTTCGTCTACAAGCTCGAGCCGCTGGTCACTAAGTGCATCAAGCAGGCCAACCTCTCCAATGGCATAAACACTGGCACCCGGCTTCTTTTCAGACAAAAATGCTGCTGTAGCCATACTTGTTGTGAAAACCTGGTCTGTTTCAGCAGGAATATCCATATCCCGTAATTTTTTTGCTACCTGGTCCGGGCGTTTAGAGGAGTTATTCGTCACAAATAAGTGTGGGAGCCCTTTCTCGTTGAGGGCGTGTATAAACTCCCGGGCATAGGGAATACGTTCTTTTCCAAGATATACCGTTCCATCTAAATCAATCAAATAGCCTTGATAATTTTTCATTCCGATCTCCTTATCATATGTCGGTTTGCTCATCCGTAGATTTTGTAAAGGCCGTTACAGGACCTAGTTCATTCTCCAGGTATGTACGAACCCTTTCACTAAACGTGCTTAAAGCATTCAAATTCTTCTTAAGTACATCTTCTATCCTTTCATGATCCACATTTAAATAATCTCTTACCAGTGTTTTTCGTAATTGAAATACTTCTTTATATTGATCCTGTTCATCAGCCGGTAGAACCTTTTCATCAACCAGAATATCTACAATGTCCTCATAGCTGCCGGGATCACGCATAATAAACCCGTCAATCATCATATTGCCCACGTCAATAACCGACTCTATAAACATTTGGGCCATACGTTCCAGGGCCATCTTTTCCAAAAATGTCTCATATTGATTTTGCTGAAACTGCTGCAGTACCACTTCCGTATATAATAACGTCCGTTCAATTTTATCCCGATCAACAAAATACATGGTTAACCCCTCCAAATTCGTGGCTTCCTGAAGTGATTTCTCCATAACATCTTACCATAAATTAAATTTATTGTTGAATAAAGGAAGTTATATTTCATCTAGCCCTTAAATTTGCTATGATAAGGAACAAGATTCGGTTACGAGCTGACAGCCAACTTCATTATTGCAAGCCACATGTCTTGTGGCAGAAACTACAGCTCGTTCATTTCGTAATAAAAGGAGTGTACGAAAATGACGGAAGAAAGATTCTTTTTATATGATGAACAGGAACAGGCGGATATCCGTTATGTCAGTTTTATGGGACAGGACAGCCGTTATGATCTCGCTGTTATTACAACAGACCGCTACTATGGGAAAAAAGTGGTCATGGATCTCCAGGGAAGTCGATTTGCCATAATTGGTGAGGATGATTTAAAAGAAGATGGATACTTAGAGCATGCCTTCCATTTAACCGAAATTGAAGCAGAAGAATTAAGGGAGTTCCTTTTTGAGGTTCTTTGATTACTCATTACTCATGAAAATATCCTTCCCGGGCTATAATAATAGTTCAAAGGAGGGTTGTATTTGAGTTATAAACGTCGTCAGCGTGAAGAAAAGGATTATGATGATTTTGCTAACGCCGAGGTCCAAAGAGAATATGCGGTACCTGAAGAATTACCTGATGGACCTTATGGATCCCCTATCCGTAAACACTCAAAAGTTGAAAATAAAGAGATAGTTGACGGGCAAAGACATTACACCGGCTTCAACTATGAAAATAAACACTTACATGAAGATTTACCAAGACAGTTCCCACATTCTCATCCTACCCACGATGAAGAAGATTGAATTGGAATACAGCAGAAGTTAATAAAACCCGTTGGACAACTACATCCAACGGGTTTTAAACATCCTGCTTTTTCATAACAAAATAGGCACATCCGAAGTTACAGTATTCATACAAATAATCTTCCAGCGTGGAGATTTTCGTATCAAAGGATGCCCTGGGATTTTGATCGTCATAGAAGCCTCGCATTCTCAGCTGTCCATAACCCCAATCTCCTACGATAAAATCATACTTCGTTAAAATATCACTAAACCTTTCCTTAACGGCATCCTCCTGAAAACCGTTTCGGTAATTATCCAGCACTTCATATTGTTTTCCATAAAACTCTAACATCTTTATCACCTGTATACAGTGTATCATATTTTCCATTTTACAGGAGAGCATATTTCTTAGCATGAACAGAAATTTTTGAAACAAGCTAAGGGATAGCAGGAATAGAATGGACCCATTCATTAGAACATGGAATATACAGGAGGTTTCGTCTATGAAAAAAGCCATTCTTTATGGTGGAATGAGTATCTTCATACTGTTTATGTCAGGATGTACCACGCAGGAGGGTGCTGACAATGGCACACTTAAAGGGAAAACACCTGATAATATGAATACACGAACAACTGAAGAAAAACAGAACTCCCAATATGGATATGTCCGTTATAATGAAAAACAATTGAATACAGATCGGGAACAGAATTTCGAGCCTGAAATCGATCGGGAGCAGATGGCTGATATGATTACGAAAACCTTACTGCAAATGCCAACTGTTGAAGAAGCAGCAACGTTAATCACAGACAGTCACACATTCATCGCCTATACTCCTTCTGATGAATCAGAAGATACCGGGCATACAACGGAACAAGTCAAAAAAACAGCGATGTCCTTCCTCCCTCAATGGTACAATATCTATATTTCAACCGAATCTCATACTTTTAATGATTTACAGAGTTTAAGTAACAATACAACAACAGAGGATGGACCCAAACGTGCTGTTGATGAATTAATTAAACAAATGAAAGAAGAAGCCCCTGAAGAGGGGATCCATGAAACAGAAAATCAAATGTAACAGTGCTAAGCCAAATAAAGTGGAACTTCCATCAGCAGCGTTCTATCCATCTTCCCTGATAAGTAGTTGAACTTATCAGGAATTTACACGCTAATACGTGAAAAAAAGATTGTCCCTTGTCAGTATCAGACAAGGGACTTCCATTAATTTAAAACGTTTTGACCTTATCGATTATGAAAAACTCATTGGCAGCATTTTTATCATTAGAAAGTTCAATCCTAAATTCACTTCAGCAAGGATAAATGTTCCAATTATGTTTTCCTATAACTATCAAATAATAGTCATATCATTTGATTTTACGGGGTGAAAGTATGAAATTCGCAGTAAAACTTCTGGCCGTTATGTTTATAATTGTATTTCTTCCGCATTATACAATGGCCGAATCTGATACAGAAGAAAAAGAATTAACTGATGAAGAAAAGCAGGAAATGCGGATGGCCCTTTATCAAAAAGCTGAGGCCATTTCTCATATCCCTTGGTATTACTATGCTGCCATAGATCAATATGAACGAAATATCCATGATGAATATGCTTCAGATAGCGGGATTATCCGTATTACCTTTCCAAAAGATTTATGGAATGGCAGGACCAGCCCTTCTGAAAAAAATCAACATCACAAGGCATTTATTGACCTCTTTAACGGAATTGGAGCAGACGGAAACGGGGATAACATAGCTGACCGAACCGATGATGAAGATATTATCCAGGCGATGGCAGACTGGTTGTCCAGACGTGGTCATTCAAAGCAGGACATTAAAATTGCTATATGGGATTTTTATAATCGTGAATTATCGGTACAGACCATTATCAATAATGCAAAGGTTTTTAAATCTTTTAAAACGCTGGATCTGGAGAAGCACGCCTTCCCTTTACCAAAAGGCTACAATTACAGTTACCGTAATACATGGGGAGATCCACGCGGATTTGGCGGGAGACGTATTCACGAAGGTACAGATATTTTTGCCAATTATGGCGTCCCCGTTCGCTCGACCTCATACGGTGTAGTGGAAATGAAAGGCTGGAATCGTTACGGAGGCTGGCGCATAGGAATCCGGGATACACATAACATTTATCACTACTACGCTCACTTAAATGGATATGAGGATAATATTAAGGTTGGTCAGGTTGTTAAACCGGGGGATGTGATCGGATCTGTAGGAGCATCAGGCTATGGTCCTAAAGGAACATCTGGCAAATTCCCTCCCCATCTGCACTATGGTATGTACAAAGACAACGGAGAAAGCGAACACTCCTTTGACCCCTATCCTTATTTAAGAAGAGCGGAGGCGAACGATTAGGGCTCGCGGGATAAGACGAAGACTGAAGTGGTACGATTTTTGCCACGTAATCGCTTTGACTTATATCCGCGCAGACCTGTGAACCGAGCTTGACAACGAAAAGCGGAGGCGACTGATTAGACCCGAATGCATATGCAGAAAAAGCTGCCTCACAATAAAGTGAGACAGCTTTTTTAATCATTACTTTTTCGTTTTGGAAACCTTTCTTGCGTAAAATACACTTCCAAGCAGGCCACCCCAGATAATCACTCCACCGATAACGAACATTGCAATGGCGCTTCCTGTCATTATTGCGCCACCTCCTTATCTTCTGATGTTTCTACAGATGATTCGCGTTTATAATCCAAATCCTTATTTGGCCATTTCTTGATGGTCAGTACAGCTCCAAACATCATTGCACCCAGAGCAACAATCCAGCCAAAGTTAAACAGGAATTCAATTGGATAGCCTTCATATGGATCCCCTGTAACTTCATTACGGATATTTTGCAGCATCATGTAGCCCAGTACAATCGGAGTGATGAAACCAAGGCAGAAACGCCACCATCCACCAAGCTGAATATCTGATACCGAATTGGCATGATTCTGTAGATCTTTTAATCCTCTTGCAAACCAGGCAACGGCCACTACTTCAAACAAGCCGGCCAGTGCTACACCGTAATTATTAATAAAGTAATCAACGGTATCAAGGAGAACCAGACCACCTTGACTTGCATAGGCAATCGAAATAACAGCTGCAATTCCGCCGCCAATGAGCACTGAAGCCGTTCTTGATACATTAAATTTCTCCTGAACTCCAGCTACATAGGTTTCAGAAATGGATATTAGCGATGATAATCCTGCTAATGTTAAAGAGGCAAAGAATAAGAACCCAAACAATCCTGACATGACCGGCATTTCATTAATAATTTGCGGGAATACCGAGAACGCCAGCATAACTCCGCCTTGAACAACATCGGTAAACTCCTGACCAGTAGATTGTGCCATAAATCCGAGAGCACCAAACACACCTATACCTGCCAGTAATTCAAAAGAGGAATTACCAAAACCGGTAATAAAGGCATTGTTTGTAATATCTGACTTCTTGCTAAGATAAGATGAATACGTAATCATAATAGCGAAACCAATCGATAAACTAAAGAAAATTTGTCCATATGCAGCTACCCAAACGGATCCATTCATGATTTCACTCCAGTTTGGCTGGAAGAACTCATTTAATCCTTCTGCAGCACCTGGAAGTGTTACAGCACGAATAACAATAATTAAGAATAATACCGCAAGTAGTGGGATGAAAATTTTATTAGCAAGTTCTATCCCTTTCTTTACACCTGCAAGCAATATACCTAATACTAATACCCAAACGATTATGAGTGGTATTAGAATTGTTGGAACTAATCCTCCAAACGCACCCGCATCTGTCATTTGCAGGAAATCTCCAGTAAAGAATCCTGTAGTATCATCTCCCCATGTTTGCCCAAAGGAATAGTAGGAATACATAATTGCCCAGGCGATAATGGCTCCGTAATATGTAGAGATGACAAAGGAGATTAATACCTGCCACCATCCAATCCATTCGAAGCCTTTACTTACACGGCCAAGTGATTTTGGTGCAGAACCACGATACTTATGCCCAATGGTATATTCCATGATGAGCAATGGAATACCTGCTGTCAGTAATGCAAATAAATACGGAACAAAAAATGCTCCCCCGCCATTTTCATAAGCTGTTGCGGGAAAACGCCAGATGTTGCCAAGTCCAATAGCTGAACCCATGGCAGCAAGTAAGAAACCTAATCTTGTTCCCCACTGTGAACGATTTTGCATGAATAGGACCTCCCTTTATTTAGATTATTATCTGTTTTCAGATAATTTTAACTTGTCTGTATTATACAATAAATAGTCCTAGTGTCAAAGGATTATTTTAAAGTATGCGTTTTCAGTGTCGAATTTTTTTCCATCATGACGAATAAGAAAAAAGAGCAAAGCCTAAGCCTTGCTCTTCAGTATATTATCCTGATATTCGTTTTAAAACCAAAACAATGACAAGCAACAATAAAATCGACGCGAATAGTGAAATCCATACAAAACCGGTAAATCCTAAGATAAGATATCCCACCACTGTAACCAGTGCTGCAATAATGGAGTATGGAATTTGTGTGATGACGTGATCGATATGGTGCGAACCTGCTCCTGTAGAAGACAAAATGGTTGTATCAGAGATCGGTGAACAATGGTCTCCAAATACTGAACCCGCAAGAACCGCTGCAAGAGCCGGCAGAAGCATGTTTACGTCAATAGCAACCGCAATTTGCCCGGCAATCGGAAGCATAATGCCAAATGTTCCCCACGATGAACCCGTAGCAAACGCCATAAATCCACAAACAAGAAAAATAATTAATGGCAGGTAAGCTAAACTCAATTCAGATTCCTGTACAACCTGTGCGAGATATTCGCCAGTCTGCAGGTTTTCAATAATTGTACCAATCATCCACGCCAGAATTAAAATATAAATAGCAGGAAGCATGGATTTTGTTCCTTCAGCAAGAACTTTAAGGGAAGGAGATTTCTTTCCCCCCTGCAAGAGATAAAACAAGAATGCAAGTGAAACGGCTATAAGTCCTCCACTAAATAAAGACTTATTTACATTCGTATTTTCAAAGATTGTAAGCAATGTAGCGTCTGCCCCACTATTTTGCATACCTGTGATAATCATTGCAGAAACGGTGGCGATAACAAGAACAATAATCGGTACAAGAAGATGGGAAATACGTCCCGACTCTACTTTTGCAAATTGATCTTTCAAGTCACCTGGTATATCCGTCCTTTCCGGATCAACTAACTCTCCTGTTTTCTCTGCACGTTGTTCATGCTTTCTCATAGCACCCAGATCCAGTTTGAACAAGGTTACAAAGAAAACCAATACGATAGCGATGATGGCATAAATATTCATTGGAATCATTTGTACGAAAGAACCTAACGCCTGAAAGTTCGTCAATTCATGATCCGCAATGATGATACCAATCGTACCTATAATATAAGCACCCCAGCTTGAAACAGGTGATAATACTGCCATAGGTGCAGATGTGGAATCAATCAGATAAGCAAGCTTTGCCCGGGAAACTTTATGACGGTCTGTAAGCGGACGGGAAACTTGTCCAACCGCAAGACTATTAAAATAATCGTCAATAAAAATAATAATTCCTAAGACAGAAGGTAATAATTGTGCTCCCTTTTTGGTTTTTATTTTTTTGCTGGCCCACGCTCCGAATGCCTGCGTGCCGCCAGAGGCTGTCATAAATGCCGTCATCATCCCAAGAAAAATTAAAAATAATAGCAAATAAAAATTACCGATATTAAGTTCGTTTCCATCAATAAAAATTCCATAAAAAGAATTCCAGACTTCTTTCAGTGATTCACTTATATTAAATTGATGAATAAAGAGTGCACCCAGAAGAATTCCTGCACCCAAAGACAGGAGAACCTTCCTCGTTAGTAATACCAAAATGATCATAATAAGTGGTGGAATTAATGAATAAATCGTTCCTGTCATGATGTGTATCTCTCCCTTCAAAATTGTCAGGATTGATGAAGGAAGCTTACTGAGCATAAAAAAACGAGGCAATGATTAGCAACCAATCATTACCTCGCAGTAATATGTTGTCCTAATCACGATCAGTAGCGCTTCATGCAATCCATTTCCTTGCATGACAGTATATATCCTATTCAGAAATATACCAGCGAAAACTCGGTGACCCTCATTTTCACTTCGGCAGACTTTCCCTTTCCTCAATGATCGCTGTTTGTCATCCTCCCATTGAGTACTCTTGAAAACTGCACCTCTACCTCATCGTTCTGATAAGGTTAAAGTCATTATTCATTTTTCACTTTTTAAATTCTATCATGACCTTTGCACTATTGCAAGGAATCATATGGAACCGTCACATCCGGGCTGCTGCCACCACCTTCCCTACCCCCGCCATAAAATTCAGGAACATCTCCATGGATGACTCGTCTGTCCACCAGAACTTTCTGTGTAACCTTTGCAGTGTCCGTTGAAAATGGTACAACAATACGTACGGAAACACGAAGTTCTACATACAGACTTAATATGGCACCATTAATCCCCAAAGGTTCGGATTCATCAACGATATCCGACTGCACATCACCTAATAGTTGAAAATGCACGGGTATTCTTGGGCCTAAATTTGCAAGAATCGTATTATTGGTTGCCTGACCAAGAGGAATCTCAGCAATAGCAGGATGCTCATTAATATTTTCGGTATTTACACCACTTTCACTTTCCTGCTGGGCCTCGATATCCAGCGATTGCTCCGGGGTAATCTCCCCATTTTCGATCTTTTTTAAGTAGTTCTGTACTCTTATGGTTGTATTTCTATGTACTTCATTGACTAATTCAGAATTCCAGCCTGCCCCGACAATATTTCCTTCATCATCCGTTCTATATTCGATCATGTTTTCATTTTCCAATTCATCTGCGGTTCGTTTATCAACTGCTTCATTGATTGCTTCTCTGGCAACCTGTCTGGTTTTTGTTTCTGCAATGTTCATCAGTGTTGGCTCGATGCCTTCATCAATCAGCCATAAAGTTAAAAACACAGTAGCAAAAAAAACGAATAAGGTTAGAATAAAAACTTGACCCACACGGGGCGGTCCTGGTCTACGTTGTAACAGCATTTTTCTCCTCATGAAATAGCCCCCTCTTGAGAAATATATATGCACAATTCCCTGAGGGGTTGACCACATTTTTAAAAAAGCATGTTTAACGTTTTCTAAATTACAGAAGTATATTATCAAAATCAGAAGCGCCCGTTGAATGGCACTCATGAACCATCCAACGGGCTTTTATACGCAATTTATAAACGGAGCAAGGCCTCTTTTGCGTTCATGCCTTCCTCCCAGCCATGCTTCTCCTTAGCTGCAATGGTTACCTTATCAAGAGGGGCTTCAAGAAGCTGATCTATGGTTTTCACTCCTAAAGCCCGGCCGGCAACAATTTCCCTTTCATATAATCGATCACTTAATAAGTCAACATCCAGCGCGCCACACATAATGTACCCGACTTCATTCGAGACCACCAATAAATTTGTTTTCGGTAATTTAACCTGTACTGCTGTAAAAGGTTTATCCTTGATCCATAATGGTTCAACGGTTACCAACATGCATCACGCTCCCTTCTGCTACAATGTATGAAGAAAGAGCGTGAAGGTGAACTAATTCTTTAATTTTTTTACGGTCTCCCCGAGCAGGTCCCGTATAAATTCCGGAAGATAGTAATTCTTATGCGAGGCTGATGCCAATGGAGGAAGTAGTCTCCCGAGTGTAAACATGTCAGCCGTTGCGACATCATATTCCTTCTTCCTTTCAATTGGAGTGCCATTGATCCAAACGTCATGAATATATTCATTATCATCTGTAGTCACTTCAATGCCGGAAAAAATCATCTTTCCTATTACTTTTCCGCGGAAACCTAATCCAATCAACTTGAATTCAGCGAACCTCTGAGAACGCACCATACGAATCATTTCAATAATGACTTCCCCTGTAAGTCGAACCTTGCATGGGTTAATGGGATGAGGACATATCCGATGTAGATCTCCACGAGTGACCTTCCCCTTTGGAATGCCATCCAGAACAATACCTGCATTAAGCATGGCAAAATCGGCCTGCGTCCACTCTCTTAACGTGTGAACCAGCTGTTTCATGAGTTCGGTTTCTTCAAACCAATCCATATCATAGTTCTTGTTTATTATAGCAACAGGTTCATTTAAGACCTCGTCAGCCTTGTCTCGATAACGGCGAATCAAGTCAAAGGTTGCCGTATCATTTTCTCTTTCAAGGATATCTATGGCGGAACCCTCTTTTTTTATCAGCGTTTTTTTCTGATGATCCCAGATCAAATATTTCCGGCCCACATATCGTCCAAATTTCCCTACTGCACCTACTAATGTGTTATGGATATACTCACCATCTTTAAAAAGGTGATGGGTATGCCCACCTATAATCAAATCTATTTCATCATAGTTCAGACTGATGTACTCATCTTCATTTATACCTAGATGAGATAGGAGTAAAAGAACATCGCAGTTCTCTCTAAGTTCAGGAATATACTTATCCAGTGCTTCATAAGGAGAATTCACGTGCCAGCCAATTTCCTCGTAATAAAGATTAAATGGAGCCGTAAGCCCCAGTACTCCAAGTTTTAAACCACTTTCAGCCGTAAGAATTGTATAAGGTTTTAGCCAGTCTGGTGAAGGCCGGTCCTGTTTATGTAAATTGGCACACACAACTTCAAATTTGGCTTGATTATAGAGATTATATAAATCTTCATCAGGTAATGTGATTCCTTCATTATTTCCAATCGTCACCGCATCAAACCGGGCTTCATTTAGTAAGTCTACATTTGCCTGCCCCAGAAAAGCCTCCGTAATGGGATGGACACGATCTAAATGATCCCCATTGTCCAGGATAAAATATGACTCTCCCTTCCGCTTATGTCTCTCAGTCTGTTCTTTTAAATAATGGACAACCTTAGGCCAGTTTTCAAAATGGCTATGTAAATCACTCGTAAAATATAAATAAAAATGTTCTTTCATAGAGCATTCTCCTTACGTCAAAAACCTATCCTGATGTACCATATCCAATGCTTTATCCATACAGATTTGTGTAACCATCCCATATGAGACGAATGCCTGCGATGATCATGAGAATACGTAAGATCCATTCGATTGTATTTCCTTTTAAACGCTGACTTATGATGGCCCCTGCTGTCCCACCTATCCATGCACCTGGTATAAAAAACCAAATATATTCCCATATAATGTGTCCCAGTGAAATGTGGGCAATGGAACTGACGCTGCTGGAAACAAAGATCATAAACATGGATGTCGGTGCTGCAATCTTCGCTGGAAAACCAAAGATCAGAATCATGGCAGGAACCATAAGAGAGCCTCCGCCAATGCCAAATAAACCTGAGCAGAAGCCTACAACATAAGAAATAATGAGAGCCGGTAAAACAGGAAAACTATAACGATATGTGACTCCATTTAATATGAACTCACGGTTGATTCCACTTCCGTATTTTATCATAGGATTCGGATCTCGCTGTTTTCTGAGAAAGAACATAAGGGACAGGACAATCATTAAAATACCGAAATATAGTTGAAAGGAACTATCTTCAACAAAACGGTTGATCCATACCCCGCTTAATGCTCCCGGTATACTTCCTGCCAAAAAGATAACACCGCTTTTTAAGTCTACACGCTTATATTTTAAATATGTATATGTCGATGAGAAACCCGTAATGATCATCACTAACAGGGACATCCCAACAACAGCCTGTGGGGAAGCCCATGAAAAAAATGAAAAGTATTCGGAGAGCAGTAACACTCCTGGAACAAAAATCAGTCCTCCACCCAGGCCTGCTATACTTCCAACAAAGGCAGATAGAAATCCTAATGTTAACATTATAATGTATACCAAAATACCATCCCTGCTTTATGTCCAAATGTTCGGCAATACAAGCTAAGGGCTGCTTGCTTATGCCGCCGGGCCTAAACGATACGCCTTCGCTTTTCTTATTACCACCAGTGTACATGATTTGGATGGTTTGGAAAAGAAAAACCCGTTTCGATTGGGTAACCGGAAACGGGTTTTTCATTTTATTATATTGTGTGAAAGATTAACCAATAGAACCTTCCATTTCGAACTTAATCAGACGGTTCATTTCAACTGCATATTCCATTGGAAGCTCTTTGGTGAATGGCTCAATGAAGCCCATAACAATCATTTCAGTTGCTTCCTCTTCAGAAATACCACGGCTCATGAGATAGAAGAGCTGCTCTTCTGATACTTTTGAGACCTTGGCTTCGTGCTCAAGTGAAATGTTTTCGTTTAAGATTTCATTATAAGGGATGGTGTCTGACGTGGACTCTTTATCCATTATCAATGTGTCACATTCTACATTGGAACGGGCACCATCTGCTTTTTTACCAAAGTGTACAATCCCACGATACGTTACTTTACCACCATTTTTAGAAATGGATTTTGAAACAATCGTGGAAGAAGTATTTGGCGCCAAATGCATCATTTTTGCACCTGCATCCTGTAATTGTCCTTCTCCGGCAAACGCAATAGATAGTGTATTTCCTCGGGCACCTTCACCTTTGAGGTGTACAGAAGGATATTTCATCGTTAACTTAGAACCAAGGTTTCCATCAATCCACTCCATAGTGGCATTCTCGTGGGCCTCTGCACGTTTCGTTACCAGGTTATAAACATTGTTCGCCCAGTTCTGGATTGTTGTATAACGGCAGTACGCATCCTTCTTCACGTAAATTTCAACAACCGCACTATGAAGGGAGTTTGTTGTATATACTGGTGCTGTACAGCCTTCAACATAATGGACAGAAGCACCTTCGTCAACGATAATAAGCGTACGCTCAAACTGTCCCATATTTTCTGAGTTAATACGGAAATACGCTTGTAATGGTGTGTCCGTTTTTACACCCTTTGGTACATAGATAAAGGAACCACCGGACCAGACAGCTGAATTCAATGCCGAAAATTTGTTATCGGAATACGGAATAACTTTACCAAAGTATTCCTTAAACAGATCTTCATTTTCTCTGAGAGCTGTATCAGTATCTTTAAATACAATGCCCAGATTTTCAAGGTCTTCCTTCATGTTGTGGTAAACAACCTCAGATTCATACTGTGCTGAAACACCGGCAAGATATTTTTGCTCAGCCTCAGGAATTCCCAGTTTATCAAAGGTCTGTTTAATCTCATCCGGTACTTCATCCCAGGAACGCTGTGTCTGCTCGGATGGCTTTACATAATAGGTAATTTCATCAAAATCAAGTTCACTTAAATCTCCACCCCATTGTGGCATTGGTCTTGAATAGAAGTGTTCCAATGCTTTAAGGCGGTATTCAAGCATCCATTCAGGTTCTTCCTTCATTCTGGAAATTTCACGAACAACATTTTCAGTCAGGCCTCGTTCAGTACGGAAAATAGAAACGTCCCGATCATGAAACCCGTACTTGTAATCACCAATCTCTGGTGCCTTTTTAGCCATGTTTCATACCTCCTTTAATTTAGAAAAGAGCTAAACTCACTTCTTAAAGCGCGAAAACCGAACTCCATTGCCAAATCCTATTCCTTACTGTCTTCTCCTACTCCCTGTTCCATGGCTTTCCATGCCAGGGTTGCACATTTTACTCGTGCAGGAAATTTAGACACTCCTTCTAAGGCTTGAATGTCTCCTATATCTAAACCTTTTGTATCAATTTCTTTTCCCTGAATCATATCTGAAAACAAGTTAGATAGTGTTAAGGCTTCATCCACGGATTTCCCTTTAATCGCCTGTGTCATCATGGAAGCAGATGACATACTGATGGAGCAACCCTCACCTTCAAATTTGGCATCCGTCACTTTTCCATCCTCTACCTGCAATTGGAGATGAATTCGATCACCACACGTCGGATTGTTCATATCAATGCTCAAGTGATCTTCACCTTCCAAGCTACCACGATTCCTTGGGTTTTTATAATGGTCCATAATGACTTGCCTGTATAGTGTGTCAAGATTATTAAAAGACATCACCAAAAAACTCCTTTGTTTTTCGAAGTCCTGCTACTAGTATATCAATATCTTCCCTGGTGTTGTAAAGGTAAAAACTGGCTCTTGCTGTAGCTGTTACATTTAACCATTTCATTAATGGCTGTGCACAGTGATGACCAGCACGAACTGCAATACCATCCTGATCCAGAACTGTAGCCACGTCATGAGGATGTACTCCATCCAGGTTAAATGTGACCAGGCCAGCCCGTTCTTCAGGACCGTATACCTCAGCACCATCTATCTTTCTAAATTGTTCGAGAGCATAGGCAGCAAGCTCCTGCTCATGTTTATGAATGTTGTCCAGACCTATATCTTCCAAATAGTCAATGGCTGCTCCTAGTCCAATTGCACCGGCAATAATTGGTGTACCGCCTTCAAATTTCCACGGCAGTTCCTTCCAGGTGGAATCATATAAACCAACAAAGTCGATCATCTCTCCACCAAATTCAACAGGCTCCATTTCCTCCAGAAGTTCTTTTTTTCCATAAAGGACTCCAACGCCACTTGGACCGCACATCTTGTGTCCTGAAAAGGTGAAAAAGTCACAATCCAGATCCTGAACATCCACCGTTTTGTGAGGAGTACTCTGGGCTCCATCTACAACCATAATTGCACCGTTACGATGAGCAATCTCAGCTGTTTCCTTTATTGGATTAATCGTTCCTAAAACATTAGAAACATGCCCCATAGCCACAATCTTTGTTCGTTCTGATACTGTGTTTTCCACATCTTCTAACCGAATCGTTCCATCAGATTGTAAAGGGAGATACTTCAGTTCTGCACCTGCAGCTTTTGCTGCCTGCTGCCACGGGATAATATTACTGTGGTGTTCCATTGGAGTCAGAACAATTTCATCACCTTCAGTTAAATGAGTACGTGCATAGCTGTAGGCAATGGTATTAATGGATGTTGTTGTTCCTCTGGTAAAGATAATTTCCTTTGTACTCTTTGCATGAATAAATTTCCTTACCTTCTCCCTGGCACCTTCATATCCCTCTGTAGCACGGTTGCCTAAGGTATGAACACCTCTATGCACGTTTGAGTTGTGCATAGAGTAATATTCATTGATCTTTTCAATCACAGGCTGTGGCTTTTGTGAAGTTGCAGCACTGTCGAGATAGACTAAAGGATGGCCATTAATTTCCTGATTTAATATCGGGAAATCTTTGCGTATCTCTTTTACATCCATTAGTATACTTTCCTTTCAATAACTTCCGTCAGCTGATTCTTAACGGACTCAATAGGAAGCTGGTTTACAACCGGAGCAAGGAATCCATGGATAATTAGTCTTTCTGCTTCTCTCTTGGAGATTCCGCGGCTCATTAAATAGTATAATTGAACAGGATCAACACGTCCGACTGACGCTGCGTGACCAGCTTCAACATCATCTTCATCAATAAGAAGAATTGGGTTCGCATCCCCGCGGGCTCCGTGGTCTAACATTAGAACACGGGACTCCTGTTCCGCATTTGATTTCGAAGCACCGAACTCGATTTTACCTACACCACTGAAAATGGAGCTTGACTGTTCCTTCATAACCCCATGCTGTAAAATATATCCTTCTGTGAATTTACCATAGTGTGTAATATTAGATACGAAATCCTGTTTTTGCTTTCCACGTCCTACGGAAACAGATTTTGCTTCTGAATAGGAGTTATCTCCCATTAAATAAGTAAGGTTTTCGGAAACAGTATTCCCGTCATTCATTTGTCCTAATGCCCATTCAATTTTTGCATCACGATAAGCAACTCCACGACGGTTCACATAAGTTGTAGTTCCCTGAGCAAAATTATCAACGGCACCATATAGAACCTTGGACTGATCTAGAGCAATAACTTCAGAAATAATATTTGAGACAGCGTTCTTCTCATGGTTTTGAGAAAGATAATTCTCAACATAAGTTATTTCGCTGCCCTGGTCAGCTACAAGTAAAACGTGGTTGAACAGGCCGGATTCATTATCCTCCTGCCAGAAAATGGTCTGCAATGGTTCCTTAATAACTACATTTTTCGGCACATAGATGAAGACTCCTCCATTTAACAATGCCGCATGAAGTGCTGTTAAACGATTGGTATCAACTTTAACTGCATCGTTCATGTAATATTTCTTAACCAGGTCTGTATGTTCAATCAGCGCAGTACGAATATCTGTAAAGATTACCCCTTTTTCCTTCAGCGATTCAGCTACGGATGAAAAGGCTACACTGCCGTTTCTCTGAATGATCACATTTTCAGGATCCTGATCTAAAAAGACTTTTATATCTTCTGGCAGTTCATCGATGGAATCTACCTTATCTCCGGAAACACTATGATCAAAGTTTGTAAAGTTCCAATTCTTAATTCTTGTTTTTTCCGGTTTAGGCATTGGAAGATTTTCAGCTTGTTCCAGTGCTTCTAAACGAAAATTCTTCATCCAATCCGGCTCGCCCCGTCCTTCAGAAAATTGGTTCACATACTCTTTATCGTATGGTAATTTCGTTTCTACGGCCATGATAACCCTCCTATCTGATTACGCTTTTTGTTCTACCGATTCGTCTTCAATTCCTAGTTCTTTCTTAATCCAATCGTACCCTTCAGCTTCCAGACGCTGTGCAAGTTCAGGACCACCGGATTTCACAACACGACCGTTCATCATTACATGAACTTTATCTGGTGTAATATAGTTAAGCAAACGCTGATAGTGAGTGATGATTAAGCAACCAAAGTTTTCATCGCGCAGCTTATTAATTCCTTTGGCAACTACCTTCAAGGCGTCGATATCAAGACCAGAGTCAATTTCATCAAGAATACCGATTTCCGGTTTCAGCATAAGAAGCTGTAAAATTTCATTACGCTTTTTCTCACCACCAGAGAATCCTTCATTCAGGTAACGCTGTGCCATGTTTTTGTCAATTTCAAGATAATCCAATGCTTCATCCATTTCTTTAATGAATTGCATTAGTGGAATTTCATCGCCTTCTTCGCGCTGTGCATTAATGGAAGAACGCAGAAAGTCAGATGTCGTTACTCCGCTGACCTCACTTGGATATTGCATCGCAAGGAACAATCCTGCTTTTGCACGCTCATCCACTTCCATCTCAAGAACGTCTTCACCATTAAGGGTTACGCTTCCTTGAGTAATTTCATAATGCGGGTGCCCCATAATAGCAGAAGCTAAAGTGGATTTACCTGTACCATTTGGTCCCATTACCGCATGGAATTCTCCGCTATTTATTGTAAGGTTAACCCCTTTCAAAATCTCTGTTCCTTCAATTTCGACATGAAGATCTTTGATTTCTAATGTTGAACCTGCCATAACGATACCTCCATTTATTGTATTTAATAAAATTACTATTATTCTCAATCTATTCTCATTACAATCTTATAACAAATAGAAACTGGATTCAACAATGAGCGCCTGTATTCTTATAAAGAAAAACATGGACAACCAATCCATAGAGGAGCTCATTAGCAGAATGGACGAAAGATCCCGCTTTTAATCAGGAAATGAACGAGCGAAATTGTATAATCTCTAGTACAGGAATTCTCAGTTTGATAACTTGTCCATCATTGATATGTAAGCATATAGAATTGAGAATTGTATCTAAATTAACTATAACACTTTTTCCTTATAATTAAAAAAATATATGAGGTTTTATGGAGGGAAAACTTAAAAAGAAAAGGACCGAGACCAAATTCGATGGTCCAGCCCTTTTCTTTTTAAGTCTATCTGAATAATTGACGATCATATTCAGCTACAACCTGTCTGCTTTTCTGATAGCTCATCTCTCTGCGCTTTTCAACTAACATTCTTTTGTCAAGCTTACGGCTATACTCCATGTACCCCATCCCATGGGATTGCTGCATGGCCTTTTCCATTTCACCAGTATACTGTAATCCTAAACTGTCAGAAGAAATAACTAAATCATCCTTTCAATATTGTATGTAAAAAGTATACCACTACATTTCCTGTTAAAACAAAGAGCAGAATCAAACCTTAGAACATATAAAAGGAGATGTAACTTCTTATACAGAAATTACATCTCCTCTCTTTATAAATAGAACGTGATTCTTCCTATAACTCTCCTGTTCTTTTTATTCGCTGACAGGAACAATAGCCCCGTTATATTTTTCTTCCATGAATGATTGAATCTCTTCTGAACGAAGAACTTCCACCAATGTTTGAAGAGCCTCACTGTCCTTATTTTCACTCTTCGTCACAACAAGGTTCGCATAAGGGGACTCAGAACCCTCAAGGATTAATGCATCCTTACTAGGCTGCAGCCCTGCTTCAATCGCATAGTTTGTATTAATGGCAACAAGCACATCCTCTTCACGTTCGTAATATTGTGGAAGAGTAGCTGCTTCGTATTTTGCATCAAATTTTAGATTTTTTGGATTCTCGGCAATATCATCCAGCGTAGCAGACTGTGGATCAACACCATCTTTAAAGGAAATCAGTCCTTCACGCTCAAACAAGGCAAGAATTCGCCCATGATCAGCTACAGAATTACTTAAAATAACAGTAGTACCATCAGGAATATCCTCAACACTTTTAATATTCTTGGAATAAACACCCATCGGTTCAATATGAATACCGCCCAGGCTGGCAAAATCATATCCGAATTCTTCCTTTTGCTGATTTAAAAATGGGGTGTGCTGATAATAGTTAGCATCAATACGTCCTTCAGACAAATCACGATTTGGAAGGATATATTCATCATAAGTTTCGATTTTCAGGTTAATACCCTTTTCTTCAAGTAATGGTTTTGCTTCTTCCAATACTTCCGCATGAGGTATGGCTGTAGCTCCTACCGTTATGGTTGTTGCTTCTTCTTCAGTTTCTTCCGCCTGCTCAGTGGCATTTCCTTCCGTTTGACCATCATCGCCGCTTGTATCTTCCTGTGTACTATCCTGACCACCACATGCCGCTAAAACAAAAACAAACAAGGAAACCAATAATAATGTGAATAATTTTTTCATTTTTTCTCTCTCCTTTATCGTTTATCAATTTTTTTAGATAGGATATCTCCTGCAAATTGGAAAATAAACACAATAATGACAATAAGTACAGTACATGCAAACACAACATCAAAATCCCAGGCCTGGAACCCTTTCCGGTAAGCTAAGTCTCCTAAACCACCGGCACCGATAGCTCCTGCCATGGCTGTAAAGCTAATTAAATTAATAGCTGTTACCGTTAAGCCTGAAATTAAAGCGGGCATAGATTCCGGCAGAAGAACCTTAAATACGATATGTCTCGTTTTAGCCCCCATTGCTCTTGCTGCTTCAATGACCCCCTTATCCACCTCCTTAAGTGCAATTTCCACTAGCCTTGCATAAAATGGTGCTGCCCCTATGATAAGGGCTGGTAAAGCTGCCTTTGGTCCTCGGATTGTTCCCATCAGCCAATCTGTAAAAGGGAACAAGAGGAGGATCAATATAATGAACGGTATCGCACGAAAGACATTCACAATAGTAGCTGTAATAAAATTTAAACTTCTGTTAAGTATGCCCTTGCGATCCGTCATAAACAGTAATAATCCAAGTAAAATTCCGAGAATCAATGTTCCAAGGACTGATATCCCTGTCATATAAAGGGTTTCATTTGTCGCGACTTTCAAATCTTCCATAACAACATTCGGAAACAATTCTCTAAGCATTCTCTTCTACCTCCAGTTCTACCGAGGTTTGCTGTATATATTTCATGGCTTCATCAACCACTTCTTCTTTTCCATCCATGTGAACATACAAAGTACCATAGGCTCCATCTTTAGTCTGTGTAATATTCCCTTGTAAAATATTGATTTCAACATTAAACGTTTTTACGAGTTTACTGATTAAAGCCTGATTTGCTGTTTCCCCAACAAAGTGGAGACGGAGAACTTTGCCGGATTCATAATTCTTCACGAAATAATGAATGGGACTTTGCTCCTCCTGTTCGCCCATCACCTGTTGGACAAAACGGCGAGTGGTCTTCTCTTTCGGATGCATAAAGACCTCCAGAACCTCACCCTGCTCTATGACTTTTCCATTATCCATAACAGCAACCTGCTGACAAATCTTTTTAATGACATGCATTTCGTGTGTGATGACAATAATGGTTAGTCCAAGCTTTTGATTAATGCTCACGAGCAAATCCAGAATATCATCGGTTGTTTGCGGATCCAGCGCAGAAGTTGCTTCGTCACATAAAAGAACTTTTGGATCATTGGCAAGGGCTCTTGCAATTCCCACTCTTTGCTTCTGCCCGCCACTTAACTGTGAAGGGTAGTAATCTTCTCTGCCTGCAAGACCAACAAGCTCAATTAGCTCCTGAACCTTACTTTTTCGCTGTTCCTTTGGTATTCCGGCAATTTCAAGCGGAAAGGCGATGTTGTCAAATACGGTTCTGGACCAAAGGAGATTGAAATGCTGAAAAATCATTCCAATTTTTTGTCTTTCCTTCCGTAATTCTTTGTTACTTAAATTTGTCATGTCCTTTTCATTCATGATGATTTTGCCGTCCGTCGGTTCTTCCAGACGGTTTAACAAACGGATAAATGTACTTTTACCGGCACCACTATAGCCAATGACACCAAAGATTTCTCCCTGATTGATCGAAAGGTCTATGTGATCAACGGCGGTTACATCATCTCTGTTTTTACTTTTATATATCTTTGAAAGGTTTTTAATGGAAATCATTCTTATTCACCCTCTTCATAATTGCAATATAATTATTATAAGACAAAAAGCTTTTCCGTTCACAAGAGAACAGAAAAGCCTTAAAATCTTCTGTTCTCTTATCTGTCAAAGCTATACGCTTCGCAGGAATTGGCACCTTGTCAAACAAAACCTATTTGTCTGATGGTTGCCGGGCTTCATCAGGCCAGTCCCTCCGCCACTCGTGATAAGAGATCTATTTACTTATTCAATTAAAAATCCCTCTTCCATAAGAAGAGGGATAAACACAGACCGATTATCTCTCTTCTTATCTATCAAAGTCAGCACACTAACTTTGAAGGATTTGGCACCGTTTCAAATCATACACATTGAATGACTTGAAGGTTGCCGGGCTTCACAGGGCCAGTCCCTCCACCTCTCTTGATAAGACGAGATTCATATTTTTATTGAATAATTGATATATTAGCATAGTCTGTTAGAACCAGTCAACAGGTTTCACTGAATATCTTTTATTTCTTTACGCAATTATTTCCCGGGAAATCTGACATATGCTGTCATCCTTTGTCAGCTGAATAAGTAAGCAGCTTCTCATACATAAATGGGACAGAATGAAAGGCATACGTTTTATCCAAAATATGTCCTTCCTGTATTATAGCCAGACATGGAACACTCTCAATTTGATAGTTCTGCATAAAATCAGGAAACAGCGAGGCGTTCATCGTATGAAAGTTTGGGAGATTCTCTATATTCTCCAGCGTCTCCAGCATTTTCCCCGCTACTTTACACGTCCCGCAAAATGGTGTGTATAGGAAAATAAATTGCTTATATTGACTTTCCAGAATAATGGACAAGTCTTTTTCGTTAATTTCCTGCATGATAACCATACCCCTTTAAAAAATCCGTGTGTACTTTAAGGTTTGCGGATGCTAAGACAGAGGCTAATTCATGATTCGGGGTTGTTTCTACTTCCCGAAAAGAACGATCAACATATAAATGAATAGCATGGGAGAGCTCTTGTCTGAGTTGATTTCTGAGCTTGCGTCCAGGATCGTCAGCATCCACTAAAATATAAACTTCCTTGTCATTCAGGAAGTGTTCGTCTACAAGAGCTTCCAACCGACCCATGCTTATCGTACCATTTGTGTAAAGAATCTGTAGAGGCTCATTGATAATTTTCTTTACTTTTTTATAATCAGAGCGTCCTTCGACAATGATTACTTTCTCTACCTCGATCATAACAATCACCACGACATTAGTTATGTTATTCTTAATCTTATAGACAGGAAAAATGATATGGCTCTTACGGCCCTCCTTACCCACGCTTCGTTTCATTAGATTACCCTTACGCTTTAAAGTGTGGGATTACAAGCGGTTAATGCGTAATAAAAAGGCAGCGTGTGCACACTGCCTGTCTCTTTAAATCATATATTATTCTTCTTCGTTGACCATTTTTTCATACGCTTCTGCGGACATTAGCTGGTCTAACTTTGGTTCTCCTTCCGGTTCAATGACAATCATCCACGCTTTTTCATATGGAGATTCGTTTACAAATTCCGGGCTATCATCTAATTCTTCATTAACCTCAACCACTTTTCCTCCTACCGGGGCATACAGCTCGGAAACGGTCTTTACAGATTCAACACTTCCGAATGGTTCATCAGCCTCTACTTCATCCCCCACTTCAGGAAGTTCCACAAATACGACATCTCCTAATTCAGATTGAGCAAATTCCGTGATTCCTATACGAAGTTTATTCCCTTCCACTTTTACCCATTCATGTTCTTCTGAGTAGTATAAATCCTTTGGTAAACTCATTCTATTCCCTCCAATTTATTCCTATATTATGAATGCCATGCTTGTTCGAATGAATCTTCTTTAAAACCTACTGTAACCCGATCACCATCTGTAACAATTGGCCTTTTAATGAGCATTCCATCTGATGCCAGCCAATCCATCATTTCTTCACTCGAAGCCTCTTTTATCTTATCTTTTAAACCAAGTTCACGATATTTTTTCCCACTCGTATTAAAGAATTTCTTAGCAGGAAGACCGCTTTTCTCGATAAGAGATGCAAGCTCCTCTTTTGATGGTGGATTGTCGACGATATGTATGGATTCATAATCAACCTTATGTTCGTCCAGCCACTTAAGAGCCTTTTTACAAGTCCCGCATTTCGGATACTGATATACTTTTAAGGACATCGTTTTACCCCCTCCAGCTCAATTATCAACATTTTAACATATTCCTGCTCCCATTATCACCTTTCATGAATCAAAAGGAAGAGCCCCCCGTTTGTCCAAGTCCAATGCCAGAGATCTAACAAAAAACAGACCCTTTACTTTCAGGGTAAAGGGTCCGTTAATCAGTCAAACAAAGCTTATACAGTATACTTCTCTTCATTAATGGCTGTTTCTGCAATTTCACGTTTTTTTGCAATGACATTCGTAGGGTCATGACGGGTAAGCTTTCTTAAGGCAGATAGCATCATACGCAGCTGATCCCCTGTTTCACTGGCTACTAATGTTT
Source organism: Virgibacillus sp. MSP4-1 (assembly GCF_010092505.1). NCBI lineage: Bacteria > Bacillati > Bacillota > Bacilli > Caryophanales > Bacillaceae > Virgibacillus > Virgibacillus sp. MSP4-1. The sequence continues at coordinate 1,840,361 of NZ_CP048021.1, forward strand.
CTTTTGCATGAGCTTCAATACGGTTAAATGCTTCCTGAGCAAATACCTGTGTATAGAGAAGCTTTTGCTTATTTTGTTCTTCTCCTGTATTATTAATCGCTTTTTCCGTACGTAAAATGGCTGATTCCATATTATAAATTTCAGCAGCCATATTTGCAATATTAGCAAGTATCTCCTGCTCATTTTCGAGTTTCTCGCCATACTTCTGGGCTGCAACACCCGCTGCAAGCAAGCCTATTTTCTTAGCATTCGTTAATAGATATTTTTCCTGTTCAAGTGTTTCATCACCTACTTGCTCCGGCATCATCATCATCATTTCTTCTTGAAGGGCGGTTGCTTTTTGTAATAGTGGAAGTTCGCCTTTCATCGCTTTCTTCAATAATGTGCCTGGAACAATCAGACGATTAATTTCATTTGTACCTTCAAAAATACGGTTTATACGAGAATCACGATAGGCACGTTCAACTTCATATTCCTGCATAAATCCATAACCACCATGAATCTGTACCGCTTCATCCACCACATAATCAAGTAATTCTGTTGCACTATACTTGGTCATGGAACATTCAATGGCATATTCAGCTATGCTTTTCGCAACTTCTCCACCATCATTTAATTCTTCCTGTGAAAGATTTCCTAAGCGCTGTTCAAACAGACCGACTGTGCGATAAACAGCACTCTCGTTCGCATAAATTTCGGAAGCCATTGTACCGAACTTTTCCTTTGTCAGTGAAAAGCCTGAAATTGGTGTCTTAAATTGTTTACGCTCATTCGCATATTTCACCGCAACTTCAAAGGCACGCTTGGATCCACCTACACCTCCTATAGCCAGCTTATAACGACCAACGTTCAGGATGTTAAAGGCAATCACATGTCCGCGTCCAATTTCACCAAGTACATTTTCCACTGGAACTTCTGCATCCTCTAAAATGAGTGTACGGGTAGAAGAAGATTTGATGCCCATCTTCTTCTCCTCTGGTCCAGTGGACACACCTGGGAATTCTCTTTCAACAATAAATGCAGTGAACTTATCCCCATCAATTTTTGCATAGACAACAAAAACATCAGCAAATGCAGAGTTGGTAATCCATTGTTTTTCCCCATTCAGGATATAGTGTGTACCGGCTTCATTCAATTTTGCGGTTGTTTTTGCTCCAAGGGCGTCTGAACCTGAGCCTGGCTCTGTTAGCGCATAGGCGGCCAGTTTTTCACCAGTTGCCAGGTCCGGAAGATATGTTTTCTTTTGCTCATCATTACCAAAGAATACGATCGGAAGAGAACCAATTCCTACGTGTCCGCCGTGGGAAATCGAGAAACCGCCTGCACGAGACATCTTTTCCGTAATGAGGGAGGAACTGATTTTATCCAGTCCAAGCCCTCCATACTCCTCGGGTACATCAGCCCCCAGCAGACCGAGCTCTCCTGCCTGTTTTAATAGTTTTACAGAAACATCAAATTCATGGTTTTCAAGCTGATCAATTTTCGGTACAACTTCGCCCTCAACGAAATCCTCGGTTGTTTTAGCAATCATATGATGTTCTTCAGAGAAATCCTCTGGAGTAATAATATCCTCACCAGCTAAATCCTCGACTAAAAAACCTCCACCTTTAATTAACTTATCCTTTGTTTCACTCATGTTATTTCCTCCCCATTATAAAAGTTCAATGACACCAGCAGCTCCCATACCGCCGCCGATACACATCGTAACAACACCAAATTGCTCGTTTCTGCGCTTCATTTCATGGATTAAAGATAAAGTAAGCTTTGTACCGGTGCATCCAAGCGGGTGCCCAAGAGCAATCGCTCCACCATTCACATTCACTTTCTCTTCATCCAAACCAAGCTCTCTGATTACACGAAGAGATTGAGAAGCAAAGGCCTCATTTAACTCGAACAGGCCTATATCTGACAGACTTAGTCCGGCAATGTCCAATGCCTTAGGAACTGCCTTTATCGGGCCGACACCCATAATTTCCGGTTCCACACCTGCAACGGCGAAGGAATGGAACTTAGCCAGAGGTTCCAGGCCTTCTGAGTTTGCCTTTTCACGATCCATAACCAGTACACTTGCTGCACCATCACTCATTTGTGATGAGTTTCCGGCCGTTACACTTCCATTAATGGAAAAGGCAGGCTTCAGCTTCCTGAGGACCTCCGGAGTGGTTCCCGGACGTACGCCTTCATCCTGTTTTAGCGTGAATGATTTTTCCTGAACTTTGTTGTCATCTCCCAGTTGACGAACAGTTACGTCTACCGGAATCGTTTCTTCAGCAAATTTACCTTCCTGAAGAGCCTTTGCTGCTCTTTCATGACTCCTTGCGGCGAAAGCATCCTGATCTTCACGGGAGATATCAAAACGCTTTGCCACTTCCTCTGCTGTGTGTCCCATTGACATATAGTAGCCGGGTGCATTTTCTACCAATTCAAGGTTTGGTTTAATGACATGCCCTCCCATTGGGATAAGACTCATCGATTCAGCACCACCAGCAAGAACGGTATCACTGTGACCGAGCATAATCCGTTCTGCTGCATAGGCAATACTTTGAAGTCCTGAAGAACAATAACGATTAATGGTTATTCCAGGTGTATCAATGGATAAACCGGCAAGCCCCGCAATATTGCGCGCCATGTTCATCCCTTGTTCAGCTTCAGGCATTGCACATCCAATGACGACATCATCTATATTGCCCTCATAGTTATTTGCACGCTTTAATGTTTCCTTTACAGTAAGCGCTGCAAGGTCGTCAGGGCGTGTATTGGCAAGCGAACCCTTTTTTGCTCTTCCAACAGGTGTACGGGCACCTGAAACAATTACAGCTTCCTTCACATTTCTTCCCCCTCTGCTTATTGGAGTTATTTCAACTAATTAATTACGAAGCGGCTTTCCTTTTAAAAGCATATGCTGCATACGCTCCTGAGTCTTTGGCTCTCCTATTAAACTAAGAAACGCTTCACGCTCTAAATCCAGAAAATAATCCTCATCTACCAGTGTTCCTTGTTTTAATCTGCCACCTGCTAAGACGAATGCCAGTTTTTCAGCAATCTTCAGGTCGTAATCAGACGCATATCCACCGACGTTCAGCTGTTTGGCACCGAGCAACATGGCTGCATATCCTGCTTCACCCACTACCGGTACTTGATCTCGCTTAGGAGCTTGATAACCGGCTTTATCCAGTGACAGAACATTTTGTTTCGCATCATAAATTAAATGATCCGGGTTGTGACTGATTGCATCCTTACCGTTTAAAATCCCGTTCTCTTTTGCTTCCTCTGCAGATGTTGACACCTTGGCCATCGCAATCTTTTCAAATACATCATTGGCGACTTTTTGCAAGTCAAAGTCTACACCCTCAGGAAGTCCTTTTAATTCCTTAATATAATATTCTTTGTTTCCGCCTCCACCTGGGATAAGACCTACACCGACTTCTACAAGACCCATGTAGGATTCAGGAGATGCCTGAATGGAGCTAGCCGGAAGACATACCTCTGTACCTCCACCAAGTGTCATTCCAAAAGGAGCGGCTACAACAGGCTTTTCATTGTATTTGATATTCATCATGGCCTGCTGGAATTGCTTAATAATCATTCCTAATTCCATGAAATTATAGTCCTGAGCTTCCATCAACATCATGCCTAAGTTAGCACCTACACAGAAGTTCTTGCCCTGGTTACCAATAACGAGTCCACGGTAATTTTGGTTCACTTCTTCAAGGGCTTTTTTGATCATCTGAATCGTATCCAAACCAATGGCATTGCTCTGTGAATGGAATTCCAGCAAGGCTACATCATCACCAAGATCTATCAAACTGGCTCCACTATTTTTCTTAATGACACCTGCCTGATCTTTGTGTAATTTCAAATTTATTTCCTTTTCATTTACTTGTTTTTCTTTGTATTCACCCTGATCGTAATAATAGACTTTTCCATTTTCGGTTTTGTAGAAAGATTCATAGCCTTTGTTCAGCATGTCTTCTACCCATTGTGGAACAGATTCTCCCTCTTCCTTCATACGTTCAATAGATTTCCTTACACCAATTCCATCCCACATTTCAAATGGGCCGAGCTCCCAGCCGAAGCCCCATTTCATCGCATCATCAATGGCAGTAATATCATCGGCAATTTCACCCAGAAGTTCTGCTGAATAGATAAGCGCCGGCTTAGAGATAGACCAGACTAAGTCTCCGGCACGATCTCCCTTAGCGGAAACAAGCGCTTTCAATTTACGCTTTGGACCTTTTTCCTGTTTAGCTGCCTCTGTAGCAGAGGTCTTCAACTTCTTACGGTCTTCATACTCTAACGTTTCCGGATTCAGCTCATAAATAACGCTTCCATCTTTTCCTTTTTTCTTAAAAAAGAATCCCTGGCCTGACTTTGCACCCAGCCATCCTTTTTCAAGCATCTGATTCATAAATTCCGGAACGGCAAATACCTGCTTTTCCTCTCCCTCAACCTGGTCATAAACGTTTTTGGCTACGTGGGCAAAGGTATCCAGACCGACAACATCCAATGTACGGAAGGTCGCACTTTTTGGACGTCCAATTAAAGGGCCTGTAACAGAATCAACCTCTCCGACACTGAATCCGCCTTTTTGCATTTCCCGAACGGTAACCAATAACCCGTAAGTACCGATACGATTGGCAATAAAGTTTGGTGTGTCCTTCGCTTCTACTACACCTTTTCCAAGAACATCTTCTCCAAACTCTTTCATAAAGGATAATACATCCGGGTCTGTTTCCTTATTTGGAATGACTTCTAAAAGCTTTAAGTAACGTGGCGGATTGAAAAAGTGTGTACCCAGGAAGTGCTTTTTAAAGCTATCAGATCGACCTTCAGCCATACCTTCAATAGATATTCCTGACGTGTTTGAGCTGACAATGGCTCCTTCTTTCCTATATTGCTCTACCTGCTCAAATACCTTTTTCTTAATATCAAGATTTTCAACAACAACCTCAATAATCCAGTCCACTTCCTGAAGTCTTTGCATGTCATCTTCCATGTTTCCGGTTTCAATAAGATCAAGACTCTTCTTACTGGTAATCGGTGATGGCTTCTGCTTTTTCAACTGCTGTTTACTCTGATTACTCATACGATTTCTTACTTTAGGGTCCTCAAGGGATAATCCCTTCTTCTTTTCATCGTCAGTCAGTTCTCGAGGTACAATATCAAGCATTAATACAGGAATCCCTAAATTCGCCAAGTGTGCAGCAATTCCGGACCCCATCACTCCTGATCCTAAAACAGCTGCGCGCTTGATTGATCGCTCCATGCTATTTCCCCCTATCCCTTTGAATGAATACTCATTCATTTTTGTGCGAAAAAAATTAGATAGTTCCCTATCCAAGTCTTAATTTAACTATAAAATATATTCAGACTTTTCGCAACGGTTTTTTCTCAAAAATATGTGACATGCTAAAAAATGGGACATTATTAAAAGGAGGCTGTTAAAAATGACTCAGGAACAGCAAAACAATCAATTTCAGCAAACCAATCCCATGCCGGCACCGCCAAATATGATCAGTACCAAAGATCAGTCCTACTTATCAGATATGCTTTCATGGAATCTGCTTGCAAGTAAAAAAGCACATTTCTTTGCTCAGCAGTGTCAGAATCAGGAAGTAAAAACCGCATTGGAATCCGCTGGTGAGATGCATCAGCGCCATTATGAGAAAATCCTGCAGTATTTAAATCAGAATCCCAGTCCTCAGGTAAATCATTAAACATGAAAGATAGAAAGGGTGAATGATATGACAAATGAAGATCAATTAAAACAGCAGGCTCAGCGGAACATGCAGATGCAAAATCTACAACAGAGTCAAACCATTTCCAATCAGGAAACCCAAGTCCCAAAGACTCCTCAAATGAACGAACGTGATTTTGTTAATGATATGCTTGCTACAGAAAAGTATATGACAGCATCCTATACCACAGCTATGAACGAGGTCAGTAATCAGCAGCTATATCAGGATGTTTCATTAATTTTTAAAGAGACCCAGGACTGCCAGCGCAACCTGTTCGATCTTATGTTTAAAAATGGCTGGTATAGCCTGGAAGTTGCCGACCAGCAAAAGATGCAGCAAAGCTATCAGCAATTCGCCGGTTATAAAAATCAGTTGCCTTATTTGCAGTGAAGAAAAGCGGAGGCGAGCGGGTAGGCCCGACGGCATAAGCAGAATATCCGGAGTGGCCGCTTTTGGGCCATGGAGGGTATTCTGCTTATGACCGCTTGGGCCTGCGAGCCGCAGCTGGACACAGAAAAGCGGAAGGGCCCTGGAGCTGGACATAGAAAAGCGGAGACGAGCGGTAAGGGCTCGTATAAAGAATATATAAGCCGTGATTACTCCTATCACGGTTTTTTCTATAAAATTTATAGTTGAATCAGCTGTGAACCATCCTCTCTCGGCGGATTCTCTCGCCTTTTCATCTGAATCTGCCGGGACACACTCTCTCTCGGCAAATTCACTCCCCCATTTCATCTGAATCCGCCGTGACACACTCTCTCTCGGCAAATTCACTCCCCCATTTCATCTGAATCCGCCGGGACACACACTCTATCGGCAGATTCATCCGCCATTTCATCTGAATCTGCCATGACACACACTCTCTCGGCGGATTCACCCCCCCATTTCTTCTGAATCTGCCGTGACACACCTTCTCTCGGCAGATTCATCCGCCATTTCATCTGAATCCGCCATGAATCTCCCTCTCTCGGCAGATTCACCCCCCATTTCATCTGAATCCGCCATGACTCTCCCTCTCTCGGCGGATTCTCTCGCCTTTTCATCTGAATCTGCCGGGACACACTCTCTCTCGGCGGATTCACCTCCCATTTCATCTGAATCTGCCGGGACACACTCTCTCTCGGCAGATTCACCCCCTTTTTCATCTGAATCTGCCGGGACACACTCTCTCTCGGCAGATTCACCCCCTTTTTCATCTGAATCTGCCGGGACACACTCTCTCTCGGCAGATTCACCCCCCATTTCATCTGAATCCGCCATGACTCTCCCTCTCTCGGCAGATTCACCCCCTTTTTCATCTGAATCCGCCGTGACACACTCTCTCTCGGCAAATTCACTCCCCCATTTCATCTGAACCTGCCGTGACTCTCCCTCTCTCGGCAGATTCACCCCCCATTTCTTTTGAACCTGCCGTGACTCTCCCTCTCTCAGCGGATTTACCCGCCATCCAGAGCCAATCAACCGTGGACCCCTAAACTCCACAAACAAAGCCTATCCAACTCATAGCTGGATAGGCTTATCAATCATCTTATTTATATTTTTAGAATATCTTTAAATGAACCTTAAGCTTATTTCACTCCGACAGCTTCACTCTTCTGCACATGGACTTTTTTTCTGCCTTTATAATTTACGATAATAATCCCAAGTGCAACCATAGCGATAGCCAATAATATGAAAATATTCAACTGTTCTTCCGGTATAAATATGGAAGAAAGGAGCGTACCGGCAACTGGAACGATGAATTTATACATACTGATAATTCCTGCATTGTTGTATTTCAGCAGTGAATACCAAAGGGCAAATGCGATTGCTGAAAGAAAGGCAGAATAAATTAGTAAACCCCACCCGAAAGTTGTAAATACAATGGCACCATCTGCTAATTGTGGAACCCCAACGAGCAGCATAAGAATAGAACCTAAAGACAACTGCCAGCCAGTGACGGCAAAGGGATGGATACCGGTAGCGAGCTCTTTGGCCATGATTGTCGCAATTGCACTCGTAACACCTGACAGGATCATAAATCCTTCTCCATCCCATTGAAAGCTAAGCTGAAACTCCTGTCCCCAGTTGGCAATCACAATACCTGAAAATCCGGCGACTAAACCTACAACCTTCTTCCAGCTCAACCGGTCATTTTTATAATAAAAGTGTGCCAGAAGTACGGTAAAAAAGGTTCCACTTGAGCTTAAAATAGCCCCTTGCATGCCTGAAACTTTGGCTAAGCCATTATAAAAGAAAAAATATTGAAGGGCTGTCTGCACAATCCCTAAGATTATTAAAACGGTGAATTGTTTACGGGAAACGAGAATGCTGGATGGATTCATAACAACTAAAAATAATAACACAATTAGTCCGGCTAATAAGAAACGCATCCCCGCAAACACAATCTTTGCAATGATATCATCGGCTGCCATTTGCATTTCCACATAACTTATCTTCAGTACCGGAAATGCACTGCCCCACAGGATGGAACAAAACACAGCTATGGCAATAACCGACCATTTATTTTGAAGTATACCTTTCATGTTGTCATCTCCTAAATCTATTCTTGTCAAATATAGTTATCTTATGACATAGAAAGGCTTCAGGCAAGTAATATGTTTATAAAGTGAAACTTCCATCAGTGTGGGTCTCCACCCCTCCCTGATTTGGCCAGCTGCTGCGCCAGGCCCTGCGTCTCCGCTTTTCTCTGTTCAATGTCCGCTCCCAGGTCTCCTTCACTTATTCAAAAAATAAATCGTAATCATTATGATTTACAAATCGAAAATAGTTCTGTAAAATGAAATACGTTTTATAATGAATGATTTGTGACGACAATGATTACGATAGAGTTATAATCAGAATTCAGTTGATTTAAACTTATCAATGATCAAAGTCGGTATCACCTAATGAAAAGGGAGGATTGAGAATGGATGCTTCTGCTCCTGTTCTATCAGTACAACAACTAGACTATAAGTACGAACAGCTTAATGTGCTTGAAGGTGTTGACTTCACGATTCAGAAAGGGTCCTTTGCGGGTCTGGTCGGGCCAAATGGTTCAGGAAAAACGACACTTATTCAACTCATTCTTGGGCTTTTACGATTGCAGAAAGGAACAATTGAATTATTCGGTACGCCGATTCATAAATTTAAAAATTGGAACAAAGTCAGCTTTGTATCCCAAAAGGCCAATACATTTAATCGTGGCTTTCCGGCTACGGTTTATGAAGTGGTATCCATGGGTCTGACCGGTAAAGTCGGCTATTTTCGTTTTGTAAATAAAGGACATAAAGCACAAATTTACCGTGCACTTGAAAACGTGGGAATGAGAGAGTATGCAGATCGGAACATCGGGGATTTATCCGGCGGTCAGCAGCAGAGAGTATTTATTGCCCGGTCTCTGGTCAGCCAGCCTGAATTGCTTATTCTGGATGAACCAACTGTAGGAGTGGATACAGAAAATGTGGAGCGCTTTTACAAAATGCTTGCCCGATTAAATGAAAAGGAAGGGATTACTCTTTTGTTAGTCTCTCATGATATCGGAACCATCACATCCTATGTTTCAGATTTATTATGTTTAAATAAAACGATTCATTATCACGGAAATCCTTCTGAGTTTCATCAAAAATCAGATGAAGAGCTATCTCAGTTTTATGGTCATTCCATGCACTCCATTTCTCATAACCATTAACAGGAGGATTAAAAATGATAGAAAGCTTTTTAGAATTTGAATTTTTACGGAATACCTTCTATACAGGATTGTTAATCGGTCTGATTGCTCCTCTATTGGGTACGTTTATCGTTGTACGGCGTTTGTCCCTGATCGCGGATGGGCTTTCCCATGTCACACTGTCCGGTATCGCCTTTGGTCTGTTTTTAGAAAAGAAAATAGCATTGCTCGCGATTTCCCCTTATTATACAGGGATCGGTTTTTCTATTATTGGCGCCATTATTATTGAATATCTGCGGAGTGTTTATCAATCATTTCAGGAAATTGCCATTCCAATTATTTTATCTGTAGGGGTCGGACTCAGTGTTATTTTTATTTCTCTGGCAGACGGATTTAACACAGATTTATATGCGTATCTATTTGGCTCTGTGGCAGCGGTTAGTCAGCAGGATTTATATTTTATTTTCGGGATTTCCTTATTTATCGTCGCTGCCGTCATCATTTTTTACAAAGAGCTGTTTGCTGTATCCTTTGACGAGGAATATGCCCAGGTTTCCGGAATTCATGCCAAATGGATCCACTTTTTATTTATCCTGTTAACCGCTCTTGCTATTTCCGCTTCCATAAGAATTGTTGGGGTATTGCTGGTATCAGCATTAATGACTCTGCCTGTTGCCTCCAGCATTCGAATGGCAAAAAGCTTCAAACAGGCGATTTTTTATAGTATCCTGTTTGGAGAACTGTCCGTTATTTCCGGGCTTATCAGCGGGTATTATTTTGAAATACCGCCTGGTGGCACGATCGTAGTAGCGTTAGCTCTTATATTAGGGATTGTTCTATTATTAAAATCAAGAAAATAAGCGTGGTGTAAGACTTTTGTCAAAAATGATCTGGTTGGGGATTGCCATTGGTGGAGGAATTGGTGCTGCTTTACGTTATGCATTATCAGTGATCATGGATGCTTCAGCCTTTCCTTGGGCTACATTAATGACCAATTACATCGGATGCCTCTTCCTGCCATTCATTCTGTTATTCCCCCGTATGCATGCTCATTTAAAAAAGATTATAGGAACAGGTATGATTGGGTCCTTCACCACCTTTTCAACCTTCTCTACCGAAAGCATCGAGCTGCTCCAAAGTGGCGGCTCATTGCTCTTTGTTTTGTATATTTTCGGGAGTATAATCGGGGGACTTTTTCTTAGCGGTTTGAGTTATACTTGGATGGTAAAACATATAGGAAGTGAACCATCATGATTAGCTATGTCTTTCTTGGAGGATGTTTGGGTGCCTTTTCCAGAGCATGGATAAGTCACTGGCTCAATAAATATGACTTTCCATGGGGGACCTGGCTGGTCAATGTGGTCGGCTCACTTTTGCTGGGGATTATTCTTGGAATCGATATTCAGCAACAATGGGTACATATCCTTGGTATTGGCTTTTGCGGGGCGTTTACCACCTTTTCAACCTTTAGTTTAGAAACCATCAAACTTATTGAACAGCGGGAATGGGCGTCTGCTTTTCTATATTTAACTGCGTCAGTTGGTTTAAGTCTTATCATCGTAATGAGTGTTTTTTATTTCCTGCAAATCTGAAGGGGAGGGTGACTGGTTTCCTACTGGTCATCCTCCTTCTTCTTTTCCCTGTTCATTACGTTCATTCCTTGGGTGATTTTCGTTTGTACTGAATTCATGATATCCCCTGCTTTCTGCTATCGATTAAATGACATCGTTACGGCTCTCCAGAATCCCTAAAGTCCAGAGTCTTATGCAGAGATTAATAAGAAAGAGATCATCAGGTTTATCCAGATCACAGTCGGTCAGTGATTCAATCTTCCGTAAACGGTAAAGGAGCGACTGCCGGTGCAGATTAAGCTCTCTGGCTGTTTGACTGACATTTCCCCTGTTTTTGTTATAAACCGAAAAGGTGTGCACAAGATTAATGCCTCGCTCCTGATCATAGTTTAATAACGTCCCAATCGTCTGATCTGTAATGTTTTTAAGTTCCTCGTCATGGACAAGATTCATGAGAGCTCGGTCCACCCTCGTATCTGCATACATATTCTGAAATCCGGGACCTTTTTGACGACGGCCTATTTCCAGAGCTTTCTGTGCCTCCTGATAGCTTTCATAAAAACAGCGAAGGCCTGCTGTTTTACTGATTCCCCAGCTAAAAATCAACTCAGGCATGAATTGATTTAGCCGTTTATCCAAATGCTGAAAAAAATGATCAACGGTTTCTGTAACCTGATGATGGTTTACCTCCAGATATATAATGAAGTGACTACGCTGAAAGGTGATCATCGTCTGGCTGGCCATCGACTTTCCAGAATAATAGATTTCATCCTCAATTCTTCTCGTAATCGTCTGCTCCCAATGTTCATAGGTGGATTGGTCCAGGTTTTTCTGAAATACGTCCATAAAATTTTCAGGATACCCAATGATACACACATAGGGAAGAGTTACATTGTATTTTAAGGACTTAGCCCTTGATAGCACCTGGTCCCAGGAGGTATCCTTTTCCTTTGCCAGACTCCACACAAAATCATCTCTCAGCTTAAGTTCCGTCTCTATGATGGTATTTTCCTTTAAAAAACAGAGGGCTATAGCTGTGACAGCATGCTCCAGCAGGTGTACGGTCTGCTGTCCTAATAAGTAATCCACATCATCATCTGTCAGCCCTTCCACAATGACAAACCCCTGAATTTCACTGGCTGAATGAACGAGAAATTGCAGGACATTTTTTCCTTCTATCGACATAACACGGGCATTCGGTGAAGTACTGTATGGATGATTATTTTCAAAAGAAGTGACCATAAAGCGATAATCCTCTGATTGGAGAAATTCTGTCCAGGTTCTTTCCAGTTTCGAAGCACCTCTGCTTTTTCCTTTTACCCGGCCTCTTGTATCTGTAATAATGACACCTTTATCCAGCTTCTTCTCAATATAATCCGCAACATCATACAGGCTGCCATTTTTTAAAATAAGGTTCAGCAGTTCCTGTTGCGTCTCTTTATTTTTTTCGACCAGACGCTCTTCCTCCTGCTTTAATGCATGCAGTACCACCTGGATAGCATCAGCAAACCGAATTTCCCAGGGAAGCAAAATAATCGGAAAGTCCTGCTGATTTGCAAAATGAATAATCCTTTCCGGCAGCCTGTGAATGTAACGACCAATCGCAATAGCGAGACCAGATGCCTCCGATTCGATCACTTCTTTCACAAACTGCAAAAGTAATTCCTCATCATCCTTACATCCCACACCAGTTGTCAGGACAAATTCATTTTTCCGGACAAAGTTTTCTACCGGCATTTCAATCACAGATATCCACTCTACAATGGAATCACGAATGGTGTGTTCATCAGTCACAACGGAACCCTCATTAAGCAAATCCAGCTGTAAAATCTCCTCCATCGCCAGTCTCATCAGGATCCCTCCCGTTTTGCTTTTGCAAAATGACAAAAGAAAAAAGTATATTTTCATACAAATTTGCGAATATTCAATTTTTTATTTGTATCATACCATAAAAATAAATCGATTCCTATCCCATTATCTTTTACAGCAAACATCGCAAATCTCTTTGTTAAAAAAACTTTTTATTTCACAAATATGAAAGGAGAGGTTGACCCATGACAAAGGATCATAACCTGACAAATGCTACAAAAACCGTTTGGGCTGGCGAGAGTGATTATTTGGTTCATGGAGCCACACAGGTTCCGGTTGTACACAGTGTTTCCTTTGGTTACGAAGACATTGACGAATGGTTTGAGGTAGCGATTGGGAACAAAGACGGACATATTTACGGGAGAAATACCAATCCAACCGTGCAATCCTTTGAGGATAAGGTGAAAATTTTAGAAGGAGCAGAAAGTGCTACAAGCTTCTCAACAGGAATGGCTGCCATCAGTAATTCCCTTGCTACCTTCTTGAAACCTGGTGACCGTGTTGTAACGATTAAGGATACGTACGGGGGAACGAACAAAATTTTCTCTGAATTTCTGCCAAAGCTGAATATTGATGTCGAACTTTGTGAAACAGCCAACCACGAACAGATGGAGGAAGAAATTGCTAAAGGATGCGATATTCTGTATTTAGAAACACCTACAAACCCAACGGTAAAAATTACGGATATTAAAAGAATGGTTAAAGCGGCTAAAGCCGTGGATGCCCTTGTGTTTGTTGACAATACTTTTGCCACACCTATGAACCAGAATCCACTTTCACTTGGTGCTGACTTAGTCATTCACAGTGCTACTAAGTTTTTAGGCGGGCATGCCGATGCTCTTGGCGGCGTCGTTGTTGGGAGTAAAGATCTAGTCGAGCAGATTTTCCATTACCGGGAAATTAACGGGGCCACTCTTGACCCAATGGCTGCCTATTTACTTTTACGCGGTATGAAAACACTGGATATAAGAAATGAACGCCAATGTGCAAGTGCAATGAGGATAGCCAACTATTTGAAACAGCATGACGCTGTTGAGGATGTTTTCTATCCTGGACTTGAAGATCATCCAAATCATGATATCGCCAAAAAGCAAATGAGCAACTTTGGCGGGATGCTTAGCTTTTCTCTGAAAGACGGTCTGGATGGAGTTAGAGAGTTCTTACCGAAACTTCAATATGCCAATCGTGCCGCCAACCTTGGTGCTGTTGAAACTGTTGTAGGTCCTGCCCGTACAACCAGCCATATTGAATGCACCCCTGAAGAACGAAAAGCCCTTGGAATTCCTGAAGGGTTAATCCGTTACTCTGTGGGGATTGAGGACGTAAATGACCTGATTACTGATCTTGAAAATGCCTTGTCCTATATTACGGTAAAAAGCTAGGTAAATGAAGCTTTGTTTCAAGGAGTGATCCTTTGCATGAACATACACTCGGAAGCTCAGGCGATTCACGATGAACTCATTAACATCAGACGAAACCTTCATCGTCAACCGGAATTAAGTTTTAAAGAATATAGAACAACCGAGTTTATTAAAAGATATCTTCAAAGCATCGAAGGATTATCCGTTCATTCAGGGAAAGAAGCGATTGGATTAGATACAGGTGTTGTCGGTACCATTTCCAATGGGAGTGGACCGACAATCGCCATTCGCGCTGATATCGATGCTTTACCCATCTTAGAAGAAAATCAGCATGAATACCGTTCACAAAATGATGGTGTGATGCATGCATGTGGTCATGATGCTCACACCACTATTGCCCTCGGTACTGCTAAAATCCTGGCACAAAAAGTAAGGAAACAAGAGCTGACTGGGAAGATCAAATTTATTTTTCAGCCTGCTGAAGAGGACACCGATGAAAAGGGATGGACCGGAGCCCCTTACCTGGTTCGCTCAGGAATTCTGGATGATGCAGATGCAGCGGTTGCCCTTCATATGGATCCTGTTCAACCAGCAGGCACAGTTACAATCAATAAAGGGTACAGTATGGCAAGTGTCGATACCTTTAGAGCCTCAATCTATGGTTCAGGTGGGCACGCCGCTTATCCACAACAGACTTCCGACCCTATCAGAATGTTAGGCAGTATTTTACCTGCTATCCAGAGTATTTCAGGTCGGACGATTTCTCCACTTGAACCTTCCGTACTATCTGTAACACACATTGGAACGACACCATCCTACAACGTCATACCTAATGAAGTCCATCTCCAGGGAACCATTCGCAGCTATCATCCGGATATTCGCAAACAGCTTAAAGCAGAACTGGAACAGACACTAAAAATCTCACAATCTATGGGAGGAAGCTGTCAATTAGACATCATTCACGGGGAGCCTGTTCTATACAACCATCCTGCTATCACAGACTGGTTTGAAACCACAGTCTGTGATTTGTTCCCTTCGTTTACGATTAAGCAAGAACCATTTGGGATGGCGGGAGAGGATTTTAGTCATATTGCTGAAACCGTACCGAGTGCCATGCTGTTTCTTGGAGCAAAAATAGATGATCAGCCAAACCGCGGGCTTCACATGCCTGAATTTGAGATTGATGAGGAAGCCCTGAAATATGGGGTCAGTATCCTTACCGAAACAGCCTGCCGGTTTTTAAAAGGAAGCTATTCATTCAATAAGGGAGGGAATGATGATGACCCATAAAATTGCCTTTATCGGCTTTGGTGGAGTCGGGCAGGGGTTAATGGACATATTGTTAAACAAAGGGAAAAATCTGACGGACAATTTAGGATTAGACATCAAGGTCGTAGCGATTTCTGACTTAAAAAAGGGCTCTGTTTACCATCCTGACGGCCTTGATTTACAGCGAATCGCAGCCATTATGAATACATCAGGCCAATTAGAGGATTACCCCGAGGAAGATGGACTCATCAAAGGCTGGGATAGTTTAACGACCATTGAAAAGTCTAACGCAGACACCATTGTCGAAATCACCTATACAGATGTTCAGACGGGGCAGCCCGCCATTGACCACTGTAAAGCTGCTTTCGAGAATGGCAAAAATGTCGTTATGAGCAACAAAGGTCCCGTAGCCATTGCTTACGATGAGCTTAATGAGCTTGCAAAAGAGAGAGGAGTCAACTGGGGCTTTGAAGGTACGGTCATGAGCGGAACCCCCGCACTTCGAATGCCCCTGATTTCCCTGACAGGAAATGAAATACAAGAGATTCGCGGCATCCTGAACGGAACAACGAACTATATCTTAACAAAAATGGAAGAAGGAATGACGTATGAAACAGCACTAAAGCAGGCCCAGGACCTCGGGTATGCGGAAGCCAATCCGACAAGTGATGTGGAAGGCTATGATGCCCTTTATAAGGTTGTCATATTAGCCAATGTCATCATGGGAATTCCCCTGACAAAAGAAGATGTACTTTGTAAGGGAATCTCCGGCTTGACTATTGATGATATTAACGAGGCAAAGCAGGAAAATAAACGCTGGAAGATGCTTGGGCGCATCACCAGACAGGATGATCAAGTCTATGCATCCGTAAAGCCTGAAAAAGTAGATATGACAGATCCCCTTGCTGGTGTTCAGGGAGCCATAAATGCCATCACCTATGAATGTGACTTATCAGGACCGATTACTCTGATGGGCGCGGGTGCCGGCATTATTGAAACCGGATTTTCTCTCTTAATTGACATCATTAATATGGAACGAAACGTCATTCAATAGACAGTCTTTTTGGGATGAAATTTGAATCGAAAGGAGTGTTAAAGCATGAAGGCACAAGTGGAGCAAGTGAAAATGTGTATTGGCGGTGAATGGGTAAATCGGGAACAGAAAATTGATGTATACAATCCACAAAATAATGAACTGATTGCCAGTGTCCCCTCCGCAAGCAAGGAAGATATGATCAACACCATAGAAGAAGCGAAAAAAGGGGTGGACATTGCTGCAGAACTGCCTGTTCATAAAAGAATATCCATCCTGAATCGGGCTGCAAGTTTATTATCTGAACGGAAACAGGAGTTTGCTGAAACCATTGCCAAAGAAGGAAGCAAAACCATTACAGAAGCCAGTGGTGAAGTGAACAGAGCGATTGAAACGCTGCAAATCAGTGCCGAGGAAGCACGACGGATTAAAGGAGAAACTATATCTTTTGATCAACGACCAGGCAGTGAAAATCGCGTTGGGTATTACTACCGTTTTCCAATTGGACTCATTGCCGCCATCACTCCTTTTAATGATCCGCTAAATCTGGTCGCACACAAAGTGGGGCCGGCTGTAGCAAGTGGAAATGCATTAATTGTAAAGCCTGCATCCACAACTCCTTTAAGTGCTCTTAAACTGGCCGCCTTAATGGAAGAGGCCGGATTGCCCAAAAAAGTCCTCAGTGTCATCACCGGCCGTGGAAGCGAAATAGGTGATTTACTCATCGAGCATGAGGATATACGAATGATTTCCTTTACAGGAGGCGTGGAAACCGGCCAGGAAATTACCGCTAAATCAGGTGTAAAAAAACTTGGGATGGAGCTTGGTTCCAATTCCCCATCCATTATTCTGGATGATGCTGACGTCGATCAGGCCGTTGAATCGACCGTATCCGGATCCTACGCAGCTGCCGGGCAAAACTGTATAGGAGTTCAGCGTATCTATATAGCAGAAAACCTTTATGAGGACTTTAAAACAAAATTTGTGGAGCGTACGAAACAGTATGTCACCGGCGATAAAATGTCATCGGATACGGATATGGGACCACTCATTACAGAAAGTGAGGCCATCCGAGTCGAAAATTGGGTCAATGATGCCGTCGATCATGGAGCTGCTTTACTTTGCGGGGGCAAACGGCACGGGGCCTATTATGATCCTACTGTACTGGAGCAGTTACCTGATAACTGTATCCTGGCTTCAGAAGAGGTTTTTGGACCTGTCGTTATCCTCTATTCGGTAGCTGACCTTGATGAAGCCATTACAAAATCCAACAATGTTGATTTTGGGCTGCAGGCTGGAATTTTCACAAAAAATCTGGAACGCGCTTTTGAGGCGATTCATAAACTAAAAGTAGGCGGAGTTATGGTCAATGACAGCAGTGATTATCGCATTGACGCTATGCCCTTCGGAGGTGTGAAAAATTCAGGACTTGGCCGGGAAGGCATTCAATTTGCCATCCATGAAATGACAGACCCTAAAGTGGTTTGTTTCAATTTACCTTAAAACATTTCAACCCGGTCAATAGGCTCTTTGAAGTCAGAAAGCGGCACGAAAGGAGTGAAAAGGATGTTTACGGTGGAAGAATACCAAGAAAGAATGCGAAAAACAAAGGAAAAAATGAACGAACAAGGAATCGAAGTCTTATTGCTGGTTAACCCTTCAAACATGAACTATTTAAGTGGATATGATGCCTGGTCTTTTTACGTTCACCAAATGATTATTGTGATGATTGATGAGGAACAGCCGATCTGGATCGGCAGAGAAATGGATGCCAATAGTGCCCGCATTTCGACGTGGATGAACAATGATAACATTATTCCTTATCCTGATGACTATATACAATCCGACAATAAGCATCCTATGGAGTTTGTAGCGAATATTTTAAAAGAAATTGGGCAGGCCAATCGATATATAGGAGTTGAAATGGAAACCCACTATTTCAGTGCGCTCTCTTATTTGAAATTAATTCATCATTTACCTAATGCAACATTTAAGGACGCTGACCAGCTCGTCAATTGGGTAAGATCCATTAAATCTCCACAGGAAATTACCTATATGAGAATGGCCGCTCAAAATGCTGAAATGGCGATGCGAAGAGCCTATGAAACAATTGATGCCAACGTCCGGGAGTGTGATGTGGCTGCCAATATCTTTCAGGCCCAAATCAGTGGAACAGCCGAACATGGCGGTGACTATCCAGCCATAGTTCCGATGATCCCGTCCGGTAGAAAAACATCAGCCCCTCACTTCACCTGGACCGATGAGCGCTATCAGGTGAATGATCCGGTTATTGTTGAACTTGCCGGCTGTTATAACCGTTACCATTCACCTCTTGCCCGAACGATGGTCATAGGTGAACCATCCTATCAACTGGCAGAGACTTCTAAAGTCATTGTGGAAGCTCTTAACGAGACGCTGAATTTCATCAGACCCGGAGTAACCAGTGAAGAAATTGAAGAAGTCTGGCAAAACAACATTGCAAAACATGGGTTCTATAAGCGATCACGACTCGGATATTCCGTTGGCTTAAGCTACCCGCCTGACTGGGGAGAGCATACAATCAGCATTCGCCCCGGGGATCAGACAGTTATTCAGCCAAACATGACCCTGCATTTAATCCCGGGATTATGGTATCACGATTTTGGAGTTGAAATCAGCGAGGCGATTAGAGTAACCGATAGCGGTTGCGAAACGCTTGCTGATTTTCCAAGAGAACTCTATGTAAAAAATCCAACCCCCTCCCTTTATGTGAATGGAACGACATTGCCGAAGTATTAGAAGATGTCGCATAACTCATCAAAAATTATAACGAAATCCACATTACTGAATATTAGAGATCACTTTCAAAAAGGGACCTGGAATTTTTCCAGGTCCCTTTGTCATGGAACTTTTTTAATTGAACGTACGCACCTGAGAGTTCAGCAACAATCCCTTTTCCCACTTAGTCTTGTTTAGGTTACCCTCAAGACTTGAAGTAGGGTATTACGGCCAGTTCATGCGTGATAAAGTCAATTACTTGCAGATGAGTCCACATTAGTTTAATTACTCACCACGTTTTTCTAATAGTAAATACAGAATAACAACCATGATTATAAAATTAGCAATTTGGAACATCCCTAAAAGGTCTGTATAATTAAAGATACTTTGAACCAGTGGAACCTGATATAATATAAACCCCAGAATAAGTGAAGCCAATACTGTTACAACAGTATAAAGCATAATTCCTCTCCTTATATTTCATCTATTCTTTTCTCCAAGATAAGCCTCTCTAGCACAATAAGAAAAGCGTTATTCCTGTTTAGATTTCCTAAACCCGTAAAACGAGCGAAAACCAAGTTCTTCATAATATGAACGAGATGAACGATTTGCAAGTAATTCCATTCTTGTGGTTGGATATACATGATGTAAATAGTAAAGGAATTCTTTTCCTAATCCCAATCCCCGATACTTTTTATCAATTAGCAATTCACAAATAAACAGGCTTATACAAGTATCAGTAAATCCTCTTACATAGCCAACTACTCCTTTTCCTTTTATTTCAATAACATAGGCTACATTTGAATTTTTCCACGCTTCCCTTGTGTTCAAATCATTTTCAACTAAATTCGTCCATCCTTCTTCTCTGTTTAAATCTTGTATTCTATTAAAGTCCTTTTCTTTATATGGTCGAATGAACGCCTTTATATTATCTTTCAAATCTATATCCATAATAAATTCCTTCCCTAAGAATTCTAATGTTCTTCTTTAAAAGACCTGTCAGTACGCAAAATAATTCAAAAGTCAGCTATACCTTCTCGTCACTTTCAGACACCCTGTTCCTCATTTAACTTTGCAATCCGTTTACTTCATCAATACTGAGCCTTATTACCCGTTTGTCGAACAAAGAGTTTCTTACTATTTCCAAATCACTAAAATCGTATGATCTGCAATATTTTCACAATCATCAAGTAAGTAATCCGTTCTTTCTGCAGTTTCGACCTCTTCAATTGATTCACAAGTTGCAGTATTTATGCTCCCCTTCCCATATTTATCCCTTCGTGTGTCAAATGTTGATATGATAGCTTCACCATCATATTCAAGGTCACGGAGCACTGGATCACCTTCAGTTGTATATCTGATTACCCTAATACTGTCCTTCTGTCCCTTGTCAAAATTGTTTATAAACTTTTTGAATCTATCTATATTTTCAATGTCCCCGTGCATATCCACTGTTCCTAATAACTTTGAGGTTTTTTTAATTTTAATCACTCCTCTCTTAGTTATTAAACTCTTCTGCCTCGTTAGCTTAAGAACATTCGTTCACAAACTTTTTACATCCTTCCCTTTTAACGAAAGAATATTGCATAAATAATGACCCCAAGTACCATAAAAAGAATAAGAATCCCGGTTCCTTTCCAACCCAGACTCCCCACTAAATCAACAAGACTTCCATTACTAGCTCTATTCGCAGCATCATTCATATTTCCAGCAGGGTTTCCTCTTCCCTCTTCTTGTCGTAACCGTTCTCTTCTATGTTCTGGAGTTTCCTGTTGTTCACTCATTAGCCACTCCTCCATTCCTATTAATCTATTCCTTCATTATCGTCCCCTGGGGTAAAAGAGGATTGTTTTCCGATATCAAGTTAATAAGCAATGATTTCCTTTGCAGTCATGACCCTGGTTTCCTGATTCTTGTTCACTTCCTGTGGCCTGGTTAACATCACTTTCACTAGTTGTCCCACGTTAAGGTTACTGAAACTCAATCGCTCTCCTGTTTTTTCATTTATGACAGAAGTTTCTTCGCTAACATTTACCGTGCATAAATATTGAATGAGATTGTCCTTATCTTCTTTCTTTAAATGCATATCATCGCTGCAACCTACCAAAACAGAATGATCTTCTGCATCTACCTTCTCAATCTCCCCTTTAATCGATTCAATTGCTTCTCCTTGTGAAAAAGAACATCCTGTCAGCATGAACATTAAAGTAACTGTGGCAATAATTAGATGTCGGAATTTTATCCTCTCCTAACTATAGATATGAATCTAATGACCAAGCCTAAAACTCTCTTTTGTTATATACGTAACAAATAATCACCTGAATATTCTTTATTTAAGTAAATGATTCTTGCTATACAAGCTAATCCGATTACCACGTATACCAATATAAACGTCCATAGTTCTGGATTATACCTGTACTCTATTTGTCCCATCACTGCAATGAAGACTCCAAGAAAGATATGAATTTTCCCTACTTTCTTCAGATACTTTGGCAAATTTTCTTTGGAGAAACTAAGTATCATAGCTTCCGAGATAAGCAGATTTGGTTTTCTGACATAAAGTTCTACGATGCCTTTCACGATAAAATATATTCCCAAGAATAATTGTGAATACATAGCCTATCCTCTTTTCGGATATTCCAGATCCTTGTTTTGTTTACAATTTCTAATTGATCCAACCCTTATGTTAACATAAAATTCCAAACAGCTTCACTACTTTATATCATTATTACTACTGAGTGAGTTTGTTTTTGACTTCTTCCTGCATTAAGAGGATAATATTGAATAGCTATTTTTTCCAATGGAGGTCATAACTTTGGAATCTATTATTTCTGTACAAAACCTGAGGAAATCCTACAAGAATACGGAAGCGGTAAAAGGGATCAACTTTGAGGTTGAAGAAGGGGAAATTTTCGGTTTTCTGGGACCTAATGGAGCCGGAAAAAGTACAACGATCAATATGATTTGTACAATGCTGAAGCCTACATCCGGCAGCATTATTATTAATGACTACGATGTAAGCAAGGATAAGGATGCAGTACGTGGCAGCATCGGGATTATTTTTCAGGAAAATACACTTGATGAAAAGCTGACGGCCCATGAAAATCTTATGCTGCATTGCCGTTTTTATAAGGTTCCTAAAGAAAAACGGGAGGAACGAATTCAGGAGGTCCTCGAAATTGTGGACCTCGTCGATGAACAGAAGCAGCGGGTCGAGACTTTCTCCGGCGGAATGAAACGCCGTCTGGAAATATCCAGGGGTCTGCTTCATTATCCAAAAGTATTGTTTCTCGATGAGCCGACAGTCGGCCTGGATCCGCAGACACGGGCCCATTTGTGGGAATATATTTTACGCTTAAAAGAAAAAGAAGGCATTACCATGTTCCTTACGACTCACTATCTGGATGAGGCTGAAATCAGTGATCGTGTGGCTATTATGGATCAGGGTGAAATTATTGCCATAGATTCTCCTACAGCCTTAAAGGACCAGCTCGGCGGTGATATTATTGAACTGTCTACAGAGGACAATGAGCAGGCCCTAAAGGAAATTAACGAAAAAGTGAAGGAAGCAAAGGTCACCGTTGAAGAGGATACGATTCACCTTAAAGTAGCAAGCAGTGATGCTTTTATCTCGTCCTTTATTAAGACCTTAAATATTCCCATTACCCGATTAAATATTCGTAAACCGACTCTGAACGATGTATTCTTAGCATTCACAGGCAGAAAAATCGGTGAAACGGTGAAAGATTAGGAGGCTTGATTATGGAAGGAATTATCGCGATTTGGCAAAGGGATCTGCTTAAGTTTTTCCGGGATAAAGCCCGGCTGTTCGGATCCTTTACCATGCCCATACTGTTTTTATTAATATTCGGTGGAGGAATGAGCGGTTCGATGGAGACAATGATGGCGGGAAGTATGCCGGAAGAGGCAGAAGGGTTCAATTATGTGGAATTCGTTTTTCCCGGAATTGTTGCCATGACTCTGCTAATGACTTCGATTTTTTCCGCCATGTCTGTAATTGAGGATAAGGATTTTGGCTATATGAAGGAAATTCTGGTATCCCCGATTTCCCGAGTCAGCATTGCGGTCGGAAAAATGCTGGGATCAGCGACTGTTGCTACGATTCAGGGAGTGATGCTCTTTTTGCTGATTCCGTTATTAGGGTTATCCTATGATGTGATGGCTTTAATTCAAGTAATCCCTTTTATGTTTTTACTCGGGTGTGCGCTGTCTTCCCTCGGCCTGCTTTTTGCCAGTTTAATCAATTCGACTCAAGGGTTTCAGCTAACTGTACAGATCCTGGTCATGCCCATGATTTTCCTGTCAGGAGCATTGTTTCCAATTAGCAATATGCCCGCCTGGATGGATTTCATTGTGAAAATCAACCCTGTGACATACGGAGTCGATGTCATGAAGAAGGTTATGGTTGATATCGAAAATTTATCAGCACCGGTTCTGGATGCCATGGGGCTGAATATATCCTTATTCGGAAGACAGATTACCATTTTTGAAGAAGTATTATTTATTGGTATTTTTACAACTATTCTTGTTTTATTGTCGACCGTCAGCTTTAAGCGCGCGAATGCTTAAGAACAAAGGCGGACGTGGCCTCACCTGTTTTCCTTATTCGCCTATTTTATAATACCCCAGACCATTATGAAAAATCCCCGTATCATCGTCAAAGTGATACGGGGATTTTTATGTATGTGATCATTTTTGGAAACAATAATCGGATTAATGAGCATTTTGGGTCAATAAAGGACGTTAGAATTCAGAGGACAAGCAGGAATGTCCTTCATACTGCAAATGAAGGCCTAAATAATCTATTTTAAGTAGCGATATGTCCTTCATATAGCTGCTGAAGGACACTTTGGTTAAAATAACTACTAAAAGTGTCCTTCATTACAGTATCTGTCCCTACATTCATTTTCACAGGCCAGCTATCATTTTTAATTCAGAATTAATCAATAGCTTTTCTGGCAAGCATCTGAATGACGGCATCTTCCATCGGCGGATTATGCAGGCCGGCCCGGACATCCCGATAATAGCGTTCAAAATCAAAATGCTTGGACAGACCTCTTCCTCCAACGATCCTCATCGCTAAATCCACTACCCTGCTGGCTGCATTTGTCGCAGCTACTTTGACCGCAGCTAATTCAGCTCCCAGCTCTATACGCTTCTCAGGATACTGATCCCATTTTTCTGCAACAGCATACATAAATTGCCGTGCTCTTAGAAGCTCAAAGTCCATTTCTCCAATTTTCTGCTGAATATGGGGTACTTCAGAAATCGGTGTGTTTAGACTGTTCGGCTGATAGCTTTTGGCAAAATCGATCGCATCGTTACGGGCAGCAATAGCAATCCCTAAATAGCAGGCCGGAATATGGAGAAGCCATCCTTTAGGCTTTTTCGACTGCTGCTTCATTTCAACTAAGTGGTCCAGGTCGACTCGTACATCCTCTAATAGTAAATCATCACTGGCGGTTCCACGCATACCAAGTGTATCCCAGGTACGCTCTACTTTTATCCCTGAGGCTGTACTTGGAATGAGAAAAGACCCAATTTCCTCTTTATCCTCAACGTAGGCTGTCACAATATAGTAATCTAACACACTAGCCATCGTTGCAAAGTTTTTATGTCCATTGATGATATAGGAATCCCCCTCTCTTACAGCGCGTGTTTCCGGGATTCCTCCTCTCGATGGACTGCCCGTCGCTGGTTCAGACGCAATACGGTTTACGATTTTCTTTTCCTGGCTGAGTTCCTTGGCAAACCGGTCAAAGACGCTTTCATCCCAGAGTTCATCCTCTGCCAGTTCTTTGACGACCCCTAAATGCCATCCCATGGAAAGAGCAGTTGAACCGTCACCCTCCGCCAGTTTTTCCTGAACGAGAAGCAATTCATAAATAGAAATCTCCCTGCCCCCGTATGTTTTTGGTAAAGTCAGCGTGACATAATCAGTCTCTTTTAAATCACGCAGGTTATTTTCTGAAAAGGCAGCCTGCTGATCGGTTTCCTTTGCTCTCTTCTTTACACGGCCGGATAATTTTTCTGCCAGTTGATACAATTCCTTATGCTGGTCTGTTTTTATAAAAGGGGAAAATAAGTCTGACAATTGAATTCCTCCTCAAAAGTTCATTCTGTTCATATTATTCCGATTTGTTTGATAGGGTATGTGCTATCTATTCTAAATGATTTAAAAAAATGGCACAACTTTTCTGATATCTTCAGTATTTCAGCCTTCTGTTTCCAAATTTATTTTCATCAGCCGATCGTCCCCTTCTTTAGGAGTACCCCGTCCGTCACGGTTATTCGTTATGGCATACAAGGAATCATTTTGAATAAAAATATCCCGCACTCTGTCCCCTTGATCATAAATGACCGTTTGTTCCTTTGTGTTGATATCAAATGCGATGATTTTAGTGCCTCTTAATGCTGCAATATACAGTTTTCCTTTCCTGCTATCAATGCCCGATGGAGCCCAGGTTGTGTTACCCGTATGATAAAAAGGGGGTATCATTCCCGCTTTTTCTTCATCCCCCTGAATCACTGGCCAGCCGTAGTTATTTCCGGGTTCAATCCTATTGATTTCATCATGGGCGGTCTGTCCATGTTCGGTACTGTAAAGCTGACCATTCTTATCCCACGCCAGTCCCTGAGGATTTCTATGACCATAGGAATACACATAAGAATTTGAAAAAGGATTGTCACTCGGGATGCTTCCATCTAGTTCCATTCGCAAAATTTTTCCGCCTAATGAATGTAAATCCTGTGCCAGGTCAGCCTCTCCGGCATCGCCTGTAGTTACATACAGCTTTTGATCAGGTCCTATTTTCAGCCTTCCCCCGTTATGGATCTGACCACCCGGAATCCCCTCCAGTAAAATGCCAGTTTCCACCCAGGTATCCTCCTGCAATTGTAAACGGATGACACGGTTATAAAGACTTCCCTCCTGCTCGTATGTATGATAAGCCAGGGCTTCGTTTGTGGATTCAAAGTCCGGCGCTAATATAAAGCCCAGGAATCCTCCTTCTCCGGCATGAACAATGTCTTTTGTAACGTTGATATTTTGTAAGACTGTCCTTCCCGTCTCCCCATCCACTTGTTGAATGGAACCCCCACGTTGGCTTAAATAAAATGTATCCTCAACCTCCTCAACCTTTGTGATATTCCAGGGGATGTCCAGGTTTTCAGCAATCACTTTCCGGTTTTCGGACTGATTCGTCTCCCTTGCCTCCTGCTTGTCCTTTTGATTTACAGGAGCCTGCTCCTTTTCACTTGTGCAAGCTGTCAGCATGATGATTAGAAGAAACAGCGCTACTTTTTTCATAATTAAATCCTGACCTCCCATTAAAGTTCCTTTCCCTACATTTTAGTCACCAGGTACAAAAAATCCTTTAAACTTCCCATTCCTTACACATACTAGTTAAAGGATTACCTTGGACTCAGCCAAAAATAATTTCATGATTAAAATGAAAGGATGATCCAGTTTGAATCAGTCTTCTCAAAATCAGCCAAAAGCATTTCCTCCTCAGCACCAACCTCAGCAGCCCGGAATCGAATCGTTCATGAATCCCCAACCTATAGTTGAGGATGTTCAATATAAAGGTGCTGATAAATTAAAGGAAAAAGTTGCCATCATTACCGGTGGGGACAGTGGAATTGGGGCTGCTGCCGCTATTGCCTTTGCTAAGGAAGGAGCTCATTTGGTCATACCATTTTTTTCTGATTATGAAAAAGGGGATATTGAGCGTACGAAACGCCGAATAGAAGAGCTTGGGAGAGAATGCCTGCCGATACCAGGGGATCTGAAGGAGGAATCCCACTGTCAAAATGTAATCAGTCAGACGATGAATCACTTTGGCCAAATGGATATCCTGGTCAATAATCATGCGGTCCAGTTCCCTCAGCAAAATTTTCTTGATATTACCTCTGAACAATGGGATTTAACTTTTAAAACGAATATTTATCCATACTTTTACTTAACCAAGGCTGCTCTTCCATCGTTGCAGACGGGGGCAAAAATTATTAATACGACCTCTGTTGTCGCCTATGAAGGGAATGACCAGCTCATTGATTATTCAGCAACAAAAGGGGCGATTGCTGGTTTTACAAGAGCCCTGTCTCAAAACTTAGCTAAACAGGGGATTCATGTGAACGCAGTTGCTCCCGGACCTATCTGGACCCCTCTTATTCCAGCCAGCTTTTCCGAACAGCATGTAAGCACATTTGGCCAAAACGTTCCTTTCAGCCGGGCCGGACAGCCTTATGAACTCGCACCTGCCTACGTATACTTAGCCTCGGATGATTCCGCATATGTATCCGGGCAAGTGATTCATGTGAATGGAGGGATTATGGTCAGTTCATAACTTCTCCCCTGGGATAAAATGTAATTTCGGGCGTAGCGCAGGCTCCTGAGACGGACACTTCCCTCGTCTTATGATGGAGTTTTGGCCTTCATCCTCTGTGTGAAGGCCATTCCGTTCTTCATTTTTTCCCTGAGTGGCCTTCATTCCCTCTATGATGGCCATTCCATTCTTCTTTTCTGACCTGAGTGTCCTTCATCAATCTGATGAAGGACACTTTAATAATTTTATCCCGCTCTTCTGGCCTTCACTCCTCCCCCCCTGGGATAAAATGTAATTCCGGGCGTAGCGCAGGCACCTGTGACGGACACTTTCCTCGCCTTATGATGGGGTTTTGGCCTTCATTCACTGTGTGAAGGCCATTCCGTTCTTCATTTTTTCCCTGAGTGGCCTTCATTCCCTCTATGATGGCCATTCCATTCTTCTTTTCTGACCT
Organism: Virgibacillus sp. MSP4-1; assembly: GCF_010092505.1. NCBI lineage: Bacteria > Bacillati > Bacillota > Bacilli > Caryophanales > Bacillaceae > Virgibacillus > Virgibacillus sp. MSP4-1. The sequence goes on from NZ_CP048021.1 coordinate 1,868,410, forward strand.
GAGTGTCCTTCATCAATCTGATGAAGGACACTTTAATAATTTTATCCCGCTCTTCTGGCCTTCACTCCTCCCCCCTAGCACGCGGCTTTGATCATAAACAAAAACATAGCGGACAGACGCCTGTCTGCCCGCTTAATTGCTGAAGACCTTATATGGCTCAATTAGAGGTTTTACCGATTTCGTTACAGGACGCGAACCTAATAGAAGTGTCACGGCAATCGATAGCACAAGGAATAGCCACAGCTGGCCCGACGCTGTAATCTTTTCAAAAATTGGCGTTAAATCCAGCGTTTTCACAACTAACCCATGCAGTAAATAAATGTAAAGGGTTCTCCCCCCAAGATAGGTAAATGGAAAACTGCGGTTTGGAATCAGCGAAAGCACACTGAAGGTCGCCAGGAAGACAGCTCCATAAATGAATAAACGCATCCATATCCCATACGTTTCCTCAACACCAATATCTGCATAAGAGGAAGATGCCAGCAGCCAGTCGGTAGTTAAGTCACTCAATATAGTATGATAGGAGAAGAATAGCCCGATTAAAAATACAATGGCTGCTTTTTGATAAATTGGGTTTCTTAAGATGTCAAAATGCTCTTTTTTCAGCTTGTAACCTAATAAAAAGACCGGGAAAAACACAAAGGTTCTGGATAAACTTAAATACGTACCAATCATTGGTACCATCCCAATAACAAGACCAATTAAGAGTGCCAGTGTAAGGGAATAGGGGATTCTGGCAAAGACAATTAATAATAAATGCCATCCAAGCATACTTAGTAAAAACCATAATGTCCATTCAGGATCGAATAAGGTAAACCTTTGATCTCCCTCTATAACAAGGAAAAACCCGGAAAAAATCGTCTGGAAAATAAAATAAGGCAGCAGTAGCTTTTTCATCAGTTTTTGAGTGTATCCTTTCCGGAATACGTTTTTGGCAAAATAACCGGCAATTAAGATAAATCCTGGCATATGAAAGGTATAGATAAATTTATACGCAGTATCCAGTAGTTGCGAATGATCGCGATAAGGGCTAATCATATGGCCAATCACCACAAGAAAAATAAGAATAAATCTCGCATTATCGAAATAAGGATCCCGTTTTGTTTCAGACCTCATCACGCTCACCTCTTTTTAGCAAAATCATGACCCGTTACAGGATTCGGATTCCTGATCGCCAGGATGGGGATACATCACATTACACTTCATTTACGGGTTTATTACGTGCAGATACCTTCCCCGATTCACGTGAGCCAAAACGTATAACAGGAAAAATGAGAAAAAGGCCCAAACTAAAAAGTGCAACTTCCATCAGTGAGGGTATTATGGCCATTTCATTCGTGATAAAAAAACACACCAGCCACTTAGGGTTCTGGTATGCTTTTAAACCAACTGGATATTTACTTTTTAATGAAAGACTTAAAGCAGGATTTCAACGTCATTGTCTTTTCTTAGTTGATCAAACAGTTTTTGGATTTCTTCCTGCTGCTTTTGCTGTTTAATAGTAGAAACAATCATTGGTTTTACATCTTTAAGCTTAACATCTTTTTCCGAAGACTTTTTAATCTGTTCAAATGCTTTCTGAATTTCTTCTTCCGTTGGTTCACTTACCTCTGTATTTTTTTCAACATATTTACTAAATGCTAACTGATCTGCAATATTACTCTTAATTTCTTTTTCTGTTAGATTATTTTCCTCTAATGCCTTTTGAAAGGCCTTATCATCTTTAAATTGGGACTTATATTGCTTGTCAAATGCTTCATTAATCTCTTTTTTTGTTGGATTCATACCTGCATTTTCCGCCTTTTGTAAAACCAGTTCTTGTCCAACAAATTGGTTTATTGCTCTCTTCTCCAATTGTTTTTCAGAAACATCCTGCCCCTGAAGTCTGGAGGAAAATTGCTGATAAATTAAATTAAATTCTTCCCCCTTCAATTCTTCACCGTTTACTTTTGCTACTGTTTTATCGTTATCAACTTGTTTTGTTACTTTTTGATCGTTGGAATTTTGACTTTCTTCTTTCTTGTCTCCATTTTCATCACCTGAACATGCGGTAAGGATGAGGACCAGAATAACAGCCAAACTTAATAAAAGCTTTTTCATAAATGAATGTTCACTCCTCTTTTTAGAATGCAAATCCTATTGAATCATGTTTGGGTTCATAATTCAAGTAAGATCAACATCAGAGTCAGGAAGTAATGTGCAATTTCACGGGATAGCAGCGGATTATTTACAAATGTTTTACAATTACATATCATAAATCTAAAAAAGGGGCTGTTCAGCATGAATATAACCATTTAGCCGAACAGCCCTCTATTCTTACTGTTACTCTTTGTTACTCCAAACTGCTTTCCATTTCACTGATCATCTCGGAAACGGAAACTAGCCCCCCACCGGATAAATACCAGTAATTTGGATCCAGATACGTAATATGGTCATTCTGATAGGCACGTGTCTTTCTTACAAGCTTGTTATCCAGAGCTTCTTCCGCCAATACATCCCCGCCAATGGCTGCCGTTCGATCAATGACGTATAAATGCTGAGGATCTTTTTCAACTAAGAATTCAAAGCTGATGCTCTGACCATGTGTGGATACTTCCAAGTCTTTGGCTACAGCCGGAAGACCAAATACGTCATGAATCAAACCAAAACGGGATTCAGGTCCATAAGCACTAAGACTTCCTTCATTGGACAGTACGACAAGTGAATTTTCCACCTGTTCTGCTTTATCCTGAATGTCCTTTATGGAACCCTCTACTTTCGCCAGTTCTTCCTTAATGAAGCTTTCCTGCTCAAAAATTTTCCCCAGGGTTTTCATATTTTCTTTAAAAGATTCCATATACCTGGTCGTATCCACTCCAAGGAAAATTGTAGAGGAGATATCATTCAGCTCCTCATATAAATCCTGCTGTCTTCCTGAAATAATAATCAGATCAGGATCGATTTCGGCGATTTTTTCAAAGTCCGGCTCTTTCAGGCTTCCAGCATTTTCATATTCATCCGATTTAAACTTGGATAGATAAGGGGGCAGAGTAGCTTTCGGTATACCTGCTACTTCAACTCCCATCTTATCCAGGGAATCTAAAATTCCATAGTCAAACACGACAACCTTTTCCGGATTCTTTGGTACATCGGTTGTACCTAGTCGGTGTTCTATCGTAATGGTTTCTCCTCCTGAAGCCTGTGATGAATCAGAATTACCGCCGCCACATGCGGCAAGTGCCAATAAAGCAATGAAGACAATCCCTGCAATTCCTATTTTTTTAATAGTCATACGACTCCTCCTCCTCACCGATTAGCTATGAAAAATACACACAAATTTTATTTCCATCAATGTTTTCGATATTAAAATCCATTCCGTATACTTCTTTTAAAACAGATGGCTCAATAATTTCATCTGTGGTTCCTTCCTTCACCAGTTTCCCATCCTTTAAGGCAACAATGTAATCGGAATAACAGGAAGCAAAATTAATATCGTGAATCACAATGACAATCGTCTTTCCCATATCATTAACAAGCTTCCTGAGTGTTTTCATAATCTGAACCGAGTGCTTCATATCCAGGTTGTTAAGCGGCTCATCCAAAATGATATACTCTGTGTCCTGGGCCAGCACCATGGCTATGTATGCACGCTGCTTCTGACCTCCGCTTAATTCATGAAGGTATTTATCCTGCATATCCTCCAGACCCATATAGGCAATGGCATCATCAACAAATTTCCAGTCCTCTTTTGTTAAACGCCCTTTTGAGTAAGGAAAGCGCCCAAATGAAACCAGTTCCTTCACACGTAAGCGAATATTAATAAAATTAGATTGTTTTAAAATGGCGATTTTTTTAGCGAGATCATTGCTCTTACAGCGGCTGATTTCCATTCCATCGATATAAACCTCACCTTCATCCCTTGCAATCAGACGGGCAATCATGGATACAAGGGTACTTTTACCAGCTCCATTCGGTCCGATAAAAGAAGTGATTTTTCCCTTTTGAATGTTTAATGATACGTCTTCTACAACTGGCTTATCTCCATACTCTTTTAAAAGATTTTTTAACTCTACCATTTTTTACTCTCCTTTAACAAAAGATAGATGAAATATACACCGCCGACAAAGTTGACAATCACACTTAATGTTGTGGAGAAGGTGAAAGCTCTTTCCACAAGCAGCTGGCCGCCAATTAATGCGATGAAACTGATTAAAACAGCACCCAGAATTAAGTAATGGTGACGATAGGTTCTCATAAACTCATGGGCCACATTGGCAACCAGCAATCCTAAAAATGTAATGGGGCCAACAAGGGCTGTGGAAACGGAAACCATCACCGCAATAATAATCAGCAGACGTTTGATTACATAGTCGTAGTTGACGCCTAAATTAACAGCCTGGTCCCTGCCCAACGAAAGAACATCCAGGTACTTAAGAAATTTCAGTGCGTATAAGGTTATCGCTGCCAAACCAATGCTGGATATGATTAACAGCTCATCATTGACATTGTTAAAGCTTGCAAACATCCGATCCTGGACGACCATAAACTCGTTAGGATCTAATAGAACCTGCATAAAGGTTGATAGACTTTCAAATAATGTTCCGATTACAAGCCCGATTAATAGAAGAAAGTAAATGTTATGCTGTTCGCCTTTAAACAGGAGTTTATATAACAGGCCCGCAAAAGCAATCATAAGGCCGACAGAAAGCAGGAAATTCATATTTTGATTGAGCATGGTCAGATTCATAGAACCAAATGCAAATATTAAAAAGGTCTGGATGAGCATGTATAATGAATCTAAGCCAAGGATACTGGGTGTCAGAATTCGATTATTTGTAATCGTTTGAAAGACAACGGTTGAAAATGCAATCGCAGCTCCTGTCAGGATCATTGCTGCTAGTTTTGTGATTCTTCTTGATAATATATAGCTCCAATTCCCGGAAATATCGGTAAATAAGAATACGAGAATAAGAATTGCGCTTAGTCCAGTTAAAACGGAGATCTTTGTCTTATAACCCATATGCCTTTCTCCTAACTAGTAAATAAACAAATATTGCACTTCCAACAACACCTACTGTAAGTCCTATAGCAATTTCATAAGGATAAATAATGACTCTGCTTAAAATGTCACATGCAAGGACAAATATGGCCCCAAGCATCGCTGTGTGCGGCAGATTGTTTTTTAAATGATCTCCTCGAAAAATGGTAACGATATTCGGGATGACCAGCCCGAGGAAAGGAATCATTCCTACGGTTAAAACAACAACAGCACTTACCATCGCAACTATGGCTAAGCCGATATTTACGACCTGACGGTAATTCAGGCCTAAGTTTTTTGCGAATTCCTCTCCCATTCCGGCAATGGTAAAACGGTTGGCAAAAAAGTAAGCCAGAATCAGCAACGGGATGCTGAGAAATAACAATTCATAACGCCCCTGAATAATTAACGAAAAATCTCCCTGAAGCCAGGACGACATGTTTTGGATCAGATTATTTTTGTAAGCAAAAAAGGTCGATAATGAATTCACAATATTCCCGAACATTAAGCCTACAAGCGGGATGAATATCGTATCCTTGAATTTCACCTGGTCAAGGATTTTCATAAAGATAAAGGTCCCCAGTAAAGCAAAGACAAAAGCAACAAGCATCTTTTGTAAGGGACTAGCTGAGGTGAAGACCATCAGCGATACCAGTATCCCAAACCGGGCAGAATCCATCGTACCTGCTGTTGTGGGCGATACGAACCGGTTTCTTGTAAGCTGCATCATAATTAAACCGGCGACACTCATGCTCATCCCTGCAATAATAATGCTAATTAAGCGTGGCACCCTGCTTACATATAAGATTTGTACCTCTTCACTTTGCAGGTTCAATAAATCAGATGGTGAGATATCCGATACACCGATAAACAGTGATATTACGGAAAGAATCAGAAGTACAATGAGTAAATATCTCTTCTTCATGTAAATTCCTCATTACCTGTAAAATTAGAATCCTTTTAATCTGGATCAACGTTGATCTGATATTTATCTGCCCACTTTAGAATGAGTTTAAATAATGAAAATGAGATTCATTATCAATTAGACATCTTCATTATAGCTCATTGATAATGATTGTCAATACATATTCAAAAGAACTTTTTTTGTTATTTTAGGAGAGTTTGTCGGTTGGGGAAGTGGCGATGCTCCTTCTGTACCGGGAACAGGGCTGGTGGATATACATCTGAGGAATCAGCCGTTTAGTCTCAGTTTTTCCCTCAAAACTTGAAGTGGGGATATTACGGTCAGTTCATGCGTGATAAAAAAGCTTCCAAAGCAAATGACTTTGGAAGCTTAATCTCTCTTCATCAACTGGCAGGACATTAGACGAACAGAATCCACAAAATAAAGGTAAAAACAAAAGCGACGATGCCCTGAAGGAGTGTGGCTGCTGTCTGGGCTTTATACGCCTGTGTCACAGACATACCACTGAATTCTTTTACCACCCAGAAATAACTATCATTCACATGGGATACGACCATAGCACCTGCTCCAATGGCCATAACAACTAACGCAAGAGGAACAGCACCTGAAATATTCACTTCCATCAATAAAGGCGCGACAAGTGTAGACGTAATAACAATCGCAGCTGTTGAAGAGCCTTGAGCCGATTTTAAGCCTGCTGCAATCAGGAATGGAATCAACAGGAACATGGCACCGGTAAAAAATGCATTGTCGCCAAATCCCTGAATATATTCGGCAACAGAAGTAGAACTGATCACATTTCCAAAAGCGCCCCCTGCTCCTGTAATAAGTAAGATAGGGGATGCTTCCTTTATGCCTGTTCCAATCCACTCAGACAATGTCTCTTCATCGAATTTAGGCAATAGTAGAAAGGCAAACAGAACCCCTGCCAATAAAGCAACGACCGGTGAACCTAAAAATAGGAAGATGTCAAAGATGGTACCAGACCACCCTGCGAATGTAATCACAGAACCAAACCCGATGAGCAGAATAGGGACAACAATTGGCATAAAGGATTTAGTAGCAGACGGCATTTCTCCAAATTGATTAAGGATGGTTTCATAGTCGTAAAGAGATTGTTCATCTTCTTCTCCCTCAATTTTAATTTTCGTACCGACTTTCACAGACCATAAATAGCCCATAATAATTGTCGGAATGGCAACTATTACGCCTATCAGAATAATGGTTCCCAGGTAATTTTCTGCTCCAATATTGCCTGCAGCAGCTATGGGGCCGGGGGTTGGCGGAATTAATGTATGGGTCGCAAATAAACCTGTGGCTAACGCAACTGCCATTGATGCGACTGCGACCTTAGCTTTTTTAGCCAATGCTTTTTTGAGTGACGACAAAATCACATAGCCTGAATCACAGAAAACAGGTATACTGACAATGGACCCAATCAAGCTCATCGCTAGTTGAGGGCGTTTTTCCCCAACTATACGCAGAATTACTTCAGCCATACGAAGGGCCGCACCCGACTTTTCGAGAATAATTCCAATGATAGTTCCAAATACAATCACTAACCCGATACCGCCCATTAAACCTCCAAATCCACCATTAACAGCTTCAACAACATCCATTAACGGCAATCCGGCAAAGAGACCAATGCCAAACGAAGCCAGTATTAGTGATATAAAGGGATGAAGCTTCCATTTGGCTGTAGCAAAAATAATAAAGAGAACTCCTAAAACAATTAGTACTAACAGACCGAAACCTTCCATGTTACCACCCCATTCATTTTTATTAAATGATCATAAAATTATAAAAATTCCTCTACTAAGGCATATGTCTCTTGTCCGTTTTATATACGAAGGTCCTTTCATTCACCTAACAAGTTACCTTTGCTTTTCTTTGTCTTGCGAATCGTTTACAATAATGGCAAAGAAGCTGTCAGTGAGGTGGTAGTTATGAAGATTATTTCAATTGAACCGACACCAAGTCCGAATTCAATGAAGATTATTCTGAGTGAACCATTGCCTGAAGGAGAAACTTACAATTATAAACCGGATGACAATCTGGATAATGCTCCTTCCTTTATAAAGGATTTGTTTGCCATTGAAGGGGTAAAAAATATTTATCATGTGGCTGATTTTATTGCACTGGATCGGAATCCAAGGCTGGCATGGGAGGAAATCCTACCTAAAGTGCGGGAAGTATTTGGCGAATCCGGCGAGACGGAAAATACACAGGAAGCTGGTGCCCTGAACCGGGAGCCATTTGGTGAAATCAGTGTTTTTATTCAAATGTTCCGAAGTATTCCTATGCAGGTAAAAATTGAGGACGGAAATGAAGAAAAACGATTCGGCTTACCTAAGAGGTTTATGAATGCCGTCATGAAGGCTTCAGCAGAGACACCTTCTTTTGTAATGGAGAGAAAATGGATAGAGCAAAGCCCTCGTTACGGAGCTCCCGAAGAAATCGGAGAAGATGTTGTGGAAGAATTATCTGCAAGCTATGATGAAGAGCGTTTGGATGAATTGGCCGAACAGGCGCTTCACCCCAAACCGGAAGAAGAGTCTCCAGAAACGAAAGAAAAACATAAAGTCTCCTTGGAAACACTGGATCACCCGGATTGGAAGGTACGCTATGCCGCATTAGATCGAATGGATGATCCAGACTTGGAAGATTTGCCTGTTTTAGATAAGGCGCTGGATGATGAAAAAATGTCTGTACGAAGGATTGCAACGGCCTACTTAGGGATGATTGAAGATCGTAAAGTCCTCCCTTATCTTTATAAGGCGCTGCAGGACAGAGTGGTTACGGTTCGCCGTACAGCAGGTGATTGCCTTTCAGATCTCGGTTTTAAGGAAGCCATACCAGAAATGATCAAAACCTTAAAAGATTCGAGTAAATTGGTGAGATGGAGGGCGGCTATGTTCCTGTATGAAGCAGGCGATGAATCAGCTCTTCCTGCCTTGCATGAAGCCGCGGATGACCCTGAGTTTGAAGTTCGTCTCCAAATTAACATGGCCATTGAACGCATTGAAGGAGGACATGAAGCTAAAGGTTCTGTCTGGCATCAAATGACTCAGGCGACCAATAACAAATAGATAACCAAAAAACACAGCCCGGAAATTTAGCAAAAAATGAAACTGCACTCAAAGGATGTTTGATCCTTAAGGGTGCAGTTTTCTGCTTGGTAGGAGAGCTTTAAGAATGAACCGTTTATTCTACACTTATCTGTTTCGCCTCCGTAATAACCCTTTCCATTAAAGTCTTTGCTGTTTGATCCTTCGTAAGCCTTGGACTTTGACCGGACCATAAGGACATATACTCCGGATTCCCTTGTGATGCAGAAGCTTTCCTGATTCCTTTTGTTAAGCTATTCTGTACAGGATAATCAGGGATGGAGTCTTCCTTCTGACTGAACTCATAAATAAACTGATTATGTATGCCTCTTGCCCATTTCCCTGAAAAGGACCGGGTCAAAACAACCTGATCTTCCCGGGCTTGAAGGATTTCCTGTTTATGCAGTGGATTGGCTCCACTTTCCTTACAAGTAAGAAATGCCGTTCCCATCTGTACTCCATCAGCTCCTAAACAGAGAGAAGCCATTAAGCCTCTTCCATCCATTATTCCTCCTGCCGCAATAACCGGGATTTGAACCTGGTCAACTACCTGAGGGATTAAGGACATTAAACCAATTAAACCTTCCTGATGATCCGGACTGAAATTGCCCCTATGTCCGCCAGCCTCACTTCCCTGAACAACAACGATATCCATTCCGCTTCGTTCAATTTCTACTGCTTCTTGAACTGTTGTAGCTGTCCCTATTAATACACTATCCATTCTTTTCAATTGTTCTACGGTATCCTTGGAAGGAATCCCGAATGTGAAGGAGCAAATCGGTACCTCTTCTTCCTGGATTACATTTAATTGTTCATGAAAGGTTTCCAGTAAATGATCAAAGGCAGGAGCTTCCGTCTTATCATCAGGAATGTTCAACCGGTTACGTATAGGCTGTAAGGCCTGATTGGCTTCTTGCCATTCCTTTTTAGTCACATCAAATTCATTGGGAACAAACAGATTTACTCCAAAGGGTGAACCCGTTAGTTCTTTGATTTCCCGAATTTGCTTCCTCACCTGATCCGGAGTCATATAACCTGCTCCAATCATACCTAACCCGCCGGTATTCGATACTTCAGCAACCAATTCTGATGTAGTGATACCTCCAGCCATAGGAGCCTGAATCACCGGATACTGAATACGCAAACGTTCAGTCACCTTCGTTTTTAAATTCATCTATACACCTCATTTGTGAGTGATTTAAGAAAAGCTGGACATCAATTTTATTTGACCTCCAGCTTTTCCCAAAATTATATCACAAAAACAGGTTTGTTTTCAGAATTATCTATTACCTTATATTTTATTGTGTTCGGATGGAATCGTATCCTGATGTTGAACAGTCTTTCCGTTAACTCGATTTCTAAGTAAAATGAAAAGAAACACAACCGCTCCTATTAAATCTGTCATAATGCCAGGATAGATCAAAAGGAGAGCTGCAATGCCCGAAATCATTCTGAGCCAGACAGGAACCATCCGATAAACGTATCCTTCCATCATGACAGATAAAAGAAATACGCCTAAGATGGATGTAACTGTTATTATGATAATATTTAAGAGTGTAGCATCAATCATTAACATTTCATGAGAAAAGACAAACATAAACGGTACAATAAATCCTGCTATAGCCAGACGCATAGCCTGAAAACCGGTTTTGTTCGGCTTCCCACCGGCAATACCCGCACCAGCAAAGGCAGCTAACGCAACAGGGGGCGTTATATTGGCGAATATTCCAAAGTAGAAGACAAACATATGGGCAACAAATACCCCTATCTCCGTTGATCCTGCCAACTCTTGAAATAATGGAAGCTGTAATAGAATTGGTGCAGCCATCGTACTTGTAATAATATAAGTTGGAATACTAGGCAGACCCATTCCCAGGATAATAGAAGTCAACATCGTCAGGAATAAAGTAATGATTAATTGAATCATTGGACTTCCAACCATTTCGCCAATGCTAACAATACTGTTGGCAATCTCAATGGCAACACCAGTCAAAGATGCTACTCCGACAATAATTCCGACAGCCCCACAGGCAATACCGACTGGAATCGTTGTACGTGCTCCATCTTCAAGTGCCTGAATACATTGTTTAACCCCTACTTCCTCGGCTTCTATTTTCAACCTTTTTCTCCATAAATTAATCAGGATTGGCAGAGCTACTACAATTAATAATTCCCACCAGTTTTCTCTTAAATTCGGGATAACTTCGCCGGTAAGAATTGCCGTTATTTGTGGCTGAAAAATTAAAAATATCGATAACATCCCAATGATTCCTGTCATCTTTTTCGTGCCTGATATAGCGACTGTTGCTAAAATGGACCAGAACGCTGCATAAAATGGGGTTTTGCCGGAAAACAACAAGTACAACAGAAAAAACATTGGAATAAGCAAGTGACCTCGTTCCATAAGCACCTGTTTCAATCTTGGCAGTTCACTTTTCGGCATACCCGTTAAACCTTTTTTAGAAGCTCTGAAATGGATTTGCAGAAGAATGCCTAAATAAAATAAAAAGGCTGGAATAATCCCTGCTAAAATAATTTGAGTATATGGTAAAGCCAGATTCTCAGCCATGATAAATGCTGCAGCCCCCATGATTGGAGGTAATATTTGCCCACCAACACTGGCCGCAGATTCAACAGCTCCGGAAAATTCTTTGTTATAACCAATCTTCTTCATTAAAGGAATTGTAAAGGAACCCGTCGTTACAACGTTTGCTATCGCCGAACCATTAATGGAACCTAAGAACCCACTGGATAGAACCGCAACTTTGGCCGGTCCTCCTTTTGTATGTCCGGCAATGGCCAATGCTAAATCATTAAACATCTGTCCCATACCCGACCGAGATAGAAAGGCTCCAAACAAAATAAATAGAATTATATAACTGGCAGAAACTCCAACAGCTGTTCCCAAAACACCTTCAGTAATATAGACTAAATGAGAAATAATTTGTTTTGATACAGACTCTACAACAGGACCGGTCAATTGGGGGTAAATGGAAAGCTTTACATAAAAGCCATAGATTAAGAAGCCCAGTCCCAATAAAGCTAATCCCCAGCCTGTAACTCTTCTCGTAATATCGAATAATAGTATCAGAATGACAATGCCCACAATAAAGTCAACGTTATTAATTTGCCCTCCTGATTCAATAATACGATTGGCAGTAATCAGCATATAAACAACAACGGCTAAGGCAGCAGCGGAGGTAAAGTAATCATAAAAAGCAATTCCTTTCTTTTTCCCTTTTTTTCGAAATGGATATAACAAAAATCCAAGGGCCATTAAAATATATAAATGGATACTTCTTTGACGAATATCAACCAGCGATCCTGCAAAGGAAGTATATAAATGAAACAACGATAAAAACACCGCTAAGATTGAAATAAATAATAAGATAGGCTTAGCGATGGTAGTTCGTGTATTGCTTTCACGGTCATATTCCTGTACTTTTGTTTTCTTAGTATCCTGACTCAAGGTCTCACCTCTTTCCACTATTTCATCATTAGGAAAATGGCTTTTGCTAATTGAAGTGTATCAACTTTTACAGAATAGGATGTCTGTGGAATTAATTTCACTTTTTTATTTTGACTTTGAATTTGATGATGGGTACTCCTGCCTGTTCGTATTGCCAGTTCGTTTCCAATTTCCCGGTTTATATCAACCATATATACCCAGCCATCTTTTATAAAGGTGTCTTTTCCTGCAGAACTTGGCACCCCTGCACCAAATGTTTTAAAACGTGTTGATTTCATTAATATTTGTTGGTCCCTGATCACAAAAAACTCCTCCCATATTTCCTTTTCAACCGAATGCTGCCACTGGACGGAAAAGTCAAATTCATTGCGGAACATCCAGGAATCTATGACGGTCCCATCTCTTTCAATGATGAAGACCTGTACGGGAAACATGAAGAGGAGTACAATCAAAATCGCAAAGGTCAGCAATAGCAATCGTTTTTTCATTTTTCAGATTAAAGGGCATCGAGATTCGATACCCTTTTCTTTCTTATTCGAGCAGGCCTTTCTCTTCATAAAATTTCTTGGCGCCAGGGTGTAAAGGTGCAATCAGACCTTTCGCAATTTCATCACGTGGCAGGTGTTTTAAAGCTGAAACAGCTACTTCATCAGTGCCGAGATAGTCATAATAGCGTTTCGTGATGTCATAAACAGCATCCTCACTTAAATCAGGAGATACGATAATCATGTTCTGAATCCCGACTGTCTGAACTTCATTCTCCAAGTTATATTGAGCTTCATTGCCTGCTTCAATCGTAAATGGCTTATAGAATGGATACGTATCCATTAAACGATTTGCTACATCTCCTTTAATTTCTACAAAATTCACCTCGTGCTGCTGCATAATATCTGTTATATTACTGTTCGGAACTCCGGAAGTGAAGAAGGCTGCATCCAGATTCCCGTTTTTCATTTCCTGAACACTGTCCGCATATCCAGTATGTGTAACTTTGTCTAAATCATCATAGGTCAGATCCACTGCTTCCAACACTTTTTTTGCACTTTGTTCAACACCAGAACCAACCTTCCCTACTCCAACGCGCTTTCCTTCTAAATCTTCTATGGATTCAATTCCGCTATCAGACATTGCGATGACTTGAACAACGTTTTGATACATACCTGCTACCGCCTGTACATCTGCCTGATTGCCTTCAAATTGACCTGTACCCTCTATTGCATCATAGGCCACGTCACTCATAACAATCGCCATCTGATTAAGACCATCCTGTATATTTTGAATATTGGCAACGGAAGCCCCTGTTGATTCAACGGTTACATTGTCGACGAATTCACTTTCTTCAAAAATAGGTTTTAATGCCCCGCCGATGGGATAATAAGTCCCTGATGTTCCACCTGTTCCAAAAACAATAGATTGACTATCAGAGTTGCCGGAACTGTCACCAGAACCTTCGCCGGAACCGTCTGAACCTGCTTCATTACCCCCTCCACATGCTGCTAATATCATAGATAATGTAAAGAGAAGTACAAATAAAATACGTTTACGCATATTCATTCTCCTTTCTTATTTTTAGAAAATTTAAATTATTACTCATTTATGTTAACGCTTACAAGTGGATTTGAAAACATTTCGTACATATTGGACATTTTGTTCATTTTGGTCAACGCGACCTTAGTGAGTTTGCCTATTTTTTATCAATTTCACCATCAATAAGAATATAACGATTAACTGGGCGGCCGACTTCGCCATATCGTAAATCCATTTCTACTTTTTCATTTCGCTGCAAATAGTCTAAATATCTTCTGGCTGTCACACGTGCAATACCTATGCCATCTGCAGTTTCTTCGGCAGAAACCGAACTAGCCTGCCTTTTTAAGAATGCAAGAATCTGTTTAAGTGTTTGTTTGTTTAATCCTTTTGGGAGTTGATCGTCTATAGAAGATGACATCTGAGCATATGATGTGTTTCTATCAGATGATGAGAGTAAAGGAGAGAACGCATCAATCTGGTTCTGATTCAGCAATTGTTCACCTGACAGATTCCTGACATATGCACGATAATTATGGAGTGCTTTTTGGAGACGTTCAAATGTAAATGGCTTTATAATATAATCAATAGCGCCATTGTGCAGCATGGTCCGAAGAGTTTCTTTATCATTAGCTGCTGTTATCACAATAATATCTGTTTGATACTGGCAGATTCTCAATTGCTTTATGACCTCCATCCCATTCTTAACAGGCATAAAGATATCTAATAGAATGAGATCTGGCTCTTCCTGTCCAATCTTTTTAACCGCTTCATTGCCGTCCTTTGCCGCACCTGTCACCACAAACTCATCAATTCTCTCAACAAACTGCCGATTCACCTCTAACACCATTGGGTCATCCTCAATAATAAAAACTTTAATAGGATCTTTCACTATTTGACAGCCTCCTCCATCGTTGTCATCGGAAAGGTGATGACAAAGCTTGTTCCTTGACCTTCATTCGAGATCACCTGAATATCACCCAGTCCTTTTTCAACAGTATTTTTTACCAGAAACAACCCGAAGCCTGCATCCTCTTCTTCTTTTGTTGTGAACCCTTTTTCAAAGATTCTTGCCGCATCCCATTCAGGAATTCCGGTACCATTATCCTCCACATGAATCTGACATTGATCAGAATCCTGGTATATTAAAATATGAATCCATTTTTCACGATGATTCAGCTTTTGAAGAGCAGCAAAGGCATTCTCTATCAAATTTCCGAGAATCAGTACGAAATCATGCTGATCCAGTAAAGGAGGATATTCATTCAGCTGACATTCCTCACTAATACTTACGGATATATCAAGCTCCTTTCCCCGTCCGACTTTACCAATCAAAAGCCCTGCAATACTATAATCCTTGATGCGTCTTCCCAGGAATTGAGTCAGCTCCTGCTGTGTATCTGTTATATGTAATACCTCATTTAAAGCACGGGCGGTCTGTCCTAACTGGATCAAGCCTGCAACCGTGTGCAATTGATTTAAATGTTCATGTCGCTGTACACGCAAGGCGTCCACAAAGGAACGAACACCCGTTAGCTCCTCAGCCATTCTGGTCAGATCTGTTCGATCCTGAAAGACCACAACAGCACCTGCCACCTCCTCATTAATCTTTATGGGTACCCGGCTGCACATAATGAATTTGTCATGAAAACGAATCTCTTCACGATATCGTTCTCCCTGCTCCCTAATAAATCTGACAAACGATTGATCGTATATCACCTGATGTAAATCCTTACCTGACGGGTCATCTGTTACTCCCAGAATCTCCTGGGCTTTAGAATTAAAAATAATGATCTCTTCTGATCTATCCATAGCAATGATTCCCTCATTCATGGCCTGGAAAGCTGCTGTCCGTTCCACCAGAAGCTGAACAATTTCATAAGGCTCCAGTTGATAGGTTTGCTCTTTAATATGCCGGGCTAATAGCCAGGATCCTGCCATTCCAAACAGAACAACGATAATAAATATAGTGAGAATTTCATTTTTAAAACTTAGCAGCAAATCCCAAATGGATGGCATCATATGTCCAACAATGACGACTCCAATTTGTTCATGCTGCTGGTTCATAATTGGAACAAAAGACCGTACAGCTCTTCCAACTTCCCCCTGTGCTTTGGAAACATAGCTATGTTCGGCATAGGAAGGACCTTCATCCTTTCCGGAAGATAATGTACCTAATTGAGTTTCATCCGGATGTGAAAAACGAATGCGGTTCATATTTAAAACGACAATATAGCTGGCATTGTTGATCGTACGAATTCGCTCGACAATAGGATTTATCGTATTCCAGCCATCTGGTTTTATAAGACTGCTCTGAATTTCCGGGAGATTGGCAACCGTTCGTCCTATGGTTAAACCTCGATTTCCCAGTTCTTCTTCCTTTGCCTCAATGGACTCCCCTATTAAAATGATTCCCCCTATAAATACGGAAAAAAGAACAACACCAAATGAAAGAATAGTTATTTTCCAGCGAATAGGCATTTGTTTTAAGGACATATAAATTTCGTCCTCTCTATCTGAATTAACTCTATTTTACCATTATTCAGATAGTATGCTAAAATAAAGTGCAAATTCCATAAGCGGGGGGATTACGGTCCTTTATTAATGCGTGATAAATACGGTTTCCACAGGAGGGGTTTATGAAGTCCTGGATTTCTACTCTACTTTTTTTGTTTGCCGGAATGTGTACAATCATTTTTTTCAGTCTGGATTTAAAGGAATCAGCCGCCACCTATGTATATGATGACGAACAGGAAACATTAGATGATCAAATTGTCATTCGATTCAGTCACGTTGTGGCAGAAAACACTCCTAAAGGGAGAGCAGTCCGTCGCTTTGCAGACCTGGTCCATGAGCGAACAGATGGAAAAGTCAGTGTTGAAGTTTATTCAAATGGAATTTTATATTCTGATCAAAATCAATGGCAGGCTTTAAAGGATGGCAAGGTGGAAATGATTGCTCCAGCTACATCACAAGTGGCTCAATATGTCCCCTCCTTTCAGGTATTGGATCTTCCCTATGCATTTCCCAATGCAAAGGCCGCAGACGAGGCATACAAGGGGCCGATTGGACAGACTTTACTGAAGGACCTGGAGCAGGAGGAAGTAAAAGGATTAAGCTTTTGGCACGAGGGCTATAAGCAAGTGACCAATCATAAACGTCCTTTACAGGGACCTGAAGACTTTTACCGATTACATTTCAGAAGTATACCCAGTCCTGTTATAGAAACACAATTCGAGGCCCTTCATGCCAGCACCAGTATACTGCCTTTCAATAAAACCTATAAAAATTTAGAAGTTGAGTTTATCAATGGTCAGGAAAATACGGTATCGAATATTTATACGAAAAAGTTTTATGAAGTTCAGGATTTCATTACGATAAGCAACCATGCTTATTTAGGGAATGTAGTCATTATAAACGAAGAATTCTGGGACCGTTTATCAACAGAAATTCAGGAGGCAATCGGCAAGTCGCTGGACGAAACAACAGATTGGGTTCGCAGGCATTCGATTGAAATCAATGATCAGCACATGCGTAACTTAAGAAGATTGGATGAAATGAGGATCCATACACTCTCGCCCAACCAAACATCAGAGTGGAAACAAGCCTTGGAACCTGTATACAAGAAAACAGAAGATGTTGTCAGTGAGGAATTGATGAATGAGATTTATCGGCTTCAGCATAAATATGGATATAAGTAGGGAGCTATCTGTATATGATAGCTCCCTTTTCTCTTACTGCTTTCGGCTATATTGCTCCTCAGCTATTTTTATCATTTCCCGTACCATGTTGCCGCCCATTTCGCCGCCAATTTTCCCGGCATCCTTTGCTTTTAGATCTCCATTGTCACGGTGCTGAAGGGGTATACCCTGTTCCTCAGCGATTTCATATTTAGCCTCATCAGGAGAGCTGGTATGAGCAACTTGTGCCTTCAGACGGTCCAGACCTTGGCGAGCCTCAGGTACAAGAATTTTATGGTTATTTCTATCGGTCATCCGTATCTCTCCTCTTTTCCAGATTCGAGCATGACCTTTCTGGGGGGAAACCCTTGTCCCCTCTCATTATGTTTTACTGAAATTCGGGGATTTATGAAATTTAATGGTGATGATGGTGTCCCTTTTTCGGATTTGTAACGACAAACTCTTCTTCCGGAACCTGGAAGAACTGAATCCAAATCCCATCCAGCCATTCTTCTTCCTGTTTACTTAATAAAATGTCTACATCTTTATCTGTCTTTACAATTTCATCATCTTCTTTAGGTGTATCGATACCAATATCATAATGGGCGTGATCTCCGTGTACATGGGACACACTGACCCGAATCATTTTTCCTTCAGCTTCCTTGGTCGCTAACATACGCTTAAGTTCCTTACCGGCTAAGCGGTTCATTTTTACTTCCATGTTTAGTCCTCCTAAAAATTCATCTTTTCTTATTATATCCTTAATTTTGGCCAAAAATAAAGCAAAAGGGAATTTCAACTCCACTATTATGCACATCGAATGTTTCCCGGATAACTGGTTAGAAAATAGACTGAGGCAGCAGTTTATATCGATATAGACGTACTATCATTTCAATAATAAGCTTTGGAAACTTTTTCGGAAAATATTTCAATCGATAAAATCTCTGATAAGTGGCCTTCAAATCTTCCCACTGCCTGCACTCTTTGGTTTGTTTAAAGCGGGCAACATCAATAAGCTTTACCTGCCCATGACAGGTTAGAATGATATTTTTCAAGTGAGTATCCGAGGGGTTTAATCCTTTTGATTTGGCAAAATTCATCGCCTGATCTACCCGTTTTACCATCTCAGGAGTAATTTCAATTCCCTGACAGAGACACTCATAAAAGGTAATCCCGGATAAATATTCTAAGACAAAGTAATTCCCGCCTTCACCGTAAATGGCAGGGAAATACTGATCGTTATTTAATTGCCTGTAAATACTTATTTCCTGCTTTGCCAGGTCTTCGCATGAGGGATAAAATATTTTAACTGCTTTGTTTGTATTTGCAACTTTAAATACAGCAGCACTTCTTCCTTTCCCGATTAAGATAAGCTCATCAGGATGTGAACGAATCCTTGTTTTGTGAAATGTCACCTTCTCAACCAAATCCCCAATAGGTTTCATTCTGGATAATCCTCTCCATTTCGGGTCTTTTCCGCTGAACATTCCCGGGAAAAAGAAAAGTATGTGATTGATTATCACATACCTTTCTTTTATCATATATTTTTATCCATTGCATTTTATGTGCTTAAGCATTCTCCATTAAATGATCCTTTAACTGATCCCGTAGTGAACGTTTCAGGAATTTACCAACAGAGGTTTTTGGCAATTCATCCATAAAGACAATGTCATCCGGAAGCCACCACTTCGCAAATTGAGGACGCATATCATCCAGCAGGTCTTCCTTTCCTATTTGATCTTTATAGGCATCTTTTAAGACGACACATGCAACCGGTCGTTCCATCCACTTCGGATGTGGAACGGCAACGACGGCAGCCTCGAAAACGGCTTCGTGTGCCATAAGTACATTTTCAATATCGACGGAAGAAATCCATTCTCCGCCACTTTTAATTAAATCCTTCGTACGGTCCACTAACTTAATATTTCCTTCCTCATCAATGGTTGCAATATCACCTGTATGCAGCCAGCCATCCTGGAAAGCATCCGCTGTGCGCTCATCATTATAATATTCACTGGCAATCCACGGACCTCTGACAAGCAATTCTCCCATCTCTTTTCCATCTGGCCTGACTTCTCCGCGATCGTTGACGACTTTCGCCTCCAGTCCAGGGACAATAATTCCCTGTTTAGAGCGGACATCAAGCTTCTCTTCTTCAGGTAAATCCTGCTGATAGCTTTTCAGTCTTGCTGCAGTCACAACTGGAGTGGTCTCTGTTAAACCATAGGCATGCAAGAATGGGATTCCATGCTGTGATTCAAACGCACGAATAATCCCTCGAGGGGCAGCCGACCCACCACAGACAACCGCACGCAGGCTGCTCATATCATAGTCATGCTGCTCCAGTTCGTTTAACAGTCCTAACCAGATCGTCGGTACACCCGCTGTCAAAGTAACCTTTTCTTCTTCAATGAATTCAGCCAAAAGCTTAGGGGTAAACATCGGTCCTGGCAAAACCTGTGTGGTCCCAAACCACGTGGAAGCAAACGGTAGACCCCAGGCATTCACATGAAACATCGGTACAACCGGCATCAGTACATCAGATTCCGAAAGCCCAAGCGTATCACTTAACCCCAATGCCATACTATGCAGGACGAGCCCGCGATGAGTATATTCAACTCCTTTTGGCTTGCCTGTTGTTGCAGATGTATAGCACATCGCTGCCGGGTCATTTTCATCCAATAGATCGGTATTATACTGGTAGTCAGAATCGCCTTCAGCTACTAGTTCTTCATAGGAATAGACAGGGGATAATGATGTTGAAGGGAGCTGATTCGCATCAGTCATGATTACATAAGCTTTGACCGTTTCCAGCTGATCCTGAACCTGCTCAACCACCGGAACAATGTCTTCATCAATTAAAAGCACTTTATCTTCTGCATGATTCAGGATATAGCTCAAATGCTCCCGGGACAGTCGAAAATTAGCCATATGCAGTACAGCTCCCATGCAAGGAACAGCAAAATAGGCTTCTAAATGACGATGATGATTCCAGGCAAGTGTAGCCACACGGTCTCCTTTTTGAATCCCGAGCTTTTCCAGGGCACTGGACAGGGCACGTGCTCTCTGCCCGATATCTTTGTAGGTCAGACGGTGAATGGTTGAACCTGTCCGGGAGATCACCTGTTTTTTACTGAAGTACTTTTCAGCCCGTTCAATCTTTTGAACTAACGTTAAAGGCGTATTCATCATTGTTTATCAACCCTTCCTGTAATTTGAAAATAATTAATATTCAGTAAATTTTAAGTAAAAAATAAAATAGTTACCAACTGTATGTACTTTATATTGTATGCGTTTTCAAAACTAATTGCAATAGTCCGTTTTCTAATCCTTGCCTGTTCATACGTGATAAAAAAATTACCGATGGCTGCAATCCCGAAAAGTAAGAAGGAGCAGATTCTGCCATGATCCTGCTCCATTCTGACAAAAAAAGATTACTTTGTATTTTGCTCGATAAATGAACCTACTTTCTGCTGAAACTCCTTAGGTGCAACTGTAAATGCTTTAGTGTGACCTGCATCCGGTACAATCCACAATTCTTTTTCCCCGCCTGCTGCTTCATAAATCTCATGTGCCATGTCTGTCGGAACGAGCTCATCAATCGCCCCATGGATAATAAAGAGCGGTTTTGTATTCTTCTTTACCTGCTCCATAGCCGAAGCCTCTTCAAAGGTATAGCCTGCCCGCACCTTCGTAAACAGACTTGTGAGATCCAGCAATGGGAATGAAGGCAATCCATATAAGTATTTTAATTGGTGGGTTAATTCATCTTTCACCGTTGTGTAGCCGCTATCAGCAACTATCCCTTTTACTTCTTCAGGCAACTGCTCCCCACTTGCCATTAAAACAGTGGCTGCACCCATGGAATTTCCATGCCAGAAGATCTGTTCAGCGTTTTTCTTTTCAATTAAAATATCAGTCCAGCCTAATAGGTCCCTGCGATCATGCCAGCCGTAGCCAATATAGTCTCCTTCACTTTCCCCATGGCCTCGTGCATCAGGCATTAATATATCAAAACCCTGATCATAATAGAACTTTACATAGTCGTCCATCTGTTCTTTATGGCCGCGATAGCCATGAGCCAGTATCACGGCTTTACCTGTTGACTGCTCATTTTTCAGGAAGTCCGCTTTTAAAGTTAAATCGTCATAGGAGTTTTGTGTCATGGTTTCAAAAGATTGCTTCTGATACCACTGCTTTCCTTCCTGAAGAATTTGATTTTCAGCTTCTACCTCTGCTGTTGCCGGCTCTGACCCACGATAAAGCTCCACTTCCTGTCCACGCTTAACGGCCTCGCCATAAAAATAATGGACAGCAAATCCTGCGCCAATAATAACCAGTCCTAGAAAAATACTTGCGAATATGATGATTTTTTTCTTCATCCTGCTCCCTCACCTATCTATTCTATTTTTTTGTCATCCGTCTCTGTTAACTCATCTACCAGCTTCTCAGCCGCACGCCGATAAAAATTACTCATGTTTACAAAGGAAGAAATCAGGAACACCTTTTTTAAGTAATCAAGGTCCTCTTCATCCAATTGCCTGTTTATTTCCCCGACCTTTTCAACACTATCTCTCGTATGCCTGGAAAAGGTCTCCGCATTTTGTTCGGACAAATGGATGTAGCTTCGATAAAATGTGTCGAGATCAAAGTCTCCCTCCGTCATCTTTTGATTGATACCTTCTAAGACGGTTTTTATATCATTGATAGATAAAGCGCCTTTAAGCTGATAAATCAAACTGATTAATAATACATGGTCTTTGGAATACTTTTTATTTGTAATCGGGAAAAATAGCTTCCCCTTTGCATAATTATTAATCATCGTTTTCGTTAATACTTTATCCTCTTCATTTCTCTTGGAATCTTTATATTTTTTCTCGAATAATTGAATCACCTGGTCCATATATAAGTCCAAATCCGGAATATCCTCCGGGGTTAAGTGGTTGTACAATTGCAACTCTTCAAGTAACTCATCAATATTTTCCATAAAATTTCCCTCATTAAAATGGTTTTATGAATCTATTATACGGGAACCTTTTTATATAGTAAAGGTTGACTGCATGCCAACATCATTGTATCATTATATGTAGTTATCAAAACTACATAACGTTTTGGAGGGATTTTTTGGGTGCATATATTCGTGAGCCAATAAATGGATTCACCCATTTATTCGGTGCTGTTTTTTCCTTTGCCGGTTTACTTGCTTTAGTCATAAAGGCTGCAATGAACAGCTTTTCCGCTGTAGATATCATGGCTGTGATTATTTTTGGGGTCAGCATGATTCTGCTATACTCCGCTTCAGCGACTTATCATATGGTCACGGCCAGAGATCATGTCATTGCCTTTTTAAGACGAATTGACCACTCGATGATTTTTGTTTTAATTGCAGGTACGTATACACCGTTTTGTTTAATCAGTCTGGAAGGTACATTAGGATGGGTTCTCTTTATTATTATTCAGAGCCTGGCTGTATTTGGGGTGGCTTATAAATTGATTTTCTTTCATAGCCCAAGATGGTTGTCAACGTCTATTTACATTGCCATGGGCTGGATGGTCATTTTCTTTTTCTCTCCGTTATCAGATGTAATAGGAACAGGCGGAATGATCCTGCTGATTGCCGGTGGGATTTTATATACTATAGGTGGCGTGATTTACGGTGCCAAGCCTAAGTTTCTGGAATTTAAGCATATGGGCTTTCATGAGATCTTCCATATCTTTATTCTGCTCGGCAGTCTTGCACATTTTCTATCGGTTTATTTCTATGTACTATAATAGACACTCAAGAATTGTAAAAGGAGTCTGCTTATGATAGCTGGCTTCTTTTTTTCACTTTATTCTATCAAATTTTTCTATTATATGGCTTACCCATTTTCGTAGTAATTCGTAATAATCGGGCAGTTGTTTAAAAATTTCCACTGCTAACTCTTCATTATAAGTATGAACCGTTAGATTTCGGTCATTTACCATTTTTAGCCCCAGCTGTTAAAGCATGTTGAGCAAGTTTAATTCTTTCCTATAATCTTTCCATAATACCCCTTCTTCCTTTACTCTTTCTTTCAGTTGCTCATTAGCAGCCGTTAAATCGACAAGATCCACGTGATAGGGGATTGTTGACTCTTCAATACGATCTCGTAGTTCTACCCACTTACTCATTGGAATTTCACCATTCGATTGTATCGTAACATCTATATCTGATGTTTGTTTTTCTTCTTCACGGGCCCAAGAACCAAATAGATATACTCTTACCGGTTCATCTTCTAATGTTTTAACGACAATATCCCTTAAATCAATTAACAATTTTTCTCTAAGTAAGTGATTCCGACTGATGGCTGTTCACCTCAATTCTCACTCATGAAATAACAAGCGCAATCCGTTAAATTAACATCTACCCTATTTTAATTATAGCAATATTTAACGGCAAAAACGAACCCCTATCGCTGGGGTTCGTTTTTCTGTGCAAAGACCTTTTCCAGTTGCTCAGCCCCTTCTCTTAATGCCTGCTCTGATTCAGGAGAAAAGCCAATGAAGTTTCCAAAGCCATGAATAAGTCCGTCATAATTTTTATAGAAAACGTTGACACCGCCTGACTTCAACTCATCAGCAAAAGCCTTCCCTTCATCACGCAACGGATCATACTGGGCTGTCAAAAGTGTTGCCGACGGGAGTTTACCCAAATCCTTATACATGATTGGCGAAGCGTAAGGATGGTTGCGTTCCTTTGGGTCATTGAAATAATGTTTACTGAACCATTGCATCATTTCCAGCGTGAGAAAGTAGCCGTCTGCGTTTTCCATCATGGATGCAGGTGGTGTTTCTCCTTTAAATCCTGTTGACGGATATAAAAGGAATTGATGCTTGATGTCAGGACCTCCCTGTTCATAAGCTTTGATACAAGTTACAATAGACAGATTTCCACCGGCACTATCGCCACCCACCGCGAGTCGCTGTCCATCTATATCAAATTCTGAGGTATGCCCTGCAACCCAGACGAGCGAATCATAGGCATCTTCAACTGCGGCCGGATATTTATGCTCCGGTGCAAGCCGGTAATCTACAGAAACGACCACACATTTAGCCTGATTGGCGATCAGACGGCAGATGGAATCATGACTGTCTAAATCACCAATCACCCATCCTCCGCCATGATAATAAACCAGTCCCGGATATTGGGCCTCTCCTTCCACTGGAGTATAAACACGAACCGGGATGTCTCTGCCTTCAAGAGGGAGCGTCCGGTTTTCCACCTTCTCAACACGCTCTCCACCCTGATCCATCGCAAGCATTTCCTTTTCCTTGGCCCGGTACTGCTCGGGTGTGATCCGGTCCATATCTATCTCAGGTAACGCTTTAAGTTCATCCAGGAATGCCTGAATGCTTGGAACCACCGCCATTATCCTCTCCTCCTTTTTTTACCATTCTATTTTTATAAAACTATTTTTATAAAAAAACATTATTCCTGAAATACTTTTACAATTTGCTTGCCTAAATTTTCACCTTTAAAGAGACCGATAAATGCCTGTGGAACATTTTCAAATCCTTCCACAATTGTCTCTTCATATTTTAGCTTTCCTTCTGAGAGCCACTGTCCAAGATCCCTTGCTGCCTCCTTAAATCGCGGAGCATAGTCACTCACAATAAATCCTTTCATCAAGGCGCGGGTTTTAATCAGCTTAGGCTGAATACGTGGACCCATATCCTCACTGAGACTTGTGATGTTGTAGGAGGAAATCGCCCCGCAAACCGGTACTCGCGCAAAATCGTTCAGCAGGCTGGTCACCGCATCTGAAATCGGACCGCCAACGTTATCAAAATAGACATCCACTCCATTAGGGCACGCCTTTTTCACAGCTTTATAGATATTTTCCGTTGTTTTATAGTTAATCGTCGCATCAAATCCCAGTTCCTTTTCCAGATATTCTGTCTTTTTATCTGAGCCAGCAATCCCTACTACTCGTGTGCCCTTCATTTTGGCAATTTGTCCGACAGCCATACCGACCGCACCGGCAGCACCTGAGATGACAACCGTTTCTCCCTCTTTCGGCTGCCCGATATCCAGCAGACCAAAATAGGCGGTTAACCCTGTAGTTCCCAAAATTCCAAGATAGGCTGACAGAGGAGCGAGCTGTTCATCCACTTTCCGTACCTGAGATGCACTTACCGCATTATACCGCTGCCAGCCAAGCATACCTGTCACCTTATCGCCAGCCTTTAGCTTGTCACTTTTGGATTCAACTACTTCCCCTACAACTCCACCGGATATCACTTCATCCACTTTAAATGGTTCGATGTAAGATTTAGCAGTACTCATTCTTCCTCTCATATATGGATCTACAGATATGTACAGGGAATGAATCAGAACTTGCCCCTCGCTTAATTCCGGGACTTCTGCCTCTTTAATTTCAAAGTTATCCTCTGCAGGGGTTCCTTCTGGTCTGGATTTTAATAAAATCTGTTCATTTTTCATATTTTCTGCTCCTTTCCTTATGCGTAATTGGCCATAGCCTTGTTAACATTCTATTTATATAACTTCTTTGTTCATGAAGATTTTCCCTTTAATTAATAGAAAATTCAATTTTTATCCTGTGAATTGCAGGTGAAAATGCTTACAAATCGAATACATAGAAGGAATGAAAATATACATTAGAAAAATAACGAGGGTTCCATTTAGGGGGGGAGAGCCTATGAATTATGACGTTATTATCGTAGGGGCCGGTCTGGCAGGCCTGACCGCTGCGGCTGAAGTAACGGATTCAGGAAAAAAAGTATTACTGTTAGATCAGGAACCGGAAGCATCATTAGGTGGACAGGCTTGGTGGTCTTTTGGCGGGCTATTTCTGATTGATTCCCCTGAACAAAGGCGAATGGGGATTAAAGACTCTAAAGAATTGGCATGGCAGGACTGGCTGGGTACTGCCGGCTTTGATCGTGAAGATGATGAGGATTATTGGGGAAAAAAGTGGGCTGAGGCTTATGTAGATTTTGCGGCTGGTGAAAAGCGGGACTGGTTAAAATCCTTAGGGGTCCGTTTCTTTCCTGTTGTAGGCTGGGCCGAACGTGGCGGGTATCTGGCTGAAGGACACGGAAATTCCGTTCCCCGCTTCCATATTACCTGGGGAACCGGTCCGGGGATTGTGGAACCATTTGAGCATAAATTACGTGAAGCCATAAAAAAGGGACTCGCAGATTATCGACCTCGGCACCAGGTAGATGAGCTGATCACTGAAAATGGGACGATTGTGGGGGTAAGAGGCTCCATTTTGGAAGAAAGTGACGCTTCCAGAGGAGAAGAAAGCTCACGAACTGTAGTTGATGATTTTGAATTTAGAGCAGATGCTGTAATTGTTTCCAGTGGTGGTATCGGGGCAAACTTTGAGCTCATTCGTAAAAACTGGCCTTCCCGACTAGGTAAGCCCCCCAGGAATATGATTTCCGGTGTGCCAGCCCATGTAGACGGGCGGATGCTTGCTATTTCTGAAAAAGCAGGAGGGAAAGTTGTCAATCGGGATCGGATGTGGCACTACACGGAAGGTATTAAAAATTGGAGCCCCATCTGGCCGGAGCACGGTATACGAATTCTTCCCGGCCCCTCCTCGATCTGGCTTGATGCGAATGGCAATCGCCTGCCGGTACCCAATTTACCTGGGTTTGATACATTGAGTACGCTGAAAGCCATTCTTTCAACAGGCCATGATTATTCCTGGTTTATTTTAACAAAAACCATTATCGAGCGTGAATTTGCCTTGTCCGGATCCGAGCAGAATCCTGATTTAACCGGAAAAAGCATTCGTAAGGTCCTGTCACGTGTGCTGCCCGGTCCTCCTAGGCCCGTGCAGGCATTCATGGATAAAGGCGAGGATTTTATTGTTGCCAGAGACCTCCAGGAGCTCGCTAAAGGCATGAATGATCTTACAGAAGAACAGCAGCTCGATTACTCTCATATTAAAAGGCAAATAGAGGCACGAGACAGAGCGATGGAAAATCCTTTTTCAAAAGACTTACAAGTAACAGCTTTACGCGGAGCGCGCAAATATCGCGGCGATCGCCGAATTCGCGTAGCCAAACCTCACAAAATTTTAGATCCAAAACACGGACCACTAATTGCCGTTCGCCTTAACATTTTGAGCCGCAAAACTCTCGGCGGACTTCAGACCGATCTCTCCGGCAGAGTGTTAAATGATGAGGGAGAGCCTGTCAGAGGACTCTATGCCGCCGGGGAAGTGTCCGGTTTCGGCGGTGGCGGTGTTCACGGGTATCGCTCCCTGGAAGGAACCTTTCTGGGCGGATGCTTATTTTCTGGCAGGAAAGCTGGTCAGGGTGTTGTGGAAGATATCGGGCGTTAGGGATTAATGTAAAGTTTTAAATGGTAACGAAAATTTTAAAACGGTCTGGTTTCTGGCTTTGACAGTCAGGCAAATGAACCATCCTGGAGTCTGAATGAGACTTCCAGGATGGTTTTTTGCGTTCTGGAAGGGAGTTGGCTGGTTGGATTTTGTGATTCGGGGGTGGTATCCGCCGGTTGGAGGATTCTATCAATTAGTTTCGGTGTTTTATCCACCGATTTTGAAAAGAATCACGTCTTTTTTTAAATCTATCAACCTTTGCCATTCAGGCTGTTCTTTAATCGGTACATTTGGCGTGGTTATCTGTCAATTGCTGCTGAATATCAATCAAGTCTGTTTATATTCAAGGCTGTTTGCTGGTTTTATCAATCAGTTTCTTAGATTTATCAATCAAAACTGATCAATCACGTCTGATTCCAGCATTTATCCACCGATTCATGCCGGTTTCAAGTCTGTTTACTCTTTCTATCCATCATTTCCACACTTTTATCAATCCCTCCCGCTCATTTATCCACATCCCGAACAATCTATCCAGCCGCACCCATCCTGAATCCAAAACATAAAAAAGCCTGATCCCTTCATCATGGATCAGGCTCTTTCATATATTCATCAGGCTACAACATCATAGCCTTGTTCTTCAATGGCTTCATTCATTGCCTCCAAGGTAACCTTGGAATCATCATAGGTTACGTCGACTTTGCCAGTGCTAAGGTCGACCTCAACGGATGACACTCCATCAAGGCTTTCTAAAGCACCTTTTACAGATTGTACGCAATGTCCGCATGACATTCCCTGTACGTTTAATGTTGTTTGCATGATTCATTACCCCTTTCTAAATGTAAATATTTTATATCTTCACTCGCTTCAATCGAAGTGAGTTAGACACCACACTTACTGAACTTAGAGCCATCGCACCGCCGGCAATCCATGGAGCCAGCAGTCCCAATGCCGCAACCGGAATACCGGCACTGTTATAGGCCAGAGCCCAGAATAGATTCTGACGGATGTTTTTAATGGTGGCTTTACTCATTTTAATTGCTTTTGGAATGAGTAGTAGTTCGCCACCTAAAATGGTGACATCCGCTGCTTCGATAGCCACCTCTGTTCCGGTTCCGATGGCAATCCCGATGTCTGCAACGGCTAATGCAGGCGCATCGTTCACGCCATCTCCTACCATCGCCACTTTGTTTCCCTGAAGCTGTATTTGTTTTACCTGATTGGCTTTTTCTTCCGGGAGAACCTGGGCAATGACCTGATCAATTCCTACCTGGTTGGCAATGGCCTCAGCGGTTCGTTTGTTATCGCCTGTAAGCATAATCACTTTAAGTCCCAGATCTTTCAACTGATGAATTGCTTCGATAGCTGTGTCCTTAACGGTATCGGCTACGGCAACAATGCCTCGATATTCACCGTCTACAGCGATAAGCATAGCGGTTTTTCCATTGTTTTCGTAATCTACCAGCTGCTGTTCGGCGTTTTCCACCCTTACTTCATTTTCTTCCATAAGGGTTCTTGTTCCGACAAGAATGGTTTTCCCGGATACATTTGCTTTAATACCCCTTCCAGGTATAGCGGTAAAATCTTCTGTATCCAATAAACCGATTTCCTGCTCCGTTGCATAGGAGACAATAGCTTCGGCTAAAGGATGTTCGGAGCCTTTTTCCGCACTGGCTAACAGGCGCAAGGTTTCCTCATCACCGGAAAAATCAGTGACCTCAGGCTTACCCTTAGTAATGGTTCCTGTTTTATCCAAAATAATCGCATCTAAGTCGTGGGTTCTTTCCAAATGCTCGCCGCCTTTGAACAAAATTCCGTTTTCTGCTGCTTTGCCTGTGCCAACCATGATAGAGGTCGGAGTGGCCAGACCCAGGGCACATGGGCAGGCAATCACTAATACGGCGATTGCTGCGACAAGCGATGCTTCAAAGTTGCCTGGTGAAACGAAGGATATCCAGACTATAAAGGTTAGTACAGCTATCCCTACAACTATCGGAACGAAATAACCGGAAATCACATCGGCCAGACGCTGAATAGGCGCCTTTGAACCCTGGGCATCCTCAACGACCTTCACAATGGAGGCTAAGGCGGTATCCTTGCCTACCTTAGTTGCTTCCATTTCGATGGTTCCGTTTTTGTTCATGGTCGAACCGATGACTTCTGCGTTGGCTTCCTTTTCAACAGGAATGGATTCACCCGTGATCATCGACTCATCAACAGAGGTTCTTCCTTTTACGATGGTACCGTCTACGGGTATTTTCTCACCGGGCTTAATCATGAGACGATCCCCGACAGCAACCTCATCTATGGGTATCATCACTTCTTCTCCATCTCTGATGACCCGGGCCTGCTTTGCCTGCAGATTCAACAATTTAGAGAGAGCGACAGTGGTTTTACTTTTCGCGTTCGTCTCCAGATATTTTCCAAACAGGATCAGTGTAATTAAAATCGCACTCGTTTCAAAATAGAGATGGGGGGTATAGGCTGGGTTTCCTATCGTTTTTAACCCTTCATACAGACTGTAAAAATAGGCTGCACTCGTACCTAATGCCACCAGTACATCCATGTTGGCACTGCCATTTCGTAAATTTTTATAGGCCCCAACATAGAACTGCCAGCCGATGATAAACTGAACAGGTGTGGCCAGGGCAAACTGGAACCATGGATTCATGAAAATATCAGGAATGTCTGCTGCAAATAAGTGCACAAGCATGGTCACCAGTAATGGAGCAGATAACAAGGATGACACGAGCAGCTTCGTTTTCATTTGTTTGAGCTGCTTTTCCTTCTGCGATTGTTTTCCTTCCTGATCGGCTTTTACCTTTGCATCATAACCGAGCTTCTGAATTTTTCCGATAAAATCATTTTCTTCAATGAATCCAGGCGTATATTCGATCGTTGCACTCTCTGTGGCAAGGTTGACACTCGCCTGTTTGACGCCCTTTTGTTTATTTAAAACCTTTTCAATTCGATTGGAACAGGCTGCACAGGTCATCCCCATCACGTCAAATTCGGCTTTTTCGGTTTGCACTCCATAGCCGAGCTTTTCGATTTTTTCGCTTAAATCATCAACGGATGCTGTGGATGGATCATAATCGATACTTGCTCTCTCCGTGGTCAAATTCACCTGAGCATCGACACCGTCCATTTTATTTAAGACCTTCTCAATTCGGTTTGAGCAGGCTGCACAGGTCATCCCTGTGACACCAAGGGTTGTATGTTCTTGTTCACTCATGCTTCTCCCTCCTTACTGAACATGATGGGAAGTTATTCTTCAAAACGTTATTTAGAGAATTGCTTCATGACTTCCATCAATTCATCGATTGCTTCGTCACCATTCCCCGATTTTACTGCGTCACTGACACAATGCTTGGTATGTCGTTCTGCAATTGAGAAGCCCACTTTTTTCAAGGCTGCATTAATGGCACTGATTTGAACCAAAATATCCGGACAATAACGATCTTCCTCAACCATTTTCTGAATCCCCCGAACCTGCCCTTCAATTCGTTTTAAGCGATTGACTACGGCTGCTTTTTCCTCGTCCGTTCTAGGGGTTACCGGATGATCATGCAGGAATTCACCCACTCAGCATCCCTCCTTATCTTTTCTAATTATACTATACCCCCCTATAGTATTGATTGTCAAATGAGATGTTCCTTTATTATAAAGATTAGTAAAAGTATTCCCGAAAAATTTTTTCTAAATCTATTAAACGAATAAAGGCGGAAGCGCCCCGCTTAGCGACGTACGGACTGGACTGAGCCGTAGGAGATATAGGAAACACGACGAACCTTGTGAGTCGATGTTGACTTATCGGACGGAGGTGAAGGAAGTCTCGCTAGTCGCTGGGCGCTGGAGCCGGACGTGGCCTCTCCTGTCTATATCATCCACAATCCGTTATTTTATAATTTCCTAGACGACAACAAAAAAATCAGGCGTGTTCTGTGATTTCAAACACTCCTGACTTTAAAATCCACTATTTTTCTGTCCTTAATTCTGAAGGTCACTCGTTTTGCCGTCCATTCCCCGCAAAAACTTTTATTTAAGAAACCATTTAATCCTTTTTACACCATTTTTCATCGTCGGATAGCGGAAAGGGATATCGAATAAGTTCGTCTGTTTTACGATACTCTTCTTGTGGGAAAAGGCATCAAAATTGCCCTTCCCGTGATAGGATCCGATTCCACTGGATTTTACACCGCCAAAAGGGAGATAAGGCGAGACAAAATGATAAACTGTATCATTAATACAACCGCCTCCAAAGGAAATTTTACTCAGCACTTCTGACTGGATATTTTTTTCGGCTGTAAATAAATAAAGGGCCAATGGATGAGGGTGCTGATAAACGCCATCAATGACCTCATCTAAATCCTGATATTCCATCACGGGTAAAATCGGACCGAATATTTCATCTTTCATCACGGGATCCTCCCATGAGATATCCGTCAGCACAGTTGGTTCCATAGCAAGTGTTGTGGAATCAATGTGTCCCCCCATAAATGTTTCGCCATCTTCAAGAAACATTTTCAAACGGTTAAAGTGCTTTTCACTGACGATATGTGTATAATTTTCATTTTTTAAAGGCTCCTCACCATATAAACGGAGAACCGCCTTTTTAAACTCCTCCAAAAATTCCGTCCTGATCTTTTCATGAACATACACGTAGTCAGGGGCAATACACGTTTGACCGGCATTGGTAAATTTCCCCCAGGCTATGCGCCTGGCCGCTAATTTCAGGTTGGCATCCTCGTGTACAATACAAGGACTCTTCCCTCCTAACTCGAGGGTGACTGGCGTCAGGTTTTTGGATGCTGCCTCCATCACAATCTTTCCTACAGGCACACTTCCGGTAAAAAAGATGTAATCTATATTCTGATTCAATAACGCCTGACTTGTTTCTGCCCCACCTTGAATAACGGAGACAAATTCCTCTGGATAAAGGCTGGCAATTAAACGTTCCAGAAAGTCTGATGTTTCCGGTGTATATTCCGATGGTTTAATGATGGATGTATTTCCGGCCGAAATCGCTCCAATCAGAGGTACCAGTGCCAGCTGAAATGGATAGTTCCAAGGGGAGATAATCAGGGAAACCCCATATGGCTCCGAGTAGATATAGCTGGAAGAACCAAAATGTGTAATCGGTGTTCTTACCTTCTTAGGCTTCATCCACGAACGCAGACGTTTTAAGGTAAAGCCAATTTCCTCCAGTACAATACCGATTTCTGTTGAGTACGCTTCAAATTCCGACTTATTTAAATCGATTTTCAGGACATCCATAATTTCCTTTTCATTTTCCTGAATCGCACGCTTTAATTTTTCGAGCATTTCCACGCGAAAGGAAACCTCTCTTGTTTTTCCGCTTTGAAAAAATTCCCGCTGCTTTCGTACAAGTGTCTGATAGCCTCCCAATAGTCTCCCTCCCTATTCCATAATGGTATGATACAAGAATTGCATATCTTTTTTTCCAAAAATCTCTGGAACAGGATAAAGCGGGTTGGCTTCCGAAAGGGCACGTTTAACCATGAATGGAAGATCATCCTCCTTAATTCCGCCTATTTTATTCGGGATTTCCATCCTTCTATTTAGGCTCTTAATCTCCTCAATAAATTTTACAGCCTTTTGTTCCTCATGATCGGATAGATCCCCAATGTTCACTAAATCAGCTAGTTCAGCCAGGGGTTTATTCACAGAACTTCCATAGTACTCAAGCACATGAGGCAAAATAACAGCATTTGCCAGGCCATGAGGAACACCATAAAACCCACCCAGGGTATGAGCAATCGCATGTACATTTCCAACATAAGCCCGTGTGAAAGCAACCCCTGCCAGATAGGCGGCCCGCTGCATATTGGCCCTGGCCTCCAGATTTTCCCCATTTTCATAGGCCTCATAGAGATTATCGAAAATCAGCTTCACCGCTTCCCGACTGCTCTGTTTTGCCTTTTCCGAGGCCCCATGATTTGTGTAGGCTTCGACCGCATGAGTCAGAGCATCCATTCCTGTTGTAGACGTTATGTGTGGAGGCAATTTCTGGGTCAGCAATGGATCAAGCACAGCAAATTGGGGAATCAGGGATAAATCCATAATGGCATACTTTTCATGCGTATCAGGGTTGGAAACGACAGCTGCAACGGTTGCCTCACTTCCCGTTCCCGCTGTAGTAGGAACCGCTATAAGAGGCGGAATTTCCTTTCGTATTTTTAGCAGACCTTTTAACTTTGGTACAGGTTTCCCCGGCCGGGCTACTCTTGCACCTACACCCTTGGCACAATCCATTGGAGATCCCCCGCCAAAGGCAATAATCCCTTTGCAGTTACTGTTCTTATAAACCTTTAAAGCGTTTTCAATATTCCCGATAGTCGGATTAGGAACAACCTGATCATAAATAACGTAATGAATGCCTTCTTTCTTCAAAGCTTCAAGCATATGATCCATTAATCCTATGGATCGAATCCCTTCATCCGTGACAATTAATACTTTATCAAGATGCTTTCTTTTTAATAATGGTGGCAGCTCACTTAAACTGTTTTCTCCTTCCAGCAAAACAGGTTCACGCCATGGCAGTAATCCCATAACGATTCGGCTTACCCGCTGGTATACTCTGCAAAATAACTTAAACATAAATGCCCCTCCTCTGCTTCATGAATATACGGCTTCGACAAATAATGAAAGCGCTTAACTTTTATGATGAAAATTCAGGCTGAAAAATGTCACCTCCCGCTAAAACTGGATAAAATCAAATTCATCAAAAACCATAACCTTCTTCACTTTAATATATAGGTAATTTTCTAAATATTCAATCACTTAATATGTATAGTAAACCTTTTGCTTATGAAAAAAAGGGGTACATTTATAGGGGAATCCTTTCAGCAGAAATCAGACAATTGACGGGAGAAAAAAGATATAAAGTAAAGCTTTCATCAGTGGGGTTACGGCCAGATCATACGTGATAAATGTACAAAAGCGCAGGCTCCCATTTGACGAGGCTAAACGGGATCCTGCGCTCCCTTGTCCAACTGCTTCGCTAAACTTGCTTAATGATTTAAGCTATAGGTGTACCATCAGGGACCTGTTGTTCAGGCTGCAGAAGGACAACATCCCCTTCTCCTGGTACGCCACCGATCACCAGAACCTCGGACTTATAACCGGCAATCCGCATCGGTGGAAAATTAACGACCGCAACCACCTGTCTCCCAATAAGCTGCTCCGGTTCATAGCGTTCGGTGATCTGAGCCGACGATTGCTTCACACCTAATTCTCCAAAATAAATTTCAAGTTTAATAGCAGGCTTTCTGGCTTCCGGAAAAGGTTCAGCTTTTTTCACAGTACCAATACGTATATCCAGGTTCTGAAAGTCTTCCAATGTGGCCATCACGTTCTCTCCTTTTAAACAAGCATTCTACTATGTTCATTCCTTATTTTTTTAAAAATCCCTGCTTAATGATAAGATTAATTTAAGAATAGGATTGATAAAAAACCTGCAGATGGAATGAAAGATAAAATATCGGGTAAAGTTATGAAGGGAAAACTACTATTTTACAGGAAGTTGGAAATATGAGCGTATACATTTTCTTAGTTGTTGGGTTTATTCTTTTAATTAAGGGTGCAGATTATTTTGTGGATGGAGCCTCTAACATTGCCAGACTTCTACGTGTGCCGTCGATTATCATTGGCTTAACCATTGTGTCCTTAGGTACCAGTTCACCAGAAGCAACGGTAAGTATTGTTGCTGCACTGGAGGATAGTGCAGACGTTTCTCTTGGGAATGTAATCGGCAGTAACATTTTTAATTTAACGCTTGTGGTTGGTACGGCTGCTATGATCTCCCCTTTAAAGGTGGAGACAGAAACCGTCCGTAAAGAGATTCCTTTTACTTTACTGGCGAGTGTGGCCTTATTGGTGGTTATGAGTGATGTTACATTGGAAGGCTTAAATGACAATTTTATTACCCGTAGTGACGGTCTCATTTTTTTACTCTTTCTTTACATTTTCATGTCCTATGTTATTGAGGTAGCACTCAAAAACAGAAAAAACACGGAAGCAGACGCGATGGCTATTGATGTCACGTGGGGAAAAAATATTCTGATTACCCTTATTGGATTAGCGGGCATCATCATTGGGGGTGAATTGGTTGTCTCTAATGCGACTGAGATTGCCTACCGATGGGGAATGAGTGAAACCTTAACAGGTCTGACGATTGTTTCCATTGGTACATCTCTCCCTGAACTGGTCACTTCTGTTACCGCTGCTTTGAAAAAGGAAAGTGAGATTGCTCTGGGCAACATTGTAGGAAGCAATATCTTTAATATTTTATTTGTACTTGGAGTTTCTTCGGCAATTACTCCACTTGCGGTGAACGGAAAAGTTTTCACAGATGTGTATCTTATGCTGCTTATAACGGTTGTTTTACTGATCTTTTCCCGTACAAACTTCAGGGTTGGAAAACGGGAAGGGCTGATTCTCATCACCTTTTATGTCGCCTATATGGTTTACATTATTTTGAGAAATTAATGCTTATGGGTTAAAAAGAACCAGTGCGGGCACAGGCCCGCCTGGTTTAACAAACGAGTTTTCCTTCCGCCTGAACGATTAGGATTTCTGTTTCCAAAGGTGCATTGGATTTTCATCATTCTCATCCAGGGAAATTTGTCTCATTTCCATATGGCGGTCTTCTCTTTTCTTCTTTAACTCCTCATAAATCCATTTAGATTTTTCCAGGCCCGCTTCAGCAGCATCCTCAACGGACTGTGCGTAAAACACATTCTCAATACCCGCAAAATACATGGCCGTTAAACACATGGCACAAGGTTCACCACTTGCATACATTGTATGACGTGATAAGTCGTGGGTACGAAGCGATTCCTGAGCACGTCTGATTGCAAGCATTTCCGCATGTCCGCTTACATCATAGGTTTTATGTAGTTCGTTAACCCCTTCAGCTATTACCTGATCATCTTTCACCAGGACAGCACCAAAAGGCTGTCCACCTTCTTTCACATTCCCGGCAGCTATGTCCACAGCTCTTTTCATGTGTCGATCCATGTTCATCCTCCTTTCATTCCGGAGCTACTTTCAACATGATTTCTGTTCTAGCGCTTATTCATATCGTTTGGGTGAGGGCCATTTCGTCTGTTTCGATTAAGCTGGTGCATCTCATCCATTTCTTCTGCTGTAAGCTCAAAATCAAACACATTAAAGT
The DNA here is from genome assembly GCF_010092505.1 of Virgibacillus sp. MSP4-1. Taxonomy (NCBI): domain Bacteria; kingdom Bacillati; phylum Bacillota; class Bacilli; order Caryophanales; family Bacillaceae; genus Virgibacillus; species Virgibacillus sp. MSP4-1. Next base: position 1,905,671 of record NZ_CP048021.1, read on the forward strand.
TCTCTTCTATTCTGGACGGTGTGACGGACTTCGGAATCACTATTGTGTTATTTTGCAAATGCCAGCGTAAGATTACCTGGGCAGGAGTCTTCTGATGGGTCTCTGCAATCTTGTTTACGGTTTCATCACGCAATGCTTCCCCGCCCTGATCCAAGGGGCTCCATGCTTCTACAAAAATGTCATGCTTGGCACAGAACTCTTTCATGTCATTTTGGGCAAGATAAGGATGACATTCCACTTGATTAAGCACAGGCTTTACTTCACATTCTTCAAGAATACGTTCTAAATGTTCAATTTCAAAATTACATACTCCAATCGCTTTTACGCGACCATCGTGATAAAGTTTCTCCATCGCTTTATAAGTATCCACATAATCATCAAACTCAGGTGTCGGCCAGTGAATCAAGTATAAATCAACATAATCGAGCCCCAGTCTCTCCAGGCTTTCATCAAACGCACGGAGGGTATTTTCATAGCCCTGGTCACTGTTCCAGACCTTCGTAGTGATAAATAAATCTTCACGGGGAACATCTGAATCCTTAATAGCTTTTCCAACACCCTTCTCATTCTGATAAATCATCGCTGTATCAATCGAGCGATAACCTGTTTCAAGTGCTTTTGATACGGCTTTGGTTGCTTCGTCATTTTCTACCTGCCAAACACCAAAACCGAGCTGTGGCATTTTGATTCCATTGTTTAAAGTAACATCATCCATGATGCAAATCTCCTTTCAAGGGGAATAAAGTTATCTGGTGTCATTTTTCCACAACATCAACAAAATACCATAATAAGGTCAGGTATGTCATTTTCAAGGTGCTATATAGCCGTATTCAGTTCTAAATATTAGATGGCAGTATAAAGGGACAAGGAGCCTGTCCCCATGTCCCTATACAATCTGCTTTGTGGTTTCGTTTTTTAAATATTGATGGACCTGATTGGCCACTTCCTGTCCTTCACGAATGGCCCAGACTACAAGGCTTTGACCACGGCGTGCATCACCTGCCGTATAAACACCTTCTTCACTAGTACGGTAGTCCTTCATTCCGTCTACTGTCCATATGCGCCCTCTTTCATCGGTTTTCAGGCCAAAATGTTCTAGAACCTCGTGTTCAGGTCCAGTAAACCCGATCGCTACCAAAACCAGATCAGCTTCCCAGACCTGTTCCGTACCCGGGATTTCTTTTGTTACCAGTTTTCCTTTTTCATAATTTTTTTCCACATTCAGTGTATGCAGAGCTTTCACTTGCCCCTGTTCATCCTGTTCAAAGCGCTGGGTTAAAATTTCATATTTGCGCGGGTCTTCTCCCTGGGCATTGACGCCTTCCTTATACCCATAATCCAATTTGAACGTCATCGGAAACTCAGGCCATGGATTATCATCTGTCCGATCTTCCGGACTTGCCGGATGCTTGCCGAACTGAACGACCCGCTTACAGTTCTGACGAAGGGCCGTGGCTACACAGTCTGCCCCTGTATCCCCGCCACCAATGACAATGACATTTTTACCTTCTGCAGAAATTGGTGTATCTTTCGGGTCGGTTTCAAGAGCTTTTGTCGCAGCAGTTAAATAGTCCATGGCAAAATGAATGCCGTTACTATTACGATTCTCTAAAGGAATGTCCCGAGGGTTCTGAGCTCCTGTACACATGATGACAGCATCGTACGCAGCATTCAATTCCTCCCGAGTTATATCTGCACCAACCTCTGTGTTACAGGTAAACTCAATCCCTGATTCCTTCATGACCTTTATACGGCGGTCAACCGTTTCTTTTTCCAGTTTCATATTCGGAATCCCGTACATGAGCAAGCCGCCCGGACGGTCATCCCGTTCAAACACCGTCACATGATGCCCCAGTTCATTCAGCTGATCAGCCGCCGCCAGTCCAGCAGGTCCTGATCCGACAACAGCTACACGTTTCCCTGTACGGCGTGCCGGAACTTTCGCCTGTACCCAGCCATTTTCAAATCCTCTTTCGATAATCTCATTTTCAATGGATTTAATCGTTACTGGATCATCATTAATGGCCAAAGTACAGGATCCCTCACACGGGGCCGGACACACGCGGCCAGTAAATTCCGGAAAATTATTCGTTTCCTCTAACCGTGCGAGCGCCTCCTGCCAGTTTTCCTCACTCACAAGCTCATTCCACTCAGGGATAAAATTATTGACCGGACAGCCGACATATGCACCTTCCCATTCCGCACCTGTATGACAAAAGGGTGTTCCGCAGTCCATACAGCGTGAGCTTTGTCGCTTTAATTCCTTATCATCAAAGCGAAGGACATACTCTTCCCAGCTTTTGATACGCTCGATTGGATCGCGAACTTTCTGGTCTTTTCGGCTGAATTCCATAAACCCTGTTAAATAACCCATGCTGTTTCCCTCCTTTGTCGTTTATTGCACCACTTTTTCCTGACTTGAATCTTTGTCCCGCGCCAGCATCGATTTATATTCTTCAGGTATAATTTTCACAAATTGACGAACTGCAGCATCCCAATGATTTATGAGATACTTCGCCCGTTTACTGCCTGTATATTGCACGTGTTTAAGGAGCATCTCTTTGACTTCCTTTTGTTCGTCCCGATCATCGAGCTTTTCGAATAATACCAGTTCTTTGTTACATTTCTTTTTCACTTCCTTGATATCGTTCGCCCAGATGTAAGCAATTCCACCTGACATTCCGGCTGCAAAGTTTTTTCCAATAGAACCGAGAACGACGACACGACCGCCTGTCATATATTCACATCCATTATCTCCAACACCTTCGACAACGGCATGTGCGCCACTATTTCGGACAGCAAAGCGTTCACCGGCACCCCCATTAATATAGGCTTCACCTGATGTGGCACCAAACAAGGCCACATTTCCAATAATGACCTCTTCCATACGATGCAATGCAGAAGGTAAATTTGGACGGAAAATGAGCTTGCCACCGGATAATCCTTTGCCTGTGTAGTCATTTCCATCCCCTTTTACACGCATGGTTACACCGCGGGGAACAAACGCACCAAAACTCTGACCGGCTGATCCTGTAAAACGAAGGTCAATGGTATCCTCATGAAGACCTTCTTCACCGTAGCGCCTGGAGATTTCATATCCAAGTGTTGTTCCCACCGTTCGATTTGTATTTTCTATGGGCAGATCTAACTGAAGCGGCTTTTCATCCTCTAATGCATCCTCCAATTGCGGGATCAATTGGTACGTATCCATGTGCTGTTCATTAAAAACATTGACTTCTTTCCGTTCTGCTTGAAGCCAGTCAGCATCTGCAGTGAATAATAATGGTTGAAAATCAAGCTGTTTAGCCTTTGGATGGTCCGCTTTTTTGGGACTCAACGATAATAAATCTGTGCGTCCGATTAGTTCATCCAGTGTACGGACACCTAACTGGGCCATAATCTCCCGCATTTCTTCAGCGACAAAGCGCATATAGTTCACCACATGTTCAGCTTTGCCTGCGAATTTGTCCCGAAGCTCAGGATTTTGTGTGGCTATTCCAACAGGGCATGTATCCAGGTGACAGGCACGCATCAGAATACAGCCAAGTACAACCATTGGCGCGGTTGAAAACCCAAATTCCTCGGCTCCAAGCAGGGCAGCCTTCATCACATCACGACCGGTCATAAGCTTACCGTCTGTCTCTAAACGAACTCTTTCCCGTAACCCGTTTAATACTAAGGTCTGGTGAGCCTCAGCTAAGCCAAGCTCCCAAGGCAATCCTGCGTGACGTATACTTGTTTTAGGAGAGGCACCCGTGCCCCCTTCATAACCACTGATGAGAATGACATCCGCCTTTCCTTTTGCCACACCGGCCGCAATCGTGCCAACGCCTGATTTGGAAACAAGCTTTACATTCAGGCGTGCATTCGTATTTGCATGCTTTAAGTCATAGATTAATTGAGCGAGATCCTCAATTGAATAAATGTCATGATGCGGCGGCGGAGAAATGAGTCCGACTCCTGGTGTGGATTTACGTACGTCAGCAATCCAAGGGTGCACTTTTTTACCCGGGAGGTGACCTCCTTCCCCTGGTTTTGCTCCCTGGGCCATTTTAATTTGAATTTCATCAGCATTGGTTAAATAATAGCTTGTAACCCCAAAGCGTCCAGAGGCAACCTGCTTGATGGCACTTCGTCTAAAATCCCCATTTTCATCTGGTGTGAAGCGATTCGGGTCTTCTCCCCCCTCACCGCTGTTACTTTTTCCGCCAATACGGTTCATGGCGATGGCCAGCGTTTCATGGGCCTCCTGGCTGAGGGCACCATAGGACATAGCACCCGTTTTAAATCTCTTCCAAATGGATTCTGCTGATTCAACTTCTTCAAGCGGTACGGATTCAGATTTATCAAAATTAAAATCCAGCAGGTCTCGTAAGTACGTCACTTTTTCATTTTCCACTAACTCAGAAAACTTTTTATACAAAGTCTTACTGTTCATCCGTGCGGCATGCTGAAGCGTATGAATGGTTCGTGGGTTAAACCCGTGATACTCCCCATCATGACGCCATTGCATATCACCACCGGATGGTAATGTGGAACGTCTGTCTTTATAAGCGGTATGGTGCCGTGTTAAAGACTCTTCCGCAATGGTTTCCAGACCAATGCCCCCAAGTTTTGAAGACGTACCATAGAAGTATTTATCAATCACATCACGATCAATGCCAATCGCTTCAAAGGTCTGTGCACCCCGGTAGCTTTGAATGGTGGAAATCCCCATTTTTGACATCACTTTCACAATACCGGATGTGGCTGCATCCCTGTAACGCTCTATGGCCTGCTCATAGCTATAGTCTTCAACAAATTCATAATCCACCAGCTTTTGAATGGAACGATAAGCTAAGTATGGATAAATGATATCTGCACCATATCCGATTAAGACGGAGAACTGGTGGACATCCCGTGCTTCAGAGGTTTCAAGGAGCAAGCTTGCCTTTGTCCGTAATCCCTTACGAACCAGGTAATGATGTAAACCGCTAACAACCAATAATGATGGGATTGCTACTCGATCACCCGACAGATCACGATCGGTTAGTACAATCATGGATACCCCTTGTTCTATCGCCCTCTCCACCTGCTTAAAGAGCGATTCCAAAGCAGGTTCCATTCCACTTGCTCCGTGTGATACCGGATAGGTTATGGATACTTTTTCAAAGCGGAAGTCACTTCGGCTGTTGTGAATCACTGCGTCAAACTCGTTCTTTGTCAAAACCGGTGTATATAGGCGAATTCGTTTGCAGTGCTCTGGTCCATCATCTAAGAAATTATGACGGGGACCCAGATAGGATGTCGTTGACGTTACTCCTTTTTCCCGAATGGCATCAATCGGCGGGTTTGTCACCTGGGCAAATAACTGTTTAAAGTAGTTAAACAGGAGCTGCGGCTGCTCTGATAGGACAGCTAACGGAGTATCATTTCCCATGGAGCCAATCGGGTCTTTCTTTTCTGTGACCATGGGCAAAAGATTTTTCACCATTTCTTCTTTTGTATAGCCGTTCGCCAGTTGAAATGGAAGAAGTTCATCCTCGGATATTTCCTCGAAGGCGTCAGTCTCCGGGAATCCTTTTAACTGCACCTGTGTATCCTTCAACCATTGACGATATGGAAATTTTGAAGCGATCTCCCGCTTGATATCTTCATTAAACATGACCTGATGCTTTTCTAAGTCCACTAAAATCATTTCCCCAGGTGCCAGTCGTCCTTTTTGAACAATCTGCTCCGGCTCAATGTCTACAACCCCTACTTCCGAAGATAGCACAATGCGATTATCCTCTGTAATATAAAAACGGGCCGGACGGAGCCCATTACGATCCAGAGATGCTCCAATTTGCTTTCCATCTGTATAGGCGATGGCTGTTGGTCCATCCCAAGGCTCCATGATGGTACTTAAATACTCAAAACAAGCCCGCTCTGGATCCTGCATCTGTTCATTTAAATCCCAGGCCTCAGGCACCATCATCATCGCCGTCTGTGACATGGAACGACCATTAGTCACCAGGTACTCAAAAGTCTGATCGAGCATACCCGAGTCACTGGAATCCTCATCAATAATCGGCAGCAATTCCTTATGACGTTCCTCAAAAACATGAGAAACAGCCGCAGTTTCCCGGGCCTTCATCCAATTTACATTTCCCGTAATGGTATTAATCTCCCCATTATGCATTAACATGCGGTTCGGGTGGGCGCGCTCCCAGGAAGGAAACGTATTTGTACTGTAACGGGAGTGCACCATACCAAATGCGGTTTTAGCGACTGGATTCTTTAGGTCCATGTAAAACTCATCCATCTGTTCCGGGGTCAGCATTCCTTTATATACAATGGTCTCAGGAGAGAGACTGGCAAAATAAAACGGACCTTTTTTAAGATCTTCCATATTATGGATGCGCTTTTCGATAATGCGCCGAATTAAGTAAAGGGATTGTTTAAATTGATCTGCAGAATAAAGCTTTTCCGGCTTTTTAATAAAAACCTGGCGGATGTATGGCATAGTGGATGCAGCAGTCTCTGATAGAATGGACTCATTTACAGGAACGGTCCGCCAGCCAATGAGCTCATGGTGTTCCTCTTCTATCACACTCTCGATAACAGACTCAGCTTTCTTCCTTAAATGTTCCTGTTGTGGCAAAAACAGCATCCCAACAGCATAATCTCCCTGCTTCGGGAGCATCTGGTTCCATTCCTTCCGGTATAATTCATCCGGAATCTGCATCATAATTCCCGCACCGTCACCTGTATTCGGATCCGATCCCCGCCCCCCACGATGCTCCAGGCGACAGAGGATCGTAATCGCATCCTGTATCATTTGATGGGTTTGGTGACCATCTATATTTGCAATAAAACCAATTCCACAAGCATCACTTTCAAATTTGGGATCATACAGTCCCTGCTGTTTCGGAAGTCCTGTCTGAATCATTGCTTAATCCCATCCTTTCCATTGATTTAAAGTGTTTTCACTAAAGATAAATCCGCATTATGATAGATGCAGGAATCACCGCTCCGGAAATATACTTCGCTTTCACCCAAGGGCACAAGTGCGACATCTACTCAAACTCCCTAAGGTCGTTTTCGTAGTGTCTTCTTTGCCGCGGGCGGCTGGTAAGCCTCCTCGCGCTACCGCGCTGCGGGGTCTCACCTAGGCCTTCCTCCCGCGACGAACAGGACGTTCTAGTGTCGGCGTTGGCACAGGACGTGCCGTTTTTAGCCGACCAGGAGTCTACGTATATTTCCTCCGCTAAAGCCCCCTATCATTTGGTTTATTACCAAGCACATTAGTTATGTTCCGTCCTCATTTTTTCTTAGAAGAAAATGAAATGATTCTTGTGCGCGAGTGGTCTGAATAGGCGACGTTTAAGATGTCAACTGCAGGTTCTATATCTCCAGCCTCCTCTTCCATTTTTCCAGCCAATTCAAATTTATTTAAAAAATAAAAAAAGTACGACAACAAGGTATTTATATCCTATAATTTTTCTGTTATGCTTTCAATACATATATGAGATGTGATTCATCGCAAAATGAGATAACAGTTCATTAAAGGGTGAGAGGATGGAACTCAGGCAAATTAAATATTTTATTAAAGTGGCGGAATTGGAGCATGTGAGTGAGGCGGCTCTGGAATTACACGTTGCTCAGTCAGCGGTAAGCAGACAGATTGCCAATCTGGAGGATGAACTTGGGGTTAAGTTGTTTTTACGAGGCGGACGGAAGATTCAGCTTACATCTGTCGGAGAGCTTTTCCTTGAACATGTACAGAGAGCGATGCTTGAGTTCGATAAAGCAGAAAAAGCGGTTTATGATTTCTTAAATCCAGAAAGTGGTACCATCCGACTCGGCTTTCCGATAAGTCTGGCAGCAAAAACGCTGCCGAATGTGATCTCTGCCTTTCGAAAGGAACATCCGCAGATTGGCTTCCAATTACATCAGGGTACCGTAAAGGAATTAACAGACGCAGTCATTTCTGGACAAATCGATATTGCCTTCGTTTCTCCTGTACCAACCAGCCATGATGATGTGAAAGGGCACATTTTCTTTACCGAAAAAATGATGGCTTTATTACCAGCCAGTCACGAATTAACAAACGAACCTTATTTACGACTCATGCAATTACGACATGAACCTTTTGTCATTTTCAGACAGGGCTATCATATTCGCGATATAATTATGAAGGCCTGTATGCAGGTTGGTTTTCAGCCAAGAATTGCTTTTGAAGGGGAAGATGTGGATACGATTAAAGGGCTGGTTTCGGCCGGACTTGGTGTGAGCATCCTTCCTGAGATCACCCTGACTGACCTGCCGATGCGGGATACAAAATCCATTGAAATTATTGAACCGAACGTCTCACGAACCGTCGGAATTATCCTGCCATCCAAACGGGAAATCGCCCCATCAGAGCAGGTGTTTTTTGAATTCCTGAAAAATTACTATGAAAGACTGAATCGATTTGGATATTAAAAATAGGTGCCTGTCACTTTTTCCCTTGTGCAAAAGTGACAGGCACCTGAATTTACAGGCACCTGAATTTAAAATTTTTTCATCCATTCGACATACGGTGTTTTATTATAATTCAAATATAAGTCAGTGGTTAGCCGTACAGGATTTCCAAAAAAGAATCGTTCATATTGGGTCTGGCGTGTGCCAAAAGCGCTCATGGTTAAATCCCAGGCTAACCGGAATAATTTCACCCGATCCGCAGCATTTTTAGTTGCGCTTTGTAAATACTGATGTAAATCTCCCCTTATTTCTGAAGCAAAGTCCTCTTCACCGGGGATCATTACCATCCCACTGGAACCAAGCTGCTGTATGATTTCCACTATTCGGGGATAGACTTTCGGGAAATAACTGATAGCCACTTTGAGTGGTTCTTCCTCAGGCCTCATAAGCCCAAATTGATCACTAGCGGCGTTCACCTCAGCCTTGGTCAACAGGGCTTTCAATGATTCCAGAGCTATGATAATTTCTGAAACCTGCTCCTGCACATGCTGATATTCACTGATATTAATGGTGTCTACAATAGACTGAGCAACACCGAGAATGAATTCAACTTTAACCACCTGTCTGGATACTACCTGGTGAAGGGTAAAGGGAAGAAATGCACTTTGTTCCTTAAAGGTATTGGCAACCTGTATATTATTGTAGAAAAAAACTCGATGCCACGGAACCAATACTTCATCAAAAACAACAATGGTGTCCATTTCCTCGAAACGGGAACTCAAAGGATAATTATAAGTGGAATCCCCATTCACAAAAGTTTCTCTGCAGATAAAGGTTAAGCCCTCTGCATTACTTGGAATTGAACAGGAAAAAGCATTGGCTCTGTCTGTAATCCCACCTGGCGAAAAAATGAGCACTTCATCTGTCATCCCGCCCTGTGTCGCAAGCAGCCGCGCACCTTTTATCACTATCCCCTGATCCGTTTCCTCAATAACCCTTGCAGAAATCGGTTCCTCTGTATTTTCTAAATACAATTGAGAGCGATTTACCTGCGGATGAATGAAGGTATGAGTAATAGACAGGTCTTGTTCTCTGGCCTTTTCGTAAAAGGACACCAGATGCTCAGGAAAACAATTTTCTTTTCCTTCTAAAATAGAAGCCGAGGATGCAAAAGCCATTAAAACCGTGTTCATATAATCAGGGCTGCGACCCATCATGCCGGCACTCATTTTTGCCCACTGTTGAATCATTTTACGCCGTTTGATTAAATCTTCTTTCGTCTTTGGCTGCAAATAGGATGTCCCTACCCTATCCCCTGTTTTAGGGGAAGGATACGTCATCACATCGGCCAGCTTATCATCGTGCTGTAGATTATATAGAGAAGCTTGACTTTTCATGGCCCCTTTGAAAGCAAAATGCTCGGAAATGTTATGTGTAATTTTTTTACCTTTGAACCAGACATTCGTTCCTAACCGATTTATACGATTTAGATAAGTTTTCCCATCAATCGCTGACATCTTTCCACCCCTAAACATAAATACAGATCTATAAACATAATATTTATGTCGTGAGAATGTGTTCGACATGGGAAGCTATTAATGGAAAAAACAAAAAAGTGAATCATAAACAAAAATGGAAAATCCAAAATAATCGAGGTATGCAGTGTAGGAACTTGCAAACAGAGAAAGCAGAATTAAAAGAGGTATTTTATAAAAAAAGACATAAAAAAACCACCATATTATGTATGGTGGAGACGGTGGGACGTGCACTTCCATGCTTTCGTCATGGCACTGACTATATCTTGAACCTGTTCCTCAGGTCCTCCGGCGTCTTATGTGAAATTTAGATTTACCGGTTTGCCCGGCAGTATTTCACATCCTAGTGCTACCATTTTAGAAAGGCAGCCTATAAGTCGATACACAGCTGTTGGATCGCTCCACATACTGCTCGGTATTGCCTTATCACCCGGATGGTGACTTAGGTTTCACCGATAAAGCCGGATTTTCACTTATGTGTTACCACATAAGGCGACTATTGTCTAATCGAACCCACGTCCAGAGATATCGTCACTCGGGTATCTACGTGTGTAGTCGTTATATTGTCATTCGCCAGCTTTTCAGCCTAACGACTGGCTTCCAAGTGGCTAGTCTGATTGGAATTCTTCTGTCAGCCTCAGACGGCGACTAACAGCATAGCCCACTATAGTTTGAGACCCTTCAATCTGCCACATGGGCGATAGCAGGAAGGATCCTAGCAGAGCTTACGCTGCTGCTAGAGTAGTGTTATTATTGTTTCCAGTTATATTTAACTGAGTAACGTTTTACGAGACGTAACCTCGACACGCAACCCAAGCTCGATCTACCCCTGTCGAATCCGTAACGTCCCCGGATTATTTTTAAGAGATAGCGACCTTGAGTTCGCCAATGTCGTCTCTTTCAACGACAATACTTATTATAACACATGAGCAGCCATTTTCAACAGGGGTGAAGCTGGTACTTCCTGTTAAAACTGATTTTTCATCGCACGCTCCATATCCCGCTTGGCCTGCTTGCGTTTTAAGGTTTCCCGTTTATCATACTTCTTCTTACCCTTACCGAGGCCAATTAAAACTTTTGCTACACCGTTTTTAATGTACATTTTGAGCGGAATTAACGAATACCCTTCCTGCTGGGTTTTCCCGACTAATTTGTCTATCTCCTTACGATGAAGCAGCAGCTTTCTCGTGCGTACCGGATCATGGTTATACCTGTTGCCCTGTTCATACGTGGAAATATGCATATTATGAAGAAAGACCTCCCCACGCTCAACCCGGGCGAATGAGTCTTTCAAGTTGACACGGCGGTCCCGGACAGATTTAATTTCCGTCCCTTTTAACACAATCCCTGCCTCAAACGTCTCCTCTATAAAATAATCATGATTGGCTTTACGATTTTGCGCTATGACATTCCCTTGACCTTTTGGCATAGCAAAACCTCCTATTCGTCACATACCCTTCATTTTACCAAAAGCAGCTCTCCATGAAAAGAAAACAACGATTATGATAAGCCGTGTATAAGAATTCTTTTCACCTTTTAGACATTTTCATGGACTTATTTTTTTCCTTTATGAGAATATAAGAAGGGGAAATGATACTTAGGGGGTTCTTTCATCATGACCAATCGACTGCTGCAGATTCGCAGACTGAATGACAATGATTACGAGTTTTTAACAAATATGAAGACAGGAATTGAAGATGATTACGTAGTCCGGATCTTCCCAAAGCTTATTCATAGTGATGAACACGCATTATACGGTCTGTTTGATGGAAACCAGATGCTTACGGTGGCCGGGTACTCCATCTATTTGAGCCAGTATGCAATGCTCGGCAGACTCCGAAGCGACCAGCGTTTTTTAGCGAAAGGAAATGCGACAGAGCTTCTTAAACATATCATAAGGGATTTAATAGATAGAGATGATATAAAATGGATTGGGGCCAATACAGAAATTCATAACAAGCCTGCCTTAAAAGTTCTTGAAAAGCTCGGATTTCCATCTCACCCTCCATTATATCCAGTAAAACTGAATAATGGGGAAACGGTTGAGGGAACAGCTGGACCGCTATGGAAACAGCTTGAAACCATAGAGGAAAAACGCGAAGTCCTAGAATTATTCAAGAAAAGTGATTTTGAAGTTTTTCCTTATCAGTGCTATTATCCATTCCCTTACCAGGACGATTTCCTGACCGATAAAGATTTAGCGGAATCCCTGTTTTTCACTAACAAAGATCGAACCCGCTTTTTTATCATGAAAGAAGATCAGAAAAAAGAGCTTCATGCTTTTGTGATGTACCCATGGAACGATCACTTTGAACAGCCTGGTTTCTGGGATACCGTCATGAATCAACTGGGTACAAACTTTACGGAACACAGACTGTGGATGGACTTCATGCAGGAAGGACTGGACCGGGCCAAAAACCTTGATTCATTCGAAATCCGCAAGCCATGGGTATTACACGGAATCTGGAAGGACAAAGAAGGTCATCGTTTGCCATAATGGACATCTGCCAAACGTTGAAAAAGGGGACTCCATCCTGAAAGTCCCCTTTTTTTATTTCTTCTTTTTCCCTTTTTTCGGTGCACTTTGATAAAACGGCTTATGCTTTGACTTCTTGCCGCCCTTTTTCTCCTTCTTAGGGCCGTTTTTGCTGTCTTTCGGCTTCGGCTTCTTTTCCTTCGTTTTAATCACCGTAGGCCGGTCTTTTACAGGTCTCTCTTTTCGCGGTTTCATGCCGACAATTTCAAAATCAATATCCCGCTCTTCTATATTCACATTCACACAGCGAACCGTCAGCTCATCACCAATTCTGAAGACGTTACCTGTACGTTCCCCAATCATGGCATAATGACGATCATCAAAATGATAATAGTCATCGGTTAAAAAGCTGACATGAACAAGTCCTTCAATCGTATTTGGCAGCTCAACAAACAGTCCAAAACCGGTAACCGAACTGATCACACCGTCAAATTCCTGTCCAATTTTTGTCTTCATAAATTCACACTTTTTGAGGTCATCCGTCTCACGCTCTGCATCGACCGCCCGTCTTTCCATAAAAGAGGTGTGTCTCGCAATCTCCGGCAGCTTATCCTTCCACTTTTCTCTTGTATCCTCGCCCATTTTCCCCTCAACAAGGTAAGTCCGGATCAGACGATGGACGGTTAAATCCGGGTAACGTCTGATGGGTGAGGTAAAATGGGTATAAAACTCTGTTGACAGCCCAAAATGACCTAAGCTTTGCGGATCATATTTAGCCTGCTGCATGGAACGGAGCATCAGTTTGGAAATTACCATATCCTCCTGGGTTCCTTTCACTTCCTCCAGAACAGACTGTAATGCCTTCGGGTGAATGTCATTAGCCGTTCCCCGGACCACATAGCCGAGATTGGCGATAAACTCAAAGAAATGCTCCAGCTTTTCCGGCTTGGGATCCTCGTGAATACGATGAATAAAAGGAACCTGCATCCAATGGAAGTGCTCGGCTACGGTTTCATTGGCAGCCAGCATAAATTCCTCAATCAGCTTTTCGCCAACGGAGCGTTCTCTTAAGACGACATCTGTTGCTTCGCCTGCCTCATTCACCTCAACTTTAGCTTCTTTAAAATCAAAATCAATGGCCCCACGTTCCATCCGCTTCGTCCGGAGAATCTGTGCCAAAGCTTCCATATCCTTAAGCATTGGTGTGATATGCTCATACTTCTCCTTCAATTCCTGATCGTCATTGACTAAAATCTCATTCACATCATGATACGTCATGCGCTCGGTTGTTTTAATCACACTCTGAAAAATATCGTGATGAACAATCTCACCTTTATCGGTTATTTCCATTTCACAGGATAACGTCAGGCGATCCACACGGGGGTTCAATGAACAAATCCCGTTAGACAGACGATGCGGAATCATCGGAATGACCCGGTCCGTTAAATAAACACTGGTACCACGTTCTAACGCTTCCTTATCAATAGGCGAATCTTCTTTTACATAGTAGGATACATCTGCAATATAAACACCTAATTTGTAGTTCCCATTTTCCAGTCGCTTAACCGTAACCGCATCATCCAAGTCCTTCGCGTCAGCACCGTCAATGGTGATAATCAGTTCATCCCGGAGATCTCGGCGATTTTCCAATTCAGACGGGTCAATGGTATCGGGAACCTGGTTGGCCTGCTCCATCACTTCATCCGGGAAGTCCGATTTAATTCCATGCTTATAAATGACGGATAAAATATCAATGCCAGGATCGTTTTTGTGACCAAGGATTTCCACGATTGCCCCCTCGGCACTCATACGGTCCTCGGGATATTTCGTAATTTCCACAATTACTTTATGGCCATCAACGGCCCCGCTTGTCATGCCTTTAGGAATAAAAATATCATTGGGAATTCGTTTATCATCCGGAATAACAAAGCCAAAGTAACCATTGTCCTGGAACGTGCCGACAATACGATTTGTACTCCTTTCCAGAATACGTATAACCGTTCCCTCAGGGCGTTGGCCACTGGTTGCCCCTGACTCAATCCGGACTAATACCCGATCATCATTCATCGCAGAATTTAAGTCGCGATGATTAATAAAGACATCATCTTTTTCATCTTCATCAGGGATTAAAAAAGCAAAGCCCTTCGCATGCATCTGAATCGTTCCACGGATTAAATTCATTTTTTCCGGCAGGCCATAGCGATTTTTACGTGTCCGAACCAGCTCCCCTTCCTGCTCCAGTTCATTTAACGTTTTGACTAAGCCTTTAAAAGATTCTACATCCTCATCCAATTCAAGGACTTCCTCAATTTCATGTACAGACAGTGGTTTTGCATTTTCATTAAAATAGGAAAGAATTTTTTCCTTCATTTCACTCATGTTCTCACCTTCCTTTGAAGGGGGAATGTTTTTCATCGCTTTTTAGATAATGGTTCATTGCAGACGACTGGGATGAAGGCCATTTTTTTCGATCTCTGTTGGAGTTTTGTCCTTCATATAGGGAATGAAGACTATTTCTTCAGAGATTTCCTTTCCATTTGTCCTTCATTAAACCGATGAAGGACACTTCCCCTCAATTCTGGCTTGTATTTGGCCTTCATAAGCCTTTCACAGACGGTATAACAGCTGTTTTAATATGTGGATTGTATTTGAAGACCAATCCCCCCGCTTTTTTTGCCGTAATGGCCTTCATATAGGGAATGAAGACCATTACCCAAGGGATTTACCTTCCATTTGTCCTTCATTAAATCGATGAAGGACATTTCTCCCGGGTTTTATCGGTGGTTTGGCCTTCATCTACTGTGTGAAGGACGTTCAGTCGGGAATTCTTCTTCACTTTGTCCTTCATTAAACCGATGAAGGACATTTCTCCTGAATTCAGGCTCCTCTTTGTCCTTCACACCCCCAGAACGGCCCTTCCGCTTTTCTTTGTCCAGCTGCGGCTCCCAGGTCGCCTCCGCTTTTCTACCTAGTATGTCCAATCGAGGGTTTCGAGAAACTGATAAATGTCTTCATATAGTTGTTCTTTTTCGTTGGATAGTGTGATGACGTGAGTTGAGTCTTCGTACCATTTGATTTGTTTTTCGTCAGTTTCTACCTCATTATGAATGTAATTGGCGCTTTCCGGGTTGATCATTTCGTCTTTTCCGGCCTGAACAACAAAAGTTGGCGTATAAATTTCATCAATATGATCATGAACGTCGGTTATAAATTCTCCAAGTTTTTCAAATGTATGTGTGGAATTTTCCATCAGTTGACGGACTTCATCCTTAATCAGATCATGATCCTTCTCTTCCAACTGCTTATATTCCCTGGCAAACTGCTGAAAACCTTTGGACAGCTGTGAGGTATTATCAAAGAACATAGGGGCACACATAGGTGTAACACCCATGATCGGTTCAGAATAGGCAAGCTTTAAGCCCATAACTCCTCCCAGTGACAGCCCGGCAACAGCTATTTCATCATATCCAAGGATACGCAAGTGATGCAGCGCCTTCTGAACGTCTTCCCACCAGTCATCTGTATCATATTTAATTAACTCCTCCGGTGGGGCACCATGTCCACGATAAATAGGGGCATGACACGTATAGCCTTTCTTTTGCAGAAAACGTCCCAGCATCCGGACATCAGCAGAATGACCGGTAAATCCATGGAGCAGCAATACCGCACGTTTCCCCGCTTCAAATGTAAAGGGTTCAGGTGTTTTGATCTTCATGTTTGTCAACTCCTCTTTCATAGCCTATGTCATTTTTCGCTTTATCATATTTTGCCCAATAGAAAGACACGAATTTCGCCAGTACCGGGAAATTCGTTGTCTTCACCTGTACCTAATTTAACGTATAAAAAAACAGCAAGTAAATCTTGCTGTTTACTGAACAATATAACCTAACGCAAATGTAATGACAAAAAAGAGTATTCCAACAACAATCGTTGCTCGGTGAAGGACAGCATCAATTCCGCGTGCCTTTTGCTTCCCGAATAACTGCTCAGCACCACCCGAAATCGCTCCGGACAGACCGGCACTTTTTCCTGATTGTAATAAAACGAGAACAATCATAATAATAGCGTCAATAATTAATAACGTAACCAGTGTACCATACATAGTATTTCCTGCACCTCCAATAACATCCGGGACAACTTATATCAAAAAAGTAATATAAAAACGCACAATCCCTATTTAGCATATGTTTATATCTCTACTAAATGTAGCATAAAAACATATACGTAGCAAGGTGAAACCATAGAAGCAAGTAAAGAGAACAATTTGTGAACGAAATGTCGTTTTTTGATGAAAAGTGAGTGATTTTCATTGATATTCACATTGGGCTTGCGATAAAATTATAGGAGTGATTAAAGGTTTGTCTGCTGAATTCATTTATAACCCTAATTACAGTATTAGAATATTTACCATTAAGTAGATGAAACTAAAAGAATGAATAACAGTACTCACTTATGAATTCGGTAACAAACATAAAGAAACAATAATATAGGAGGAAATCACTATGGTCGAGAAAACATTTAAAATTACAGCAGCTGAAGGGGTTCATGCACGCCCTGCCACACTATTGGTACAAAATGCAGGTAAATTTAATTCAGATATAAATATGGTATATAACGACAAGTCAGTAAACCTGAAATCCATTATGGGAATTATGTCTCTCGGGATCCCAACGGGTGCAGAAGTTAAAATTACAGCTGAAGGCAACGACGAAGAAGACGCCATTAACGCACTTGCTGACGTAATGAAAAATGAAAACCTGGGGGAGTAATTTTATGAGTCAATTAACAGGGATTGCGGCTTCTAATGGGATTGCCATTGCAAAGGCTTACCTGTTAGAAACACCTGACCTTACATTTGAGACAAAAAAGGATCAGAATCCGGATGAGGAGATTCAACGATTAGAAGCCGCAATTGATAAATCAAAATCAGAGCTGGAAAAGATTAAAGCTCATGCCAAGGAAAAAATGGGTGATGAACATGCTGAAATATTTTCTGCTCACCTATTGGTTTTAGATGATCCTGAGCTAATCCAGCCAATGGAAGATAAAATCAAATCAGATCAGGTAAACGCTGAGGCTGCCCTGAATGAAACCGCTAATATGTTTATCACGATGTTTGAAAACATGGATAACGAATATATGCGGGAGCGCGCAGCTGACATCCGTGACGTTACCAAACGAATCCTGGCTCATTTATTAGAAAGACCATTTCCCAACCCAGCCTTAATTGATGAGGAGGTAGTTGTGGTTGCCCAGGATTTAACTCCATCCGATACTGCCCAGTTAAACAAGCAGTTTGTCAAAGGGTTTACAACCGATATTGGAGGACGTACGTCACACTCCGCCATCATGGCAAGATCTCTGGAGATTCCTGCTGTAGTTGGCGCAAAGGAAGTTACCCAAACCATTAATGATGGAGATATGGTTATTATTGACGGGTTGGACGGAACCGTTCTGGTAAATCCTGATGATAGCGAACGAAAAGCCTATGAACAAAAGCAGACACAGTTTGAAGAGCAAAAAGCAGAATGGGCCAAATTAAAAGATGAACCTTCTGTAACTGCTGATGATAAGCGTGTCGAACTCGTTGCCAATATTGGAACTCCTGATGATGTAGAAGGTGTTCTGCGTAATGGCGGCGAGGGTGTAGGTCTTTACCGTACCGAATTTCTTTATATGGGTAAAAGCAGTCTTCCAACCGAAGAGGAGCAATATGATGCTTATAAAGCTGTTCTCGAAGGTGTAGGCAGTGACAAACCTGTCGTTGTTCGTACGCTTGATATTGGTGGAGACAAAGAGCTTGATTATCTCGATTTACCTAAGGAATTAAATCCATTCTTAGGTTTCAGAGCCATCCGTTTCTGCCTGGAACGGGACGATATTTTCCGTACACAGTTACGTGCCTTACTACGTGCCAGTGTCTATGGCAATCTGAAAATTATATTCCCAATGGTGGCTACCATTGACGAATTTAGACAGGCGAAAGCCATTCTTCTTGAAGAGAAAGAAAACTTGAAACAGGAAGGGAAGGAAGTTTCTGATGATATCGAAGTCGGTATCATGGTTGAAATTCCTTCCACTGCAGTTATTGCCAGACAATTTGCCAAGGAAGTTGATTTCTTCAGTATTGGTACAAACGACTTAATCCAATACACCATGGCAGCAGACCGTATGAATGAAAAGGTCTCATACTTATATCAACCATACCATCCTGCTATACTAAATCTGGTTAGCAATGTGATTGAAGCGGCTCACGCAGAAGGAAAATGGGCAGGTATGTGCGGCGAAATGGCCGGGGATCCTATAGCGATTCCAATTCTTTTAGGCTTAGGTCTGGATGAATTCAGCATGAGTGCAACCTCTATTTTACCCGCTCGCTCACAGCTGCTGAAACTATCTAAAGATGAGATTTCCTCTTACAAGGATGAAATCTTGTCAAAATCAACAGCAGAAGAAGTTGTTGAGTTCGTAAAAAGCATTACGGAATCATAATCATACAAAAGCCGGCAGACAATTTTCTGCCGGCTTTTTATATTTACGAAACTTGATTTATATCAAGGAAACTGGAAGATCCTCCCTGCATAATGAAGATAGAAAGTAGGAAGACACCTTTGGTAAGGCAGAATTCCAAAACAGGGAGGCTTTTATAATGATGAGTTTACAGCTTTTTTCAATTAGCTCAGATGTGATGGGAATCAGTCCGACGTTTATTTTCGTTATGGCCATTCAAGCCCTTGCAATAGCCGTAATTCTAAGAGCAAAAGTGATGTTTCTGATACAGTTTGCATGGCTCGGTGGACTCTATATAATTCATGAAGCCGCTTTAGAATTTTTATTTATAACCGGTTCCGTGGCCCAGATCCTAATCACCCTTTTCTTAATTTATCGTATCAAAAAAGCACTTGATTATAACTACTTACTCGTGATGGAAAAGACCCACCAGATCCCCAGAAACATTACCAGAAATAGAAACTTCGGCATGAAATCCTCATTCTAGCAGAAAAGCGAAGGCGACCTGGGGAGCCGCGGCTGGACAAAGAAAAGCGAAAGGGGCCTGGTTTGGTCATGCGGGATAAGACGAAGACATGGGGGGCAGGACTCTGGCCACGGAATGGCTTTGGCTTGCTCCTGGGTCAGGGCGGACATAAGCCAATGGGGATTTACCTTTAGCGAAAACACCTTCGTCCCCGCCTCCTGATTTTTTAAAAATAACCATGATTTTTTCTCTCCATTCATTAACAACCCAATGACTAGTTGAATATCCTGGAAATGAATGAAAAGAAGGGAGAGATTTACAAGTGCATCATTACAATCAAATGAATCCTTATCAGACTCAGACTCAGGGAAGTTTTCAGCCTGATCACATGAAAAACCAGTGCCAAACCTATATGAATTATCATGTTATCGTACAATTAAATGATGGTTCACAGTTCGATGGGATTATCGACGACATCGACGCGGAAAATGTCGTCATATTAGTGGCAGAAGATATTGACGCAGATATAACAAACAGACAATTCGGCTATGATTATGATGACAATTATGGCTTTGGTGGTTACGGTGGTTATGGCCGACCTCGCCGGAGAAGCTATCGCCGATTCCGCAGACAACGATTCCCATTCCGCTTTATAGGAAGGCTTTTTCCATACCCGTATTTCTATCCTTTTTCCCCTTATGGATACGGAGGCGGATACTAATCAAGGAAAAGAGGATTTCATTCAGGCAGCTTAAACGCTGCCTTTTAACTTGCCTAAATTATAGATTTATACTTATACGTATAACAAAACGGCACCCAAAAGGATGCCGTTTGTTATTTCAATGATTATTTATTCAGGTTGTAAAAGGCTTCTGCACCTGCATAGTTTGAGGTTGCGCCAAGAATATCTTCAATTCTCAGAAGCTGATTATACTTGGCTACTCGATCAGTACGGGATGGTGCACCGGTTTTGATTTGGCCTGCGTTGGTAGCAACGGCAATGTCTGCAATCGTTGCATCTTCTGTTTCCCCGGAACGATGGGAAATAACAGCTGTATAACCGGCCGTTTTCGCCATTTCAATCGCTTCAAAGGTCTCGGTAAGTGTACCAATCTGGTTTACTTTTACAAGAATGGAGTTACCTACGCCCTGCTCAATACCACGTCCGAGGCGTTCTGTGTTGGTTACAAACAGGTCATCTCCCACAAGCTGTACGCGGTCACCGATCCGTTCGGTAAGCTGCTTGTGGCCTTCCCAATCATCTTCATCAAGACCATCCTCAATGGAGACAATAGGGAATCGGTTCACAAGGTCTTCATACCATTGAACCATTTCTTCAGAGGTACGAACAACGCCTTCCCCTTTAAGATTATATTTTCCGTCCTCATAAATTTCAGAGGAAGCAACGTCCATGGCAAGCTTCACTTGTTCCCCTGGTTTATAGCCAGCTGCTTCAATTGCTTCTACAATCGTGGATAGGGCTTCTTCATTTGACTTAAGGTCTGGTGCAAATCCACCTTCATCACCAACACCGGTATTATAGCCTTTGGAGCTTAATACTTTCTTCAGGCTGTGGAAAATTTCTGCCCCCATACGAAGAGCCTCTTTAAAGCTTGGCGCACCTGCTGGCATAATCATGAATTCCTGAATATCCACGTTGTTATCAGCGTGCTCACCACCGTTTAAGATGTTCATCATTGGAGTTGGCAGCACTTTTGCACTGAATCCACCTAAGTACTGGTAAAGAGGAAGACCAACATAGTCAGCAGCCGCATGAGCAACAGCCATGGATACACCTAAAATCGCATTGGCTCCGAGATTGCCTTTATTATTTGTACCATCTAATTGAATCATAATTTCATCAATGTCCACCTGACGAGTGGCATCATATCCGATAAGCTCCGGTGCAATAATTTCGTTTACGTTACTTACCGCGTTGGTAACTCCTTTTCCAAGATAGCGGTCTTTATCTCCGTCACGTAATTCAACTGCTTCGTATTCGCCAGTTGATGCACCACTTGGGACAAGCGCAGAACCGTAAGCACCTGATTCAGTATAAACTTCAACTTCAACGGTTGGATTGCCGCGTGAGTCCAATACTTCGCGAGCATAAACATCAGTAATGTATGGCATTTTGATACTCTCCTTTTTTATTCATATCATATATGATTTCGTTTACGTTTACGTTGACGTCCAATCAGTCAACCTGATTATTTTTAAGATTTTTTAATTAATGATTTACCTGTCATTTCAATCGGTTTTTCAACGTTCAGTAAGTCCAGGATTGTTGGAGATAAGTCTCCTAAAATTCCTTCTTCACGTAATTCCACGCCCTCTTTTGTAACAATAACAGGGACTGGATTTGTCGTATGAGCAGTCATTGGTTTATCATCGAGCGTAATCACTTCATCTGAGTTGCCGTGATCGGCTGTAATAACTGCATGACCACCCTTTTCTAAAATTTTGTCCACAACTTTTCCTAAACATTCATCAACCGCTTCAATCGCTTTTATTGTAGGTTCTAATCTGCCGGAATGCCCAACCATATCAGGATTTGCAAAATTTAAGAGAATGACATTATGCTTATCCTCATCAAGGTCCTTCAGCAATGCATCTGTGACTTCATAGACACTCATTTCCGGTTTGAGATCATAAGTTGGCACTTTAGGTGAATTAATTAAAATTCGGTCTTCACCTTCAAAGGTTTGCTCACGACCCCCACTCATAAAGTAGGTCACATGCGGATATTTTTCTGTTTCTGCAATGCGCAATTGAGTTAAACCTTCTTTGGAGACAACCTCACCAATTGTATTCTTTAAGTTATTCGGACCAAAGGCAACGTTGGCATCAATGTCATCACTGTATTGAGTAAGCATGACAAACTGTACATTCTTCGGTGCCTTCTCTCCTAAATCAAATCCGGCAAAGTCAGGATTCGTAAAGGTTCTGGTCATCTGGGAAGCACGGTCCGGACGGAAGTTATAAAAGATAATGGCATCCTCATCTTCAATGGTTGCAACAGGATCCCCATTTTCATCCGTCATAACCGCCGGAATAACAAATTCATCAAAGACTTCATCCTCATAAGCATCTTCTAATGCTTCGTGGGGATTATTGAATTTAGGTCCTTCACCATAGACCATCGCGCGATAAGCAAGCTCAATACGCTCCCAGCGTTTATCACGGTCCATGGCGTAATAACGGCCGGAAATGGTAGCAAATTCCCCTACACCATATTCCTTCATTTTTTCCTCGGTCTGATTAATGTACGTCGAACCTGTTTTTGGACCTACGTCACGTCCATCAAGAAACGCATGGACATACACTTTTTCCAGGCCGTTGTCAGCTGCCATCTTAAGAAGTGCATATAAATGCTCAATATGGCTGTGAACCCCGCCATCAGATAAAAGGCCAAAGATGTGAAGCGCCTTATCCTTCCTTTTTACATGCTCAACAACGTCGTTAAATTGTTCATTCTGGAAAAAGCTCTGATCCTCAATGGATAGGTTAATTCGGGTCAGACTCTGGTAAACCACACGTCCTGCACCAATGTTCAGATGGCCTACCTCAGAGTTCCCCATCTGGCCATCAGGAAGTCCGACTGCTTTTCCACTTGCCTGCAATTGTGTGTGCGGAAACTGGCTCCAGTAACGGTCAAAATTAGGAGTGTTTGCCTGTTTTACCGCATTTCCTTTTTCCTCATCCCTTATTGCAAAACCATCTAAAATCATTAATGCTGCTAATTTATCCTTACTCATTTTTACCTGCCTCCACTAGTTTTAAGAAGGAGTCAGCCTCAAGACTTGCACCGCCTACAAGGGCACCGTCGATATCGGATTGTGCAAGTAATTCATCAACATTGGCCGGCTTCACACTGCCGCCATACTGAATGCGAATGGCATCTGCTGCTGATTCAGAAACGGCTGATTGAACGACATCACGAATATGTGTGCAAACCTCATTTGCCTGTTCGGATGTGGCCGTTTTGCCTGTACCGATGGCCCAGATTGGTTCATAAGCAAGAACAACCTCTTTCACCTGATCTTCAGAAAGACCCTCAAGTGCGGCTTTTACCTGCTTTTCAACATGAGGTTTCGTTTCATTGGCTTCTCTTTGCTCCAACGTTTCTCCAACACATACAATCGGTGTCAGTTCATGGGAAAAGGCTGCATGAACCTTTTGGTTTACGGACTCATCGGTTTCATTAAACATTTCCCGACGCTCGGAATGGCCTAAAACAACATATTCAACGCCAAGATCCTGAAGCATGACAGGGCTGACTTCACCTGTAAATGCGCCATTTTCTTCAAAGTGCATATTTTGTGCCGCAATTTTCACATCTGTTCCTTTTGCCTGCTCTACTAAAGCGGGAAGAGATACGAATGGTGCACATACCACACTTTCAACCTGATCGGAAGAAGGAACATTTTCTTTGATGTCACTTAAAAACTGTTCGGCTTCAGAAACCACTTTATTCATTTTCCAGTTTCCTGCAATAATCTTTTTGCGCATTCGATCACCTCATTAACAAATTCTTCTATTTTATATAGGAATTACTCCTTATCATTTAAGGCTGCAACACCTGGAAGAACTTTTCCTTCCATAAATTCCAGGGAAGCACCGCCGCCGGTTGAAATATGATCCATACCATCAGCCATGCCAAACTTTTCGACAGCTGCTGCGGAGTCCCCGCCGCCGATGACGGTATAAGCATCCGTTTCAGCAAGAGAGTTGGCCACTGATTTAGTACCATTGGCAAACAATTCGAGTTCAAATACACCCATTGGTCCATTCCAAATCACCAATTTGGAGTCTTTGATAACCTGGTCAAAGGTCTTCCGTGTTTCCGGCCCAATATCCATCCCTTCCCAGTCAGAAGGAATCTCTTCAATGGAGACCACTTTTGTATTGGCTTCTTCAGAAAAATCATCACCTACTACAACGTCCTTAGGAAGGTATAAGTTTACACCCTTCTCTTTGGCTTTGTTCATGTAATCCTTAGCCATATCAATTTTATCTTCTTCTAATAATGATTTGCCAATCTCATGACCCATAGCTTTAATAAATGTGTAGGCAAGGCCTCCGCCAAGGATTAAGTTATCAGCTTTATCAATCAAGTGATCAATAACCCCGATTTTATCCTTAACTTTGGCACCACCAATGATGGCTGTAAATGGACGGTCTGGATTTTCTAGTGCGTTGCCCAGCACTTTCAGCTCTTTCTCCATAAGGAATCCGGCTACTGCTGGGAGATATTGAGCCACACCTTCAGTGGAAGCATGAGCACGGTGAGCAGCTCCGAATGCATCATTCACATACAAGTCTGCTAAATCTGCAAAAGCCTTCGCAAGCTCTGCATCATTTTTCTTTTCCCCTGCTTCAAAACGGACATTCTCCAGTAATACAACATCGCCACTTTCCATTTCGTTAACCGCCTGATTGACTTCATCTCCGTAAACCTGGTCCGTTTTGGTCACTGATTTGTTGAGATGATCACTTAACCGTTGGGCAACAGGATCAAGACGTAACTCATCAACCACTTCACCTTTTGGACGTCCCAGGTGACTGGCCAGAATAACCTTAGCGCCATTTCCAATAAGAAATTCGATGGTGGGCAAGGCTGCCTTTATTCTGGTTTCATCGGTGATTTCTCCATCCTTCATCGGTACGTTAAAATCGACACGACAGAAAACCTTCTTCCCTTTCACATCAACATCACGGATTGTCTGTTTGTTCATGACAACGTCCTCCTTTTGTTGAGCCATATGTATAAGCTAATTTTAAAACATTACAAGGAGGAGGGATATTCCCTTCCTCCTTTTGTGTGAAATCTATCCTGTTAGGGGAGGTTATTTTCCTCTACCGGTATTATAAACCTTTGCTGGCAATATATGCAGCCAGGTCTACACAGCGGTTGGAGTAACCGGACTCGTTGTCATACCAGGAAATAACCTTAACCATGTTGTCTTCAAGTACTTGAGTTGTCAGCGCATCAATGGTTGAAGATTCTGTGCTTCCGTTATAGTCACGGGAAACTAATGGCTCTTCGGAGTAACCAAGTACACCTTTAAGCTCACCTTCAGCAGCTTCTTTAAGCGCAGCATTGACATCTTCAGCTGTTACATTTTCATCAAGCTCAGCTACTAAGTCTACAAGAGAAACGTTTGGTGTCGGCACACGCATAGCCATACCATTTAATTTTCCTTCAAGCTCTGGAAGTACAAGGGAAACAGCTTTTGCTGCACCAGTTGTAGTTGGAATAATATTTTCACTAGCTGCTCGGGCACGACGATAGTCTTTATGTGGTAAGTCCAGGATTTGCTGGTCATTTGTATAAGAGTGAACAGTTGTCATAAGACCACGCTTAATACCGAACTTATCATTCAGCACTTTCGCAAATGGTGCCAGGCAGTTTGTTGTACAGGATGCATTGGAAAGTACATGATGGCTTTCAGGATCATACTTGTCTTCGTTTACCCCCATAACGACTGTAAGGTCTTCCTGCTTAGCTGGTGCAGAGATAATAACCTTTTTCGCACCTGCATCAAGGTGTTTCTTAGCATCGTCACGCTGAGTGAAACGACCTGTGGATTCGATAACAATCTCAACGCCAAGGTCACCCCAGCCTAAGTTTGCAGGATCTCTTTCAGAAAGTACTTGAATGGTTTTGCCGCCTACGACAAGGTTTTCACCATCAACAGTTACTTCCTGGTCAAGCTTCCCATGAACAGTATCGTATTGAAGAAGGTGGGCCAGCATATTCGCATCCGTTAAATCATTGATAGCCACAACCTCTACATCATTGTTATTTAGTGCTGCACGGAATACGTTACGACCAATTCGGCCAAAACCGTTAATCCCTACTTTTACCATTTATAATTCCTCCTTAGAAATTTAAATCATATTTTATGTGAAAGGGTTATCCCTTTAACAGCTTTTCTGCTGCAGCTTCATCGGTGATAAGAACATTGCTCTGACCTTGCTTGAAATAGGATTCAATCGCATCAGCTTTGGATGTTCCGCCTGCTACAGCGATAACTTGGTGTATCTTTTGCAAATCTTCCATCTGCAATCCAACGGTCCGGACTTTGTGTACAATGTTTCCGGATTTATCAAAGTAATATCCAAACGCTTCTCCTGCTCCGTCAGCTTCCTTTATTTTCTCCAACTGACTTTTCGGCGTTTTTCTTCTGTTCGCCATCGTGATTGCATCACCGATTCCGTGTAAAACGATATCTGCATTCTGAATTTCGTTGGATATTTCCTTCACAGCTGGCTCTTCTATAATGGATTGATAGGCTTTTTCACTGATTGGATCGGGTACATAAAGAAGCCGGTATTCCCCTTGGGCTTTTTTTGCCATTTGTGCACATATGGTGTTGGCCTGATTTTCAACCTGCTCCCCAAGACCTCCACGGGATGGGACAAACAGGCAATCCTTTTTATTTAAAGGGGTCATGGATTCAGCAACCAGTGACATGGTGCTGCCACCTGTAACCGCTATGGTCATGTGGTCCTTAATGACATCCTTCAAGTAGGAAACACAAGCCTTACCTAACTCTTGTTTTACCCTTCTTTCCTTGTCACTATTACCTGGTACGACGATTACTTTATCCAACTGGAGTTTTTCCTTTACCTGGTGCTCAAGAACCTTCACACCGGAAATTTCTCTCATAAGCTGCTCCAGCTGTTCAGCAATCCTTGCTCCTTCTGTTGTCATATGTATTCCCTTTGAAGTAATATCCACAAAGCCCTGCTTCTGAAAAAATTCAACTTCCCCGCGCACGAGTCGTTCCGTAAGCTTGGTCTGTTCGGCCAGACTTCTTCGTCCGATAGGCTGTAACAGCTCTATACTTTTTAATAAATTTGTGCGCCGTTCCATAATTTCCATAACTTCCGGGAAAACTTTCTGTTGTAAAGAAATCAGGTCTTTCATGTGCAAGCCCCTTTTAAGTGATACATCAGTGTGACCAAGTCTTTGCTGATCATCGGGTTGTTTTCGTCCCGCCATGGACTATTTTGTCCCGAATACTGCAAAAAAATACATCAATGCTTCATTCTTAGTTTATCAATCCACTTTTCATTATGCAATTATCTTAGCTTTTTGTCAAAAACTTTTCTTATTTGTTGAAGATTCATTTGCGACCCGTCAATTTCTTCCTCATCCACACGAATAACAGGGATTGAAATCTGATATTTCTCCAGTAGACGATCATCCTCATAAATATCCTTTTCCTCTATATGAAATTCATATTCCGTCTGCAGAAGCATTAAGAGGCTGCGTGCTTCTTCACATAGCGGACAATTTTCCTTGGTATAAAAAATAATGTTGTTCTTCATTTGTTTCTTCTCCTTTTTCGCTTGCTTGAGGAAGGCAGTTTAAGTGCTAATCGGTATTTTGCCACGGTGCGTCTTGAGACTTCGATTTGAAATTCCTTTTTCAGCATTTCTGATAGTTTCTGATCAGATAGAGGTTTTTGCTTATCCTCATGAGAAATCATTTCCTTGATAAGATGTTTAATAGCATAGGCACTCACTTCACCTGTTTCTCCCTGAAGTCCGGGCTGAAAGAAAAACTTTACAGGATACGTGCCATGAGGGGTTTGTAAATATTTTTCCTTCACGGCACGGCTTACAGTAGAAACATGCAGGCCGGTTTCTTCAGCAATTTCCCGCAGTACCAGTGGTTTCATATGCTCGGGACCATAATCAAAGAAGGCAATCTGACGCCTGACAATAGATTTAAAAACCCGATCAAGACTGTCCAGACGCTGGGAAAGTGCTTTTTGCAGCCATTTCCCCTCTTGTGTATACTTTTGAAAAAAATCTCTTTCTTCCGGAGACAAACTGCTATGATCTAAAGAATAGTCAACAATCGTAATCGTCGGACTGTTCCAGCCAGTCAGTGCGACCTTCCAGACCCCATTACTTTGATAAACCTCCCCATCAGGAATAATTGGAGACGATGTTTTCCCGGCAACCAGTATGCCCGGTTTTGGATGAAGGCTTTGGATATCCTGAATCGCCTCCTCTATGGCTGCTTCAGAGACTTCATACTCCATCATTAAATCTTCCATCCGGTCATCCGCAATCCATTCCAGGTGATTGGTTACAATATTTACAGCCAGCGTGTTCGGCACTGAACTCCGGTAAAGCTGAAGAGCAAGACATTCCTGAAGATTTCTCGCCCCTATACCGGCCGGATCGAGACTTTGAATCAATTCTAAGGCTTCTCCTATCGTTTCCTCATCAGTCTGAAACGCAAATTGCCAATCCGTTAAGGCAATCGTTAAATAGCCATTTTCATCAAGGGAATCAATGCCATACTCTACAATCTGCTTAAAAGCGGGTGACAATTCCTTATCCAGCAACTGCTCTTTTACATATCCGGCTAAGTCCTGACTATTATCAATCCAGAAACTTTCATCAAAGCCCATTCCCCGTTTAGCAGGTGTATAATCTGGTACTGTCCTGTCCGTTTCTACTTCTATCAGGGGATTTTCCTTCATTTGCTTTTCTAAAAACTGCTGAAGTTGAAAACCATTATACTGCAGGAGTTCAATAGCCTGCCCGAGCTTCTGTGTCAACTTCCAGGTAAGCTTTTGCTCCTGCG
The DNA here is from genome assembly GCF_010092505.1 of Virgibacillus sp. MSP4-1. NCBI lineage: Bacteria > Bacillati > Bacillota > Bacilli > Caryophanales > Bacillaceae > Virgibacillus > Virgibacillus sp. MSP4-1. The sequence goes on from NZ_CP048021.1 coordinate 1,934,695, forward strand.
TTAATTTTGCCTTCATCCTGATCCCTCCCCTATTTTAAAACAGAAGTTTAGAAGTTTATCTATATAAATTATAACAAAAAGTTAACGTCCTAAGAGTTTTAAAATTTTGCATAAATGTTCCACTTTTTTACATCCTAAAAAGTAAGGACTTTTAAAGGAGGTTTAAATTATGAATGGTCTGCAAAGATTCGCACTGTTTTTAACCATTGTCGGAGCTATTAATTGGGGATTAATCGGGTTCTTTCATTTTGATCTGGTAGCTGCACTATTAGGAGGCGGGGATCAGGATGAATTATTACCCCGAATTATTTATGCCATTGTCGGAATCTGTGGATTGATTTGTCTGCCATTATTGTTCCGCTCGGATGAGGAAGTGTAATCAAGGGCAGTAACGACGCTGGGGGCCTCTTAAGATTTTCCAGCAAAAATTTGCTAAATGATAAATACAAAAAAGGCAGCTGCATCAGCTGCCTTTTTTGATCAACGAGCGCCCTCGAAGGGAATCGAACCCCTATTACGAGAACCGGAATCTCGCGTGCTATCCGTTACACCACGAGGGCATATTTTTTTATTTTAAGAAGAAAGCGACATATTTTATTATAAAGTTGAAAAAGGAAAAACGCAAGGGAAAATAAATCAAAAAACATATCACCTATACACGTGATAAAATTTGCCCTGTATATCCCTATGCTTAACCGGAGAGGATAGTAGGGATTAGTTTCTAATGTGATACATATAATTTAGGTAAAAGTCTGGCAGGAAAGATAAAGAAAAGCACGAATGAAAACAATACAGAGAATAAATGTTTTTCGTTTGACCTTTATTGACCAATTAGGTATGATAAACATGTCAACAAAGAAATGACCTGTAAAAGCTAGCTAATCAGTTAGCCAGACGAAAATACTTAGGAAACAAGGAGGATCACTTTATGAATTTAATCCCAACGGTTATTGAACAAACCAATCGCGGTGAACGTGCTTATGATATTTACTCAAGACTGCTGAAGGACCGTATTATAATGCTGGGAAGCGGAATTGACGACAATGTTGCCAACACCGTCGTAGCCCAAATGCTTTTCCTTGCAGCTGAAGATCCGGATAAAGATATTTCCCTTTACATTAACTCTCCTGGTGGTTCCATCACTGCAGGTATGGCGATTTACGACACCATGCAGTTCATTAAACCTGATGTATCCACCATCTGCATTGGTATGGCTGCATCCATGGGTGCATTCCTTCTTAATGCCGGAGCAAAAGGTAAACGCTATGCCCTTCCAAACAGTGAAGTCATGATTCACCAGCCATTGGGTGGAACACAAGGGCAGGCTTCTGACATTCAGATTCATGCAGAGCGTATTCTTGAAATGCGTAAAAAGTTAAATCAAATTCTGTCTGAGCGTACAGGACAGCCAATTGAAGTCATCGAACGCGACACAGACCGCGACAACTTCATGTCCGCTCAGCAAGCCGTTGATTACGGACTAATTGACAAGGTAATGGAGACAAAGAAATAAGCAGCTTAGCTGAAAACTGAAAACAAAGGAACAAAGGCGGAAGCGCCCGTTTGTCCAGCTACGGCTCCCAGGCCTAAACGGTCGCCTCCGCTTTTCTATTAGCGACGTACGGACTGGACTGAGCCGTAGGAGATAAAGTGAAACTTCAATCAGTGGGGAGTATCCCCACTGATTGTTAGTTGAACAAATCAGGTGTTAACTGGCTGTTGACCCCCATTGATTTCTATAAGGGGACTTACAGCCAGTTAACACGCGGAAAAGGAAACACGACGAACCTTGTGAGTCGATGTTGACTTATCGGACGGAGGTGAAGGAAGTCTCGCTAGTCGCTGGACGCTGGAGCCGGACGTGGCCTCTCATGTCTATATCATCCACAATCCGTTTATTTTATAATTTCCTAGACAATAAAAAAGGCATACCAATCGCTGTGATTGATATGCCTTTTCTTTTGTTTTTTTAATGTATTTACTTACTCCACCCTGACGAATGTGGCTAGTTCATTTATAGCATCCTGTTCATCGGATCCATCGGCCTGCAGAAGAATTTCCTCCCCGCTCCCGATGGCCAGACTCATCAACCCCATAATACTCTTGCCATTAATACGTTTTCGATCTTTTTCAATAAATATATCTGCTGAAAAACGATTGGCCTCCTGCACAAATTTAGCAGCCGGCCTTGCCTGCAAGCCTGTTGACAATTCAACCGTAACCTTTCGTTCTACCAATCTGTATTCTCCTCTCTGCTCTCCATATCTATGTTTGTATAATATATGTACAACGGCTATCCAAAGGAATGAACCAGAAAAAATCATTTATGAAAGCGTTTTAATTAAAGCTATTATACCACGGAAAAAGCAAAAAGAAAAGCACAAAGGCGAAAGCGCCCGTTTGTCCAGCTACGGCTCCCAAGCCTAAACGGTCGCCTCCGCTTTTCTATTAGCGACGTACGGACTGGACTGAGGTGAAGGAAGTCTCGCTAGTCGCTGGGCGCTGGAGCCGGACGTGGCCTCTCATGTCTATATCATCCGCAATCCGTTTATTTTGTAATTTCCTAGAAAACGAAAAAGTAAAATGAACATTCATTCATTTTAAGATAAAGGAAAGGACATGGGCACCTGACCCATATCCTTTCCATAACCTTTAAGCTTACACTTCACTTATTTCTCCGCGTCTTAGTTTATCAGAAAACTCATCAATCTTTTTCAAACGATGATTAATACCTGACTTACTGATTTTACCTGTCGAAACCAATTCACCCAATTCTTTCAAAGAAACATCCTGATGTTTCAATCGAAGCTCTGCAATTTCCTGCAAGCGGTCAGGCAAAGCTTCCAGGCCCACCGTCTGTTCAATATACCGGATGTTTTCAACCTGGCGGAAAGCTGCACCAATTGTTTTATTTAAATTGGCCGTTTCACAGTTTACCAGTCGATTGACCGAATTCCTCATATCCCTCATAATCCGTACATCTTCAAACTTCAGCAGTGCCTGATGAGCCCCTAAATTAATTAAAAGCTCCGTAATCTTGTCTGCCTCTTTTAAGTACGTAATGTATCCCTTACGCCTCTCAAGCGTTCTCGCGTGTAAGTTGAACTTATTCATCAGACCACATAAAGCTTCATTGTGATCCTCATGTAAAGACGAAATCTCCAGATGATAAGAGGAGGTTTCGGGATTATTTACAGATCCGCCAGCCAGAAAAGCCCCACGCAAGTAGGAACGCCTGCAGCAGGTTTTCTCCATGTACTTTTCGGCTATCTCATGCTTAAAGCTGAACGGAGAATCCAGGATTTCAAGCTGCTCCAGGAGAGGCTGTACGTCTTTTTTTAACCGGACAATATATACATTATTCTTTTTCAGCCGCATTTTCTTTCGTACCAGTAACTCGATTGGATGACTGTATAATTTTTTTAGTAAGGTATACATTCTCCGGGCAATCGCCGCGTTTTCCGTCTGGATATCCAGCAAGTACTCCTGATTCGATATAGAGATGGAACCGTTCATTTTAATTAATGCCGACAATTCCGCTTCAACACAGCACTCATCAACTTCGACCTTCGTTAATTCTTTTTTGATATCTGAAGCAAATGACACTTCCCGCACCCCCTCACGTTCATTTTTCCATTAATGAAAATAATAATTTTGCAATTTTATCTGTGTCATGTCGTAATTTAACTTTCGAGTGGTCAATAATGTCCCCCTCGATAATTTCCAGTCCCATCTTAAGCAGGCGTTGAATATCATAGACAACCGGTTCTGCCTTTTCTTCTTCGTAAAGTTTTTGAACATCATGTTCGATGGGCGCATTATGGACAACGATTGAATCCACACACTGATCTCCAGTATGGTCCTGAATGGCCTGCACATGGTCGGCGGCTGTATAGCCCTGTGTTTCCCCATATTGGGTCATCACATTACAGACATATACCGTTTTACCTCTCCGCTGTTTCAGAGCTTCTCCAATTTCAGGAATAATGATATTGGGAAGGATACTGGTGTAAAGACTGCCTGGGGCAATGACAATTAAATCCGCATTTTTAACAGCCTGAATCGCTTCAGGCAGTGGTTCAATATGATCAGGGCTTAAAAATACCCTTTTGATGGTTTTGTTAACTAAAGGAATTTGGGATTCACCTGAAATGATGCTTCCATCCTCCATTTCCGCATGGAGAAACATATTCTGGTTGGCAATCGGGTAAATCCTGCCTTTGACATTTAATACACGGGAAATTTCCTTAATTCCTTTGTAAAAATCACCGGTGATCGAGGTCATGGCAGCGAGCAGCAAATTCCCCAGCGAATGTCCGGATAAACTGTTCCCATTCTCAAACCGGTGCTGAAACATCTGCAATATCATTGGTTCTGCGTCAGACAGGGCTGCAATCACATTACGTATATCACCAGGAGCAGGAATGGCCATTTCACTGCGCAGACGTCCGGAACTCCCTCCATCATCAGCTACCGTTACGATTGCCGATAAATCTAAAGGATAGTCCTTCAGTCCGCGAATTAACACCGGCATACCTGTACCGCCGCCTATCACCACTACATTAGGTTTCCGTTTATCTTTCATAAACATGGCTATCCTTTCTTTTTGTCAATCTCTCGGTGCGTTACATATGTGTCATATTCGCTTTGGAAATAATCGGCTATTTTTTCGGCAATAGCCACAGAACGGTGCTGTCCGCCTGTACAGCCTATCCCCACAACCAACTGACGCTTCCCCTCTTTTTTATATTGCGGGAGCATAAAGGACAGCATATCTAACAGTTTATTCATAAAAGTGTCTGTTTCAGACCATTTAAAAACATATTCCGCAACTTCAGTATCCTTTCCCGTTAAAGGACGCATCGATTCTACATAATGGGGGTTGGGAAGAAAGCGAACATCAAACACCAGGTCGGCATCAATCGGAACTCCATGCTTAAATCCAAAGGAAACCACGTTCATGGAGAAAACATGCTGAGACTGATCCTTAAACGCCTGCAGAATTTCCTCTCTCAATTTTCGTGGTTTTTTATCAGATGAATCGATAATAATTTGCGCTCTTCCCTTTAGTTCATCGAGTAATTCGCGTTCTTTTTTAATCCCTTCTAAAGGAAGGCCATCCGGAGCTAAAGGATGGGAACGACGCGTTTCTTTATAGCGGGAAACCAGCACATCATTATCCGCCTCCAGGAAGAGGATTTGTTCAGAAATCCAGTCTTCTTTCCCGACCTGAACTAATGTATCAATTAATGTATCAAAAAACTCTCTTCCTCTTAGGTCCATCACGACAGCTACTTTAGGCGTACGCTGGTCGTTTTCTTTCATTAATTCCAGGAACTTCGGAAGCAATGCGGGCGGTAAATTATCCACACAAAAATAACCTAAATCTTCAAAGCTCTGCACAGCCAACGTTTTTCCTGCCCCTGACATTCCTGTTATAATCACCAATTCCACTTTTTGTGATTGTTCGCTCATAGGATTGCCCCCTTTACTGCTTAATCGACCTGAAATGAGAGGAGTTCATCGTTTGATGTATATGTGAATGTACCATACAACACATCATTTCGATTTAGTATATGTTTATAAATGACCTGGTCTCCTTCAGCCATGTCCTTATTCAGTACATCACTGACCGGTACCCATTCCAGTTCGCCTTCTCTGCAATATTCATTGAGCGTACCCTGATATTGCCGACTGGAAAAGGTAAACATCATCCACTCATCAATCGTCTGATCATCTTCCTTAATCACAAATGTAAAAACACCCTTTAACTCCGGGTCTATAAGTGTTAATCCTGTCTCTTCCGAAAACTCCCGCCTGACCGATTGCTGAATATGCTCCCCAGGCTCCATTTTACCCCCTGGTGCGGCATACCAGTTTCTTCGCGGTTTCTTCAGCATTAAAATATGATTTTCATATTGTAAAACACAGTTTGTTACGCGCTGCAAATTCATCACCTCAAATGGGAAACTCACACACCTTCATCCTTAATGACAACTCGTTGTGCGTGGAAAAATCCATCAGAGTGTGTTTCCCCCTTGTCTCTCCCTATATTATACTACGAAAAAACAGGAAAACCAATGAACCCGATATGAAATCCCGCTGTTTATAATGGCCAGGCTTGTCTTTATGTGAGTCAGGGTATAATGAAGAAATGCAAAAATAAAGCACAGGCTTTAAGATGGCCTGTGCCTAATCATGAATCTATCTTTTAAAAGGGGGTCAATTTTTTCTTAATTCTATTGTACCCAAAAATTATTTCACACACATTACAACAGCATTAAAAGGAAATTACGTTTCAGTAAATCTCCTTTAACAATCTGTATTACTGTTCAACCTTCAATTCCTCTAACAAGTTTTCCACATATACCTGTGCCGATTGAGCAGCGATACTTCCATCACCTGTTGCTGTTACGATCTGGCGTAAATCCTTCTCACGGATATCTCCGGCCGCAAAAATCCCTGAAATACTTGTTTCCATGTTTTCATTCGTTTTAATATAGCCTTCCTCGTTCGTGATTCCCATATCTTTAAATGGTTCGTTAAGCGGGAGCATACCGATGTAGATAAATACACCATCGATATCCTTGTCATACGTTTCCTCTGTTTTATTGTTATATAGAGTTACGCTTCCCACTTTACCGTCTTTTCCGTTAATCTCTTTCACTTCGGTATCCCAGATAAAATCGATTTTTTCATTATCAAACGCTCTTTGCTGCAGAATCTTCTGTGCGCGCAGTTCATCACGACGGTGTACAATCGTTACTTTATCTGCAAAGCGGGTTAAATAAACCCCTTCTTCTACGGCAGAATCTCCACCGCCCACAACGATAAGGTTACGGCCTTTGAAAAATGCACCATCACACACGGCACAGTAGGAAACGCCCCGGCCACCCAGTTCTTCTTCACCAGGTACACCTAATTTTTTATATTCAGCACCGGTGGAAACAATAACGGCGCGGGCTTTATATTCCTTTTCACCTGCTATAACCGTTTTATATTCCTTCCCGTCCTTGATTTCTTTTATATCTCCATAGCCATATTCTGCACCGAACTTCTTCGCATGCTCGAACATTTTATTAGATAAATCAGGTCCTAAAATATGGTCAAAACCCGGATAGTTTTCAACGTCCTCTGTATTCGCCATTTGACCACCCGGAATTCCTCTTTCAAGCATGAGCGTATCCAGGTCGGCACGGGACGTATAAACAGCTGCAGTAAGACCAGCTGGACCTGCACCTGCGATAATGACATCATAAATTTTGTCCTCGGAAGCCATTGCTATCATTCCCTTCGTTCATACATTTCTTTACCCTTTAGTATTATCGTATTAGATAGGGATCTAAACGTCTATTGAAATGCTCAATCATTTCTTTCAATGGGATGCTGTCTGCCGGTTTCTTTTAAACGCGGATGTCGATTGCATCCTTCCTTCCAGACTTCAACAGCTTTTGATTTCAACCCCATCTTATAAGCAACAATACTGTACCATTTATAGTAAGAAAGGTGATTCTTCAGTTTATGCTTTGGTAAGTCTTTAAAACGTTGATAAGCCAGCTCATAACGTTCTGTATGGGCAAAAGCAGTCGCAACTTTAAGTCGTTGCTGATCATGTATAGGATAAACATTTTCCAGCCATTCTATGTACTGGCCGGATGTATCCTTTTCTCCCATTTCCCAATGAAATATCGCTAAATTTACAATGCTGTGGATGCTGGATGGGTCTTCTTCATAAGCTTCCTTTTCGATGTTCAGCGCTCTCTCCTGCTGACCTGAAAAAAACAAGGCCCAGGCAAAGTCGTGCTTCGCCAAAACATAGTCGGGATAGCGGGCCATCATATGCTCTATGATTGGAAGGGCCTGCTCCCAGTCATGATGTTCAAGATAATAAAAAGCCGATTCCTGATAAGTTAATAATTCATCCTCCTCATCAAAAATCCACTCATCCTCATCTTCCTCAATATCATCATTATAAGCCTTTAATAATTCCAGTAACTCCTTTGCCTCATTTGCAAATTCTCCATTTGGGGCTTTATTCAAATAAATTTCTATATTTTTTTGAGCATCCTTAAACAGACCAAGATGAGCATAATTATTAGCCAGTAAATAATAACAATCTACATAGGATTCGCCAAAATCATCAAGAACCTTCAGAAGCATCTGGTTCGCCTGATCATAGGCTTTTGTTTCGGTATATAATACAGACAGCTGGCTTGGGTAAAGTGGATTGTCCGGTTCCAGTTCAATCGCCCGCTTCAGCCATTTCTCTGCTTTTTGAAAGTTATGCTTTTGAAAGGCTTTTACACCTTGTGAAAAATAAAACTCCCCTTCCAATAAGAACGGGATGACATTTAATTGATCATCAATTTGGTGATTCTCGGTATTTGCCATGAAGTGCCTCCTATCAACACATATAACCATTAAAAGTATAACACACTCAGATGAGGAATAAAATGATTGGGTCAATCGTTTCACAACAAATTTCCCGGACGAATGAAACCCTGTTTCAGAAAAAAATTCCCGAGGATAGATCGATAAAGAACAAGCACTCTTGAAGCAAATATAACTACGGAGTAAAATAGCAGTAAGATTACATAAAAAGGATGTGGCTGGTATGAAAAGGAAATGGATGTTGTTTTCAGCCATTTTATTATTATCATTTCTCGGTGCATGTAAAGGGGACCAGGTGACACCGGATGAACGCCTGTCGGAATACATCAGCCTGTGGAATGAAGAGAAATTTGATCAAATGTATGAGGATTATTTGTCATCAACGGCTAAAGAGAACTATGCAAAAGAGGACATGGCCGGTCGCTATAAGGATTTATACAGTGACTTGGAAATAAACGATATTAAAGTCAGTTTTGAAAAACCGTCGGACGATGAACAGCCTGATTATGAAGAAGTAAAAGAAGCTTCATTTCCCATACATGTGGAAATGGAGTCCATTGCAGGTCCTGTCTCTTTTGACCATGAACTGACACTGGTAAAGGAAACCCGTGAAGAAGAAGAAAACTGGTATGTCAATTGGGATACCACTTATATCTTTAAACAGCTTGAAGATGGAGATGAAGTTGGTCTCGATACAACCTCCGCACCCCGCGGACAGATTTTTGACCGGAATGGCAATGGATTAGCAATAAACGATACGTTACCTCTAATGGGCATTAAGCCTTCAGCCATGGAAGGCCATGAGCAGGAAACAATAAAAGCACTGTCGGAGCAGTTGCATTTAGATGTGGAATACATTGAACAACAGCTGAATCAGGATTGGGTACAGCCGAATTTATTTGTTCCGCTTCGTACCATCAATCCTAATAATCAGGAGTTATTTGACAAACTAATGGCCTTGCCGGGCGTCTTTTACAAGGACCAGGTCGGACGTTACTATCCGTTAGGGGAAGCGGCTGCCCATCTGGTCGGATATACAGGGGATATTACAGCAGAGGAATTAGAGGAGCATGAGGACGATGGTTATTCTGCCCAGGACAAAATAGGAAAACGAGGACTTGAACTCTTATATGAAGAGAAACTAAGAGGCGAATCAGGAGCAGAAATTACCATCCAAAAGGCCAATGGGCAGAAAGTAACCGTTGCTTCTAAAAAGGCGAAAGCAGGACAGGATATTCGTGTTACTATTGATGCAGAAGTGCAGAAGACCATTTATAATCAAATGAATCAACGACAAGGATCGGCCGCTGCCATTCATCCAAAAACAGGGGAAACACTCGCCCTTGTCAGTTCTCCGTCTTTTGATCCAAACGGTCTAACGTCCAATGCCTATGCTAAATTAATGGAGGATGAAACTAAGCCATTACTTAACCGATTCACATCCTTATATGCCCCAGGCTCAACATTTAAGCCTGTAACAGCGATGATAGGATTGTCATCGGAAGCCATCACACCTGATCAAACACGAAATATCAAAGGTGAAACGTGGAAAAAGCAAGGCTGGGGTAATTATGAGGTCCGCAGAGTCACCGATCCGGGCCATCCTGTAAACCTTGAGGATGCACTGGTTTATTCAGATAATATCTACTTTGCACAAACGGCTCTGGACATCGGTGCCGATCATATGGTTTCCGGACTTAAGAAGTTTGGGTTTAATGAAGAAATTCCTTACTCCTATGGAATTCCGCAATCCAAAATTTCAAACAGCGGGAATCTGAATGAAGAAATTTTACTTGCCGACACCGGATATGGGCAAGGGGAGCTGCAGGTAAGCATTTTACACCTGGCGACGATGTTTACTCCAATTATCAACGAAGGAAATCTGATCAAACCACAGCTTTTAGCGGAACAGGAACCTGAAGTCTGGAAGGAGAATCTGGTCAGTGCTGAACAGGCAGAGTACATTCACCAGGCTCTCAGAAAAGTCGTGTCCAGTCCAAACGGAACAGCCCGGGGAGCCAACATCCAGCAGGTTCCTCTGGCCGGTAAAACAGGGACTGCTGAACTGAAATCCAGTCAGGATGATGAAGGAAAGGAAAACGGTCTTTTTGTAGCCTATGACTCGGAAAACCAAAACCTCCTCATCTCCATGCTGCTTGAAAATGTCCAGGATGATGGGGGCAGCACTTTAGCTGTAGAGCGGGTGACGGAAGTTTTTAAAGAGCTTTATAAATAGGAAATGTTGAACAAAGGCGGAAGTGCCCGTTTGTCCAGCTACGGGGCCTAGATGTAAGCAATCCCCACTACGCGGCTGGAGCCGGACGTGGCCTCTCATGTCTATATCATCCACAATCCGTTTATTTTAAAATTTTTCATAAAATACCAAAAGGGCTGACCTTAAAAGTAAGGTCAGCCCTTCGTATGAGATTAAATTAATCTTTTTCTACTGGATGTGTCGCTTCATACATTAGCTGTTCAAGCTGTTCGATATATTCTTTCTTTTGATCATCCGACCAGTTAAATTGCTTAGCCATATAGGCGATCACAGAATCTTTATGCTCACGAACCCAGTTAATATCAAAGAATAAAGCACCTGTACGTCTTATAAAGAAATCAACCGGTTTGTAAACAAGTTCCTCCTCAATGCCGTATCGAAGCATGGCATAGACAACGGGATCGAGATTTTCAGCTTTGGCTGTGTCCTGCTCATTCTGATAAAGATTATAAATAGAATCAATATTAGAACCATAACGTTTAACGAGAGTTTCTGCGACGCCTTCATTAAGACCGGCTTCTACTCCTTCACGAATCTTCTGTGGGACAAATCTTTCAAAGCCTGAAGATCCCCCTACCTCTCCACCGGAAATCCGTAATTCTTTCGTTTGTGTTCCCGGGTATGATTTGCCTTCTTCTTCATGAAGCTGTTTCCCTACTAAGTCAACAATGCTTTCGGCCATTTTACGGTAGCCTGTTAATTTTCCGCCTGCAATGGAAATGAACCCGGAGTCCGAAACGAAAATTTCATCTTTACGGGAGATTTCGGAAGGGTCTTTCCCTTCTTCATGGATAAGCGGACGTAAACCTGCCCAGCTTGACTCAATGTCCTCGGCTTTAATTCCAACAGTCGGGAACATATAATCAATCGCCTTTAAGACATAATCCCGGTCCTCTACCGTCATTTTGGGATGTGCAATATTGCCCTCATAAACCGTGTCCGTAGTCCCTACATAGGTTTTTCCTTCTCTCGGAATCGCAAAAACCATACGGCCATCAGGGGTGTCGAAGTAAATGGCCTGCTTCAGAGGGAAACGGTCCTCATCAAATACAAGATGAATCCCTTTTGTAAGATGCAGATATTTGCCACGCTTGGAGTTGTCTTTTTCCCGTAAAGTATCAACCCACGGACCTGCTGCATTGACAATTTTTTTCGCATACAGCTGATCATGACTTCCATCGGTCTGATCCTCGGTTTCAACACCTACAACCCGATTATTGTCATAAATGAGATCTGTCACTTTTGTATAGTTCAGGGCAAGTGCTCCCTTTTCTACAGCCTTTTTCATTACTTCAATGGTCAGACGGGCGTCATCGGTTTTATATTCTACATAGTAACCGGCACCTTTAAGATTTTTCCCATTTAATAAAGGTTCGCGGTTCATTGCTTCTTCCGGTTTAAACATCTGCCTTCTTTCTGTCTTTTTAACGCCGGCAAGAAAATCATAAACACGCAAACCAATGTTCGTGGTAAACGGGCCGAATGTGCCGCCTTTATAGAATGGCAGCATCATCCATTCCGGAGTTGTAACATGAGGTCCATTTTCATAAACAATGGCTCGTTCCTTACCTGTTTCGGAAACAACTCCGATTTCAAATTGTTTTAAGTAACGAAGACCACCATGAACAAGCTTTGTTGATCGGCTTGATGTACCTGCTGCGAAGTCCTGCATTTCCACTACAGCTACTTTCATTCCACGTGTTACCGCATCAAGTGCAATACCTGCACCTGTAATTCCTCCCCCAATAACAAGCAAATCCAGAGATTCGTCCTTCATTTTCCCTTTCATTTCTTTACGATTTAGACTTGAGAACATCGTCCATCGCTCCTTTTATCATAAAAACTCTTAATCATAGGGTTAACCTTCCCTGCAAACGGATACAACCAAAAAAGAGACCACAAATGTCCCTATACAATGTATAGAGGATTTGTGGTCTCTCAGGATTCTCCGTCCAAACTATTAACTTAACTTTATTATAACACGCGAATCGGTTTATGGGAAGTCATTTAACATTCTCGTGTGCGCGGGCAGGGTTCCCCATTAGGTGTGTGGGGGGAAAAATCGAGATAGAAATGACTCCCTTAAAACACGGTTATTTTATCTGTTTATTATTTGAATGCACGGGTTGCAGAAACAGCTTTCTTCCAGCCATCGTATAGTTCATTACGTTTGTTATCATCAAGATTGTCTTTAAATGTACGCTCAACCTTCCATTGTTTTGCGATTTCCTCTTTGTCGTTCCAGTAGCCGACAGCCAGACCAGCCAGGTAAGCAGCACCCAGGGCAGTCGTTTCATTTATGACAGGTCGGTCTACCTGAACGCCTAAGATATCACTTTGGAATTGCATGAGGAAGTTGTTTTTAACCGCTCCACCATCGACACGCAAGGACTTAACGTCGATTCCTGAATCAGCGACCATGGCATCAACAAGGTCTTTGGACTGATAAGCCAATGACTCAAGGGTAGCGCGGACAAAATGCTCCTTGGTTGTTCCGCGAGTAAGTCCAAATACCGCTCCTCGTGCTTCACTATCCCAATAAGGAGTACCTAAACCAACGAACGCTGGTACTACATAGACACCATCTGTAGAATCTACATTTGTTGCATAGTCTTCACTTTGTGGCGCATTATTAATGATTTCAAGTCCATCACGAAGCCACTGAATGGCAGAACCGGAAACGAAGATACTTCCTTCTAAAGCGTATTCAACTTTTCCGTCAACCCCCCAGGCAAGTGTTGTAAGTAAACCATTTTTCGATTTCACGCCTTCTTCGCCTGTGTTCATAAGCAGGAATCCACCAGTACCATAGGTGTTTTTAACCATTCCTTCATCAAAGCAGGCTTGACCGAACAGGGCCGCTTGCTGGTCACCGGCAATCCCTGCAATTGGAACCTCTTTGCCAAAGAAGTGATAGTCAACCGTTTTTGCATACACTTCAGAGGACTGGCGTACTTCCGGAAGCATGTTCTTTGGTACAGTCAGAATATCAAGAAGCTCATCGTCCCATTTCAGGTCATAAATGTTAAACATTAGTGTACGGGAGGCATTGGAGTAATCCGTAACATGAGCCTTACCACCTGAGAGCTTGTATACAAGCCAGGTGTCAATGGTACCAAATTGAAGCTCACCATTATCAGCTTTTTCTCTTGCCCCTTCAACATTATCCAGAATCCATTTTACTTTTGTACCTGAGAAATATGGATCCAGAAGAAGACCTGTTTTCTCATTAAACAAATCGTTGTGGCCCTGTTCACGCAGTTCCTGACAAATGCCTTCTGTTTGACGGGATTGCCAGACAATTGCCTTGTAAATTGGCTTGCCTGTGTTCCGATCCCAAACGACAGTTGTTTCACGCTGGTTTGTAATCCCAATTCCTGCTACCTGATCAGGTTCAACGTCTGCCTTTCTAAGGACTTCTGAAATACAGGACAGAACAGATGTCCAGATTTCATTCGCATCATGCTCGACCCAGCCTGGCTTCGGAAAGAACTGCTCGAATTCCTTTTGGGCGGTTTCCACGATTTCCCCTTCATGGTTAAACAAAATCGCCCGTGAACTTGTTGTTCCCTGGTCTAAAGATAGAATAAATTTACTCATAGTGTCTCTCCTCCTTATAATAATTGTGAAGCTTTATGATCAACTGGAGCTTCATTGGCTTTTTTCAATTCTGTTCCCGCTGCTGCTATTAATACGACAGCTACAATAGCACTTACTGCCCAAAACGCTCCAGAATACTCACCTGTGAAGATTGCTGCATAGAACAATGCACCGTAAATACCACCTAATGCCGGACCTAGTACCGGTACCCAAGCATATCCCCAGTCAGAACTTCCTTTACCAGGTATAGGTAATAAAGCGTGTGCAATTCTTGGCCCTAAGTCACGAGCCGGGTTAATGGCATAGCCGGTAGGTCCCCCTAGAGACATTCCAATCGCAACAATGAGTAAACCGACAACTAATGGATTTAAGCCTTCTGTGAATTCGTTAGCCCCGATGAAAAGCAGTCCCATAACAAGAACAAATGTACCAATCAACTCTGTTACAAAGTTTGAAAGTGGACTGCGAACAGCTGGATCGGTTGAGAAAACAGCTAACTTCAGACCTGCTTCTGACGTTTCTCTCCAATGCGGTAAATAAGCGAAGAATACGATAATGCCTCCAATGAATGCACCTATAATTTGTGCTGAGATATACATTGGTACCTTCTCCCAAGGGAAATCTCCAATCGATGCAAATCCTAACGTAACAGCAGGATTAATATGTGCGCCTGATACACTTCCGACGGCAAAAACGGCTAAAGCAACTGCAAGTCCCCAGCCAAGTGTGATAAGTACCCAGCCGCCGCCTTCCCCTTTTGATTTATTAAGTACGTTACTGGCAACAACACCACCGCCAAAGATGATCAGGATCATTGTTCCAATCACTTCTGCAAGAAATTCAGACATCTCCAACACTCCCCGATATACTATTTTATAAAACCAGATTCAACAAGTTTGTAGCACGTGCTGTGATAGAATAATAAAAAACCACACCTTTCCTGCATACTTCTTTTCGTAAAAGATAGTACGGTAAAAGTGTGGCTCTCATTATCTCCATCACGATCATTAACTTGTTATCTATTATATTACACGAATGTGAAAACGCTGTCAATAAGTATTTTCATAATTTATTCAGATTTACTAGTTTTTTATTTCCAAAGCTCATAGTTGGAGGTTGTCACAGCTGCAGCACCGCTCTCCAATGCATCATCTATATCCTGCTTTGACCGAATTAATCCGCCTGCAATAACTGGAATACCTGTTTTTTCATAAACCTCTTTAATGATTTTAGGAATAATTCCTGGTAAAACTTCAATATAATCCGGCTGTACCCGATTGCAGATTTTCAGATTGTGTTCCAGTGCGTGGCTGTCCAAAACAAACAATCGCTGAATGGCAAAGATGCGATGCTTTTTGGCTAACGTAATGACATTTCCTCGCGTCGAAATAATTCCATCGACTTTAATATTGTTAATCAGAAATTCAATCCCATATTCATCTGCCTTCAGTCCCTGGACAAGATCAGCATGAATAAATACCTTTTTCCCTCGCTTATGGGCATATTTGACCAGTCCCGACAACTGTGAAAGCCTTGTTTCAAGTAACACAAGAATTTCATGGTCACTATCCAGCATCTTTTCAAAATCTTTATTATTCCGTAGTGCAGGAACAATTTGACTGTTAAAATCCCGCAAAAGGACACTCCCTTCCTTTAGAAATTCTGCTTATACTAAAAATCATACTTTATACAAAAGAATCCCTCCAAAGAGAACGATCTATACATCTCCGGAGGGAACTTCTTTATGTCATTCCATTTCTTCTAAAACCTTTTGAGCTGCGTTTTCAACTTCCTCTAATGATTTCCCCATTCCTGATTCCACCGCAGCCACGTAAGCGCCTTCCAGCAGTGGAGCTTTTACAACTTTCACATGATCGTAACCCGTCATTTCAACCGCTAATTCCGCATTCATCATGGCACTCCCCAAATCGAAAAAGAGAAGTACGCCCTTTTCACTGTAAGCATTTTCAATCGCCTGTTGAATTTTTTCCACGTTGGTACCAATGGAATTATCATCTGTGCCCCCGGCGAGTTCAACGGGTACATCCGGAACCATTTGCCGGATAATATCTTTAATTCCTTCTACTACCTTTGGACTGTGTGAAATTAGTACAATTCCTACATATGACATGATGAGTTAAGCTCCTTCTTCCAGCACTTCCGCAAGTGCTGAGAAAATGTAATAGGAAGAAACGGAACCAGGGTCTAAATGACCGATGGAACGTTCTTTTAAGTATGCAGCACGACCTTTTTTCGCTTCGATGTCTTTAGTTGCTTCCATTGCTTTTCTCGCTGTGGAAGCAAGATCTTCCGTTTCCAGGTCATCCTGATTTTCCAGCAGCTCTGCAACGGGAATCCACACATCAAGCATGGTTTTTTCACCCTGATTGGCTTTCCCCCGCTGTTTCACACCATTAACGGCTTCCTCTACGGCTGTCCTGAACTGGGTAAATTCAACGTTCTCTGATCCTTTTACAGCCGTGGACATTTTCAGAAAAGCCGTACCATATAACGGGCCGGATGCTCCCCCTACTTTCGATAATAGAGTCATGGATACATCTTTAAGAATATCAGAAACATGGGTATAGTCGGATCCCGTAACTTTATTAACGACCTCCTGAAACCCCCGGGCCATATTAAGCCCATGGTCCCCATCCCCAATTGCCTGATCAAGGGACGTTAAGTATTCTTTATTGGATTGTATTTTTTCGTTGGCTTTTTCCATCCAGATTATGACGTCTTTGACTTGTAATTCCATTTGGTTCCCCCCATTCTAGCGGCGAAATGCCAGAGCTTTGGAATCTGCTTCTAAAAGATTCTTTAACTCCTGATCCACTTTAAGAAGGGTTACAGAGCACCCCGCCATTTCTAACGATGTCATATACTCTCCGACAAATGTGTCATAGATTTTAATTCCTTTATCGGATAGCAGTTCATTTACTTTCCTGTTCACAATATACAGTTCCATTTCAGGGGTTGCGCCGAGACCATTCACCATCACAGCAACTTCTTCACCGCCTGTAAGCTTCATATCCTCTAATACTTTTTCTGTTAGTTCGGTTGCAATATCATCTGCACTGGTAACTTTTTTGCGCTCAATTCCCGGCTCTCCATGGATTCCGATACCTACTTCCATTTCGTCTTCCTCTAAGACAAAGCTCGGTTCACCGGCAGCAGGCACGGTACATGGGGTCAGGGCCATTCCAATTGAGCGGACGTTTGCCACTACTTTATCGGCTACAGCTTTTACTTCATCTAAAGAACCACCCTGAGCAGCCTTTGCTCCTGCGATCTTATGAACAAAAATTGTACCGGCAATTCCCCGGCGTCCTGTCGTAAATGAACTGTCCTCAACAGCTACATCATCATTTACAACAACCTGCTGAACTTTAATTCCTTCTGCTTCAGCCATTTCAGCTGCCATTTCAAAGTTCATTACATCGCCTGTATAGTTCTTAATAACCAAAAATACACCTGATCCACCGTCAACAGCTTTAATCGCTTCAAATACCTGATCCGGAGTAGGAGACGTAAAAACTTCACCGGCAACTGCAGCATCCAGCATTCCTTCACCTACATAGCCGGCGTGTGCGGGTTCGTGACCGCTTCCTCCTCCACTCACAAGACCCACTTTATTTGATACAGGGGCATCTTTTCGTGCAATAACGGTTGTACCTGGTAATTGCTTTACATCATCGGGATGTGCAGCAACAAATCCTTGCAGCATTTCTTCAACAACTTTGTTAGGGTCATTCACAATCTTTTTCATAGTAAATATCCTCCTCAAGGACTTTGAATGCTCACACCAGCATTCAAATCATTGGATTCTATAACCCTGCCGCGTACTTTTATTCTATTATAGAAATGTAAGAAATACTAGAATTTTTGCTCAATTTTTCTTGACAATCTAGTAAAGTTTTATCACTTATTAACTGGCCGTAATACCCCCACTTCAAATTTTGAGGGTAACCCAACAAGACTAAGTGGGGGATAAACGGCCAGTAAAAACCTGATAAGTTCAACTAACCATCCGTGGGGGACGGAGACCCCCCCACGGATGGAAGTTTCACTTTATGAACGACTGTCTGTTATTGAAATGAGTTGTGGGTGAGATAGGGGATGGGTGGTGGGTCGTGGGTTGTGGGATTGAAGGACTATTTTCCGGATAATCATGGTTGTTTTGGCCTTCATTCCGTTTATGAAGGACATATCCTCCTTCATTCTTTGGCTAACTGTCCTTCATATTACGAATGAAGGACATATGGCGCTTATTTCTTCCATAAACTGTCCTTCATGCAGTCAATGAAGGACAATACATTAAATATTTTCCCACTATCTGGCCTTCATAACTTCCATGAGGCCATCCCATCCGACTGGGATAATCGAGCGATGGGATTGAAGGACTATTCTCCGGATAATCATGGTTGTTTTGGCCTTCATTCCGTTTATGAAGGACATATCCTCCTTCATTCTTTGGTAAACTGTCCTTCATATTACGAATGAAGGACATATCACCCTTCATTCTTCCGTAAACTGTCCTTCATTCTGTTGTGACCCCCAAAAGTTAAAGTTTTTTGTTATGCAGTTAATTGGTTGGTGTGAAGTCGGTATTGAACCGGATTCATACCTCCCAGTTTTTGCTTTATACGCTTATTATTATAATAGTTGATGTACTCCTCAATCTTCTTTTTTAAATTTTCATAGGAGCACAGTTCATTGCCATGATACATCTCTTGCTTTAATAAACCGAAAAAGTTTTCCATAGGTGAATTATCTATACAGTTCCCTTTTCGCGACATACTCTGGAACACCTTGTTTTTCTTGAGTGTTTTTACCCATTTTTTATGTTGGTAATGCCAGCCCTGATCAGAGTGAACAGTGGTTCTGTATTTTGAGTTTTTTACGATTTCCAGAGCTTCCTCAAGTGGTTCAAGGGCCAAGTTTAAAGTTGGACGCATACTTATTCCGTATGAAAGAATTTCACCATTAAACATATCCATGATAGGATTCAAATATAATTTCAAACCCTCTAAACACTTAAATTCTGTAATATCTGTTGTGAGCTTTTGATAACATACAGATGTGTGAAAACGACGATTTATACGGTTTTTGGCAACAGTTCCGACAGTTCCTTTATAAGAGCTATACTTTCGTGACTTCCCAAAAAAGTTATCTGCTTTAAGCCCTAGTTTCTTCATAAGCCGTTGAACCTTCTTATGGTTCACTTTCCGTTTTTCATTCCTCAATTCTAATTGTATACGACGATAACCATAGTTACCGTTATGTTCATCAAAAATGGATTGAATCCGTTCCTCAAGTTCCTGATCTGGATTATCCCTTTTCATCATCTTTATATGATAATGGTAAGACGATTCCGGAATACCGACTATCTTTAAAACATCTTTTAATCGGAAATCTTTTTTGAGTTCGAGTGATAACGCTGCTTGTGCTTTTCGAGATAGCCTTCCGGATCCATCTGAAAAGCCCGCAACTTTTTTAAGTATTCTACCTCCAAACGAAGGAGTTCGTTTTCTCTTTCTAATTTTTGTTCGTGTGTTACGTCTTTTTCTTCTTTGGGTTGTTTTCTTCTGTTCTCAGCTTTATCTGACATCGACTGCCGCCGTCCTTTCGGCTTCTCCAGGGCTCCAGCCCCACCCTCAAGGAAAGCTTTTTTCCAAGAAGAAATAAGAGGAGGGCTTGTCAGTCCAAATTGAAGGGCTGTTTCCAACTCTGAAGAGCCTGTTCTCTCCATAAATCTTATTACATTCAGCTTAAATTGAACAGAGTAAGTTTCCTTATGCCTCTTACTCATTAATCCATTCGCTCCGAATTGTTCATATACTTTTATCCATCTTCTCATTAATTTCGTATCATTCATACCATACTTCTTAGCTAAACGTCTATATCCTAGTTTCCCTTCCTGGTATTCTTTGACTATCATTAGCTTGAATTTTTCACTATATTTTGCCATTTGTATACACCCCAAAAAGTAGATTTTGACTCCAACTTTTGGGGTGCAGGACATTCAGCGAATGAAGGACAATACATTAAATATTTTCCCACTATCTGGCCTTCATAACTTCCATGAGGCCATCCCATCCGACTGGGATAATCGAGCGATGGGATTGAAGGACTATTTTCCAGATAATCATGGTTGTTTTGGCCTTCATTCCGTTTATGAAGGACATATCCTCCTTCATTCTTTGGCTAACTGTCCTTCATATTACGAATGAAGGACATATGGCGCTTATTTCTTCCATAAACTGTCCTTCATGCAGTCAATGAAGGACAATACATTAAATATTTTTCCACTATCTGGCCTTCATCCCTCTCACAACCACTCACTCTCCCTATCCCAACCGCCTCAAACTCCCATCGGCCTCCCCTGGCTTCCCATAATCAATCGAGCCATTAAAAAAACGCAGGCCCTATGAACCATTCCGTTCATAAAACCAGCGTTTAAACCTCTTTATGAGAAAAATAAGTATCCTTTTTTCTCCGTTCATCCATTTCCTCTTTCGTATAAACCACCTGCATCGGATTACCGCCTACAAAGCTTCCGGCCGGTACATCCTTATGGACGACGGTACCTGCGGAAACAATGGCATGATCACCGATTCTGACTCCGGGAAGTATGGTGGAATTGGCTCCGATCATTACTTCATCTCCAATTTCCACTTTACCTAGACGATATTCCTTTATTAAATATTCGTGGGCTAAAATCGTTGTGTTGTAGCCAATGACCGTGTTTCGGCCCACGGAAATTTTTTCGGGAAACATCACATCAAGCATGACCATTAAGGCAAAGGAGGTCTGTTTCCCTACATTCATCCTCAAAAATTTGCGATACAGCCAATTTTTCATGGATAAAAAAGGCGTATACCGTGCCAGTTGAATGACAATGAAATTTTTGACGACCTTCCAGAACGGTACAGTCTTATAAACATGCCACAAGGAATTCGCTCCCTCGACACGGTATCGATCTGTTCTTCTCACATCATCACTTCCCTGCAATCGTTAGCAAATCCCTCATATTATCCAGCATATAATCCGGATTCAGGGACTCTAAGGTTTCTCTCCCCTTAATCGTCCACGCTACACCGGCAGTCTTCACACCCGCATTTTGTCCTGCAAGAATATCATGGGTATTATCTCCCACCATAATCGCTTCATCCGCTTTTGCATCCAAAGCTTTCAGAGCCTGATAAATCGGTTCGGGATGAGGTTTTGCGTGACGGACATCATCCAGTCCAATCAGAACATCAAAGTAACCGGCAAGTTTTGTAACTTCCAGCCCTCTTTTGGCGGTATCCCCCACTTTTGTTGTGACAATTCCGAGCTTATAGCCATCCTCTTTCAGCTTCTGAATCGTTTCAGCTACGCCATCATAGGCAACCACAATGGAATCATGGTGCTCCAAATTATGTTTTCGATAGGTCTCTACCATTTCATCCACTTTGTCCGGCATCACCTGACCAAAGCTATCCCATAAGGAAGGGCCGATAAAATCGTATACGTCCTCTCTCTTATACTTACCAGGAACATACTGCTCAAGTGTATGCAGAAAAGAAGAGATGATCAGTTCATTTGTATCAATTAAGGTGCCATCCAGATCAAACAGAAGTGTACGTATGCTCATGTGCGGTCGTATCCTTTCTCTTATGAAGTTCCATGCGATTCCAGATTAAGCCAATTGTTGCGGTAAGAATAATCGCTGTTATCAGCCTGATGAGCAGTAATGGCCAAAGGGGAATCCCAAGTGGTGCAAAGACGAGGGTATCCTCTACGACGGCGTGACAGGATACAAGAAAAATTAAAACCAGAGTCATATCCTTTTTCGAAATTCCCTCTTCCTGAACAGCCTGAATCATAAGGCCGGCACCATAAGCTAAACCGATCGTCAGACCAGTAACAAGAGTCATCGATGCATTGCGCTCAACCCCTAATATTTTCGTAAAAGGAGCCAGCCAGTTGGACATAACGGTGAAATAACCTTTTTCCTTTAACCACTGCATAACGACCATTAATGGAATGACAATAGCTGCCAATTGAAGAATCGCAATAAAGGCGGTTTCCAGACCTAAATAGAGAATTCCGCCCCAGGTTTCCGGTTCAGGACCGGTTGAAATAAGCCCGTACTGAGCCATTTCCTGTCCGCCGCTCCAGAACAGGTTAATGATGACGGCGGAGATGACCGCAAGCCCGATACGAATACCCGAAATCAGCCACCAGCTCACACCAACCTTGGAAGCAATGGACGATTCAATCAGTAAGTTATGAGAAAATGATAGCATAATGGCCATTATAAAGACTTCTTTTACCGTAAAATCAAAGGTGATAATCGCACCAATACCAGCGTAAAGGTTCGAAAAATTTCCCAGTACCAGTGGAACGGCAGCTTCGCCAGGAAGTCCCAGCAGTTTCATCAGAGGTTCCAGCCAGCCGATTATGATTGGAAAAAAAGGCGTATGGCCAATAATGGTAATGATTAACGTGACAGGAAAGATAATTTTTCCTAGCATCCACGTTAATGAAAGTCCACTTTTAAGTCCACGCTGTAATATTCCTGACACAACATAACCTCCTATTTTTTTGATGGTAACTGCCCATTGTAATGTACATTTGCATAGCCTTTTTTACGACGGAAGTACATCAGCACCACACTGACGGCTATCAGTAATACCGAGATGAGCTGCGCTACACGGATATCCGTTCCCATTAGATATAAACTATCTGTTCGTAATCCTTCGATAAAGAACCGCCCAAAGGAATACCAGATTAAATAGCTGAAAAATAGTTCTCCACGTCTTGGATTAACCTTACGTAAATAAAGAAGCAGAATCAGGCCTAAGATATTCCAGACAGATTCATATAAAAAAGTGGGCTGATACATGACACCATCAATAATCATTTGATTGGTTATAAAATCGGGAATGTACTGAATGAAATGGTTATAGGCTTCTTCAGTCACAGGACCTCCGTGAGCCTCCTGGTTCATAAAGTTACCCCAGCGGCCAATCGCCTGACCTAACAGAAGACTTGGTGCGGCGATATCTGCCAGCATCCAAAAGGATATTCCTTTCACTTTGGCAAATAGCCAGGCGGTTAAAACCGAACCAATCAGGGCTCCATGGATGGCAATGCCACCTTCCCAGACAGCAAAAACCTTCCACCATGGTGCGCCGGCATAGCGATCCCATTCAAAGATGACATAATAGATTCTCGCAAACAGGATCGCGGCTGGAATCGCAAATATTAGTAAATCGACAAAAATGTCTTCCTTAAGCCCCAGTCGCTTTGCCTCCCGGGTTGCCAGCCATAGACCAAGTGCAGCACCGGTAGCAATGATCACACCATACCAGTAAATAGGGACAGGGCCCAATTCAAGGAAGACTCGGTCATAGGGTTGTATGTTGTTGAATTGCATGCTTTCCTCTCCTTATTTTTCGTATTTATCATCATCCGAATCAATCATCTGTGTAAGACGTTGAGTAAAATCTCTGGCAGCATTAATCCCCATTCGTTTCAGGCGGAAGTTCATCGCTGCTACCTCAATAATAACAGCCAGGTTTCGTCCAGGGCGGACAGGAATCGTTGCCTGAGGCAGTTCAACATCCATAATTTTCATCGTTTCTTCATCCAAACCAAGTCTATCATACTGTTTATCTTTATCCCATAATTCGAGGTTGATCACGAGAGTTATTCTCTTATGGCTGCGCACTGCACCGGCACCAAACAGCGTCATTACATCGATAATCCCGAGACCGCGAATTTCCAGTAAGTGTTCAATAAGAGGAGGGGAATTCCCGATAAGCGTATCAAGATCCTCCTGGCGTATCTCCACACTATCATCCGCAACCAGGCGATGCCCTCTTTTCACTAACTCTAATGCCGTTTCACTTTTTCCTACTCCGCTTTGACCGGTGATGAGGACACCGACTCCGTAAATATCCACAAGCACCCCATGAATAGCGGTGAAAGGGGCGAATTTTGATTCAAGGTAATTCGTCATTCGGCTAATCACACTGGTCGTTTTAAGCGGGGATCGCATAATAGGAACACCTGCATTTTGTCCCGCTTCTATCAACTCCTGTGGTACATCCATTGCCCGTGAAATGATTATCCCGGGTGTTACGTCTGTACAAAGCCTCTTCACCCGATCCTGCCTCATATCATCCGATAATTCACTGAAAAAGGAAATTTCGGTTTTTCCTAATAACTGAATTCGTTCAGCGGCATAATGCTTAAAATAGCCTGCCATTTCCAATCCGGGCCTGGAAATATCACTTTTTACAATCTCCCGGTGAATGCCATTTTTACCTGCAACCAGTTCCAGATTAAACCGTTCTATAATGTCTTTCGTGCGTACTTTAGCCATATGTATTTTTCCTCCTACATGCGTTCCATTGCTGCTCTTTATTTTAGCACGATTTATCGTTTATTTTACACTAAAGCTTTTGGTTTCACAAAAACATCAGGAGGTTTAACCAACGGATGATTTGATTCCCTTATGAGGAGGAGCAGGCTTATTTTTTAAACGCATCAACCACCAGCTTTTGCAGCAATAAATTCAGCACAGATAATACAATGGCAGCCAGGATTGCGGTTCCAAAACCTTCGATAATAAAAGCATCCCCGATAATCGCCTGAGTGATCATCAGTGTGATGGCATTAATGACAAACAGAAACAGTCCCAGGGAAAAAATCGTGATTGGCAGAGTGAAGAAAACTAAAACAGGTTTGACGATGACGTTTAGCAGAGACAGGATCAGACTTGCAAGAATAGCCGTAACAAAATCCGTTACGATCATTCCATCAAATAATTGCGCAGCCGCCAGTATAGCGACAGCATTTAACACAATGGATAACACCCAGTTTTTAATCATAGGTTTACCTCCTTCCAGGCTTTTCGTTAATCAAGCGGACTTACCTTCACTGTACCCGTTTTGGATTCGGCTTCTAAATACAGTACAGGTTCGTGTCCATTGGTCTGAAAATGCATGGATTTCTTCAGTACTTCCTTCTCACTCTTAAGCATCGCGTGTCCCGGCAAATAGCATTGAACGTTTCCGACACTGGATGAGAGCTCTCCATCCACGGATTGATCGGCAGGGACAAACAAGGATATGGAGCCT
This sequence comes from Virgibacillus sp. MSP4-1, assembly GCF_010092505.1. NCBI lineage: Bacteria > Bacillati > Bacillota > Bacilli > Caryophanales > Bacillaceae > Virgibacillus > Virgibacillus sp. MSP4-1. Next base: position 1,960,096 of record NZ_CP048021.1, read on the forward strand.
GTGGTCGACTTAAAGTATCCACTTTTCGCTGTTTCTCCTCGTAAAAAGCCTTTAATACTGCCATTAATCACCTGGGACTCAACTTCCTCCCATTCACCATCCACAAAAATCGATCCATTTAAGGTTTCCATTTCACATTGATTCCCTTTCACATTTTCAAGACGGATGTTGCTGTTGACCGATTCCACTTCCCACTTTTCACCTGTCATATTTTTTAATTCAATTTTCCCGTTGGACGTTTTCACTTTCAGGTTCGGAATCTTCATATCCTGAAGGTTAACGGAACCATTAAAGACTTTTATGGAAGATGCGTCATACATATGCTCCGGAATCCAAATACGAAAATCCGCTTTTATTCTTTTCGCATCAAGGTTAACCTTCAATTTCCCATTATCGATATCCACGGACAGTTCCTTCAACAGCTTTTCCTTCGCCTGTTTATCATCGTCTGCTTTGTACACTTTGGCCTTACATTCCACTCGAATATCCTTCTCATCCCACGACTTAACCTCTATGCCTCCGTTTTCAACATCTATTTCGAATGATGAAACAGAGGTATCCTGGTACTGAAAAATGTGCGAAACCTGCTTATGAGGCCCAAAGTTAAAATCAAAATCTGCCTTTTTTATTTTTTCAACGGTGGCATCAATAAAGTCAAAAATCTTCTCTTTCGTCGAGGCTTGCCTGGATGGTTCACTCTTCTCCTGGTGCTGATTTTCCTGATCCTCATGAACAACAGTTGAAGGAAACTGGGCTTTACTGCTTTCATCCTTTTCCTTTGCCTGTTCAGCATCATCCAGTGCCTGCAGAAGCTCATCTGCTTCATCTGCGGACAGCTTCCCTTCTTCAATCAGCTTTAAAATCCGTTTTCGCTCCTGTTCCATCATGATTCTCCTTCCTGAATCGCTTCTTCTCTTAAAGTACTAAAGTGTCAGTGGAAACACAAGAGTTATTTGAATAAGCAAAGGCGGACGTCGCCTCTCTTGATTTCTTTATTCATAAACCCGTAATTTTGCAATATTCCCCAGACAAATAAAAAATCAGCGTACGGATACGCTGATTAGTGATCAAATGACCATTTATAAAATTCCTCCTGCTTAAATCGTTCTAATACATCCTCATATTGCCCTTTAAAGTCAGGGCTTTGCTTCATTTTCTGGAACATGCCTTCAAACTGGGAGCGGTGCGCCTGAATGGCCGACAGTTTGATATCAAATTCATCCGCGACATTGTTTACAATTTGCGGACGGCCTAGCTTTTCATAGCGTCGGTTGGTAATTGCCTGAGCCCAGACATCCGGACGCTCCTCAGGATTCATCCGCTTTACAGCTTCAATTGCTGCGGCACCCATGGCATCATGATCAGGATGGACCGCTTCTCCGGGATAATGGGTAATCACAAGGGAAGGCTTCATTTCATCTAAGTAACTCTTCAGATGCTCGGCCATTTCATCCCTTGATTCAAATTCAACCGTTTTGTCCCGATATCCCAGCATTTTTACATCAACATCCAGAATTTCACAGGCATCAAGCAGCTCCTTTTTACGTATATCAGGGAGAGTTTCCCGATTTGCGAAAAAGGGATTCCCCATATTTCTGCCCATTTCTCCAAGCGTTCCACACAGATAAGTGACCGGAACCCCTTCTTTCCGAAATTGTGTCATGGTTCCTGAGCTTCCAAATGACTCATCATCCGGATGCGGATAAATAACGACCACATGTTTATGCACGACTAAATTCCCCTCTCTTTTTATTAATACCGAAATGGATTTTTGCTAATCTGAAGGGCCACCATTAACCGGCCTTCTGCGTCGTGGCCTGCCAGCAGCAATTCTCCCTTTTCATTCCATTCCCAATCCGTAAGGCCTTCTGCGTAAATCCAGCCCTTTTCCATCTTCAGCCCGACACGGAATGCATCCTCTGCATCCACGATTTTGGCCTGTGTATATTGAACCTGTGCATTCCTGACATAAGCACCAACGTTATGGGCGTTACGGTCAAAATGCTTGGCGTACGCCCCATTGGTGGTTTCCACATGGATATAGACATCCTGTTCAGCATACTGTTCCAATGCTTTTTGGACTTCTCCCATTTCTATTGCTTTCATCGAAAAATCTCCTCTCTTCAGCTATAATCCTTACTCCTCTATGAAGTGGCCTTTTCCTTCACCATATCCTCCATACGCTTGCGATCACGCTCCAGTATGGGTTTTAAATAGGTTCCGGTATAGGAAACATCCTCCTGGTCAGCAACCTCCTCTGGTGTTCCGGCAGCGACAATGCTTCCGCCACCTTCTCCACCTTCAGGACCTAAATCGATTAAATAATCGGCAGTCTTTATGACATCCAAATTATGCTCAATAATTAATACGGTATCTCCATTCGCCACCAGACGCTGGAGAACCGTCAGCAATCGTTTAATATCATGAACATGTAATCCGGTTGTAGGCTCATCCAGAATGTAGAGGGTTTTCCCATTGGAACGACGATGAAGCTCACTGGCCAGCTTCATACGCTGAGCCTCTCCGCCGGATAATGTGGTTGCCGGCTGTCCAAGCTTGATATAGCCCAGTCCGACATCGGCAATCGTCTGAATCTTCCGCTTGATTTTCGGAATGTTTTCGAAAAAGTCGAGCGCTTCCTCTACACGCATCTCTAACACATCAGCAATCGTTTTTCCTTTATATTTAACTTCAAGAGTTTCACGATTGTAGCGCTTGCCGTGACAAACCTCACACGGCACATACACATCCGGTAAGAAGTGCATTTCTATTTTTATTATTCCGTCTCCATGGCAGGCTTCACAGCGACCACCTTTGACATTAAAGCTGAAGCGTCCTTTTTTATACCCGCGGATTTTCGCCTCATTGGTCTGGGAAAAAACGTCGCGAATATCATCGAAGACGCCTGTATACGTAGCCGGATTGGAGCGGGGCGTACGTCCAATTGGAGACTGGTCAATATCAATGACTTTATCCAGATGTTCCAGACCGTTGATTTCTTCAAATTGACCCGGCTTCACCTTACTTTTATACAGCTGCTGGGAAAGGGATTTATATAAAATTTCATTGATCAGCGAGCTTTTCCCTGATCCGGAAACACCGGTCACGACATTCAGAATCCCAAGCGGTATTTGAACGTCCACATTTTTTAAATTGTTTTCCACGGCACCTTTAATCTCAATATAACGGCCGTCCGGAGTTCGCCGTTCATTCGGAAGCGGAATGAACTTTTTGCCGGATAAATACTGCCCGGTTAATGATCCCCGTCTTTTCATAACCTGCTTCGGTGTACCGCTGGCGACAAGCTCCCCGCCATGAGAACCTGCCCCAGGACCGATGTCCACAATATAATCCGCAGCCAGCATCGTGTCTTCATCATGCTCGACGACAATTAACGTATTATCCAAATCACGCATCTGCTGCAGCGTGGAAATCAACCGGTTATTATCCCGCTGATGCAAGCCTATGGATGGTTCGTCCAGTACATACAGCACACCGGTTAATGCCGAACCGATTTGAGTCGCAAGCCGGATCCGCTGGGCTTCCCCTCCTGAGAGCGTGCCTGCAGAACGGGATAAGGTCAGATACTCCAGACCGACATTTTGTAAAAAGGTGAGACGATCGCAAATTTCCTTTAAAATCATATGAGCAATCTGCTGGTCCTTTTCGGATAAACGGAGGGCCTGGAAAAATTCACGGGCTTCTGAAATCGAATAATCCGTGACAAAACTGATATGCTTTCCGTCGATTTTAACAGATAAGGCCTCTTCGCTGAGACGATACCCATGACAGGTTGGACAGGATTTATGAACCATATATTTTTCCATTTGTTCCCTGACCCAATCGGATGTGGACTCTCTGTAGCGTCTTTCCACATTCCGGATGACACCCTCAAAATAAACATGATTATCCCGGACGTGCCCACGGTCATTCGTATAGTGGAAATGGATACGTTCTTTGCCGCTTCCATATAAAATCTTATTCATTTGATCTTCCGGAATATCCTTTATTGGCACATCCATCGGAATATCATAGTGCTCACATACACTTTTCAGGAGCTGCGGGTAATATTGATATCTTGTTGGCTCCCATGGGGCAATGGCATGTTCATTTAGAGAAAGGTTCCTGTCCGGAATCACCAGGTCTACATCTACCTCCAGATTCGTCCCCAGCCCGTCACAGGTTGGGCAGGCACCAAAGGGACTATTAAAAGAAAACATCCGCGGCTCCAGCTCGTCAATAGAAAAACCGCAAACAGGACAGGCATGCTTCTCGCTGAACAGCAGTTCCTCATCGCCAATGATATCAATGATAACCTTTCCATCCCCATGTTTCAGAGCGGTTTCCACCGAGTCACTCAGACGGGATTCGGCCCCTTCCTTTACAATGACGCGGTCAATCACCACCTCAATGGAATGCTTTTTATTTTTATCAAGGTTCAGTTCATCTGTGACCTCGTACATTTCCCCGTCTACACGAATCCGAACGAAGCCTTCCTTTTGCAGATTTTCAATGACCTGTTCATGTTCTCCTTTTCGGCCGGAAACGACAGGTGCTAATATCTGCATCTTTGTCCTCTCCGGATACTCCATAATCCGGTCCACCATTTGCTCTACGGTCTGTGAGGTAATCTCAATCCCGTGCTCAGGACAATACGGTTGTCCTACTCGGGCATAAAGCAAACGTAAATAATCATAAATTTCAGTTACGGTTCCTACGGTTGAGCGGGGATTTCGACTGGTCGTTTTCTGATCAATGGATATGGCTGGTGAAAGACCCTCAATCGCATCCACATCAGGCTTATCCATCTGCCCTAAAAATTGCCTCGCATAGGCTGATAGAGACTCTACATATCTTCTCTGCCCTTCTGCATAAATCGTATCAAAGGCCAAAGAGGATTTTCCCGACCCGGAAAGACCGGTCATCACAACAAGCTTATTCTTAGGTATGTCTACATCTATATCCTTTAAATTATGGGCTCTTGCCCCTTGTACCTTTATTGACTTCATGGCCATGTTACACTCATCCTTCCGCCTTTAACTCCAAGATAATATCTCGTAATTCTGCTGCCCGTTCGAAGTCGAGATCTTTCGCAGCCTGCTTCATTTCCTTCTCCATCTGTTCGATGGTCTTCTGCTTTTCTTCTTTCGATAAGTTTGTCAGCGACTGCACCTTATCCTCTTTTTCCTCTTCTTCTGCGGCTGTTGTTGCCTTGATGACATCATGGATATCCTTTTGAATCGTCTGTGGCACAATTCCATGCTCTTCATTATAGGAAATCTGCTTTTCCCTGCGCCGATAGGTTTCATCGATGGCAATCTGCATGGAATCGGTCATTTTATCGGCATACATAATGACTTTACCCTGTGCATTCCGGGCAGCACGTCCTGTTGTCTGAATAAGGGAGCGCTGTGACCTCAGGAATCCTTCCTTATCTGCATCAAGAATGGCTACCAGGGATACCTCAGGAATGTCCAGTCCTTCTCTGAGCAGGTTAATACCAACCAGTACGTCATATTTTCCGAGACGTAAATCCCGAATCACTTCAATCCGTTCAAGGGTTTTAATCTCAGAATGGAGATAGGCAACTTTAAATCCAACATCCTTTAAGTAGTCAGTCAGATCTTCAGCCATTTTAATTGTTAGTGTTGTGACAAGCACACGTTCATTCTGCTCCGAACGTTGCTTCACTTCACCGATTAAGTCATCAATCTGTCCTTTAATTGGACGGACATCAATTTCCGGATCCAGTAAGCCGGTTGGACGGATAATCTGCTCGGTCATTTTCGGAGTATGCTCAAGCTCATACGGACCTGGTGTTGCGGATACAAAAATCGACTGGTTAATATGCTTTTCAAACTCCTCAAATTTTAACGGACGGTTGTCCAAAGCGGATGGCAGCCGGAAACCGTGATCAACCAGCGTCTGCTTTCGGGCTCTGTCCCCATTAAACATTCCCCGTACCTGAGGAAGAGTTACGTGGGATTCATCCACAACCAGCAGAAAGTCATCCGGGAAGTAATCAAGCAATGTATAAGGCGTTGCTCCTGGTTCACGGAAGGTCAAATGCCGGGAGTAGTTTTCAATTCCGGAACAGAAGCCCATTTCCCTCATCATTTCCAGGTCATAGTTGGTCCGCTGCTCTAACCGCTGAGCTTCAAGCAGTTTGTTATTGGCTCTAAGTTCGGATAAGCGCTCCTCCAGCTCCTTCTCAATATTTGCAATCGCACGCTTCATTTTCTCTTCCCGGGTGACGAAGTGGGAAGCCGGGAATATCGCCACATGCTCACGGTCTCCAATAATTTCACCGGTTAAAGCATCCACTTCCCGTATCCGATCAATTTCATCACCGAAAAATTCCACCCTCAGGCAGTGTTCTTCACGGGAGGCCGGAATAATTTCAACCGAGTCCCCACGCACACGGAAGGTCCCCCGCTGGAAATCAATATCATTACGCGCATACTGAATATCCACGAGATCACGAAGCAGTGCATCCCGATCTTTTTCCATACCTATACGCAAGGAAACGACCATTTCCCCATATTCCTCCGGGGAACCTAAGCCATAAATACAGGAAACGCTCGATACAATAATCACATCCCGACGCTCAAATAAGGCGGATGTCGCCGAGTGCCGCAATTTATCAATCTCATCATTAATGCTTGCATCTTTTTCAATGAACGTATCCGTCTGCGGCACATAGGCCTCAGGCTGATAATAATCATAATAGCTCACAAAGTATTCCACAGCGTTGTTGGGAAAATACTCCTTAAACTCACTGTAGAGCTGGCCTGCCAATGTTTTATTATGGGCAATCACAAGGGTAGGCTTATTCACTTCCTTAATCACGTTCGATACGGTAAACGTCTTCCCTGTCCCCGTAGCACCAAGCAGTGTCTGATTCTTCGTGCCTTTCTGAATTCCATCCACCAGCTCTTTAATAGCAGTGGGCTGGTCCCCCTGTGGGCTGTATTTTGATTCCAACTGAAATTGCGTATCCAATCACCGAACCTCCATTCTCAGACAACCAATATGTATATTCAAAGCCAGTTTCCCAGTACATGGTTATATTAAAATCGACGTTTTGCATATTTTTCGTTGATACATTCAAGTCTTCCTAAAGTATAACAAAAAACGAACAAACATTCTATTTATTTACATTTCTTTTCTATTAATAGGATATGTTTTTTTGCTGCCGAATGCAAAGGAAGGGCAGTGGTAGGGGGAGAAGGGCGGTGAAAGGGGGATGAAGGGGGATGAAGGACACTCGGATATAATCTACGCTCTTAAGTGTCCTTCATGCTCCTACTGAAGGACACTTTGACACGGCTCACGCTCCTATGTGTCCTTCATCCCCCGGCTGACGGACATAAACCCGGAATTCTTATATTGAAATGGCCTTCATTCCCTTTATGAAGGCCATTTCCCTTATAAAATATTGACTTTATGGCCTTCATTCCGGCTCTACATCCCCTGGACACATCATCTACCTAATGAAAGCTGCCAGGACGGCGCTATGAAGGACACTCGGATATAATCTGCCCTTCTAAGTGTCCTTCATGCTCCTACTGAAGGACACTTTGACACGGATCACGCTCCTATGTGTCCTTCATCCCCCGGCTGACGGACATAAACCCGGAATTCTTATATTGAAATGGCCTTCATTCCCTTTATGAAGGCCATTTCCCTTATAAAATATTGACTTTATGGCCTTCATTCCGGCTCTACATCCCCTGGACACATCATCTACCTAATGAAAGCTGCCAGGACGGCGCTATGAAGGACACTCGGATATAATCTGCCCTTCTAAGTGTCCTTCATGCTCCTACTGAAGGACACTTTGACACGGATCACGCTCCTATGTGTCCTTCATCCCCCGGCTGACGGACATAAACCCGGAATTCTTATATTGAAATGGCCTTCATTCCCTTTATGAAGGCCATTTCCCTTATAAAATATTGACTTTATGGCCTTCATTCCGGCTCTACATCCCCTGGACACATCATCTACCTAATGAAAGCTGCCAGGACGGCGCTATGAAGGACACTCGGATATAATCTACGCTCTTAAGTGTCCTTCACGCTCCTACTGAAGGACACTTTGACACGGCCCACGCTCCTATGTGTCCTTCATCCCCCGGCTGACGGACATAAACCCGGAATTCTTATATTGAAATGGCCTTCATTCCCTTTATGAAGGCCATTACCCATATAAATAACTGCTCTTTTGGCCCTCATCCAATAATCCTCACCCCTCACCCTCCACACCGCAACACCCAGCCTCCCCCAGGCCTACACTCCCCCCAGAACCAGCAAAAACCCCGGCCACCACGCCGGGGTTTTCACTCCAATTAATGATTATCATCTATTAATCCGATTCCTTCACATAATCCAGCAGGCGGCGAATAAGCTGGGCCCGGTTTTTTACCTCCATTTTTTTCAGCAGCTGACTGACATGCTTTTTTACCGTTATCTGACTTACGGATAATCGGTTCGCAATCTCTCCGTTCGTCAGGCCCTCTACAATTAATTCAGCAACCTCGAATTCTCTCGGCGAAAAGGGGAGATTTTTTTTCGGCAGATTCAGGTTGGTCTGCCGTGCCAGGCTTGAAGCCAGTTCATCTAAATAGGAGACAAGCCGTGGCCCTCGGACATCCAGCATAAACGTAGGAGATGGGACATTAGGACCGTAATCAAAGTGGGTAGCTCCTTTTACCTGCTGAAAGCCCAGCCGCTGCAGCATTTCCTGATACATTTTTAATGGTGTGGATGCGATGATGCGTCCCCCGGATAATAGCAAGGGCATAAGTCTGTAGAGCAAATAGGATCGCTTAACCGGATCCTCAGGGTTGTGAACATCAATCATCCGGATAAACCAGCCGGCCACTTCATCCTCTGCCACCTTTAATTCACTCAGTTCTCCTACTGAAAGTCTATTAAAATAACTTCTCGTAACCGGCATATTTTTTAAGATAGGGATCGTTTCAAGGTGGATGGGAATGACAATTGACATGCCAATCGTATTTCCTTTTTCATCCTTAAGCATTTTAAAAACATCATAGCCGAGCTGCTTCAACGTCTGAACATTAATTAATTCATTTTCCCGCTGATTGTGTTCACTCGACACGCGAAACTGATGATTCTGATCCGTACCTGGATGATAGTAATCCACTTCATAGTTCGGCGCATGCCCCTGACGCCCCTCAAAATACTCTGCAATCTCGAGAAAATTATGCCGGCTTCCGGTTTCCAGACGATAATTCGAGCCTTCAGCCAAATCAAACAAAGACGTACCTATTAAATCGTCCCCTAAATGATAAATAAATTCCGAAATATAGTATTCGAGATTTTTCCGGCCCGAGCTCGAAAAGATTTTCTGTCGATAATAAGCGGCAGCCCGCCTGGATATTTCTTCATACCGCTGGGGGTGGCGGTGTTTAAAATATTCATTCATCACCTGCCGAATAAAAGGGTCCAGAAACCAGCCATTTTTGCCCTGCCTGACAAAGGACAATGTAACCAGTCGATCAAATTGTAAACTTGAGACGTCCTTATGATTAATATAAGACAGACCTTCCTCATTAAAGCTGTGCAGGATGGTGGAAATCTCCAGAAAATAGCGAAACTCCGGATCTCTTTCAACCTCTTTTAAAAAAGCCTGAACAAGATATTCGATGACCTCAAACTGTTCACGGAAATTCAGCTCAGCACTTTTATCTCTTAGCAAAGCCGCTGTAAATAAGGAAAGAGCAAGCGGATGCCCTTTTGTAAAATGCCATAATTTATAAATCGTCGAGGTTTGCTGAAATCCTCGACGTATCACATATTCCTTCACCTCTTGAAAGGATAATTTTTTTAATTCAATCGTCTGAATGGACTGCTGCCAGGATGGAGATGCCAGCCATTCGCCACGAAGTGAATTCCGCCCGGCCAAAATAATTTTTACATCGTCCGGAATTTCCGTGATGACATGCTCCTGAATCCATTCTGCAATCAGATTTTCTTCATCATAATGATCGATAAATAAAAGAAAAGGCCTGTTCTGACTTTGTGTAAAGCCTGGAAAGTCCTTAGTATGTTTGTTCAGGATATCCTCCAGTGATTGGGTAAATAAGTCAGGAATAGCCTTTAACCCTCTGCAATCCAGCGTAAAAAACGGAAGCTCATTAAGGGACAGTCGATACTGAAGCATTCTGACCAGGAGGGTTTTTCCAATTCCGGCAATCCCATGAATATAAACCATTCGATTCGACGATGTTTCAGGTAACGTTAATAATTCTTCCAATTCATTCAGTTCCTCTTCCCGTCCGATAAAAAACTGGTAATCAGATGGATGAAAGGAGGCGATTCGGTTTTGCTGGTTCGTTTTTTTAAAGGCCATATGACGAAACGACCACCTTAAAATATTTAAAATATTTTGAAAACAGTATATCATATTAGATATAACGAACACCACCAAGAATATGGTGGTGTTTTGTCGATTCGGCACTATTTTCCTTTATATACTCTTGCCTCATATGGCTTTAATGTTAACGAACCTGGATGACTTTGATCATCAGCATAATTGCCAATTAATCGCTCTTGCGGTTCAAATTCAATCTCCTCAGGAAGAGAGAAATCGACCGGTTCCTCACCGAAATTTGTAATAACCAGCAGTTTTTCTCCTTCGTAATGGCGAATATAGGCGTAAATCTGCTCGTGCTCCGGAAGAATTAATTCGTAATCCCCGTAAACAATGATGGGATGCTGTTTCCGAAGCTGAATTAATTGACGATAATAATGAAAAATGGAATCTGGATCAGCGGTCGCCTTCTCTGCGTTAATGTTTGTATAGTTTGGATTTACTTTAATCCACGGTTCCCCGGTCGTAAAGCCGGCATGCTCCTGGTCGTTCCATTGAAAAGGCGTACGGGCATTATCCCGGCCCTTGGTATAAATCGATTCCATCACCTGGTCGTGGTCTGCATTTCCCTCCACCACTTTTTCCTTGTACATATTCCGAATTTCGATATCCTGATAATCTTCAATATCTTCAAAATGAACATTGGTCATTCCGATTTCTTCCCCTTGATAAATATAAGGGGTTCCCTGCAGCATATGAAGGAAGGTGGCGAGCATTTTGGCTGACTCCACACGATATTCCTGATCATGGCCAAAACGTGATACGACACGGGGCTGATCATGATTATTCAGGTAAAGACTGTTCCATCCGATATCATGTAAGCCGTTTTGCCATCTGGAAATGCTCTCTTTTAAGTCCCTTAAATCCAGTGGCTTTAAATCCCACTTGCCGTTCGGTCCGGAATCTAAATCCATATGCTCAAACTGGAAAACCATTTGCAGTTCATTGCGCTCGTAATGGGTATATTTTTTGGCTTCTTCTACGTCAACCCCCGGCATTTCCCCAACCGTCATGACATCATAATGAGCCAGCACTTCCTCATTCATTTCCTGGAGAAACTCATGAATGCGAGGCCCATGTTTAAAGTAGCGGCTGCCGGACACGTAAGGTTCTCCATTTGGATTAGGAGCGTCCGGCAGACCGGGAACTTTGGAGATAAAGTTAATGACGTCCATACGGAACCCGTCAACCCCTTTATCGAGCCACCATTTCATCATTTTATAAACGTCCTGTCGAAGCTCCGGATTTTCCCAGTTTAAGTCCGGCTGTTTTTTACTGAAAATATGTAAATAGTAATCGCCCGTCGCTTCGTTATATTCCCAGGCTGAGCCGCTGAAGGTGGACTTCCAGTTGTTCGGCTCCCTGCCGTCTATTCCTTCACGCCAGATGTAATAATCCCGGTATGGATTGTCCTTCGATTTTTTCGCCTGCTGGAACCACTCATGTTCATCGGAGGAATGATTGACAACCAAATCCATAATGAGCTTCATCCCCCGGGTGTGGATCTCATCCAGCAAACGCTCCCAATCCTCCATCGTTCCAAAATCATCCATAATGTCATAGTAATCCGAGATGTCGTAACCATTATCATCATTCGGGGATTTATAAACAGGGGACAGCCAAATGACGTCAATACCCAGTTCCTTTAAATAATCCAGTTTTTCAATGATTCCCGGAATATCTCCAATACCGTCTCCATCGCTGTCATTAAAGCTTCGGGGATAAATCTGATAAACGACACTTTCCTTCCACCACGTTTTTTCCATTTTTATTGATCCTCCTATGTAACGGTTCTTGTTGTTCACCTGTCTTAAAGTAAAAAGCTGCCTGCAGGAGACAGCTTTCAGGTTTTCACTCGTCTGGCAAAGTCGACAAAGCGAAACTTATCCGGACGATGCCGTGATTCTGTATATTGAAAAAGACTTGTATCCTCTAAATAAACAAGACTCTTAATGACGACGATACTGGAATACCCTTCTAAGTCAAGAAGCTCTGCATCCTCTTCAGTCGGTTCTTCCACGGTTATTTCCTTTTCCGCAAAGCTGATCGTTAAGCCTAATTCCCGTTCGGCATAATCGTAAATCGAGCTCTCGCAAATCTCCCGGGGCAGAAGGGGGACAAACTCAGACAGAAAATAGTCTTTGTCCAGTATGATCTTTTCCCCGGAAATTTCTCTTACACGGTCAACCTTCCAAATTTGACTTTCATCCGTCGCTTTAAGAATCTTATGAACATCAGAACCCGCTTCCAGTACATTCATTCCCTTTACATGTGTCTTACTATCAAGCTTCAGGCGATCAGCCAGTTCTTTATAGCTGACAATTCCGGAAACAGGAAAGGAAAATTTATTTAAATCAAGCACAACCGATCCTTTCCCGTGAATCTTCTGAATGTAGCCCTCCTGTGAAAGCAAATCCAGCGCCTTCCGTATCGTTTCTCTGGATGTCGCATATTCACCGGCCAGTTCATTTTCAGAAGGAAGCAAGGTCGAAGCTGGTAAAGTATGCTCCCTGATTTTCTCGACTAAATCTTCATAAATGGCAAGATATTTCTTCTTCATTCCCCATCCCTCATGATTTCACATGATACACAACCGATTCATAAGGTCTTAGCTGCAAGGAATCCAAAGCTGTCGACGAATCGTCATAATTGGAAATGAGAATTTCCTTCTTTCCTTCAGCATTTACCGGAAGCTTAACATTTGCTTCCTGCCCGTAGAAGTTGTTTACAACAATCAGCTGCTCATTTTCCCAATTACGTGTATATGCAAAGATTTGTGAATCCTCTTCCAACAGTAACTGATAATCTCCATACGTAATAATATCATACTTTTTGCGCAATTGAATCAGTTGCTGATAGTGATAAAAAATGGAATGAGGATTCTGCACAGCATTCTCTGCATTGATTTCCTGATAGTTATCAGCGACACCAATCCAAGGTGTACCCTCGGTGAATCCAGCATTTTCATTACCGTCCCACTGCATTGGTGTACGAGCATTATCCCGGGATTTCTGCTGAAGGATTCCGATTATTTCTTCGTCAGATTTACCTTCCTGCTGCAGAAGTTTATAGGCATTTAAAGACTCCACATCCCGGTATTGATCGATTGATGTAAACCCGGGATTGGTCATTCCGAATTCCTCACCCTGATAAATATAAGGGGTTCCCTGCATCATATGAATGGTGGTTCCCAGCATTTTCGCCGATTTCTCATGATAATTCTCCTCATCACCAAAACGAGATACCGCACGAGGCTGATCGTGGTTACACCAGAAGAGTGCATTCCAGCCACCGCCTTGATGCATGCCTTCCTGCCAATAGGAAAGAATTTTTTTCAGTTCCAGAAAATCAAATGGTGCCTTTGTCCATTTTTCACCGTTCGGATAATCCACCTTTAAATGATGGAATTGAAAGGTCATATCAAGCTCTTTTCGCTCCGGATTCGTATAAAGCACACAGTTTTCCAGCCTGGTTGAGGACATTTCCCCAACGGTCATCATGTTGTAAGGGGAAAAGGCTTTTTGATTCAACTCATGTAAATATTCGTGAATACGGGGACCATCCGTGTAAAACTTCCGGCCATCCCCTGTATCATCACTTGGGAAATCCTGATTCTTGGAAATCAGATTAATGACATCCAGACGGAAACCATCGATGCCTTTTTCCGCCCAGAATTTAATCATGTCATAAAGCTTTTCCCGAACGACCGGGTTTTCCCAGTTAATATCAGCCTGTGTAACATCAAATAAATGAAGGTAGTATTGTCCCGTATTCTCATCAAACTCCCAGGCTGGTCCGCCAAACTTGGACTGCCAGTTGTTCGGCCTATCTCCATCAACCGGATCCTTCCAGATGTAAAAGTCCCTGTACTCGTTTTCTTTTGAAGAAGCAGCCTGTTTAAACCACTCATGTTCGGTTGACGTATGATTGATGACGAGATCCATGATCAGCTTCATGCCCCGCTTATGAGTTTCCGTCAGCAGCTCTTCAAAATCCTCCATCGTGCCGTATTGGGGCTCAATGGAATAATAGTCGCTAATATCATAACCGTTATCTTTCTGCGGGGACTTATAAACCGGTGTCAGCCAGATCACGTCAACACCTAGCTTATGAAGATAGTCTAACTTTTGAATAATCCCCTGGATGTCTCCCATTCCATTTCCTGTCGTATCCCTGAAGCTTTTCGGGTAAATCTGGTATACGACTGCTTTTTTCCACCATGCTTCTGACACGTGACTCACTCCTGTTGTTCGAAATTAACGAAATTTTCTCTTGGCAATGAAGTAGGTAACCACAAACGGAATAATGAGCACAATCACAATTCCGATAATGAAAGACCATACTCCGGATTGAATGGAGAGTGGCGCTGGCAGACCTCCAATTCCAATCGAACTTGCTAATACATCCTGGAAAGTAATAAACGCACCAGCGATAGCTGTACCGGAAATAGCGGCATAGAATGGATATTTATACTGTAAATTCACACCAAACATCGCCGGTTCGGTAATCCCGAGCATTGCGGAAATTCCCGATGTTCCGGCCAGACCTTTGACTTTTTCATCTTTAGCCGCGAGCATAATGGCAAATACGGCAGCACCCTGAGCAACATTCGAAAGAGCGACGATTGGCCATAGGAAGGTTGTGCCCGTACTTCCGATAAGCTGCAGATCCACAGCCAGGAATGTATGGTGCATCCCCGTAATAACAAGTGGTGCATAAAGGAAGCCATAAAGCAGACCACCGATAATGGGGGCAACTTCAAATACCCATACAACGCCATCTGTAATCCACGTACCCACTGTATATGTGACGGGTCCTATAAGAATAAAAGCAAGGAATCCAGTAACTAAAAGAGCAACTGGAGGCACAATCAACAGCTGCAGGGAGTCCATGACCCGTTTTTCCAGCCAGACCTGGATTCTTGCAAGTACCCAACCGGCTACTAATACAGGAAGCACCTGACCCTGATAGCTTAACTGATTAACCTGAAATCCAAACAAATTCCACGTTTCCCCTTTTCCCTGAGCAAAATCACCGGCAGGGGTTAAATCCGGGTGAACCATGATTAAACCTAAAACAATACCTAAAAGCGGATTTCCGCCAAATCGTTTCACCGCCGACCAGCCGATTAATGCTGGCAGGAATGTGAAGGCTGTATTGGCGATAATGTTAATCATGTCCGCAATTCCCGACCAGGACGGGAACATTTCAATGATGGATTCATCCGTAAAAATCGGGTTGACCAGAATGTTGTTAATACCAAGCAGTAAACCGGCCGTAACAATGGCAGGTAGAATCGGAATAAAGATATCAGCAAGTACTTTTACACCGCGCTGTAATGCGTTTTGCTGCCGCCCTCCTGCTGCCTTTACATCCTCTTTAGATGCTTCTTCAATTCCTGTCTCTTTAACCATCGCTTTATAAACCTTGTCTACCGTTCCCTGTCCAATGACCACCTGATATTGACCATTGGCAGCAAATTGACCTTTGACTAAATCCATCTTTTTCAGTTTTTCTTCATCGACTTTCTCTTCGTCAGACAAAACAAAGCGAAGTCGTGTTACACAATGGGTGGCGGCCATGATGTTGTCTAAACCACCGACAGCATCCACTATTTCTTTGGCCTCATCCTGATACTGGCCGCCTTGATTTGACGACTGGGGCTGTTGCCGTTCAGCCTGCTGATCTTCGGCCCCTTTATCTCCCGGTTTTTCACTATCCTGTTCACTTTTCATCTTTGCCTGGAAAAGCGGTGATTCTCCGGCTGTTACGTTTTCTTCCTCGGTTTTTTCAAACACTTCCAACGCATCACCATTTGTAATCACAACGGGCGTTATATGACTGGCAGCTTTTTCCTTAATAAACTCCAGATCAAACGTTACAAGCGGGTCGCCGGCTTTCACCTTATCCCCCTGCTTCACGTGGGCTTCAAAACCTTCCCCATCTAATGCGACGGTTTCCAGTCCAATATGGATAAGCACTTCAATCCCTGACTCACTGCGAAGACCAACGGCATGTTTCGTCGGAAAAATTTGTACAATCTCGCCGGCTACAGGGGCGACGACTTTGCCCTCTGATGGCTCAATTGCCATTCCATCCCCCATCATTTTCTGAGCAAATGTGGGATCCGGTACATCCTCCATATTTTTAATCACACCACTTAGAGGCGCAACAATCATTTCCCGATCATTTCTTTCTTTATCAATCACCAGAAAGACCTCCTAAATCTATTCCAGATTATTTTTGTGTGTAACTTGTATGTACATGTTACTCATAAAGTATAACTTGTACATACAAGTTGTGCAAGGGTTTTCATCCATCGTTCAACAATTACTCACACATTTTGTAGTTTTAGGTTTACCTTCCAGGGAAAATTCATGTTCATTTTTTGCCGGAATCGTGGTGCTCTGTTTTTAAGCGGATAGTCTGTCCGGCGCTTTGTGGTTAGAGATTAAATGGTTAGTTGAAGGTGATGGTGCGGAGATTTTGAGAGATGGATCCATAAGAAAGCGAATCCTGCTATATATGGCTGAATTCATCATGATTTACCCGAATTAAGCTAAAATAATGCTTTGTATGCCAATATGACCCGCGATTCAACCTGTTTTGTAAATCATTTGTCCGGTTTTAAAAATAATTGATCTGCTTTTCAGAAGCATGGTGCGGACTTTTAACGATTTAAGCCAGAATGTTATTGATCCAATATAAATAATCTTTTATGATCCGGTTCAGCTATATTTGTGCCGGAATTTCGGATTTAATCGGTCTTCCACTTTCATGATCCCATATGAGAGGAAGTAAATCGCATCACATCAAAAAAACCTGGACGAAACATCCAGGTAAAAGTTAATCCTTATTAAAAATGGTCACTAATGGGGCATCAATTAGGGGAGCCAATTTGTACATCGGCTGCAATTTGTGTTTCATCTTCCGCTTCCGGAATGAGTGAACCGGAAAAATACTCATTCTCACCCTTTTCGGCTTGAATCGTCAGCATGCCATTAATATTGGTCTCGGCTATAATTTCATACCCGTTGGATTCAGCGAATGTTTTAAAGTCCTCCATGGCCTTGTTGATGTCTCCTGAAAAGTTATAGCTCACCGAATCTATTTCCACACCTTCCCGTGCCAGATCATTCATTTCGGATACTGCAATCAGTTTGGCTCCACCAGGGATCGGAAAATCCTTGGGAAAGCTTTTAGGTAAAGACACATTTTCTCCGGATTGACTGCTGAATGAGGTCTCTCCATCCGAGGACGAGATCGTGGCAGATTCCCCATCCGAACTCATTTCAAAGCTTTCTTCATTTCCTTCCGAATCCTTCATTGATACATCTACATTTCCATCTTCAGCCTTGGACAGATCAATTTCCATTTCTTCACCGTTTTCACCAGGTATCGTGATGGAGCTGCATCCAATGGTAATTACCATGACAAACATGGACAAAAAGCTTATTGATAAAACTTTTTTCATTTTCTCCATTCCCCTTCCATCTCGTTTCTCACATAACATACCACGCTATGAAAAGGGGGGATATTATACTTTGGTATACTTTTTTTATTTGTCTTGTAAGTGGTTGGGGCAAGGAGTCAGACGTGGTCTTTCCTGATTTTTTATCCGTAGATCCGTTATTTTAAGTTCCCGAATAATCAAAAAGACCAGGTGCTGTGAACACCTGGCCCTCGTTCCGTCTATTATACAACATGATTAGGTAAATCCTGATACAATCTGAATCTCGGCTTTTCTTTCACAAACACCAACCCCAGCTCATGGTGATCTCCCTGATACATCGGTCCCTGTACAAAGCGGATTTCGCCTTGAACATCCCGAACCTCAAGCTTACAAAACGTCCGGCTTTCCTGCAGGGCATCATAAAATTCAATTTCGTTCGCAACAGGAATCTGGTGCACTTTTTCCACTCTTTCACCGGTTTTCAGCCCCATCTTATCGGCCGGGGAATCCTTAATAACGGCTAATATAATCAAGCCGTCTGACTGCGGTCTGAAAATGCTTGTATTTTCCCGATCTACAAACCGGACATATAATTGTATGATCGCCCGTCCTAATATCGCGACAGCCGCACCAATATAAATGAAGAGCGGGTCATAAAAGCTTCCAGCTGCAAAAATACCGGTCATAAGCCCCAGTGTCAGCACCCATTTCCCAAACAGTTTTCCGCCCTGGTTGGAGAAGTGACCCTGGAAGGCCTGCTGTACACCAATGAGAAAAGGAAACAGCATGAGTCCATAACCATGATTACCAATAGGAAGAAGCGGCCACCAGGAAAAAACGTTGTCAATCGCGCCGCCCGGAACAGGCACAAGCACAGGTACAACACTCAATCGCTTCACATGGTGCAAGCCTATATACTTTCCCCTTTTTCCTTTAATGAGTTTAGGAAAAGCATACTCCTTATCGGCCGTAAACCATAAAATAGATTCTATAACCAAGAATACGGCGGTTAAGGCAAGGATAAGAGGAAGGCTGATATTCATGAGTTCCTCCATCCACTGTGACGGCAGTTCATCAATGGTCAGCGTATACTTCTGCATAACCGCCAGGAGGATAACCGTAATCCCCATAAGGTATCCGGCCGATAGTAAATAGAGACGTCCGGTTATGGTAACGATGATGGATAATACGGAAATCAGTAACCAGACAGGATAGGATAAAATTGCGCCCGTAACAATCAGGGAAGCAGAAATCACGATGCCACTAATGACGCTTAGTACCCATGTTCTCTTCCATTCTGTACCAGACTTATAAACACTGGAACCGAAATCCGTTCGCTCCTGTTTTCTTCGATAGTAAGATGTAAGGATGGTTAACACAATTGCCCAATAGAACAGGGGTTGTCCAATTAACCAAATGAAGCCTTCTCCAATTTCCGTAAGCCAAAGATTTATCATGTTGTACCTCCGATTTGTAATGCATTCGTTATTATAAATTCTACAAAATATTGTCTAATCCTGCTAGTCCCAGATATTGATTCATAAGAATAATTTATTTTCAGGAGATCATTTTGTTGGCGCTGGTTCCTCCATGAAGGACACTTGGGAGCGATGATTTTGTGGAAGTGGCCCTCATTGGCGGGATGACGGACATTTCTCTGATCCAGCGTCATTCGGATGGCCTTCATATTCAAGATGAAGGACATTTCGCTGCTCCATCGACAATCGAATGGCCTTCATCTCTTTAATGACGGACACAATCAGAATAAAATCCAGGTTTATTGTCCTTCAGGAGTACTTATTGGTTTATATATACTTATTTGTTCTCCCTGTTTCCTCCGTCAAGGACACTTGAGCGCAATGATTTTGGGGAAGTGGCCCTCATTGCCGGGGTGACGGACATTTCTCTGCTCCAGCGTCATTCGAATGGCCTTCATAATCAAGATGACGGACATTCCACTGCTCCTTCGACAATCGAATGTCCTTCAACCCTTTAATGAAAGACAGTCTGCAACCAGAACCCCCGTCAATTTTTCCTTCCCCCTATAATGAAGCCCAAAACCATGCCATTCATTAACCCTCACACAAAACGAAAGGACAATCACCGAAAAAGTACGGTAGATTGTCCTTCCGTTATACAGCCTCTCAACCCTTCCGGATGACAGGCTGCCTCTGCATAACTGCTATTGGTATAAAACGTCTAAAGCCCGGTTCAATTGACGGTCATTTTCCGGTGAGGAAACAGCTTCAATGACGAGTGTCTGAATTTCTTCACCCGTTTTCTGATTCACCTCTCCGGTAACCTCCAGATCATGTTCCTCTTGAAAGGCTTCCACAGCTTTTTCCGTTTGTTCACTGAAATAGCCGTCCGTTCTGCCCGGATCATAACCAATGCCCTCCAGCATCTTCTGAATGTTTGCTACACTTTCATTATTCATGTTGTAGGTTAATGGATTATTAATATCAACAGGTGTCGTATAGAAAAATTCAGGCTGCTTTACTTCAACAGTCGGCTTGATTCCTTTTTCATTAATCCATTTGCCATCTGGAGTCAGCCACTTGTAAGTAGTCAGTTTAATCTGGCTTCCATCACCCATACCGAGTGTTTTCTGAACGGTTCCTTTTCCGTAGCTCTTCTCCCCAACTACAGGATAGCCCGCTTCCTTCATAGCAGCCGCCAAAATTTCCGAGGCTGAAGCACTGCCCTGGTTGGTCAGCACGGTAATCGGGTAATCCTTCTTCTCCTTCGTTCCGGAGTAGTAGCGTACTTTTTCTCCATTCTTCTCTTCAAAAATGACGTAGGGCTGGTCCTCGGGGATGAAGTTTTCCAGAATTTTTTCCACGGATGTAAACAACCCGCCTGGATTGCCTCTTACATCGATGACTAAGCCTTCGATGCCTTTATCCTCTAAATCAGAAAGAGCCTTGTTAAATTCATCCGCGGTTTTTTGAGAAAACGAAGTAATTTGAATGACTCCTGTTTTCTTACCGTTCTCGTTTTTCACTTCAGGATAAACGGTTTCCACCGGAATATTGTCACGGACAACAGATACTTTTATTGTATCTGATATTCCTGGACGCTGAATGGTTAATTCAACCTCCGTCCCTTTTTCACCGCGAATCTTTGCCACGGCCTCATTCAGGCTGAGCCCTTCAAGACTATTTCCATCCACTTTCAGTATTTGATCTTTCGGCTGCAGTCCTGCTTCCTCTGCAGGGGAGCCCTTGATCGGGGAAACAATGGTAACATGTCCATCACTCATGCTTACCTCCGCCCCAATCCCCTCAAAGGATGACTCAATACTCTGATTAAATTGCTCTACCGTTTCTTTGTCCATATAAACGCTGTGGGGATCTTCCAGTGAATCGAGCATTCCACGGATCGCGCCTTCGATCATGGTTTTCTGTTTCACGTCTTCAACATAGTTGTTGTCAATGATGGAATATGCACGCATTACTTTTGAAAAAGCATTCATGTCACCGAACTCTTCAATGATTTCCTTCTTTTCTTCATCTGTGCTTATTTCTGATTGTCCACCATTTTCGGCCTCATCGGATTGTCCCAGGCCCACTACCTCTGTACCTATGAAAGTCAGAGCAGAACCGAGAACCATAGCTACAATCACAAGTACAGCCAAATAGCTCTTTTTCACGTTCATTTTTCTCTCACCTCAACAATAACCACTCATCCTGGCTGTGGAAGATTTGTGTATGAATCCTTCTCCAATATGTAAAGGCATCCCACCGTAAGTATGTGCGATGCCTTTAATATTACTATATGAACTTGTCTCCGTAAACATGTCTGCTTTAGAAGCTGATGTATTTACGAGGGTTGACAGCATTGGACTTGGAATAATTCCACGGGCCTTCATGAAGTTCAAAATGAAGATGCTGTCCTGTAGAATTACCAGTATTGCCCATATAGCCGATCACTTGTCCTTTTTGTACGTACTGACCCTCAGAAACCGTATAATATCTCATATGTGCATATAAGGTTGTATATTGCTGCCCGCCCATACTATGTGTTATGTAGACCACATTTCCATAAGAGGATGAGCGATAGGCCCGATAAACCATACCTGATGCGGATGCTTTGATAGGAATTTTGCCATATTTGGAAATGTCCATTCCATTATGCATACCACCCCATCGTCCGCCAAACTCTGAAGTAATGTATCCTTGCGCAGGTCGAATAAATTGACCATTGCCGCCGCTGCTGGATGGAGGAGTGCTCAGCTGCTCCAGCTTATCTTTCTTCTGTTCAATCATACGATTATAAGCCTCTTGCTGCTTTTGTAAAATCTGCTGTTTTTCCTGGAGAGACATTTTGTGCTCATGAAGCTCTTTTTCTTCCTGTTTCAGCTTAGCTACCAGATCAGATTTTTCCTGTTTCTGCTCGTCAAGCCGTTCTTTGGCAGATTCCAACTCGTCTTTCTTAGCCACAAGCTCTTCTTTCTTCTTCTCGACTTCAGCTTTGTCTTTTTCCAGCTGTTCTTTTTCTGCTTTTTGCTCTTCCAGGATTTTCTTATCAGAATCCATGATTTTCGACACAGCGTTCGTACGAGTCAGGAAGTCGCCAAAATCCTGTGCACCCAGGAGAACTTCTAAATAGCTGACGGAGCCTCCGTTTCTCTGCATTGTGCGAAGACGATTTTCCAAAAGCTCGTCCCTCTTAGCTATCCTTTTTTTAGTTTCTTTGATGTTTTCTTTTAACTTCTTGATTTCTTTTTCTGTCTTACTGATTTCCTCTTCTGTGTTTTCTATATTCTTTTGTGTTTTCGCCACTTCCTGATCGATTTCTTCAATTTGTCCTAAAATACGGTCCTGCTTGGCCTGGTTTTTTTCTATTTTTTCTTCTATTTCGGATTCACTGGACTCCAGTTCTTCCTTTTCATCTTTCACACTGTCCTGCTTATTTTCCAAATCGTCAATCTCATCACGCAGGTCCCCCGCAGAGGTTGCGTAAGTCTTTTCGCTGCCTGAAAAAGAAAACGTTACAGCGAGCAGCATTAGAATACTCAGTACGGAAAAAATTCGATTTTTCAAGGCTCTGACTCCTCCCCAAACAACATTTTATCTATGAAACTTAAACTTTAAGGAATTTTCGTACACTCATAATACTTCCCCAGACCCCGATAAAGGCACCAATTCCTAATAGAATCAGAGAAACCTGCCATACAAAGGGGTGAAACGGGATAAGCTCAAAAAACGGCACGAATGTCTTGTCCTTCATATTTTCAAATAAGTAATAATACCCGCTTACAACGAAAATAATCGGAATGATCGAACCGAGTATCCCCATTAAAAGTCCTTCAATAAAGAACGGCCAGCGTATAAATCCATTCGTCGCACCAACCAGCTTCATAATTCCAATCTCTGTACTTCTGGCCATAATGGTAATTTTGATCGTATTTGAGATTAAAAAGGCGGCGGTTAAAACCAGTGCGGCAATTAAGCCAATCCCTATATATCTTGCATACTCATTGAAGGTGAAAAGCTTCTGGATTACCTGGTCCCCGTATTCTGTTGAAGAAACATGGTCCAATGACTCTACTTTACTGGCGACATCAAATGTATCAAGGGGATCTTCCGTCTTGATAATGAAGGCATCATTTAACGGATTATCCTGATTGACCATCGCCATCATGTCTCCGTCAGCACCTAAGCTTGACATTAAGTTTTTCAGTTCCTCTTCTTTTGAAGAAAACTCAATGGTGGAAACTTCCGGTATGTTCGTAATCTCTTTCTTTAAGGAATCAATATCCTCCTGATTCGCTGCTAAATCAATAAAGGCCCGAATTTGCACGTCCTCTTCCACTTTTTCTGCCATTTCGTTTAAATTCAGCATAATAACGAGGAAGACGCCTACTAAGATGAGCGTTGTGGTAACCGAAGCTACGGACGCAAAAGTCATCCAGCCGTTACGAAAAATATTCTTGCTTCCTTCTCTAAGGTGACGCTTGAATGTCCTAGCTTTCATAACCGTAGTCACCTCGCTGTTCATCACGAACGACTCGTCCATGTTCAATGGCTATGACTCTCTTTTTTAATGTGTTCACGATATCTTTGCTGTGGGTTGCCATAATCACGGTCGTTCCTCTCGCGTTGACTTCCTCAAATATTTTCATAATTTCCCATGAAGTATCTGGGTCGAGGTTTCCTGTTGGTTCGTCAGCAATCATTAAATGAGGATTATTCACAATAGCACGTGCGATGGATACACGCTGCTGCTCGCCCCCGGAAAGTTCTGCCGGCTTAAAACGGGCTTTATTTTTTAAATTCACCAGATCCAGAACATCCATCACTTTTCGACGGATTTTTTTTGGCGAATCTTCTATAACTTCAAGGGCAAAGGAAACATTTTCATAGACTGTCATAGAGGGTAAAAGTTTGAAATCCTGATAAACAACCCCAATCCCCCTTCTCAGATGAGGGATTTCCTTCTCTTTGATTTCTGCTAAATTGTGGCCGTTTATCACGACATCACCACTTGAAGGCTTTACCTCCCGATACATGAGTCGAATGAACGTTGACTTCCCGGCACCGCTGGGTCCAACGACATAAACGAATTCTCCCTGCTGAATGTTAACATCTATTCCCTGAAGAGCCGTAACCCCATTGTGATACGTTTTTCTTACGTCTCTTAATTCAATCATGTTTCATACCACCTATGCCTCTCCGGTTGTAATCCTGTCGTAGCTGTATATTTATGTACCTTCCCTGCATGTCCATTTTCACGAAAAAGTTTGATTTTTAAATAACGATGTTGAAACTACGGCCATTTTATCGGTTTGTGTAATTTTACTATGTTCTATTATAACATCAATCTACAAAATTTTTAGGGGGAATTTTATTACAGTTGTATTTCAATGGAGAGAATGTGCTGTGTGGTGAAGCTGGTTATCAGAGAAAAGGGGAATTATCGTCTGGAAATCTGTATGATACGGGAGTGACGGTGGGCAAAATGAAAAAACCTGAAACATGGACTTGGCCAAATTTCAGGTTCCTTGTACAATATTATTTTTTAGTAGCTAACCATGATGCAACGGTATTTGCATCTTCTTCACTGATGTTTACAGGTGGCATACCGCCTTTACCATTTTGAATAACGTCTACAATTTCCTCTTTAGAGAGTTTAGATCCAATGTTCGTCAAATTCGCTGCATTTCCCTGTCCGGAGAGATCTCCGCCGTGGCAGGTTGCACAGTTGTTTTGTGCGATTTTTTCAGCAGCAGCGGTATCGACAGTTCCGCCATCTGCATTGCCTGAGTCGCCATTTTCTTCTGCCTGCTGCTCCGTACCAGCATCATTGTTGCCAGTGTCTTCACCTGCATTATCATCACCACCGCCACAAGCTGCAAGTACCAGAGCAGAGCCGAACAGCATGGCTATTAGTGCTTTTTTCATTTGAACAAATCCCCCTTCTTAATATATTGAAATGCCAAATACTGCATCTCATGGATATTATAACCTATTCATTGTTTTTTAAAACCCTCGCCAAGTACCTCTGCCGCAGACATGGCAATGACGAATGCCTCTGAATCAACCTTGTTCACGGTTTTTGTCAATTTGGTGAATTCTTTTTGATCAACCACGCACATCATAATGTTGCGATTTTCTCTCGTGTATCCACCTTCCCCGCGCAGGATGGTGACGCCTCTATCTATCTCTTCAAAAATAGTCTTCCGCATTTCTTCCAGATTATCCGTAATAATCATGACATTTTTGGAAGTTGTAAAACCAACCTGAATAATGTCAATCGTCCGGCTGGTCATAAATAATCCAACCAGTGCATAAAGGGAATGCTCAAGATTAAAGACAAAGGCGGCTGAGGTTACAATCAACCCATCAATGAATGCCATACAGATTCCCAGAGAAATACCGGTAAATTTATGTAAAATAGCTGCTGCTACATCTGTTCCTCCGGTAGACGCCCGGCCTCGGAAGACAATACCTAGACCTGCCCCGACTAAAATTCCGCCAAAGACCGATGCTAAAAGCGGATTCAGCGTTGCAGGATCCCACTCTCTGGTTAAATAAACAAAGATCGGCAGCATAATCGTTCCAAGAAATGATTTGAGTCCAAAATTAGCCCCAAGAATAGCTACACCGGCGATAAATAAAGGGACATTTAAAAATCCCTGCACAAACGCCGGTTCCCAGCCGAACAGTTCATCCGTTAACGTACTAATTCCGGACACACCGCCGGAAGCCACCCCATTAGGAAGCAAAAATAAATTAAATCCAATCGCAACAAAAAAGGAACCGAATATGACATATAAATATTCCAATGCAACAAACTGCATATGATTGTTTTCCCGTTTCTCCATCATTTATAAACACCTCTTTTTCCGTCAAACCATTACATACCGCTAAAAACTATAACATACGAAAAAACACCTGTGAATGCCGGCAAATTAACGCTTTACAGTAGTAACGCGGTGAATGGGTGAGGGGATTTGTTCGTTTGACAATGGATGAATTTACTTGGAATTGGATGGATTTATTTGAAATTGGATGAATACATGGTTTTCCGGCTTAAATGTTAAAAAAATAGATCAATACCTGGATAGGAGGCTTAATAGGCTTTGGTTAAGAAGATAAACGAATATTTATGATTCATTGACAAAATTCCGGCTTAATCAGTTTTAAATCCGGACAGATTATTTAAAAAATCGGATGAAATCCTTTTAAAACAGGATCAATTCCATTCATTAATAGATGAAAATTAACCATTTAAGTTTAATCCTTACTGAAACGGATCAATAAGAATAAAATAGGACGAATGATGCTGGATTGGGAAGAAAGTACCACTTTTACGATTAATTCGGCGACATTCCGATTAAATACCCCGATTCCGGATTAATTTTTCCAAATACAGGACAGATTATTTTTAAAACTGGCTTAATTATTTTCAAAAGCGGTTGAATTCGCTGGGATACAGGCACAATTCATATAATTTTGGTTTAATGAAATGCTTTTTGGATCAATTCCTTTACGATCCACAAGAATCGAGCTTCCCGCTGTTTCATTCGGCGAGAGGCTGGATCAAGATCAATCTAACTTCAAAAACCCAAAAAACTAAAAAAACCAGAGGACAAATTCCCTCTGGTTTCCCATTTATTAAATGAATTACATTTGCGAACGTAAATAGGCGTCGATAAACGGATCTATGCGTCCATCCATAACTCCCTGCGTGTTGCCAATTTCAACGTTGGTTCGGTGGTCCTTCACCATGGAGTACGGGTGGAATACGTAGGAGCGGATCTGGCTTCCCCAGCCAATCTCCTTTTGTTCCCCGCGAATTTCGTCCAGCTCGGCCTGCTGTCGTTCAATTTCTTTTTGATACAGCTTGGATTTTAGCATTTTCATGGCCTGTTCACGGTTTTTAATCTGTGAGCGTTCGGACTGACATGTGACCACAATGTTTGTGGGCAGGTGGGTAATCCGAACGGCTGAATCCGTTGTGTTTACGTGCTGACCGCCGGCACCACTGGAACGGTAGGTATCAATTTTTAAATCCTCCTGCTTCACGTCAATTTCAACATCATTGTCGAATTCAGGCATGACCTCGCAGGAAACAAAGGATGTATGACGACGACCGGATGAATCAAATGGAGAGATACGCACCAGACGATGAACACCCTTTTCCGCTTTCAAATAACCATAGGCGTTATGACCTTTAATTAACAGCGTGACACTTTTCACACCGGCTTCATCACCCGGCAGGTAATCCAGTGTTTCCACTTTAAATTCCTTACTCTCCGCCCAGCGGGTATACATACGGAGCAGCATACTCGCCCAATCCTGTGATTCGGTACCACCTGCTCCCGGATGAAGCTCCAGGATTGCATTGTTTTTATCATATGGTTCACTTAGCAGCAAGTAAAGTTCAAATTCATTCAAATCATTTGTTACGGTTTTCACTTCTTCTTCCAGCTCTTCTCTAAGCTCCGGATCGTCTTCCTCTTTTACCAATTCATACGTGGCTTCAAGGTTCTCCAGACTTTCCTCGTTTTTTTCGAACGACTGAACGAGCTCTTTTAGACTATTTACCTCTGCAATGACTTTCTGGGCCGTTTCCTGATCATCCCAGAATCCCGGAGCGGTCATTTCCTGTTCAAGTTCAGCAATGCGCTTACGATCTTCTTCTAAGTCAAAGAGACCCCCTAAAGTCATCGATTCGCTTGTTCATTTTGTCAATTTCCTGTTTGATATCTGTTAAATCCATTATTATCACCTCAAAAATCAATCTATAATCTACAAAAACCTGCACAGTTCCTAGGTTAACACAGACAATTCAAGAGACACTCCAAAGATGGGGATGGAGTGTCTCTATGATTGTTATGAACCATGGCAGTGTTTGTATTTCTTACCGCTGCCGCATGGGCATGGATCATTACGTCCGACAGCCTGGGTTTTCACGTATGGCCTGCGTTTCTTCTGCTTTTCTTCGCTACCGCCTGATACAGCCTGTGTCCCTTTAACAACTTCCTGACGCTGCAGGTTGTCACGGATCTGGGCTTTCATAATATAGCGGGAGACCTCTTCCTCGATATCGGCCACCATTTGCTCAAACATGGAGTAGCCTTCCATCTGATACTCGCGGAGTGGATCGTTCTGACCATACGCGCGCAGGTGAATACCCTGACGTAACTGATCCATCTGGTCGATATGGTCCATCCATTTCGTATCAACCGTACGGAGCAGGATCACTTTTTCAAACTCGCGCATTTGCTCTGAGGAAATTTCCTGCTCTTTCTCATCATATTTTTGCTTAATCATATGGATAATATGCTCTGTGATCTCTTCCGGCTCAAGACCCTTCAGCATATTTTGAGAAAGCTCATTTTCCTCCAGAAGATTACTGTTCACGTAAGAAACCAGGCCATCCAGGTTCCACTCTTCCGGTACATCCTCAGCTGTATAAGATCCAACCACACGTTCAACGGTTGACTGAATCATGCCCTCAACAATTTCCCGGAGGTTGTCTGACTCAAGCACCTCATAGCGCTGCTGATAAATAATTTCGCGCTGCTGACGCAAGACATCATCGTAGGCAAGCAGGGTCTTACGGGCATCGAAGTTATTTCCTTCCACTCGTTTCTGCGCAGATTCCACTGCACGGGAAACCATTTTACTTTCAATCGGCTGGTCCTCATCCATACCGAGACGCTCCATCATGGATTTCATGTTATCCGATCCGAAGCGGCGCATTAATTCGTCCTCAAGAGACAGGTAGAACTGGGATATACCCGGATCTCCCTGACGTCCGGAACGTCCACGAAGCTGGTTATCGATTCGCCGTGATTCGTGACGCTCGGTACCAATAACCGCTAAACCGCCCCGTTCCACAACTCCATCTCCAAGTTTTATATCTGTACCACGACCGGCCATGTTCGTTGCAATGGTCACGGCCCCCTGTTTTCCAGCCTCTAAAATAATTTCAGCTTCACGGAAATGGTTTTTCGCGTTTAACACGTTATGAGGAACACGGGCTTTTTTAAGCATTTTTGAAATTAATTCCGAAGTCTCAACCGCAACCGTACCGACAAGCACAGGCTGTCCCTTTTCATGGCGTTCTTTAATATCGTTGACAACTGCACGGAACTTGCCCTCCATCGTTTTGTAAATATAGTCTGGGCGGTCGTCACGGGCAATCGGCTTGTTGGTTGGAATCACAACGACATTCATGTTGTATATATTCCGGAATTCCTCTTCCTCTGTTTTCGCTGTACCGGTCATACCGGCAATTTTCTGATACATACGGAATAGGTTCTGGAAGGTAATCGTTGCTAGCGTCATGCTTTCCTTTTGAATCTGCATGCCTTCCTTCGCCTCAATAGCCTGGTGCAGACCATCACTGTAGCGGCGTCCTTTCATCAGACGACCCGTGAACTGGTCAACGATGACAACCTCGCCTTCCTGCACCACATAATCCGCATCACGCTGCATAATCACATGAGCTTTTAACGCCTGGGTAATGTGGTGTGTCAGGGATACGTTGGATAGATCATACAGGTTGTCGATATTGAAAAAGCGCTCAGCCTTGTTGTTTCCTTCTTCTGTCAGCTGGACGTTTTTCGTCTTCTCATCATACGTATAGTCTTCTTCATTTTTTAATGTACGGACAAACTGATCCGCACGAAGATACATATTTTCCGAACGGGAGGCCGATCCGGAAATAATCAGAGGTGTACGGGCCTCATCGATTAAAATCGAGTCTACCTCGTCAATGATGGCATAATTCAACGGACGCTGAACCATCTGCTCTTTATAAAGCACCATATTGTCACGTAAATAATCGAAACCAAATTCATTGTTGGTTCCATACGTGATATCTGCTGCATAGGCTTCCTTCTTCTCTTCCTTGGACATGCCGTTCGCATTCAGACCTACTGTTAGTCCAAGAAACTGATAAAGCTCGCCCATTTCCTTCGCGTCACGGTCGGCCAGGTAATCGTTGACCGTAACAATATGTACACCTTTCCCTGATAAAGCATTCAAATAGGCGGGCATAGTGGAGGCAAGCGTTTTTCCTTCACCTGTTTTCATTTCGGCGATATCACCGTTGTGAAGGGCAATCGCACCCAAAAGCTGGACATGGAAAGGACGCATATTCAACACACGTCTTGCTCCTTCACGGACAACGGCATAGGCTTCTACTAAAATATCATCTAAGGTCTCGCCCTTTTCGAGACGTTGTTTAAATTCCTCTGTTTTTTTCCTTAATCCGTCATCTGATAATTTTTTAATTTCGGGTTCAAGTGCATCAATCTGTTCTGCTGTTGTTTCCAGTTTTTTCAGCTGACGTGTATTTCCATCGCCAAAAACTTTTTTCAATAATCCTCGCATACATTCGCACCTCTATTTAGTAAGATCACGCTTTATTAAAATAGTCCTCTCTACATCATAACACTAAAGGGTTCATCATGACAATAAAGTCCCCGTCGCACACATATTACTAGGTGCAAAACCATCGCTCCGGGAGTATACTTCGCTAAAGTTGTGTACACTATTTTTTCGGATCTTGTGGAAAATGAAGACACTTTTTATTAGGGACAACCCAACCAAATTCTAAGTTACGCAGCTGTTTCGTCAAGTAGTGAAGGATTCTATTATCTGTCAGGATCGAAACCTAATGTGTTAGATAGGACTGTTTTAACCATTATGTATTCTGATTAAGCAGCTAAAACCTTATAAAAAAATTTTAATAAAAAAGAAAAATGCAGCGCGGTGGCTGCATATATTGAGGAATCGTATTCAACGCGGAAGGAAGAGGTGTGCAGGGAGCGTTTTACCCTCCTGCTGGAAACCGTGGATAAGAGGTATCAAACTTTTTTTACATGCCTTTTTTCCAAATCGCTCATTCGCTGATTCATTTTAGCAACATATTCGACCAGTTGTGCTATGTATTTTTCATGCTGTTTGATCCGGTTCTCTTGTCTTTGGCAGTGAGGGCAGCTTTGGTGGGACATGAATACGCCTCCTTTGCTTTCGTTAAAATAGTTATACCACGAACAGGAAAGGAAGAAAAATCGCTGAAATTAAAATACAGCGTCGAATTTTGCGGGTTCTTTGGCGAATTTTGTCAATTTCAAGGGGATTACATGAGGTTTCATTGACTAAAACTTAATTTTAGACAAATTTTTTAACGGCAGTATTTTTTTGGAATACATATTTTAAACAGCATTTGTATAATCTATATAGGGCAGAAACAAACAAATCCGACAGAGCCTATACGACGATGAGAGAAGTCTTAAATGTCGCCGGGAGACTGAACAGAATGCGGACGTTCCTGAATCCAAAAATTTATTCTAAAGAAAAAGCCCTGCACATAGGCAGGACTTTAACTAAAGCATAAGGATGTATCCTATATTTGATTAGCTGGGCTCAATTAAGCCGTAGCGTCCATCATTTCGACGGTAAACCACATTTGTATCACCTGTCTCCGCATTCGTAAATACGAAGAATGTATGTCCAAGCATATCCATCTGGAGGATAGCTTCTTCAGATGCCATTGGTTTCAAGTCAAAGGTCTTGGTACGTACAATTTCAAAATCATCATCTTCCTCGTAAGCTGGATCCTGATCAAAAATCTCTTTTTCCATTTCGGCAAAGACATATTTAGGTGCGCCCTGCTGACGGAATTTTCGATTGATTTTTGTTTTATATTTACGAATTTGACGTTCAAGTTTATCTACTACTAAATCTATTGCCGCGTATAAATCGGAATGATGTTCTTCAGCTCGTAATAGGAGGTCTTGCATAGGAATCGTTACTTCAATGCGCTGTTCTCCCTCGTGCACACTTAGGTTCACATTCACATCAGAAGTGATTTTGCTGTCAAAGTACTTCTTCAGCTTGCCAATCTTTTTCTCTACATACTCCTGAATTGCATTTGTAACTTCAAGATTTTCGCCTCTTATGTTAAAGTTCATAAGAAGTTCCTCCTTTCATCCTCATGTATTGTTTATTCTACCATTCCCCCTAAAATTCCTCTATAAACGAAAAAGTTTGTTTGTGAAGATTTTGTGTCATGTTTTGTCGAATACCGTGTGATTCCCTTGTCTCCTGACACCCCATTCCCTTAAGTAAAAACCCCTGACACGAACTTATCATGACAGGGGCTTACAAAGCTTTAAATATTCGATTTTAATGCGCAATCAAAGGCTCAATCCGATCATCCATATCCTGTTTCCAATCAAGAAACGCAGGGATTACTTCATTGGATAATAGAGCCGCTTTATCCACATCCTGCTCAAACCATTTCGACATGGATTGAACGAGACTGTCGAATTGATCAAGGGTTTCTACGTTAAGCAGAGGGGCCAGTTGGTCATGACTGGCGTGAAGCTGCTGCATGCCTTTGACTAAATCGGCAAACAGAGTTTCAGCTATACTGGACTCTCCAACATCCGGCATCTCGCCAAGATGATCCAGGGCTTCACTCATTCCCTCCAGCAGTTCATGATATTTTTGCAGGAATTCCACTTCTTGTACTTCTAAATTTGCCACCGTTTCACCTAATTTCTTTTATCAAAAAACATCCCATCGACTGTGGATACATTTTGATAAGGATTAATGTATTTCTGGTTGTTTCGTTTCTGGCTCTGAATTTGCTTCATGGATCCTTTCAGCTGGGTAAATTGCTCCTGGAAAGAATCTTCAATTTCACGGTCCATACGAACAATCTCTTTCCCCAGCTTTTTTTCCTCATCTGTATAAGGAGGTTTGATCTGATTCATGAACGTTTCTCTTTTATTCAGGAATTCAGTCAGGCTTTCCATTAGGGATTCCTGATCTCTGTCCAATTCCTGCTGATAAAGGTATTTGTAAAAGTCTGTGGTAATTGTATGTAGTTCTTTTACAGCGCTCATTAAGCATTCCCGCCCTGGCCATACTGCTGCTGACGGGTGATCTGAATAACCTCTTTCCAGGTATCCCGGAATTCTGTCACGAGTTCGGACGCTTCATCTAAAATCTCAGGGTCATTTTCGATATTCGCTTCCATCAGACGACGGTTAATGTAGTCATATAGAGGCATGACCTGATCGGAAATGTCGCTTTCAGGATCCATCGTTACCATTAACTCCTGAATGATTCGCTGAGCCTTTTGGATATTTGTATTTTTTGTCTCATAGTTCGTTTCATTCATCGCTTTTTTGGCTTGTCTTATGAATTTCAAACAGCCATTATAAAGCATCAACGTCAACTCTCCTGGTGATGCGGTGTTGACAGCGTTATTCTGATAGGCCTGCTGTTTAGCTGCATATGGATTTGCCACGGTAAAATCCTCCTTCTCTCTTTCCATTGTGCCACCTTTTGTTTTATGAAAAAAGCGGCTATCTATACTTTTTCATCAACTATAAATCCCATAAATTCCGCCATGGCTGCATAAATATCCAGCATTTTCTTAGGTGGAATTTCTTTGATGACTTCATCAGATTTCTCATCAACAATCGTCACATAGTAATCTTCCAGTTTCTCGTGATATTCATATCGAATCGAGGTATCTGTCGGTTCTAAAAACTTATTTAAACCTTCAATCATGTGCTTTGCTTCTTCACGGCTTAACGTTTTTGCATATGAATCCTCTGCTTTTTGATCATCACTACGTTTCCCATCCGCATTGGTACTCTCTCTAGTTGATGAAACATTCATAGGATGCTCGGACCGCTGCAGGAGTTGGGACCCAGATAAAACTTTACCTACATCCATCCTCAGCAACTCCTCAGTTTTATTTCTATTCCTTATATCGGTAATCTTTTTCATAGTTTTAGCCCCAGTACAAGAAAAACTGATAATCCTTGCTGCAGAATTTAAAAATTTGACGTTTTTATGAAAAAATCTTAATCTTTTAGGGGTGGACTAAAAGTTTCATATAAAGGAAATTTAAGGATGTTCATAAGAGAAAATAGACCTATCCCCTTCCTCCCGCTGACATATTCTGCATATCCACGTACCGAATCGGACACGAACAGCAAATAACAGCATGAAAATGAGGTGTAAAAATGAAAGAAAAATTTCCGTTTAATATTCGCTTTCGGTTCAAATCATTAAAATCCAAAATTTTATTTGGGTTTTCCATTATTATGGTCCTTGTTCTCATCCTGAGCAGCTATAACTTTGTTGCTGTGGACAACTCGAATCAGGAAGTCAAAAAGATCCTGAATGAGGACTTACCCTTACTTACGGTTAGTGAAAAAATGGCTTATAACATCGCAGAGCGAACCTTATCCCTGCGAAGCTTTTTATTATACAACGACAGCTCCTCCCGCCAGGACTACAACGAATTAATGGAAATCAATAAGGAACTGGAAAAGGAGATGCTGTCCCTTACGGATTCTGAAAAGGCACAGGAATTTATTAATAAGAAGAAAGAATGGGATCAGAAAATTGCAGATGTATTTACGGCCTATGACAATGGCAATGAAGAAGAGGCCATGCATATCATGAACTTACAGGTCAGCCCAAGAGCCCGCCAGATTATGAGAAACTTTGAAGAAATGGGGGCCAATCAGGAGGCTGTGATAGAAAAATCCGGAACCTCCGTTATAGCGACCGGACAAACCGTGTGGATTGCGGGCGGTGTTATGGCGATCGTGATCATCATCGTTGGTATCATCGTAGCTTTACTGACCTCCCGCAGCATTTCAAAACCGATTACAAAAGTGATGGATCGAATGAAGGCGATTGCGGCCAGGGACTTATCTCATGACCACTTGGACATTCAATCCCATGATGAAATCGGGCAATTAGTCAAGGCTACAAATCAAATGAACGAAAATACACGGGAGCTGTTACAAAAAATCCATTCTGTAACGGAAACCGTATCCAATCAGAGCGATAAATTAACGAAATCTGCGGATGAAGTGCAGCAGGGCTCAGAGCAGATCGCCGCTACCATGGAGGAAATCGCCTCAAGCTCTGAATCACAAGCCAACCATGTTCAGACTTTATCCTCAAACGCCACTTCATTTACCTCTAATGTCCAGGAGGCGAATGCACGAGGGGAGCAGATGGAACAGACTTCTTCCTATGTATTACAAATGACAGAGGCCGGAACGAACCTTATGGAAGAGTCTATCCATCAAATGAAAAATGTCGATACCATAGTAAAGAGTTCCGTTGAAAAGGTTCAGGAATTGGATCACCAATCACAAAAGATTACCCAGCTTGTGACCGTTATTCGTGATATAGCTGACCAGACAAACCTGTTGGCCTTAAATGCAGCCATTGAAGCCGCACGGGCAGGAGAACATGGAAAGGGGTTTGCCGTTGTAGCTGATGAAGTAAGAAAGCTGGCCGAGCAGGTGGCGAATTCCGTAACGGATATTACAGAAATTACAGGCACAATTCAGAGTGAAACGAGCGGAGTAGTAAATTCCTTGGAAAGCGGCTACTCTGAAGTTGAAAAAGGAACCCGCCAAATTAAATACACAGGAGAGACGTTTAGTCAAATCAACCAGGCCATGGAGGAAATGGCAGACAGTATCGATACCGTTGCCCATCACCTATCCAACATGGCTTCAACCAGTCAGCAAATGACATCGTCCATTGAGGAAATGGCCACATCCTCTGAAGAAACGGCATCAGATGCAGAAGAAGCATCGGCATCCGCACAGCAGACCAATAGCTCTATGGAAGAGGTATCCAGCAGCTCAGATGAACTATCCAAACTATCGGATGAATTACGGAGTCTGGTGGAGCGGTTTAAACTTTGAGGGTGCCTGTCACCACCCGAATTTTGTCGAATAAAATATGCTTTTTGTCGTCCCTTATTCGACAAAGTTTAGTATAATGGTCCTAACTATCTATCATGCATACCAGAGGTGAACAATTATGGAGCAATATCATTCAGACCTGCTGAATTCTCTATTTGAAAATGATGAACGGGTCAATGCTAATATGGAAGTTCTCAATGTTAAAGAAAATCTGTTGGGCGGGAGTTCTATTGTTGATAGAAATGGAAATCCTGTACTGGAAACCATGCCAAATGCTGCCGGTGGAGAAACGGTCATGTTTGAAAATGGTGAAACAGCTAATCTGACAGATAACATCTACAACGGTTCTACGCT
Source organism: Virgibacillus sp. MSP4-1 (assembly GCF_010092505.1). Taxonomy (NCBI): domain Bacteria; kingdom Bacillati; phylum Bacillota; class Bacilli; order Caryophanales; family Bacillaceae; genus Virgibacillus; species Virgibacillus sp. MSP4-1. The sequence continues at coordinate 1,996,530 of NZ_CP048021.1, forward strand.
GGATTTTACCGGGGTATCCAATGATATCACTACCCGTCCAGCCATCTTCGGCGAGGAACAGGTCTATCAGGGCAGTGACCATATTGGTACATTAGAGCCTAATCTGATGGGAGATGGATATGATTTTACGTCAACAGCCAATGATACCTTATTTAGCACATCCACGAACTCTTTTGGAGATACGCAGATATCCTTTGACTCTTCCTTTTTTGAGGCTGCACCGGGTTCATCAGCTATGGATCTGCACCATTCGTTCAGTGAAATTGATACCGTCTCCTCCCAGTTTTCTGCAGCCGACCTGGGCTCTGCGACAGATGCTGTCGATGGCATAGACGTACTGGGGTTATTGTAATATGGCACAGGAAAAACTCGAAAGCTACTTCAAAGATTCGCAGCTGGAATACGAACATATTCATAAGGACCTGCAAACGACATTCAATCCACAGGTCTATGAAGAAATTATCGCCCTGGTCGAGCAAAAGACGACAGAAGGTATGGATAATGTATGGGGTCAGTTAAACAGCCGGTATGAAGCCCTGAGCAGACTGGAAAACTCCATGCCTGAAGAGCCAACACAGGAAGATCAGGATCAATACATAAAGGAATTTTTCAGCCTCACAGATCCGGGGAAAGTATCAGAGGACTTAAAGCAAGCCCTCCAATTTAACGAACTGGAATATCATTATCAGGATTTTATCTCGAAGCTTTCAACGGAGGAATATGGGGAAATTTTTAACCGATACCTGTATCCTCCCCAGTTTTTTCATGGACTCAGAAAAGGAATCCTCCACCATATTGATCAGCTGACTCAATCCCTGAAGGCATATACTGACACGATTGGAGAGCATGCCCTTTTAATGGATTCCATAAGACAGGATCAGAAGGGGAAATCCTTTATTAAAGGCGGGGCCTCTTTACTTGGTCTGCTTGTAGGCGTTCCTTTTGCAGGTGCCGGGGTCGGGGCTCTTATGGGAGGCAATGATCAGTCGAAAATTAATGATTCCTTATCCAAAGTATTTCATAACTGGAATACGTACATCGATCAGTTTAATGACTTCTTAAAAGAACTGGAAAACCACTTTCGCTTAGCCATGATCACTCTTTATGGCGGTACTTTGTTAAGAGTCGAGGAGCAATTTCAGGCCTATCATATGACCATTGCCGAAATCGCTCTGTTAAGCGGAAACTATGCGCTCACCCTCACCCCGCAGGAACGGGAGGAAACGGAACGCTGGATAAAAACCCAGACCAATGGAATCTACCATTTGCTGAAATATAAACAATGGCAGGAAGCAATCAGGGTTTCAAAAGAATTATTTCATATTGTTCAAAAGAATCCGGTCACAGCCAGAACGATGCTTTATGATGAGAAATCCGGGATGTATATCGCTCACTTATACTATTATCTATCCTATCAGCAAGCATTACTGGAAGAATACAAAAACGGGCATTTGGATAGCTTTTATGAAACGTCGAAAAAGCTCTTTAACGACCTGCAGCTCATCCTTTCAGACAAAGATATTCCTGAAGATTTTTCATCCATGGCTCATCTGTTCTTCCGATTTATCAAAGAATCGCTCAGGCGCGGTCAGACAGATGATCTGCACATCATTTTTGAATACATAAAGCGATTAACCGAACGTATGAAACGGCAGGAAATCTATTTCGGTGAGCATATCCGATCCTCCGATGATACAGAAGGATTTAACGTATATGAAATTTTGGAGCGTTACTTCATTGACGTCATGGACCTGAAGATTGATACGTACAGCGATGAAGAGGATTCGTTTGATCTGAAACCTCGACAAATTAAAACATTCATTCAAATCGATAACGAGATCGGCAGAAAGGACAAATTCACCAGATATCTCAAACGCCTCTATTGGAAGTCTCTGTTCATCAGGCCTTTCAGCTGGTTTAATCAGCAAAAGAAAAGGATTGGCGCCACGGTCCTGGCCGGGGCTCTGCTCTTTGGCAGCTTTACCTATGGAGATGAAGTCTATCAATTTGGAAAAGAGCAGGTGGAGAAGATCGGTTGGTTTGATTCACAGCCTGAACAACCTACAGAAGAAAAGTCAGATTCAGCCAATGAAACGATTATGACGATCACAACCGAATACGCCAATATACGGTCTGCCCCTTCATTGAACAGCGAAATCGTCTATACCGCCAACCAGTCAGACAAACTGATCTATCTAAATGAAGAAAAGACCGATGATGAGGGAATCACATGGTATCACGTGGAAATGACCAACAATACAAACGGATGGATCAGCAGCCGGATTGTTGAATAGGTGCCTGTCACCACCCGAATTTTGTCGAAAAATCGCTACATTCACAAATATAAAACGTCCAGCCGCTTTGAGCGGATGGACGTTTTTCGATTATCTAGGCTTTTACATCAATCGAGCTTCCCAGATGAGGCTGGGCCGCATGCTGCATGGTCTTCACATTAGATTCTTCCAGCATTTTAATCATGTTCTGACCTTTTGATTCAGCCTGATTCATCGTTTTATTCATGAGCGACAGACCGACATCCTGTTGCAGCCCTGCATGACTCAGGGCCACGGAAACGGCAGGTACATCCATATGTAAAACCTCCTCTATCTTTCATTATAATAAACTCACAATAAGGATAAAAGGCTGATTTCCATTAATTTTCATAACTTACTGTACGAATGAACGTCTATCTGCTTAATGACCCATCTTACCGGAATCTATAGATGAATCTACCGGCTAGTCTATCTTCATCGATCAAACCCGAAAACGCCCAATTTCCTGCTGAAGGGATTCAGCCAGTTCTTTCACATTTTCGGAATGGTTACTCAGCTCTTCAACAACGGACAGTTGCTCTTCTGCGGATGCGGAAACTTGCTCAGAACTGGATGCCGTTTCCTGACTGGAAGCTGCCAGTGATTGAATCACATCGGTCA